>JAGWTH010000019.1 GCA_028868995.1 Burkholderiales bacterium | reverse complement strand
GTCATGCCCGTCGCCTACTTCAATCGCCTGGGAGTCCCTCGTTTCTCCTGACCTCAACTTCTCGAACCGCCCGGTGCGGACCCGCATGCCGGGTGGTGTGGGAGGGGCCCGATCACCGATCGGCCCCTATCCCGATTGTGGTCCAATGCGCCCCATGAACCCGGTTTCCCGCAGCGGCCGGCGCCGCGCGATCGGCGCGCTGGCCATCGCCCTCACGGGCTGCGCCGCCCTGCCGCCCCAGGAAGGCGACATCGCCTCTTCCGCCTGGGCGAAGCAGTCGGGGCTGCATCCGGGCCCCGGGGTGAGCGCCTGGTCCCACCTGGGTTTTCCCGGCAAGACGCCGACCCGGTTCACCTCCGTGCGGCTGGACGGCCGCGCGACGATGGCCGTGCAGGCCGACGCATCGGCGAGCATGCTGCGCCAGCAGCTGCGCATCGAGCCGAACGACCTCGGGCGCGTCCATTTCTCCTGGAAGGTGCCCGCGCTGATCGACGGGGCGGACCTGGCCTCACGCGACGGCGACGACGCGCCGGTGCGCATCGTGCTCGCGTTCGAGGGCGACCGCTCGCGCTTCAGCCCCCGTGACGCGGCGCTCTCGGAGCTCGTGCGCGCGCTCACGGGCGAGCCCATGCCCTACGCGACGCTGATGTATGTGTGGTGCAACAAGAGCGAGCCGGGTACGGTGATCGACAGCCCGCGCACCGATCGCATCCGCCGGCTGGTCGTGGAGTCGGGGCCCCGGCGGCTCGGCCGGTGGGTCGATTACGAGCGCGACGTCCGTGCCGACTACGAGCGGGCCTTCGGCGAGAAGCCCGGCGCCCTGATCGGCATCGGCATCATGACCGACAGCGACAACACGCGCACGCACACCCAGGCGTGGTACGGGCCGCTGCGGCTGGTGCCCGTCGCCGCGCGCTGAGACGCCCCTCGCGTCAAGGAAACCCCGCGTGCCGGCACGCGGATTGCTCTGCTAGCATCGGCAGCCCCTTGCGCGTTTGAACGAATGATTGCCTTCATCGTGCGCCGCTTGCTCCAGGCCGTCGTGGTCATGGTCGCGGTCGCCTTCATTGCCTTCCTGTTGTTCCAGTACGTGGGCGACCCCGTCGTGTTCATGCTGGGGCAGGACGCGAGCCCGGCGCAGAAGCGCGAGCTGTACTCCATCCTGGGGCTCGACCAGCCCTTCTACGTGCAGTTCTGGCATTTCCTCCTCAATGCGGTGCAGGGCCAGTTCGGACTGAGCCTGCGCCTGGGCGCGAAGGTCTCGCGGCTGCTGTCCGAGCGCTTCCCCGCCACCTTCGAGCTGTCGATGGTCGCCGCCGTCCTGGCCCTGCTGCTGGGCGTCCCCATGGGCGTGTACGCGGCACTGCGCCGCGGCAGCTTCATCAGCCAGGTGTTCATGACGGTGTCGCTGCTGGGCGTGTCGCTGCCCACCTTCCTGATCGGCATCCTGCTGATCCTGGTGTTCTCGGTCACCCTGGGCTGGTTTCCCAGCTTCGGCCGCGGCGAGACGGTGCAGGTGGGCTGGTGGAGCTCGGGCCTGCTCACGCGCGACGGCTGGCACCACATCATCCTGCCGGCGCTCACGCTGGCCATCTTCCAGCTCACGCTGATCATGCGGCTGGTGCGCGCGGAGATGCTGGAGGTGCTGCGCACCGACTACATCAAGTTCGCCCGTGCCCGGGGCCTGTCCAACCGCGCGATCCACTTCGGCCACGCCCTGAAGAACACGCTGGTGCCCGTGATGACCATCACCGGCCTGCAGCTGGGCGGGCTGATCGCCTTCGCGATCATCACCGAAACCGTGTTCCAGTGGCCCGGCATGGGCCTGCTGTTCATCCAGGCCGTGACCTTCGCCGACATCCCCGTGATGGCGGCCTACCTGTGCCTGATCGCCCTGATCTTCGTGGTGATCAACCTGGTGGTGGACATGCTGTACTTCGTGGTCGACCCGCGCCTGCGCGTGGGCGCGGCCGGGGGGCACTGAATGCTCGCGCCCGCCGCCCCCGCCCGGCTCGCCCATGCGCGGGCCTTCGCCCGCATCGCGCAGTTCCACCCGGAACTGACGGCCTTCCGGCGCGACCTGCATGCGCACCCGGAGCTGGGCTTCGAGGAGGTCTACACGTCCGCCCGGGTGCAGGAAGCCTTGCGCCTCGCCGGGGTGGACGAGGTGCATGCCGGCATCGGCAAGACCGGCGTCGTGGGCGTGATCCGCGGGCGCAGCAACACCTCCGGCCGCATGATCGGCCTGCGCGCGGACATGGACGCCCTCACCATGACCGAGGGCAACGACTTCCCCTGGAAGTCGACGAAGGGCGGCATGATGCACGGCTGCGGCCACGACGGCCACGTCGCCATGCTCGTGGGGGCCGCGCGCTACCTGGCCGAGACCCGCAACTTCGACGGCACCGCGGTGCTGATCTTCCAGCCCGGCGAGGAAGGCTTCGCCGGCGCCAAGGCCATGATCGAGGACGGCCTGTTCCAGCGCTTCCCGGTGGAGTCCGTCTACGCCATGCACAACTGGCCGGGGCTCAAGCCCGGCACCTTCGGCGTGCGCCACCACGCGATGATGGCCGCGGCCGACCGGATCACGATCGAGATCACCGGCAAGGGCGGCCACGGCGCGCACCCCTACCTCGCGGTCGACCCGGTGCTGGTGTCGGCGCACATCATCACCGCGGTGCAGAGCATCGTCTCGCGCAACGTGCGGGCGGTGGACGGGGCCGTGATCAGCCTGTGCGCCATGCAGGCCGGCGACCTGCATGCCATGAGCGTCATCCCCGGCAAGGCGACCCTGGTCGGCACGGTGCGCAGCTTCAAGCCGGAGGTCCAGGACCTGGTGGAGCGGCGCCTGCACGAGCTGTGCAGCGCGGTGGCGCTCGGCTTCGGCGCCACGGCCACCGTGAACTACGAGCGCATCTACCCGGCCACCATCAACACGCCGCGCGAGACCGACTTCGCCGCCGACGTCGCCGAGTCCCTGGTGGGGCCCGAGAACGTCGTGCGCGACATGGACCCCAGCATGGGCGCGGAGGACTTCGCCTTCATGCTGCAGGTCAAGCCCGGCGCCTATCTGCGCATCGGCCAGGGCGGCGAGGGCAGCTGCATGCTGCACATGACCCGCTACGACTTCAACGACGAGATCCTCCCGCTCGGCTCGGCGCTGCACGCCAGCCTGGTCGAACAGGGCCTGCCGCTGGCGGCCTCCTGACGCGGGACCCGCGCTTTCCCACCCTGGCCAACATCACCAAGAAGGAGCCTCGACATGCAAAGGAAGACTCGACTCATCGCCGCCGCGGCCCTCGCGGTGGCGGCCGCCCTGGCGCAGGCGCAGGCGCAGACCGTGCGCATCGCCGACCAGGGCGACGCGCTGTCCATGGACCCGCACTCGCTCAACGAGTCGCTGCAGCTGTCGATCGACGGCAACGTCTACGAAGGCCTGGTGGGCCGCGGCAAGGACCTGAGCCTGGTGCCCGCCCTGGCCACCTCGTGGAAGCAGACCTCGCCCACGGTGTGGCGCTTCCAGCTGCGCAAGGGCGTGCAGTTCCACGACGGCACCCCGTTCACCGCCGATGACGTCCTGTTCTCGTTCGCGCGCGCCGCGGGCGACGGCTCCGACATGCGCGCCAACCTCAACGCCGTGAAGGCGGTGCGCAAGATCAACAACTACGAGATCGAGATCGAGACCACCTCGCCGTTCCCGATCCTGCCCAACCAGCTCACCACCACTTACATCATGAGCAAGAAGTGGTGCGAGGACAACCAGGCCGTCAAGCCGGTGGACCGCCGCAAGGGCATCGAGAATGCCGCCTCCTTCCGCGCCAACGGCACTGGCCCGTACCGCCTGCGCGAGCGCCAGCCGGGCGTGCGCACGGTGTTCGTGCGCAACGGCAACTACTGGGGCAAGATCGACGGCAACGCCCAGGAAATCATCTTCACGCCGATCGGCAACGACGCCACGCGCGTCGCCGCGCTGCTGTCCGGCGAGGTGGACGTGATGGAGCCGGTGCCGGTGCAGGACGTCGACCGCATCAACGCCTCGGCCAACGCCAAGGTGCTGGTCGGCCCCGAGCTGCGCACCATCTTCCTGGGCATGGACCAGAAGCGCGACCAGCTGCTGTACTCCAACGTGAAGGGCAAGAATCCCTTCAAGGACAAGCGCGTGCGCCAGGCCTTCTACCAGGCGATCGACATCGTCGGCATCCAGAAGACCGTGATGCGGGGCGCCTCGCACCCGACGGCGCTGATGGTGGGCCCGGGCGTGCACGGCTATGAGGCCGCGATGGACAAGCGCCTGCCCTACGACCCGGAGGCGGCCAAGAAGCTCCTGGCCGAAGCCGGCTATCCGAACGGCTTCGAGGTCACGATGAACTGCCCGAACGACCGCTACGTCAACGACGCGCGGATCTGCCAGGCGGTGGCCGCCAACCTGGCGCGCATCGGCGTGAAGATCGACCTGGCCGCCGAGCCCAAGGCCACCTACTTCCCCAAGGTCCTGCGCCGCGACACCAGCTTCTACATGCTGGGCTGGACGCCCTCGACCTACGATGCCCACGACGCGCTCAACTCGCTCATGGCCTGCCCGGACGGCAAGGGTGCCGGCCAGTTCAACCTGGGCGCCTACTGCAACCCGGAGCTGGACAAGCTGATCACCGCCATCCAGTCGGAGACCGACCAGAAGAAGCGTGACCAGATGATCCACGAGGCGTTCAAGATCCACATGGACGACATCGGCCACCTGCCGCTGCACCAGCAGGCGCTGGCCTGGGGCGTGAGCAAGAAGGTGACGCTCACCCAGCGCGCCGACAACTACATGCCGTTCGCCTGGATCAGCATCAAGAAGTAAGAGCCCGGAAAGGCGCGCCGCGGGGCCGCCCCGCGGCGCGGCCGCCCCTGCCCTCCCGATGAAACAAGCGCTCCTGCGGTGGGCCGACAGCGATGTCGGCTACAGCTTCCGCACCTCCCCGCTCGCGATGGCCGCGGCGGCCGTGGCCTTCGCCTGCGTGTTCTGCGCCGTGTTCGCGCAGTGGGTCGCGCCGCACAACCCCTTCGACCTGACGAGCCTGGTGCTGGGCGACGCCCGCCTTCCGCCCGCGTGGATGCACGGCGGCAGCAGGACCTACCTGCTGGGCACCGACGACCAGGGCCGCGACATCCTGTCGGCCCTGATGTACGGCGCGCGCATCTCGCTGGTCGTGGGCGTGGTCTCCGTGGTGTTCTCGGTCCTCATCGGCGTGGCGCTGGGGCTGCTGGCGGGATTCCAGGGCGGCTGGGTCGATGCCTTCCTGATGCGCCTGTGCGACGTGGTCCTCAGCTTCCCGGCGATCCTGATCGCGCTGCTGATCGCCGGTGTCGGCCGGGCCATGTTCCCGAACGCGCAGAACACCGTGGCCTTCGGCGTTCTGATCCTGTCGCTGACCATCACCGGCTGGGTGCAGTACGCCCGCACCGTGCGCGGCTCCACGCTCGTGGAGCGCAACAAGGAATACGTGCAGGCGGCGCGCGTCAGCGGCGTGGCGCCCTTGCGCATCATGCGGCGGCACGTGCTGCCCAACGTGATGGGGCCGGTGCTGGTGCTGGCTACCATCCACGTCGCCACGGCCATCATCACCGAGGCGACGCTGTCCTTCCTGGGGGTGGGCGTGCCGCCCACGTCGCCCTCTCTGGGCACCCTGATCCGCATCGGCAACGACTACCTGTTCTCGGGTGAATGGTGGATCGCGGTCTTCCCCGGGATCATGCTGATCCTGATCGCCCTGTCGGTGAACCTGCTGGGCGACTGGCTGCGCGACGCCCTGAACCCGAAGCTGCAATGAGCCTCCTCCAGGTCCGGGACCTCGTCGTCGAATTCCCCGCGCGCCGCGGCACCCTGCGGGCGCTCGACCACGTCTCCTTCGACATCGCGCCCGGCGAGGTGCTGGGCGTGGTGGGCGAATCGGGCGCGGGCAAGTCGCTCACCGGCGCGGCCATCATCGGCCTGCTGGAGCCGCCCGGGCGCATCGCCTCGGGCGAGATCCTGCTGGAAGGCGAGCGCATCGACAACCTGCCGTTCGAGCGCATGCGCCACATCCGCGGCCGCAAGATCGGCGCCATCTTCCAGGATCCGCTCACCTCGCTCAACCCGCTGTACACGATCGGCCGGCAGCTGGTGGAGACGATCCAGGTCCACCTGCCGGTGAGCGCCGCGGAAGCGCGCAGGCGCGCCATCGGGCTGCTGGAGGACACCGGCATCCCGGCGGCGGCGCAGCGCATCGACCACTATCCGCACCAGTTCTCCGGCGGCATGCGCCAGCGGGTCGTGATCGCGCTGGCGCTGGCAGCGGAGCCCAAGCTGATCGTGGCGGACGAGCCCACGACCGCCCTGGACGTCTCGATCCAGGCGCAGATCATCCAGCTGCTCAAGCGCGTGTGCCGCGAGCACGGCGCCGCGGTCATGCTGATCACCCACGACATGGGCGTGATCGCCGAGACCTGCGACCGCGTGGCGGTGATGTACGCCGGCCGCATCGCCGAGATCGGCCCGGTGCACGATGTGATCCACCAGCCCGCGCATCCCTACACCCTGGGGCTGATGGCCTCGATCCCCGACATGGACAGCGACCGCGAGCGCCTGAACCAGATCGACGGCGCCATGCCGCGCCTGAACGCCATCCCGAGCGGCTGCGCCTACAACCCGCGCTGCCCGCGCGCCTTCGACCGCTGCACGCGCGAGCGGCCCGACCTTCTGAACGCCGGCGCCACCCGCGCGGCCTGCTGGCTGCACGATGCCGGCGCGGAGATGCCCGGATGACCGAAGCCGCGACGCCCAGGCCGCTGGTCCAGGCCGACGACCTCGCCAAGACCTTCGACGTCTCCGCCCCCTGGCTCAACCGGGTGCTGGAACGCAAGCCGCGCCAGCTGCTGCACGCCGTCGACGGCGTGAGCTTCTCGATCCGCAAGGGCCAGACGCTCGCCCTGGTCGGCGAATCCGGCTGCGGCAAGAGCACCGTGGCGCGGCTGCTGGTGGGCCTGTACCGCCCGAGCCGCGGCCGCTTCAGCTTCGACGGCCAGGACGCCCACGCGACCTACCGCTCGGCCGAAGGCCGCCAGCTGCGCCGCCGCATCCAGATGATCTTCCAGGACCCGTACGCCAGCCTCAACCCGCGCTGGCGCGTGGAAGCCATCGTTGCCGAGCCGCTGCTGGAGCACGGGCTGATCACGCACGCGGCCCAGCGCCGCGAGCGCGTCGCCGAGCTGCTGCAGTCGGTGGGCCTGGGCGCGCAGGACATGGCGAAGTACCCGCACCAGTTCTCCGGCGGCCAGCGCCAGCGCATCTCGATCGCCCGCGCGCTTGCGACCCATCCGGAATTCCTGGTGTGCGACGAGCCGACCTCGGCGCTGGACGTCAGCGTGCAGGCGCAGGTCCTCAACATCATGAAGGACCTGCAACGCCAGCAGGGCCTGACCTATCTGTTCATCTCGCACAACCTGGCCGTGGTGCGCCACGTGAGCGACCAGGTGGGCGTGATGTACCTCGGCCGGCTGGTGGAGCTGGCGGACAAGCACGAGCTGTTCGGCCGGCCGCGCCATCCGTACACGCGCATGCTGCTGGATGCGATCCCGAAGATGCACGACACGGGCCGCGCCCGCACGCCGGTCCAGGGCGAGGTGCCCAACCCGCTGGCGCCGCCCGGCGGCTGCGCCTTCAACCCGCGTTGTCCGCACGCCAACGACCGCTGCCGCAGCGAGCGTCCGGCGCTGCAGGAGATCGGCGGCATCCGCGTCGCCTGCCATGCGGTGGAAGAGGGAAGGATCTAGGCGTACCGCTTGGTGCGCAGGTTGTTCTTCATCTCGCGCAGCATCGGCTGCAGGCGGCCGCCGCCGATGCGCAGCGCCACCACCGTGGCCAGCACGTCGACGATCATCAGGTGCAGCAGGCGCGACACCATGGGGCTGTAGCGGTCGTAGCCCTCCGGGTGGTCCGCCGCCAGGTGGATGTGGCCGGCGGTTGCCAGCGGCGAGCCGGTGGCGGTGATCACGATGGTGGTGGCGCCGTTGCGCCGCGCGATGTCGCAGGCGTCCATCAGGTCGCGGGTGCGGCCCGAGTTGGAGATCACCACCACGCAGTCGCCCGGGCCCAGCAGCGTCGCGCTCATCACCTGCATGTGGCCGTCGCTGTAGGAGATGGTGTTGATGCCCAGGCGGAAGAACTTGTGCTGCGCGTCCAGCGCCACCACGCCGGAGTTGCCGACGCCGTAGAACTCGATGCGCCGCCCGGTCTTGTGGGTGGCGGCCAGCGCCTCGGCCGCCTTCTCGATCGCATACGTCGAGGCGTCGTTGCGGTACTTGAGGAAGGCGGCCACCGCGTTGTCGACCACCTTCACCAGCACGTCGCCGGGCTTGTCGTCGGCATCGACGCTGCGGTGGATGAAGGGCACGCCCTCGCTGACGCTGCCGGCGAGCTTGAGCTTGAAGTCGGACAGGCCGTCGTAGCCCATGCTGCGGCAGAAGCGCACGACCGTGGGCTTGCTCACGTGGGCGCGCTCGGCCAGCTCGCTCACCGGCAGGTTGGCGAAGGCGCGCGGGTCGCCCAGCACCAGGCGCGCCACGCGCTGCTCCGCCGGCGCCAGCGAGGGCATGGAGGCCTTGATGCGGTCCAGCATCAGTGTCCTTTCCTGATGGAGGCGGGACGAGACACTAACACTCCTCCGGCCAGCAGAAGCCGTCGCGCGCGACCATGGCGCTGGAGGCGCTGGGGCCCCAGGTGCCGGCGGCGTAGGGGCGCGGCCCGCGGTCCTGGCCGGCCCAGTGCTCCATCACGGGCTCGACCCAGCGCCAGGCAGCCTCCTGCTCGTCGCTGCGCACGAACAGGTTCAGGCGGCCGGCGATCACGTCCAGCAGCAGGCGCTCGTAGGCGCCCACCCGCTCGGAGCCGAAGCGCTTGTCGAAGTCCAGGTCCAGGTGCACCGGGGCCAGCACCTGGCCGTTGCGGCGGTTCTCCTGGCCCTGCGCCAGCAGGTGCAGCTGCAGGCCGTCGCGCGGCTGCAGGTTGATCACCAGGCGGTTCCAGGTCCCGGGCGGCGCGTCGTAGATCGCATGCGGCGCCTCGCGGAAGTTGACCACGATGTGCGCCTCGCGCGAGGCGAGCCGCTTGCCGGTGCGGATGTAGAAGGGCACGCCGGCCCAGCGCCAGTTGGCGATCTCGGCGCGCAGCGCGACGAAGGTCTCGGTGCGGCTGTCCGCGGCCACGCCGGCCTCCTCGCGGTAGCCGGGCACGGTCTGCCCGCCGACCGTGCCGGCGGCGTACTGGCCGCGCACCACGTGCTGCTCCAGCGTCTCCGGCGTCCAGCGCTTGAGCGAGCGCAGCACCTTCAGCTTCTCGTCGCGGATCGCATCGGCGTGGGCATTGATCGGCGGCTCCATCGCCAGCGCGCACAGCAGCTGCAGCGCGTGGTTCTGCACCATGTCGCGCAGGGCGCCGGTCTTGTCGTAGAAGGCGCCGCGCTTTTCTGCCCCGAGGTCCTCGGCGATGGTGATCTGGATGCTGGAGACGTGCTCGCGCCGCCAGACCGGCTCGAACAGGGCATTGCCGAAGCGCATGGCGAACAGGTTCTGCACCGCCGGCTTGCCCAGGTAGTGGTCGATGCGGAAGATCTGCCGCTCGGTCAGCACGCGCCGCACGGTGTCGTTGATCTCGCGGTTCGACGCGAGGTCGTGCCCCAGCGGCTTCTCCAGGACCAGCCTGGTGTTGGGCCGGTTCAGGCCGGCCGCGGCGAGCTGCTGGCACACGGTCGTGAACAGGTCCGGCGCGGTGGCGAGGTACATCACCACCGTGTCGGCGCGGCGCTCGTGCAGCACCTCGGCGAGGCGCCGGTAATCGTCCGGCTGCGACAGGTCCAGGCGCACGAAGTGCAGCAGGCCGGCGAAGCGGTCGAACTCTTCCGGGGTGGGACGCTTGGCCAGCTCGACGTGGTCGAAGCGCGAGCGGATCAGCTCGCGGTATTGCGCATCGCCCAGGTCGTCGCGGGCGACGCCGATGATGCGGCCGCCCTCGGGCAGGGTGCCGTGGCGGAAGGCCTGGAACAGCGCGGGCATCAGCTTGCGCCAGGCGAGGTCGCCGGTGCCGCCGAACAGGACGAGGTCGAAGCTCATGGGAAGGTCGGGCGCGGAAGGAGTGGCCTAATGTAACTTAGTTTCAATGAAATGGGGGTTCGTATTCGATCCAATACAACAAGTGGCTGGTAATTTCGTTACTGCACCACAGAAGCCCTTCGCCGCGCGCCGGATCCGCCACGGCGATCCGGTCGCGGACCATAATGCGCGCATGAACCAACTGGATGCCCTCAAGCAGTTCACCACCGTCGTCGCCGACACCGGCGACTTCCGGCAGATCGCCCAGTACCAGCCGCGGGACGCGACCACCAATCCCTCGCTCATCCTCAAGGCCGCGCAGAAGCCCGAGTACGCGCCCCTGCTGCGCGAGACGATGCAGCGCTTCCGGGGCCGCCCCCTCGACGAGGTGATGGACCGGCTGATCGTGCGCTTCGGCACCGAGATCCTGGGGCTGATCCCCGGCCGGGTGTCCACCGAGGTGGACGCGCGCCTGAGCTTCGACACGGAGGCCACGTACACGCGCGCCGAGCGCCTCATCGAGCTGTACCAGGCCGAGGGCGTGCCCGTGGACCGCGTGCTGATCAAGGTGGCCTCCACCTGGGAAGGCATCCAGGCCGCGAAGCGCCTTCAGAAGCGCGGCATCAACACCAACCTCACGCTGCTGTTCTCTTTCTGCCAGGCCGTGGCCTGCGCCGATGCAGGCGTGCAGCTGATCTCGCCCTTCGTGGGCCGCATCTACGACTGGTACAAGAAGAGCGCGGGCGCGTCCTGGGACGAGGCGGCGAACGCCGGCGCCAACGACCCGGGCGTGAAGTCCGTGCGCCAGATCTACCAGTACTACAAGCATTTCGGCATCGCCACCGAGGTGATGGGCGCGAGCTTCCGCAACACCGGCCAGATCCTCGCCCTGGCCGGCTGCGACCTGCTCACCATCAGCCCCGAGCTGATGGGCGAGCTGCGCCAGTCCGAGGCGCCGGTGCCGCGCGCCCTCGACCCGCAGCAGGCCAAGGCCGCGGAGGTGCGGCGCGTGCAGTACGACGAGATCGGCTTCCGCTGGGCCCTGAACGAGGACGCCATGGCCACGGAAAAGCTGGCCGAGGGCATCCGTGCCTTCGCCGCGGATGCGGTGAAGCTCGAGAAGCTGCTGCAGGCATGAGCGCCGCACGGCCGCGCTGCGACGAGACGCTGGCCTGGCGCCGGCTGCAGGAACGCTTCCGGTCCGAAGGCGCTGCGTTCGACCTGCGCCAGGCCTTCGCGCAAGACGCCGGCCGCTTCGAGCGCTTCAGCCAGCCGGCGCCGCACCTCTTCGCTGACCTGTCCAAGAACCTCATCGACGCCGCGACCGAGCAGGCGCTGTTCTCGCTCGCGCGCGAGACTGGGGTCGAGGCGTGGCGCGATGCCATGTTCGCGGGCGAGCGCATCAACAACACCGAGCAGCGCGCGGTCAAGCACTGGCTGCTGCGCGCCCCGCGCGACGCGGGCGATGCGGACTCGGTGGCCGTGCACGAGACGCTGGACGCCATGCTCGCCTACGCCGAGCGAGTGCGCGCCGACGCGGCGATCACCGACGTGGTGAACATCGGCATCGGCGGTTCCGATCTCGGGCCGCAGATGGCGGTCGCGGCGCTCGACGCGTTCCGCAAGCCGGCCCAGCGCTTCCACTTCGTCTCCAACGTCGACGGCCACGAGCTGGACGCGGTGCTGCAGCGCGTGCGGCCCGAGGGCACGCTGTTCCTGGTGGCGTCCAAGACCTTCACCACGCTGGAGACCATGACCAACGCGCGCTCGGCCCGCGCCTGGTTCCAGCGGCAAGGCGGGCGGGACGTCGCGCGCCACTTCGCCGCGCTGACCACCAACGTGGAGGCCGCGCGCGAGTTCGGCGTCGCCACCACCTTCGGCTTCTGGGACTGGGTGGGCGGTCGCTACTCGCTGTGGTCGGCCATCGGCCTGCCGCTCGCCATCGCGGTCGGCGCGCAGCGCTTCCGCGAGCTGCTGGCCGGCGCCCACGCGATGGACCTGCATTTCCGCCTCGAGCCGCTGGAGCGCAACCTGCCGGTGCGCCTGGGCCTGCTGGACGTCTGGTACCGCGACTTCCACGGCTTCTCCAGCCGCAGCATCGCGCCCTACCACAGCGCGCTGCGCCGGCTGCCAGCCTACCTGCAGCAGCTGGAGATGGAAAGCAACGGCAAGAGCGTCGACGCCCACGGCCGGCCGCTCGCCTTCGGCACCTCGCCCGTGCTGTGGGGCGAACCGGGCACCAACGGCCAGCACGCCTACTTCCAGATGCTGCACCAGGGGACCGACCGCGTGCCGGTGGAGTTCTTCGCGGTGCGGCAGGCCGCGCATGCGCTGCCGGGCCACCACGACCTGCTGCTTGCCAACGCGCTCGCGCAGGCGCAGGCCCTCATGCAGGGCCGGGCCGACGCCGGCGGCCACCGCAACTTCCCCGGCAATCGCCCCAGCAGCTTCTTCGTCCTGGAAACGCTGGATCCGGCCTCGCTGGGCGCGCTGATCGCGCTGTACGAACACCGCGTGTTCACCAGCGGTGCGGTCTGGGGCATCGACAGCTTCGACCAGTGGGGCGTGGAGCTGGGCAAGGTGCTGGCGGGCGACCTCGCGCAGCGGCTGGCGTCCGGCGACACCGCGGGGCTCGACGGCTCCACCGCCGGACTGCTGCGGCGCCTGCGCGCCGGCCGGGCGGCGTGACACCGGCCTGGCGCGGCGCTGCCTTCGCCGTGGCGCTGGCGGCCGCCGGGACCGCGGCGGCGCAGCCGAACGGCTCGGCGAGCGTGCGCGAGTCCGGTGAGGCCATCGTGTTCGACGGGCGCATCGACGCCGCCTCGGCGCAGGCCTTCCAGCGCCTGCTGGAGCAGGACCCGGCCATCCGCCGACTTGTGATCCATTCCCTGGGCGGCCTGGTGGCGCCGGCGCTGGACGTGGGCGAAGCTGTGGCCCGGCGCGGGCTCGACGTCGAGGTGGACCGGGCCTGCCTGTCCTCCTGCGCCAACTACGTCTTCCCCGCCGGCCGGCACAAGCGGCTCTCGGGTCCTCTCGCGGTGGGCTGGCACGGCAACATGGCCCACGTGCTGTACCGCGCGCAGCGTGGCGAGGAGCACTGGAGCGACGCCGACCTGGCGCAGGCGCGCGCCCTCGCGCGCCGGGAGGAGGCCTTCTACCGCCGCATCGGCGTGGATGGTTTCGTCTGCTGGTTCGGCAAGATCCCGCCCTACGCCGTCGACGAGTTCTACTCGCTCTCGCCCGAGGACATGGCACGCTTCGGCATCCGCGACGTCACGGTGCGGGAAGAGTCGCCCACCGCCCCGGAGGCCGACGTGCGGCAGATCGCCGTCGATGCCGCGACGCTGGAAGCGATCCGGCCCGCGGTGCCGCTGGAGGAGTGAGCGCCGCGGCCCTGTGCTAACGTGGGCCGATGCAAGGCCCGCTGCTGGACGAAACGCTGCGCGAGGCGGTGCGCCGCCGGCTCGCTGCCTTCGAGGCCCGGCGGCTGCCGCCAGGGACGCACCGGGCCGCGGCCGTCGCGCTCGCCCTGGCCGAGGAGGGCGGCGGCGCGGACCTGGCCGGCATCGCCGCGCCAGCGGGCTGGAGCCGCAGCAGCGCCTTGCTGCTCACGCGGCGCGCCGCCAGCCTCCACCGGCACGCCGGCCAGTGGGCCTTGCCGGGCGGAGGCATCGATCCCGGCGAATCCCCGCAGCAGGCGGCGCTGCGCGAACTGGCCGAGGAGCTGGGACTGCAGCTGCCCGAGTCCGCCGTGCTCGGCACGCTGGACGACTACGCGACCCGCTCGGGCTTCGTCATCACGCCGGTGGTGGTCTGGGCCGGCGCCGCCGCGCAGTTGCGTCCCCATGCGGCCGAAGTGGCCAGCGTGCACCGCATCCCGGTGGGCGAATTCATGCGCGCCGACGCGCCGCTGCTGGACCCGCCCGAGGAGCCCGGGCGGCCGATCCTGCGCATGCCCGTGGGCCGCAGCTGGATCGCCGCGCCGACCGCCGCGCTGCTGTACCAGTTCCGCGAGGTGTGCATCGCCGGCCGGGCCACGCGCGTGGCCCACTTCGACCAGCCGCCCTTCGCCCGGCGCTGAACGGCGCGGCTCAGGCGCCGAAGCTCAGGGCCGCCGCCGGCAGCGGCCGGCCCAGCACCTCGGTGAGCGCCGTGTAGTGCATGGTCTCGTCGGCCGCCAGGCGGCCGGCCACCTGGGCGAGGTCGTGGCTGGCGAAGGACGGGATCACACCGAGGTAGGCGTTGGTCGCCCCGAGCTCCAGGCGCGCGGCCAGCGCCAGCACGTCGGCCTGGCTCTTCAAGGCCTGGGCGTCGAGCGCGCGGGCGTAGTCCTCGGGCTTCAGTTCGGCCACCGGCTGGCCGCCCAGCTTGCGGATGGTGGCGGTCAGCGCATCGCGGTGGCCCTTGTGGTGGCCCTGGAACTGCAGGGCGACCGCCAGCACCGGCTTGGTCAGCAGGCCGCTGCCGGCGCCCAGCTGGTAGGCGTTGATCGCCTCGTGCTCCAGCGCCAGGGCGACGTTGAGGATGCCGGCATCCTTGGCCGGATCGCCCGCCATCCCCTGCGCCAGCGCGGGACGGCCGGCGAGCAGGGCGACGGCGGTGGCGGACAGCACGCCGGAGGAGCCGAGGAAGGTGCGACGGGTGGAAGCTGCGGTGGTCATGGTGATCTCCTGGAATGGGCGCCGCGGATGCGACCTCCCGGATACGCGGGCCGGCGACGCCAGGATGCGCAAGTCCCCGGGCCGCGTCCGGGTTTGCATCCGCCGGCGGGTTTGTCGCGTAGCTTCGGGGGATGGACTCCCCCGACGACCTGCGATTGATCGAGCTGCTGGAACGCGTGGCCGCCGCGGCGCTGCCGCTGCCCGCACGCGAACAGGCCTTCCAGGCCTTCTACGACCACACCTGCTCCAAGATGTACGGGCTGGCGCTGCGCGTGGTGGGCAAGCGCGAATGGGCCGAGGACGTGCTGCAGGAGGCCTACCTGAACGTCTGGCGCGTGGCCGGCAGCTATCGCAGCGCGCTCAGCCCGCCGCTGGCCTGGCTGGGCCTCATCGTGCGCAGCCGGGCGCTGGACTTCCTGCGCCGGCGCGCCAGCGAGCGCGCGGACGTGGCCGTCGAACTGGACGACAGCCTGGCGGAAACGCTGCCCGGCGACGGGGCCAACCCCATGGACACCCGGCAGGCGAGCGAGTCCGCCTGGGCGCTGCACGAATGCCTGCGCCAGCTGGAGGCACGCCAGCGGGAGGTGGTGAGCCTGGCCTACCTGCGCGACCTGAGCCACGGCGAGCTCGCGCAGCAGCTGCGGCTGCCGCTGGGCACCGTGAAGAGCTGGATCCGCCGCGGCATCGAGCAGCTGCGCGGCTGCATGGCCCGTTTCGCCTGAGGGAGGCCCCATGAACCCGATGCGCCATCCCGAACTCGCGGACCGCCTGGCGGCCGCCTACGCCCTCGGCAGCCTGCGCGGCGGCGCCCGGCGCCGCTTCGAAGCCCTGGCCCGGCAGAGCCCGGGGCTGCGTGCCACCGCGCTGGTCTGGCAGGAGCGGCTGGCAGCGATGACCGAGCTGCAGCCCGGCGAGGCACCGAGCCCCAACGTCTGGAAGCGCATCGCCATCGCGCTGCGCGCCGAGGCGCCGCAGGCCGCGCGCCCGCCCGCGGTGCGCCCCCGCTTCTGGCGCGCGACGGCGCTGGCGGGCGGTTTCGCCGCGGTGATGGCCTTCACCCTGGCCGGCTACCTCGGCTCGCAGCTCTCCCAGGTGCGCGCCGCGCCGGAGATCCGCTACGTGGGCATGCTGCAGGACGACCGGTCGGCGCCGGCCATGCTGGTCACCTTCGATGCGCGCCACGGCACGCTGACGCTCAAGCGCCTGGGCAGCTTCCGCGAGCAGCCGGACCGGTCGCTGCAGCTGTGGGCGCTGCCGCCCTCGGGCGGTCCGCGTTCGCTGGGGGTGCTGGGCGACGGCGCCAAGGTCACGCTGACCGCCGCCGAAGGCCAGCTGCGGCAGGTGCCGGCGCTGGCGATCAGCCTGGAGCCCAAGGGAGGGGCGCCGGCCGGCAGCGGACCGACGGGCCCGGTGCTGTTCAAGGGGGCGTGGATGCCGGCGACCTGAGGCCGCCGGGCGCTACTTCTTGCCCCGGTTCTTCAGCCGGACGGCCTCGAACGGGTCCTGTTCTTCGAGCTGGCTGGGGGTGGTGTCCCGCACGCGGATGCGGTCGTGGGCGGAGGCGCCGGGCAACTGGCTGTCCAGCGCCGCCACGGAGTCCTCCCAGGCGCTCCAGTCGGCATGGGTGTTGCCCTCGCCCACGACCTCGGGCAGGCCGGCCGGCTCGGTGGGCTCGAAATTCGGCGCGGAAGACCGCGAGGCCGCAGGGCGGGAAGAAGACCCCGGCGCGGGACGCCGCGGCTTCGAGGCGGGCGCGGGCTCGGAGCGACGCTTCAGCCACTTGAACAACATCGACGAACTCCAGCCTCCGGCCGGGCCGGGGCGTACGAGGCAGCTTTGCTGCACGACTCCCTGGCGGACATTCTGGGCCGTGCGCGCCGGCCGTCAAGAGGGGAAGCTTGCTGGGGAGCCGCGGCTCAGGCAGGCGCTGCCGCCGCCAAGGCCTGCGCGTAGCCGTCGCCGGTGATCGACCAGGCCTGCGCGAAGCCGCCGACGAAGCGCACGGCGCGCGGCCGCACCAGGAACAGGCTGAAGTCCGAGAAGCCGAATATCGGCTCGCTGTCCGGGAAGCGCGCCAGGTAGGCCGCGCGCGCGGCGGCATGCTCCGGCGCCTCGGGCGGGCAGGGCCGCGCCTCGCCCTGCAGCGTGGCGCGGGGCAGGGCCTGGGCCGGCACCTCCGGGCGGCGATCGGCCATCACCAGCAGGCTCACGCCCGGGTGCTGCTCCATGTCGCGCGTGTGGGTGGCCAGCCGGCTCACGTGGATCACCACGGCGCCGTCCGGCAGCAGGGCGTAGGGCACCATGGAGACGAAGGGATCGCCCTGGCGCAAGGTGCCCAGGGCGGCCATTTCCTGCTGCCTCAGCAGCTCGATCAGGGGCTGGGTGCGGGATGCGTCCATGGGCGTGACCTTACCGGGTTTTCGCGCTCGCCGGCGCCGGGGTGCCGCCGCGTGCGCACAATGGACCCCGGAGGCCCCCATGAAACTGATCGGCATGCTCGACTCCCCCTATGTGCGCCGCGTCGCGGTGTCGCTGCAACTGCTCGGCCTGCGCTTCGAGCACCAGTCGCTGTCGGTGTTCCGCCATCTCGATGCGTTCCGGCACGTGAACCCGGTGGTGAAGGCGCCGACGCTGGTGTGCGACAGCGGCACGGTGCTGATGGATTCGACGCTGATCCTGCAGTACGCGCAGGCCCTGGCGCGGCCGCGCACCCTGGACCCGCAGGACCCCGCGGCGCTGGAGCAGGACTTGCGGCTCACCGGGCTGGCGCTTGCCGCCTGCGAGAAGGCCGTGCAGATCGTCTACGAGCACCACCTGCGGCCGGCCGACAAGCAGCACGCCCCCTGGCTGGAGCGCGTCGACGCGCAGCTGGCCGCCGCCTGCCGCGCGCTGGAGGGCGAGCTGGCGCGCCGCACCGCTCCGGCCGGCGAAGCCGCGCTCACGCAAGGCTGGGTGAGCACCGCCGTGGCGTGGAAGTTCGTGCAGGAGATGGTGCCGAACTCGGCGCCGGCCGTGGAGCATCCGCAGCTGGCGGCCTTCAGCCGGCGGGCGGAAGCCTGGCCGGCCTTCGCGGCGGCGCCGCACGGCGACGGCACGGTGCGCACGGCCTGAACGATCAGGCCGCGGGCAGCACGATCTCCACCAGCGCGCCGCCCAGCGGCCCGCGCGAGAGCTTCAGCTCGCCGTGGTGGCTGGCCACCAGGTCGTCGACCACGGCCAGGCCCACGCCGTGGCCCGGCACGCGCTCGTCGCCGCGCACGTGGATCTGCCGCACCGACTCGGTGTCGCTGAAGCCGGGGCCGTCGTCCTCCACCCGCAGGTGCAGGCGGCCGCCCTCGCGCCAGGCGCGCGCGCTCACCCGCGTGCGCGCCCACTTGGCGGCGTTGTCCATCACGTTGCCCAGGATCTCGAACAGGTCGCCTTCGTCGATGCGCCAGGTGAGGTCGGGCGCGCAGTCGGTCGCGATCGCCAGGCCCTTGTCCGCGTACACCTTGCGCAGGGCATCGCGCACGCGGTCGAGGACGGTGGGCAGCAGCACGGGCGGGGCGAAGCGGGTGGCGCCGCCGGCGCGCGCGCGCCCCAGCTGGTGCTGCACGATGTCGTCCATGCGGGCGACCTGCTCGCGCACCGTGTCGGGCAGCTGCCGCGGCTCGGCCAGCGCATTGCGCAGCACCGCCAGCGGCGTCTTCAGGCTGTGCGCCAGGAAGCTCAGCGCCTCCTTGTAGCGGACCTGCCGCTCGCGCTCCTGCCGGATCAGCGTGTTGAGGTTGTCGGCCAGCGGCTGGATCTCCGCCGGGTAGCGGCCCTCGATGCGTTCCTGTTCGCCGGCCTCGATCCGGCGCACCTGCGCCACCACCCGCGCCAGCGGCCCCGCCGCCCACTGCAGCAGCAGGAGCTGCGCCACCAGCAGCAGCACCGCGGCGCCGCCCAGCCAGGTCCACAGCGTGCGCGCGAACACCGCGACTTCGCGGTCGTACTCGCGCCGGTCCTCCAGCACCGACAGCACCAGCGGGGCCGAGCTGGCGCCGGTGGCCCAGTTCACCGCGTAGCTCACCGCCAGGTAGCCGCGCGGGCTGCCGGGCAGCGTGGCGTAGCGCCACTCGCCCGGCGCGATGCCGTCGCGCACGAAGGGCGGATGCACGCCGACGGCGGAAGGCGAGGTCCATTGCTGCTGCCGCTTGGGGTTGGAGATGCTGGCGTACAGGCCCGACTGCGGCAGCGACAGGCGCGGCTCGGACAGGCTGGGCGGCATCACCAGCGCGCCGCTGTCGTCCAGCTCGGCGCGCGCGAGCAGCAGGTAGACGGTGCCCTGCAAGCGGCTGAAGTGCTGGTCGCGCACGCTGTCGGCATGGGCGCGCTCCAGCGCGAAACCCGCGCCCGCCATGAAAGCCACCAGCACCAGCGCGGCGCCCAGCAGCAGGCGCGCGCGGATGGAGTAGCGGGGCTTCATGCCAGCGCGAAGCGGTAGCCGCGGCCGCGCACCGTCTCGATCGGCGCCAGCGCGCCGTCGGGGTCGAGCTTGCGGCGCAGGCGGCCGATCAGCACCTCCAGCACGTTGCTGTCGCGGTCCTCGCCGTGCGGGTACAGGTAGTCCGCCAGCTCGGACTTGGTCACCACCCGGGCGCGCTCGCGCACCAGGTATTCGAGCAGGCGGTACTCGTAGGCGGTGAGCTCCAGCGGCTCGCCTGCCAGCTGCACCGCCTGGGCCGAGAAGTCGATGGTGAGCGGCCCCAGCGCCAGCTGGTCGCCCGCGGCCTTGAGCGAGCGGCGCAGCAGCGCCTTCACGCGCGCGGCCAGCTCGGGGTATTCGAAGGGCTTGGTGAGGTAGTCGTCGGCGCCGGCCTCCAGGCCGCTCACCTTGTCCTGCCAGCTGCTGCGCGCGGTGAGGATCAGCAGCGGCAGCGTGCTGCCGGCGGCGCGCAGCCGCTGCACGATGGTCAGGCCATTGAGCCTGGGCAGGCCCAGGTCGACGATCGCCAGGTCGAAGGGGAACTCCTGCGCGAGGTAGAGGCCTTCCTCGCCGTCCTTGGCCTGGTCGACGCGGTAGCCTTCGGCCTCCAGCTGGCGCGCCAGCGGCAGCCGCAGGGCGGCGTCGTCCTCGACCAGCAGCAGGCGCATCGGGGCGCCGCCCTAGCGCGGCTGCCCGGTGGCCACGTCCACCAGGACCACGCGCACCTCGCCGCGCGGCGTGACGACCTTGACCCGCCACGCCGGACGGCCGCCCGCCTCGGCGCGCTCCACGGCCAGCACGCGCCCGCCGGTCTGGCGCTGGGCCACGGCGGCGGCCTCGTCGCGGCTGACGTCCGCCCAGGCGGGCAGGCCGGTGGCGGCCACCAGGGCGGCGACGAGGACGATGCGCAGGGCTTTCACGGCGTGCGGACTCGCTGGTTCGGGTTCAGTTGGCGGGATGGTACTGGCCTTCTTCCAGCGGCGTCACCGACACGCGCACCGGGATGCTGGCGCCCGGGCGCTGGGGCAGCACGGTCACGTACTGGTTGCCGCGGTACTCGTAGGTCACGCGGTAGCCGTTGGCGCGCTGCTGCTGCTCGTACACGGTCTGGCAGTTCTGCACCTCGCGCGGGGGCGGCGGCGCGGTGGGTTCGGCATTGCTGTTGGCGATGTGCTGGCCGGTCAGCGCGCCGATCACGGCGCCGGCCGCGGTGGCCGCCGTCTTGCCGTTGCCGCCGCCCACCTGATGGCCCAGCAGGCCGCCGGCGAGGCCGCCGATGATGGTGCCGGCGTAGCCGCTGGCGGGCGTGGGCGCCGGGGCCGGGTCCTGCACCAGCTGGGTGGTGCACTGCTGGCGCGGCACCTGCACGATTTCATATTGCGGTTGCACCTCCTGCACCCGGGCGCGGTCGACGAAGGTCGGGGCCTGTGCCGGCATCGGCACCTGCGCGTGGGCGGCGGCGGCGCTGCCGGCGAGGAGGGCGATGAGAGCGAAGCGTTGCATGGAAGGACTCCTGGTGTTCATGGGGTGTACTTTAGGCCCCGTTGCGTGAACGCAAGCTGAACGAATGTGAAGATCCGTTCAGCCGTGTGCGGTATCCCTCAGGAACGGCCGTTCCGGATGCCGTCACGCTGCCAGCGGGGGCCGTCCGGCAGCACGTCGAAGGCCCAGGCGCGGCGGGCAGGGCGGCCAGCGGCGGGGAGCTCGGGGCGGCGTTCGGATTGCATGGGGCACCTCGTGGCGGGGTTGATGTGGAGACCAGCCTGAACGCCTATGCGTGAATGCCGGCTGAATGGATCGCACATCCCATGGAGCGCATCCCGACCTTCATTTCAAGGGGTGGACGTGTTGCCACCGTCGACGGTGGCCTTGCCGTTGAAGGTGCTCGTATTCGTGCTGGTCGACGGCTGGACGCTCGTGCTCAAGGCACTGGTCGGGTCCTTCCACTGAGGCCATGGAACCGGTCGCATCGGCAACGGCGAGCGAAGCCGCACTCTGGCAGCGTCGGCGGGAGAGCGGAGATGCCGCGGCGCGAGAGCAACTGCTCGAACTGCACCTGCCCTACGCCCGGGTCGTGGCGGCCACCTATTACGCGAAGCGCTTTTCCAACGAGGTGGAGTTCGAGGACTTCCTGCAGTACGCTTCGGTCGGCATGCTTGCGGCGCTCGACCGCTACGACCCGGCGCGGGGCGTGCAGTTCCGCACCTTCGCCGCCCGGCGCATGCACGGATTCATCCTGAGCGGGATCGAGCGGCTGAACGAGAGGCCACGGCAGATCGCCAAGCGCCAGCGACTGCGCAAGGAACGCCTGCAAGACCTCACCGAACAGGCCGGTCTGCATCCGCAGGGCAGGATCCCTGACGACCCCGAGCAGCTCCTGCGGATCGTGTCCGACGTGGGCATCGGGTTGGCCATCTGCTGGATGCTGGAAGGCACCGGCATGGTCGAGAGCGATGACAAATGCGTGCAGCCCTTCTGCCGCACGGTGGCCCTGAGACAGCTGCGCGAGCGCCTGCTGCACGCCATCGACGGTCTTCCGCCGCAGGAAAAGCTCGTCGTGCGCAGCCACTACCTGCAGGAGCTCCCCTTCGACGCGGTGGCCGACCCCATGCGGCTCACCCCGGGGCCGCATCTCCCAGATCCACAAGCAAGCCCTGCTGCACCTGCGCGCCCTGCTGCGCGAGGACGAGGACTGGAGCGCCGAGCCCTGAAGCCGGCCGCACCGCCGCGGGTTGCCTTCCGCGGCCCCCTCCGTATCATGGCGACGCCAAACGACGGAGGGTTGCATGGATCTCAAGCAAGCGGTCATCCGCTGCCTGCGCGACAAGTACGCCGACTTCGGCGGCCGCGCCGGCCGGTCGGAGTTCTGGTACTTCATGCTGGCCTGGTTCCTGGCCTCGCTGGTGCTGGGCTTGCTGCACGTGCCCCTGCTCGCCCTGCTGGTCAACCTGGGGTTGCTGCTGCCGGGCCTGGCCGTCAGCGCGCGCCGCCTGCACGACGTGGGCAAGAGCGGCTGGTTCCAGCTGGTCGGGCTGATCCCGATCCTCGGGTTCATCCTGGTGCTGTACTGGCTCACCCTGCCCAGCACCGGGCCCAACGAGTTCGGCGAGGGGCCCGCGCCGGCCGATGTGCCCACGGGGCTGCCGCCCGGCGCGGTCTGAGCGCGCCGGCCGCCGCTCAGGGCGTGACGGTGACGGTGACCGAGTCGGTGTAGCTGCCCACGGCCACGTCCTGCAGCGCGGGGATGCGGCCGTAGATGGTGAAGGTGGCGGTGCTGCTGCCGCGGTTGGGGATGGTGAGGCTCAGCGACATCGTGTCCACCCCGGTGCTGAAGCCCCAGATGGCGCTGCGCGCGGAGTCGCGGAACAGGTTGTAGTTCAGGAAGCCGCCGGCGGGGCCGAGGTTCCGCATGCGCCGCGCGCTCACGGAGGTGCCGTTGGAGCCCTGGTTCAGCTGGAGGGTGATGGTCACGTTCCGGGCGCCGCCATTGCGCGTGCACAGGGCCGCGACGGTGGCGATCGAGTCGTCGGGCGCCGAGGACAGCACGTCGTAGCCGCCGAAGGCCATGCCGCCGTTCGAGCTGATCCGGCAGGTGGTGGCCGCGAGGGCCGGGCCGGCGGCCAGCAGCGCCACCAACCAGGTGAGCAGGCGCCTATTCACAGACGATCCCTTCCTTCAGTTCCAGCACCGGTTCCGGGAACTCCGGGACGGTCACGCGGCAAGCATAAACCCGCCGTCCGATCTGCAGCGATCCGGTGTAGGTGCCGGGCTGCGCGTTCTCCAGGTAGAAGTCGCCCGTGTTGCTGGTTTCCACCTTCAGGGTACCGGCGGGTCCGCTGAGGGTCCAAGCCCGCGAGGCGATGGGTGTACGCCGTCCGTCGGCGAGCTCCCAGGCCATGCCCGCCACCGCGCTCAGCTTCTTGCCTCCGAAGTCCACCACGTTGCCGCTGCGGTAGGCCGGCGAGATGGTCTGGCGGCGCGCGGCCAGCTCGTACTGCATGCCGACCTGCCGGTCGTTGATCGAGATGTCCTGGTTGCCGAAGGCGCCGACGTCGGGGATGAACAGCAGGCCGCGGTCGTCGGTGACGCCTTCGACCTGGTTGTTCAGGAGCACCTGCACGCCGGGCTGCGGGACGCCGAGCCGCGCCAGGGCGAAGCTGTCGTTCACCTGCCGGGTCAGGCCCCAGAAGCCGTCGACCGCCACCACGGCGCCGCTGGCCGCGACTTCCGTGTAGCTCGCGTTGCCGCCCTGCGTGGCGGAGGTGCCCAGGAACTCCAGCGACAGGGGCCGCAGGTTCCATTTGGCCGTGGCGAAGGCGTAGCCACTGTCGCCGCCGGCGCTGCGCTGGTCATTGCTGGTGCCGATGCGGTAGCCCACACCCTCGCCCTGCACGAGGTTCTTGCCGGTCTCCAGGTCGAGCCCCCGGTCGCCGGGGCTGGAGCGCACGGTGGCGCCCATCCAGCGGTCGCGGTCCAGGTCGTAGCGCAGGAACACGTAGGCCGACCAGTCCCGGCTGCCGTCGGGATTGCGCGTGTTCTGCAGTTCGCCGCTGAGCGTCGCGTGCCGGGTGACGTTGGCGGCGAGCCGCAGGATGCCCGTGTCGGTGCGGCCCAGCGCGTCCTCGCTGCGCACCCAGTCGGCCGAGAGCGTGGACTGCCACAGCTGCACGGAGGCGCCGGCCCGGGTCTCGCTGCGCAGGAAGGGGTTGGTCGGCGAAGTGAGGAAGGTGCGGAAGCCCGGCTCGAACTGGCGCCGTCCCAGCTGCATCGACCAGTGGGGGGTGATGTAGCTGTAGCGCGTGGCCCAGCCGCCGGCCGTGGTGCGGGCCACCCGGTCGTGGTTGGCGATCAGGTCCAGCGAGACGAGCCCCAGGCGGTCGCTGCGCAGGGTGATGCCGCCGCCCAGGGTGGTGAAGTCCGGATTGCCCTCGCCGCCCGCACCCACCGTGAGCGAGTCCGTCACGCCGTAGCGGTGGTAGCCCTGCCAGGCCATCTCCTTGTAGTGCCAGGCGTTGTCCAGCCCGAGCTCCGAGCGCCGGCCCACGAAGTAGTTGTATTCGTGGAAGCCCTGGGCCAGCACGTAGTCGGTGAACAGGATGGGCTGGGTGATCACCTCGCGGTGGCCGGAGGCGTCCGTCACGGTCACCTGCACGTTGCGGGTGCCGCCGTACAGCAGCAGGTTGTCCAGCGTGATCGGGCCCGGCCCCACGCTGCCCCGGTAGATGGTGTTTCCGTCCACCGACACCTCGACCTGGGCCGGCACGGGCGTCGCCGCGCGCAGGGTCGCGGTGGGCTGCTTGATCAGGTCGGGCCGCATGTCGTACAGCTTGGTGACCATCAGTCCGGCACCCGTCATCGCCACGCCGTACTGGCCCGCGTTCGACACCACGTCACCCGCCGTGAAGCGCTGGGCGTCCGCCCGGTTGTCCCAGATCAGCTGGCTGGTCCCGCGGGTGAAGCCGTTGAACTGGGTCCCGGTGGCCACCCGCGCGGTCTGCCGCAGCAGCAGGGGGCCGAGGCGCAGGTTGGCGTCGGTGTCCAGCCCGATCTGCGTGGATTGGCCCTGGCCGGGGTTGGTGGCGGCCAGCCGGTAGCTGAGGATCAGGCTCGTGCGCGGCTCGGTCGGGACGGCCGGGGTCGGCGGCGCCGCCAGGTCGATGACGGTGCCTTCGAGCCGGGCGGTCGGGAACTGCACGGCCAGTGCGAGTTCCGCCTCGTTGTACTGCACCCCGCTCGCGCCCAGCGCCTGCATGGAGTAGTAGGTGTCCTTGCCGATCGTGCGGCGAGCCGGCGCCAGCGGCTCCAGCTTCAGGCGGGGCAGGTCCTCGCCGCGCACCCAGAAGTCGCCCCCGGGTTGGCGCAGCAGCGTGTACTCCCCGCGCGCCACGCCGTTGACCGTCACGGTGAGGATCAGTTCGTCGGCTTGCGCCGGCGCCGGCGCGGCGGCGTTGCCGGCGGGTGCCGCGGGCTGCGCCTGCGCCGGCAAGGGCAGGCGCAGCGCCAGCAGGCAGCAGGTGGCCAGCAGGGCGCGGGAGAAGGCGCGGGGGCCGTTCCCGCTGCGGCGGGAACGGCGGGGAGGCGGCGTCAGGACGCCGCGGAGGGGGCCGGGATCACGAGCAGCTCGCAGGATCCACATTCACTTTGCGGTCCAGTCGGAAACCCTCGCCCACGAGCGATACGTCGAGCGTGCCCGCCTTGCGGCACACGTCGGGGGGGAGGGTCGCCGTGTAGGTGCGTTCGGTGCCGGCCAGCGAATACCAGCCCGAGATCTCCTCCAGGTAGCCGGCGGCGTCGCTGATCGCGATCTTCACCAGCCGGAAATGCTGGTTGCCGGTGTTCTTGACGGGGATCGACAGCTTGCCGCCCTGGAGCGTCGGGACGGGCACGTCCGGCTGCGGCTTGGGCACCGCCGGGGCGACGAAGATGGGCACGCCGAAGCGGAAATAGAACGCGATCTGGGAACGGGCGGGGTCCGGGGTGGCCTCGGGTTGCTCCTCGATGAACAGGCGATAGGTGCGTTCCATCGTGCCGGCGGGGGTCTTGAGGCCCACGCGCACCAGGCGCTTGGCTTCCCCCTCCACGTCCATCTGGCGCGGGAAGTAGACCAGGTCGTTGCTGTCCGTGTACACGTCCTTGCCCTGGGCGTCCTGGGTCCACTGCATCAGGCGGATGTTCACCCGCAGCTTGTCCTTGGCGTGGTTGGTGACCGTGATGGTCTCGCTCATGGCCCCGGGCTTCAGATCCACGCTGATGGGAGTCACGGAGAACTCGCCGCCCAGCGCAGGCGGCACGGCGCCGGCAACGGCGGTTGCGACGAGGCACAGACCGGCGATGCGGGCAAGGGACGGCAGGTTCATGACGGGATCAGCCCTCGCTGCGGCGAGGTCTCAGGGGTCGAGGCTGATCACGACTGTATCCGAATAGGCTCCCACCCTGGCATTCTGGAATTCCGTAGGTGCGATGGAACCGCTCACCGTGACGGTCTGGATCGCGAACCGTCCGACCGTGGCGGAAGCGGGCGAGAGGTTCAGCGTGTAGGCCATGAAGTCGCTGGTCGACGTGGTGTGGCGAACGCGCCGCAGTCCCGCGCCCGGGGAGTAGAGCCCGTTGCCGGCCTGCACCGAGTAGGTGGTGGTGCCCACGAAACCCCAGCACCAGAATTGCATCGTCGTGGATGCGGTGGCCGCGGTGCCGGAGGAAGGGTCGATGGTGCCGAAGTTCAGCGTCGCCGGGCCCGTGAGGAAGCGGCAGATGCTGTTGGACAGGACGACGGCGGAGACCGCGAGCTGGCTGGTGTCCGCCCTGGCGGGGACACCGGCAGCCAGCAACAGGGCGGCAGCAATCGCGCCCATGCGGCGGCCCAGGCCGTGGCCCATTCGGTGCAGCATCGGTGAGGTGGGAGAAGGAGGCGCCGTCCCGCGGGACGGCGCGTTGGCAGCAAGCCTGGTGGCTTACGGGGCGATCGTGACGGCGACCGTGCCGTTGTAGGTGCCGGCGGCCACGTTCTGGTAGGCGGCGGCGGCGATCGTGCCGTTCAGCGTCACGGTGTTGGCCGTGCTGCCCGAGCCGAAGCCGGTGCCGGTGAAGGCCGACGGGTTGGTCCAGTTGATCGAGTAGGCGATCGTGTCGGTGCCGGCGTTGGTCAGGGTGCCGCTGTAGCCGGTGGTGCCGTTGGAAACGGCGCCGACGGTGAAGGCGCCCGCCGACAGGCCCTTGGTGCACTTGTATTGCACCGCGGAGCTGGCGGTGCCGGTGCCGCCCACGCTGGGATCCAGGGTGAAGCCCATGGCCGGGACGGCGGTCAGCTTGCAGGTGCCGGCGACCGTGGCCGACACGGCCAGGTTCTGGGAGTCGGCGGCGAATGCCGCCGAGGAAGCCGCCGCGGCCAGCGCGACAGCAGCGATACGGGCAAATTTCAGAGATTTCATGTGAAGCTCCTCAACGACAGTCGGTAAGCAGTTGGACTAGGTAGCTAGGCATATTGCCTAGTTGCTGGTATGGGTGAACTGTAGGTGCTGTCCGACTCCTTCTCAACCGGGTGTGTCAGGGAAATCAAAGAGTTAGCGGGCCGATATTCCGAAGAAAGTGATGTTTTTGGCGCAAATGGCGGCCAAAACCCGCCTGAAAGGCTTCCTGCCGGGATGGGCGGTACGCCGGGGCTGACGGATGGGGAGCGGTAATTTCGCAACATTTCGAATCATCTCAACCAAAACGCCCCCGCCGGTCCCGGCGGCAATCCCCTGCCTAACGCAGCTCTAACAAAGCCCACCTATCCTTCACGGGTAAGCCAGTGCCTGTGGAGGCACTGCAGCCCCCTACCCCGCATGGAGAGAACCGGGATGCGCGTCCTGCTGGTCGAAGACGACGAGATGATCGGGCACAGCCTGAAGGAAGGCCTCGCCGCCCAGGGCTGGTCGGTCGACTGGGTCAAGGACGGCCTGCTCGCCCAGAGCGCCTGGGCCGACGGCGACTACGCCTGCGTGCTGCTGGACCTGGGGCTGCCCAAACGCGATGGCGTGGAGGTGCTGCGCCACGCGCGCGGCCGCGGCGACACCACGCCCGTGCTGGTGCTGACGGCGCGCGACGGCGTCGACGACCGCGTGGAGGGCCTGGACCTGGGCGCCGACGACTACCTGCTCAAGCCGTACGAGCTGCGCGAGCTGCTGGCGCGCATGCGCGCGGTGATCCGCCGGCGCGACGGCAGCGCCCATTCGGTCATCGGCAACACCGCGGTGCAGCTCGACCTGACCACCCGCGAGGTGCTGGTGCAGGGCGAGCGCTCGCAGCTGTCGGCGCGCGAGTTCGCGCTGCTGCACGCGCTGCTGGAGCGGCCGGGCGCGATCCTCTCGCGCGAGCAGCTGGAAAACCGCATCTACGGCTGGGGCGAGGAGGTGAGCAGCAACGCGGTGGACGTCCTGATCCACGGCATGCGCCGCAAGCTGGGGCCGGACACCATCCGCAACGTGCGCGGCCTGGGCTGGCGCGTGGCCGGCCCGGCGCAGGCCGTGGCCGCGGGAGCCGCGCCATGAGGTGGCACGTCTTCCCCAACGGGCCCATGTGCTCGCTGCGGCGGGCGCTCATGCTGTGGCTGGTGCCCGTGTTCCTGGTGGTGGGCGCCTGTTCCGCCGCCATCTCCTACTGGTCGTACTCGCACATGGTCGGCGCCTTCCTCGACGACCAGATGCAGGACCTGGCCGAGGCCCTGACCAGCAAGGCCATGCCCGCGCCGCCCCAGCTGAACGCGGAGCGCGTGCTCAAGAAGGGCTCCTACGTGGTTCAGACCTATGCGGCCGACGGCGCGCTGCAGGCGTCGTCCTGGCCGCAGCTGCGCCTGCCGCTGCAGGCGGGCGCCGGCTTCCACGACGTGTCCGGCGACGGCGAGCGCTGGCGCGTCTACACCCTGCCGGCGCACGGCGCCGACAAGCAGGGCGTGCAGGTGCTGCAAAGCCTCGATTTCCGGGCCAAGCTGGCCGCGGAGCGGGCCGGCGCCGCGGTCGCGCCCTTCCTGCTGATGCTGCCGCTGTCGATGCTGGTGCTGTGGGGCGTGGCGCGGGCGATCTCGCGCGCGCTGCAGGACATCGGCCGGCAGGCCGCGCGGCAGGATGAGCACAACATCTCCGAGCTGTCGGTGGCCAACGTGCCGCAGGAGCTCACCCCGCTGATCGCCTCCTTCAACAGCCTGCTGCGCCGGCTGCGCGACGCCTTCGCCACGCAGCGCCGGTTCGTGCAGGACGCGGCCCACGAGCTGCGCACGCCCATCGCGGCCATCGGCCTGCAGGTGGAGAACATGCGCAACGACATGAACTGCCCCGCGGCCGAACAGCGCTTCGCGCATCTGGAAGCCGGCGTGCGCCGCGCCCAGCGCCTGGTCGACCAGCTGCTGCGCCTGTCCAAGCAGGAAAGCGCGGGCGCCGACGGCCCGGCGATCGTGGACCTGCGCGCCCAGCTGCGCGAGAGCGTCAACACCCTGATCGGCCTGGCGGACCAGCGCAACATCGACCTCGGCCTGGTGAGCTCGCAGCAGGGCAACACCCCGATCCCGCTGGCGTGCACGGCCAGCGACCTGCGCAGCCTGCTGGACAACCTGATCGAGAACGCGCTGCGCTACACGCCTGAGGGCGGCGTGGTGGACGTGCGCCTGCTGCAGGACCAGGGTCGGGTGGCGGTGGAGGTCGTGGACACGGGGCCCGGCATCCCGCAGGACATGCTGCCGCGGGTGTTCGACCGCTTCTTCCGCGTGCCGGGCAACGGCACCAACGGCAGCGGGCTGGGGCTGGCGATCGCCAAGGCGGCCGCGCAGCGCGCCGGCCTGCTGCTCACGCTGCGCAACCGCGAGGACCGCAGCGGCCTGATCGCGCGCGTCGAGGCGGCCGCCTGATTGCTCATGCCCAGCTAATAAAGGGCTAAGGCTGACCTAAACAGCGGCACCTACAGTGAAGACACGGTGAATGCGGGGAACGAAAAGCCCCGCGGCCACCGGACAAGAAATGTCTCTCACGATCGAAAGAAAGGTCCGCATCATGAACAGCAAGATCCTGCTCGCCGCCTTCGCCGTTGCCGCCGCCGCCACCGGCGTGGCCCGCGCCGACGAGGCCGATGGCTCCCAGAACGTCATCCAGTTCCACGGCACGCGCACCCGCGCCGAAGTCGCCGCGGAGGCCGTCCAGGCGGTCGCCCACTACAACCCGGAGCCGGCCGGCTCGCGCGTGCTGGCGATGCAGCCCTCGAGCGTCAGCCGCCAGGCCGTGATCGCGCAGGCCGCGCAAGCCATGCGCCTGGGCCAGATCCCCTCGGGCGAGAAGAGCCTCTGATCCCGGGACGCCTCCTGAAGAAGCAAAGGGCTGCGCGAGCAGCCCTTTTTCGTTTCCCGGCCGGGTCCGGGGATCAGAGCGTGATCGTCACCACGACCGGCTCGGTGGCGGGCACCTCGGTGTGCAGGGTGAGTGCCGGTTCCGCCTCGGCGGCGAGGCCGCCCCAGCCGGTATCCGCCTGCGCGGCCACGGTGAGCGTGAAGGCGTCGTCCACGGCGCGGTGCAGCAGGTCGGCCCAGGGCGGGAATGGCAGGTCGGTCCTCATGCGACAAACTGTAACCAGTCGTTGCAATCTTCGATGCGCGCCCGTCGCCGCCGAGCGGTGGAACCGTCGAAAAATTCACGCCGCGGTGCAGTAGCATCAGCCGCCTTGAAAATCTCCGCGGGCATCCCTAGTTCGGGAGCGCCGCATCCGAGCCACAAGCCATGAGCCAGAAACAGACCCTCTCCTTCCAGGCCGAGGTCGCGCAGCTGCTGCACCTCGTCACCCATTCGCTGTACTCGAACAAGGAGATCTTCCTGCGGGAGCTGATCTCCAACGCCTCCGACGCCTGCGACAAGCTGCGCTTCGAGGCGCTGCACCAGCCGGGGCTCTATGAGGACGCGCCCAACCTCGAGGTGCGCGTGAGCTTCGATCCGGACGCCCGCACCCTCACCATCGCCGACAACGGCATCGGCCTGTCGCAGCAGGAAGCCATCGACAACCTGGGCACCATCGCCAAGAGCGGCACGCGCGAGTTCATGGCGCGCCTGTCGGGCGACCAGAAGGCCGACGCCCAGCTGATCGGCCAGTTCGGCGTGGGCTTCTATTCGGGCTTCATCGCGGCCGACCGCATCACGGTGGAATCGCGCCGCGCCGGCCTGAAGCCGGAAGAAGGCGTGCGCTGGGTGAGCGCCGGCGCCGGCGACTTCGAGGTCGAGGCGATCACCCGCGCGCAGCGCGGCACCAGCGTGACGTTGCACCTGCGCGAGGATGCCTCCGAGTACCTCTCCACCTGGAAGCTCAAGTCCATCATCGCGAAGTACTCCGACCACATCCAGCTGCCGATCCTGATGCGCAAGGAGGAGTGGAAGGAAGGCGAGGAAGGCAAGCCCGGGGAGCACGTGCTGTCCGACGAGTGGGAGACCGTCAACCAGGCCACCGCGCTGTGGACCCGCACGAAGAAGGACGTCACGCCCGAGCAGTACAAGGAGTTCTACCAGTCGATCAGCCACGACTACGAGGACCCCCTCGCCTGGAGCCACAACCGGGTGGAAGGCAGCACCGAGTACACCCAGCTGCTGTACATCCCCTCGCACGCGCCGTTCGACCTGTGGAACCGCGAGAAGGCCGCGGGCGTGAAGCTGTACGTCAAGCGCGTGTTCATCATGGACGAGGCCGAGGCCCTGCTGCCCGCCTACCTGCGCTTCGTCAAGGGCGTGATCGACTCGGCCGACCTGCCGCTCAACGTCAGCCGCGAGCTGCTGCAGGAAAGCCGCGACGTGAAGGCGATCCGCGAGGGCAACACGCGCCGCGTGCTGTCCATGCTGGAGGACCTGGCGAAGGCCGAGAAGGACGAGAACGCGAGCGCCGAGGACAAGGCGAAGTTCGCGAAGTTCTACGCCGAGTTCGGTGCCGTGCTGAAGGAAGGCCTGGGCGAGGACTTCGGCAACCGCGAGCGCATCGCGAAGCTGCTGCGCTTCGCCTCGACGCAAAGCGACAGCGTGGCCGTCTCCCTGGCCGACTACAAGGCCCGCATGAAGGAAGGCCAGGAGGCCATCTACTACGTCACCGCCGACACCCAGGCTGCCGCGGCCCACAGCCCGCAGCTGGAGATCTTCCGCAAGAAGGGCATCGAGGTGCTTTACCTGACGGACCGCGTGGACGAGTGGGCGCTGAACTACCTGCACGAGTACGAGGGCACGCCGCTGCAGTCGGTGGCCAAGGGCCAGGTCGACCTGGGCAAGCTGCAGGACGAGGCGGAGAAGAAGGCCGCCGAGGAGGCCGCCGAGTCCTTCAAGCCGGTGCTGGCGAAGCTGAAGGAAGCGCTCAAGGACAAGGCCGAGGACGTGCGCGTTACCACGCGCCTGGTCGATTCGCCGGCCTGCCTGGTGGTCACCGAAGGCGGCATGAGCCTGCAGCTGGCCCGCCTGCTGAAGCAGGCCGGCCAGCAGGCGCCGCAGGTGAAGCCGGTGCTGGAGGTGAACCCCGAGCATCCGCTGGTGAAGAAGCTCGACGGCTCGCCGGCCTTCCACGACCTGGCGCTGATCCTGTTCGACCAGGCGCTGCTGGCCGAGGGCGGGATGCCGGAGGACCCGGCGGGCTACGTGAAGCGGGTGAACGCCCTGCTGGCGTAGGCCGGCAACGGACTGCGGGATGAGGCGCGGCGCGCGCCCGAGGAGGAGACTTCTGCCCTTCGGGCAGGGCGCTGCACGTCAGGCCACCAGCGCCGGCTCCTCCATCGCCTCCATCTGCTCCTCGAGCATCTGCACCTGCCCGCGCCAGTAGTCGGAGCTGCCGAACCACGGGAACGCGAGCGGGAAGGCCGGGTCGTCCCAGCGGCGCGCCAGCCAGGCGCTGTAGTGGATGAGGCGCAGCGTGCGCAGGGGCTCCACCAGGGCGAGCTCGCCGCGATCGAAGTCGCGCATCTGCTCGTAGCCGTCCAGCAAGGCGCCGAGCTGCCTCTGGCGCTGGGCGCGCTCCCCGGACAGCAGCATCCAGAGGTCCTGCACGGCCGGGCCGGTGCGCGCATCGTCGAGGTCCACGAAATGCGGGCCGGCGTCGGGCGTCCAGAGGATGTTGCCGGGGTGGCAGTCGCCATGCAGGCGCAGCGGGCGCACGCCGGCCGCGTGCGCGCGGGCGAGGGCTTCCCGGATCTGCGCCAGCGCCTGGTCGCAGGCGCGCTCCCACTCCTTCTGCACGTCCAGCGGGATCGCGTCGTGCGCCAGCAGCCACTCGCGCGGCTCCTCGCCGAACGTATGGAGGTCCAGCGCCGGCCGGGTGGCGAACGGGGCACGTGCGCCCACCGTGTGCAGCCGGGCGAGGTAGCGCCCGATCCATTCCAGAACCTCGGCGTCGTCCAGCTCCGGGGCCCGGCCGCCGCGCCGCGGCGACACGCTGAAGCCGAAGCCGGCATGCCGGTGCAGCGTGCGGCCGCCCGGGGCGAGCGGCGCGACCACCGGAACCTCGGCGGCCTGCAGTTCCTGGGCGAAGGCGTGCTCCTCGAGGATCTGCGCCTCGCTCCAGCGGCCCGGCCGGTAGAACTTGGCCACGACGATGGCGCTGCCCTCGAACGGGTCCTCCAGGTGGACCTGGTAGACGCGGTTCTCGTAGGAGCTCAGCGCGAGCAGGCGCCCGTCACCGAACAGGCCCACGGAGGCCAGCGCGTCGAGCACGACGTCCGGCGTGAGGGTCTCGTAGGGATGGCGGGCGTCTGCGGTCATGCGGCATTGTCGCCGCAGGCGCTCAGCCGACGGTGAGGGCGACGTCGATGTTGCCGCGGGTGGCGTTGGAGTAGGGGCAGACCTTGTGGGCCTCGGCCACCAGCTGCTCCGCCCGGGCGCGCTCCAGGCCCGGCAGGGTGATCGTCATGCGCACCGCGATGCCGTAGCCCAGCGAGGTCGGGCCCAGGTCCACCTCCGCGGCGATGGAGGTGTCGGCCGGCACGGACACGCCCAGCTTGGGCGCCACGGCCTTCAGCGCGCCCAGGAAGCAGGCGGAGTAGCCGATGCCGAACAGCTGCTCGGGATTGGTGCCGCGGCCGGCACCGCCGGGCGAGGACAGCGTCACTTCGATGCGGCCGTCGTCGGAGCGGCCGGTGCCTTCGCGGCCGCCGACGGCGTGGGTCCGGGCGGTGTACAGAACCTTGTCGAGGGGCGTGGTCATGGGTTTTCCTTGTGTGTGAGGGAGGGGAGGGTCAGGCCGCCAGCCGCTCGCGCAGCTGGCGGACCCGTTGGGTGAGTTCGAGCACTTCGGCCAGCGAGCACTGGCTGGCCGCCAGCACGCAGCCGGGGACCTTGGCCGCGCGCGCCTTCAGCTTGCGTCCGGCGGCGGTGAGGTGGATGTGCACGCGCCGCTCGTCCGCGACGTCGCGCAGGCGGCTGACCAGCCCGGCCGCTTCCAGGCGCTTGAGCAGCGGCGTCAGCGTGCCCGAGTCGAGCGACAGGCGCTGGCCCAGCTCGGACACCATGGGCCCGTCGGATTCCCACAGCACCAGCATCACCAGGTATTGCGGATAGGTCAGGCCCAGCTCGTCGAGCAGGGGCTTGTAGAGCTTGGTCATCGCCAGCGAGGCCGAATAGAGGGCGAAGCACAGCTGGTTGTCCAGCCTGAGGGCGTCGTCCGGGGAGAAGGTGCGCGCGGGCATGACCGTGAATGTAGCTCGCCATTCAATTGCGTGCAATTGAATTGCCAAAGCCCCGAACCGGGGCAGGGCTTAACGGCCCGTGAAGCGGGCGGGGCGCTTTTCGACGAAGGAGCGCACGCCCTCGGCCGCGTCCTCCGTGCGCGCCAGGCGCTGCTGCACCGCGACGAACTCGGCCATCGCCTCCAGCGGCCCGCGCTCCACCGCCTTGAGCGCATTCAGGCGCGTGGCCACCACCGCCTGCGGCGCCTGGGCCGCGATGGTCTCCGCGATCCGGATCGCCTCCGGCAGCTCCTGCCCGCGCGGCACCACCTTCTGCACGAAGTTCAGGCGCAGCGCCTCGGCCGCGCCGAACTCGTCGCCGGTCAGCAGGTGCAGCAGGGCGTTGCCCAGGCCCGCGCGCTCCGCCATCCGCAGGGTGGCGCCGCCGGTGGCCATGATGCCGCGCTGGACCTCCAGCTGCGAGAAGCGGCAGTCGTCGGCCGCCACGACGATGTCGGCGGCCAGCATCAGCTCGATGCCCAGGGTGAAGGTGATGCCCTGGACGGCCACCACCATCGGCTTGGTGCGGCGCCGGTAGCCCGGGCTGCCCAGGTTCAGCGGCTCCACCGCGCCCTGGGGCCACAGCTTCTCGCCCTGGCGCATGGCCGGCGCGATGGCCGGCAGGTCCAGGCCGGCGGTGAAATGGTCGCCGTGGGCGAACAGCACGCCCACCCGCAGCTCGGCATCGTCGTCCAGCAGGGAGTACGCTTGCGCCAGTTCGCGGAACATGCGCGGCGTGAAGCCGTTGCGCTTGGCCGGCCGGTTGATCCCGACCAGCAGCAGCGGCCCGCGGCGCTCGGTGGTGATGGTGCCCTCGGGGGGCGGCATGGCGTTTTCCATGAGACGCATTAGAGCAGCGACCCGCCTTTCCTGGCCAGTCCTTGACTAGACTGGAGCGACCCCAGGAGACCAGAGGAGACCGCAATGAGCGCCGAGCTTCCCAGCACCGTGGATTACCTGATCGTCGGCGGCGGCTCCGGCGGCTGCGCGCTGGCCGCCCGCCTGAGCGAGGACCCGGAGGTGCAGGTCGCCCTGCTGGAGGCCGGCCCGCCGGACTCCAGCGTTCTGGTCCACTGCCCGGGCGGCCTGGCCGTGCTGGCCAAGACCATGCAGTTCAACTGGGCGTTCCAGACCGAGCCCCAGCCCGGCCTCGGCGGCCGTCGCGGCTACCAGCCGCGCGGCAAGGTGCTGGGCGGCTCCAGCTCCGTCAACGCCATGATCTACACGCGCGGCCACCCGTCCGACTACGACGCCTGGGCCGCGGAGGGCAACGAAGGCTGGGGCTGGAACGACGTGCTGCCCTACTTCCGCAGGAGCGAGCACAACGAGCGCGGCGCCGATGCGCTGCACGGCGGCGACGGCCCGCTCAACGTGATGGACCTGCGCAGTCCCAACCGCTTCAGCCCGGTGTTCGTCGAGGCGGCGAAGCAGGCCGGCTACCCGGACAACCGCGACTTCAACGGCCCCGACCAGGAGGGCGTCGGCCTGTACCAGGTGACCCACCGCAACGGCGAGCGCTTCAGCGCCGCCAAGGCCTACCTCACTCCCCACCGGCAGCGGCCCAACCTGCACGTGCTCACCGGGGCGCACGCCACGCGGGTGCTGCTGGAGGGCCGGCGCGCGGTCGGCGTCGCCTTCCGCCAGGCCGGCACGCTGCGGGAACTGCGCGCCCGGCGCGAGGTGGTCCTCAGCGCCGGCGCGTTCCAGTCGCCGCAGCTGCTCATGCTCTCGGGCATCGGCCCGGGCGAGCACCTGCGAGAGCTGGGCGTCCCGGTGGTGCACGACCTGCCGGGCGTCGGCCGCCACCTGCAGGACCATCCCGACGTGGTGCAGGTGGTGGACGCTCCCCACCTCACCGACCTGTTCGGCCTGTCGTTCACCGGCATGGCCAACGCCCTGCGGGGCATCGTCGAGTGGCGCCGCCACCGCACGGGCATGCTGACCACCAACTTCGCCGAAGCCGGCGGCTTCATCCGCAGCACGCCCGAGGAGCCGATCCCGGACCTCCAGCTGCACTTCGTGGTGGGCAAGCTGGTCGACCACGGCCGCAAGACCGTGTTCGGCCACGGCTTTTCCACCCACGTCTGCGTGCTGCGGCCCCGCAGCCGCGGCAGCGTGACGCTGCGCAGCGCGGACCCGCTGGCCGCCCCGCGCATCGACCCCAATTTCCTCGGCGACCCCGACGACCTGCGCCGCCTGGTGCTCGGCTTCAAGATCCTGCGGCGCATCCTGGAGCAGCCGGCGCTCGCCGCCCTGCGCGGCCGCGAGCTGCCGGCCTCGGCGGGTGCGCGCGACGACGCCGCCATCGAGGCCTTCATCCGCGGCCACGCCGACACCATCTACCACCCGGTGGGCACCTGCCGCATGGGCAGCGGGCCGCTGGACGTGGTGGACGCGCAGCTGCGGGTGCACGGCATCGAGGCCCTGCGCGTGGTGGACGCGTCCATCATGCCCGGCCTGATCGGCGGCAACACCAACGCCCCGACGATCATGATCGCGGAGAAGGCCGCCGACCTGATCCGGCAGTCGGCGCGGGCGTCCCGTGATGCCGTCCACGCCGCAGGCGTGCCCGCAGCCGTTTAAGGTTTATTGAAGATTTGCTTAAGGGATTCTTCAGAACGTGCCTGGCCGCGCGTTCCTAAGCTTCTTTCCACGGCGCTGGTGCCGTCACCCCGACGAAAGAAGACGATGAAGATCACATCCCAGGAACTGCAGAACGTGGCCGCGGCCGAGGCACGGCGCTTCGACCTGTACTCCGGAATCCACAAGGCCGTGCGCGCCTTCATGGCCGACACGCTGCTGGCCGTCGGCCGCATGGATGCCCTCGACGAGGCCGACCTCGCCCAGGCCACCGCCCGCGTGCAGCAGCTGCTCGAATTCTGCGGAGCGCACCTGACGCACGAGAACGAGCACGTGCACGCGGCCATCGAGGCCCGCTCCCCCGGCGCCAGCGACCGCGTCGGCCAGGAGCACGAGGAGCACGTGCGTGACATCGCGCAGCTGGCGGACCTGGTGGCCGCGCTGCGCCTGGCGGCCCCGGCGCAGCGCCCGGTCGCGGCGCAGGCGCTGTACCGCGCGCTGGCGCTGTTCGTGGCGGGCAACTTCCAGCACATGCACGTCGAGGAGACGGCGCACAACGCCGTGCTGTGGGCGCGCTACACCGACGCCGAACTGGTGGCCCTGCACGACGAGCTGGTCGGCTCCATCCCGCCCGCGGAAATGATGGGGGTCATGCGCTGGATGATCCCCTTCCTGAGCCCGGCCGAGCGCGCCGCCGTGCTGGCCGACCTGCGCGCCAAGGCGCCGCCGCCGGCCTTCGCCGCCGTGCTGCAGGTGGTGCGGCCGCACCTGTCGGCGGGCGAATGGGGCAAGCTGGCCCAGGCGCTCGGGATGGAGGCGGTGCCGGGGCTGGTGGCGATTTGAGGCCCTAGACCTCGATCAGCTCCACCGGCCGCTGCAGCACCAGCCGGAAGCGGCCGCGGCCGGTCTTCTCCATGCGCACCGCCGCGCCCTGTTCGGCCAGCCGGCGCTGCAGCAGCAGCAGGCGGGCCTCGAGGTTGTCGGTGACGTCGGGCAGCTTCAGCGCCGGGTCCAGCCGCAGCTCGCGGTTGCTGAACTCGGTGCGCCCCAGCTGCCGGTGGTCGCGCAGCAGCTTCCACAGGATGGCGCCCGCCACGCCCTTGATGACGTAGCTGTCGCCGAAGAAGATGCTGTCGTTGGCCGGGAAGTGGCGCACGGCCAGCGGCGGCACCGCCGCCGGCGCACTGGCGGACGCCGGGGCCGCGGGCGCGGCGGTGCCGTCCGTGGACTCGGTGGCGGCCTGCGTCAGATCGATCACGGCGCCCAGGTGGCCGGCGATCGCCACCAGGGCATCCTCGTCCTCGAAGCTGAATTGCAGCTCCTGCGTGCTCTCGACGAACAGCACGCCCAGCATGCGGCTGCTGCTCGCGATGGGCACCGCGAGCTGGCTTTGCGGCTGCGCCAGGCCGGGATAGGGAATCTCGGTGACCGGCTCGAAGTCGGGCACGTTGGCGTCGAAGCTGCTGCGCATCGCCTGGCTGTACAGGGCGGCGGTGGTCATGTAGCCGATGCGCACCGGCGTGCGCTCGCGCGCGGCCATGCCGATCACGCCCTGGCCCACGCCGATCTCCGAGCCGACGCCCGAGGTGGGGTAGCCGCAGCTGGCCACGGTGTAGAGGCGCTGCGCCGCCGGGTCCAGCATCAGCACCATCGCGTGCCGGATGCCCAGGTGCTCGTTCAGGCTGGCCAGCAGCACGTTGAGGGCCTCGTCCAGCCCGGTGCAGCGCGCCAGCCGCTCGCCGGTCCGGCGCACGGCGCCCAGCAGGTGGGTGCGCGGCGGCGGCGGCGGCAGCGGGTCGCCTTCCAGGGCCTCGATCTCCTCGACCTGGTACACGTCGGAGCCGAGCAGCCGGAACACGCCCTGCATGCCGGTGTGCGAGGCGATGCCTGCCAGCTGCGCTCGCATTCCCTCGAACAGCGGCCCCTCGGTCTCGGTGCGCACGTAGCGCAGGTGCAGGCGATAGAAGCGGGCGGTGCCGGGATGGAGCACCAGCGTGGTGGCGTACGGGTTGGCCTGGATGTTCTGCCGCGTCTTGTTGAAGAACTGGAAGGACAGCGCCACGTGGCGCTCGTCGACGTAGAACACCTGGGAGATGTAGGCGACGTTGGGCACGCCCTCGGCGCTGCAGGTCGCCACCACCCCGGGGATCGCCCCCTCGAAGCAGGCGCGGATGTCCTGCAGCGCCGGTGCGCTCACCGCGCCCCTCCCAGGGCCGCCCCGGCGCGCGGCCCGGGCGTCTGGTCGAAGGCCTGTTCCGGCGTGAAGCGCACGGCGACCAGGTCGTCCAGCCGGTGGGCGAGCATGGCGCGCGTCGTCCGCGGACCGAACCCCGCCTGCTGGATCTCCTGCTCCATGGACTGCAGGTAGGCCGCCAGCACCGGCGCATCGGCCTCGCCGGCGCCGCGCATCTCGGCGCGCGAGGCCTTCAGCTGCACGCTGCGGTGCGTCGATGGGGAACTGAACACCACGGCGATCCACCCGGTGGCGGCGAGGTCCTGCAACAGCTGGCGGGACTGGCGCCGGGCCAGGTAGACGGTGACGTCGCGGCCGTCGGCCTCCACCCGGCTGCCCACGGCGCGCATGATGCTGGGGCGCAGCTGCGCGTTGCGGGAGGCGACGATCACGGACACGCCCTTGGCCATCATGGCCACCAGGTCGGACGGAAGCTGCGGGGCCATGGCGTCGTTCAGGCGGCGAAGCGGCGCCGGGTGAAGGCCAGGGCCGCCCAGAAGGCGGCCACGGCATAGGCGGCCAGCACCAGGAGGTGCGCCAGCGGGTGTGCCGGCCAGCGGTCCATGAACATCGGCCGCACAAGTTCCACCGCGCTCGTCAGCGGCAGGAAGGCCGACAGCGTGCGCACCAGTTCCGGCAGCTGCTCGCGCGGGAAGAACACGCCGGAGAGGAACATCATGGGAGTGAGGAACAGGGTGAAGTAGTAGGTGAAGAAATCGTAGCCCTGGGCGAGCGCGTTGAAAATCAGGGCAATGCAGGAGAAGGTGATGCCCGCCGCCGCCAGCACCAGCCAGGCGACCGCCAGCTTGGGGCTGTAGGAGATGCCCAGCGCCAGCATCACCGCCAGGATGGCGGTGGCGGTGAACAGGGCCTTGTAGGCGGCCCAGAGCATCTCGGCCAGCACGATGTCGTCCAGGCTCACCGGCGCGTTCATGATGCCGTCCCAGGTCTTCTGCACGTGCATGCGCGAGAAGGCGGAATACAGCGCCTCGAAGCTGGCGGCGTTCATGGCGCTCATGCAGATCGAGCCGCTGGCCAGGAACAGGATGTAGGGCACCTCGGCGCCTTCCAGCCGCACGCGCCCCACCAGCGCGCCCAGGCCGTAGCCGAAGGCCACCAGCCAGATCAGCGGCTCGGCGATGTTGCCGATCAGGCTGGGGATGGCCAGCTTGCGCCACACCAGCAGGTTGCGCCGGAACACGGGCCACCAGCGCCAGGACAGCTCCGGCGGCCGCCAGTGGGAGCGGTGGTGGGACTTCATGCGCCCTCCCGGATTTGCCGGCCAGTCAATTTGAGGAACAGGTCTTCGAGGTTCGACGGCCGGTGCAGGGTGCGCAGGCGCGGGTGCTCGCGCGCCAGCACGTCCAGCAGGGGCCGGGCATCCAGGGTGTAGAAGAAGACGGTCTCGCCGCTCACCTCGGTGCGGCGCGCCAGCGCCTTCAGCGGGCTGTCGGCCAGTGCCAGGGCGCCGTTGCCGTAGGCCTCCACCACATCGGGCTCCAGGTGCTCGGCGATCAGGTCGCGCGGCCGCCCCTCGGCGATCTTGCGGCCGTGGTCCAGCACCAGCAGGCGGTCGCACAGGCGCTCGGCCTCGTCCATGAAGTGGGTGGTGAGGAGGATGGACTTGCCCTGCTGCAGCAGCAGCTGCAGCCGCTCCCACATCAGGTGGCGCGCCTGCGGGTCCAGGCCGGTGGTGGGCTCGTCCAGCACCAGCAGGCGCGGGTCGTTGACCAGGGCGCGCGCCAGCGACAGGCGCCGGCGCATGCCGCCCGACAGCTCGCCGGGCCGGGCATCGGCCTTGTGGGACAGCGCCGCGAATTCCAGCAGCCGCGGGATGCGTTCGCGGATCCCCTGCTCCGGCAGGCCGAAGTAGCGCCCGTACACCAGCAGGTTCTCGGCGCAGGTGAAATCCGGGTCCAGCGTGTCGAACTGGCTGACCACTCCCAGCTGCGCCTTGATGGCCAGCGCGTCGCGCGGCATGGCCAGACCCAGGGCGCTGATCTCGCCGTCGTCGGGCTCGGTGAGGCCCAGGCACATGCGGATGGTGGTGGTCTTGCCGGCGCCATTGGGGCCGATGACGCCCAGGCATTCGCCGGCGGCGATGTGGAACGACAGCGCGTCCACCACGGTGGTCTCGCCGTAGCGCCTGGTGAGTTCGCGGGCATCGAGGAGCGGCTCGGACATGGGCAGGCCGATTGTGTCGCAGCCGGGCCGCCGGCGCTGCCGGCACGGCCGGGACCTTAGAATTTTCGTCTTCCGCCCGAAGGACCTCCTTGCCCACACCCCTTGCGATCACGCTGCAGCACCTGCTGCCCAAGAAGCTCCTGACCGGGGTCATGGGCCGCCTGGCCAGCGTGCGCCTGGGCGGCCTGACGCACTGGGTGATCCGCAGGTTCGTGGCGCGCTACGGCGTGGACATGGCCGAGGCGGCCGACCCGCGCATCGAGAGCTACCCGACCTTCAACGAGTTCTTCACCCGTCCGCTGCGCCCGGGCGTGCGGCCCATCGCTGCCGCCCCTTTCGTCTGCCCGGTGGACGGGGCGATCAGCCAGCTGGGCCCGATCGCGCGGGACCAGCTGGTGCAGGCCAAGGGGCACACGTATTCGGTGCGCGCGCTGGTGGGCGGCGACGCGCGGCTGGCGGCAAGCTTCGAGGACGGCCGGTTCGCGACGCTGTACCTGTCGCCGCGCGACTACCACCGCATCCACATGCCTTGCGAGGGGCGGCTGAAGCGGATGGTCTACATCCCCGGCGAGCTGTTCTCGGTGAATCCGCTGACGGCGCAGCACGTGCCGGGCCTGTTCGCGCGCAACGAGCGCGTCGTGTGCGAATTCGAGTGCGCGGGAGGCCCCATGGTGCTGGTGCTGGTGGGCGCCACCATCGTCGGCAGCATGGCCACGGTCTGGCACGGCGTGGTCAACCCGCCGCGCACGCGCGAGCCGCGCGAATGGCGCTACGAGGATCAGCACATCGTGCTCGCCAAGGGCGCCGAGATGGGCCGTTTCCTGCTCGGGTCGACGGTGGTGCTGCTGCTGCCGAAGGACGTGCTGGCGTTCACGCCCGGGTGGGTGTCCGGGCGCGCGGTGCGGATGGGCGAGGCCATGGGGACCGCGGTCGCCCGCTGAGCGATCCCGCCGGGCCGGCGACCGCGGGCTTTCCATGACGCCGGGACCCGGACGCCTCCCTAGAATCGGCGCCATCAAGAAGAGGGGGGAAGACCATGAGAGGCATCGCCGCCGCGGGCCTGGCCTTGTGCATCCTGCTGTGCACCGGCTGCGCGTCCGTCACGCAGGGCACCACGCATTCGCTGCGCATCGAGACCGCGACCGACCAGGGCGAACTGGTCGACGGCGCCGACTGCACGCTGATCAACGATCATGGCACTTCCATCGCCAAGTCGGGCACGAGCACGCAGGTGCGCCGGTCCAGCCAGGACCTGGAGATTACCTGTGCCGCCGGCGGCCGGCCGGACGCGAAGGGCAGGCTGGTGTCGCGTGCCAATGCGGGCCTGGCGGGCAACATCCTCATCGGCGGCGGCATCGGCGCCATCATCGACCACAACACGGGCGCGGCCTACACCTACCCCACCTGGGTGCGCCTGGTGTTCGGGCAGTTCAACGTCTTCGATCGCCGCGACGAGCGGGAGGGCGTGGTCATGCTACCTGCCAGCGTGGTCGCGAGCACGGCGGCACCGGCCCCCGTGAAGGCGGTGCCGGCCCCGCAGCCCTCGCTGTCGGCGCAGGCCCCGCAGGCCTCCCAAGCAGCGTCCCCGATGCCGGCGCTGCGGGCCACCGTCGCCAAGGGCGACACCTTCGACTACCGGCTGACCGACCGCGCCAGCGGACGGCAGCAGACCGTCGTCCTGCGCGCCGAGCGCGTCGTCGGCGGAGACGTCAGCTTCAACAGCGGCGCGCGGATCGAGTCCGCGAGCGGCGCCGTGCGGATCTCCTCCGCCTTGACGGGCGAACTGGACCAGGTCACGCCCCCCGGGGGCTGGGCGCCGGGCGGACGCGTGCCAGCGGGCAGCTGGAAGATGGTCTACCCCAGCATCGTTCCCGGCTCCGGCATGTCGTACGACCTCGAGGCGCATGTCGAGGGAGAACAGAAGATGAAGGTCGACGGGCGGGATCTGCGCACGGTGCGCATTTCGTTGCGAGGCTGGGCCGAGAACCACAACGCCTTGGTGGTCGCGCGCGGCACGTACCAGGGCACGGCCTGGGTCTCGCCCGAGCTGCACCGCGTCGTGCGCTACGAGGTCCAGTCCCGTTCCGCGGGCGGCGGCGGCGGCGCCTTCATCATCGACGAAGTGGACGAACTGGTCCGCATCGGCAACGACTGAGCGCCGCGGCCTACTGGAAGGCGACCTCGTCGAAGCTGCGCAGCTTGCGGCTGTGCAGCCGCTGCGAGCCCTGCGAGCGCAGGATCTCGATCGCCCGCATGCCGATGCGCAGGTGCTGGTCGACGCGCTCGCGGTAGAACTGGTTGGCCATGCCGGGCAGCTTGATCTCGCCGTGCAGCGGCTTGTCGCTCACGCACAGCAGGGTCCCGTAGGGGACGCGGAAGCGGAAGCCGTTGGCGGCGATGGTGGCGCTTTCCATGTCCAGTGCCACCGCGCGGCTTTGCGAGAAGCGGCGCTGCGGCTCGTTGCCGGGCAGCAGCTCCCAGTTGCGGTTGTCCGTGCTCGCCACCGTGCCGGTGCGCATGATGCGCTTCAAGTCCGCGCCCTGGCACCGGGTGACGTCCTCCACCGCCTGCTCCAGGGCCACCTGGATCTCGGCCAGCGCCGGGATCGGGACCCACAGGGGCAGCTCCTCGTCCAGCACGTGGTCCTCGCGGACATAGCCGTGCGCCAGCACGTAGTCGCCCAGCTGCTGGCTGTTGCGCAGGCCGGCGCAGTGGCCCAGCATCAGCCAGGCATGCGGCCGCAGCACGGCGACGTGGTCGGTGATGTTCTTCGCGTTCGCCGGGCCGACCCCGATGTTGACCATCGTGATGCCGCCGTGCCCGGGGCGGATCAGGTGGTAGGCCGGCATCTGCGGCAGGCGCGGCGGCGGAGCGCCCAGCGCGTCCAGCGCCTCGGCCGGCAGGCCCGTGCGCCGCGTGACCACGTTGCCCGGCTCCACGAAGGCGACGTACTCGCTGTCCGGCCGGTTCATCTGCTCATGGCCCAGCTTGACGAATTCGTCGATGTAGAACTGGTAGTTGGTGAACAGCACGAAGTTCTGGAACCAGTCGGGCGCCGTGCCGGTGTAGTGGCGCAGGCGGTGCAGCGAGTAGTCCACGCGCGCCGCGGTGAACAGCGACAGGGGCAATGGCTGTCCCGGCTCGAAGCGCACGGTGCCGTTGGCGATGCCGTCGTCCATGGTCGACAGGTCCGGCAGGTCGAACAGGTCGCGCATGCGCATGCGCCGCGACGGGTCCAGTTCGCCCTCGATGTGGTCGTGCTCGGCGAAGGAGAAGTGGACCGGGATCGGCTCGTGGCTGGTGCCCACCTCCAGCGGCACGCCGTGGTTCTGCAGCAGCAGGCGGAACTGCTGCAGGTAGTAGCTGCCGTACAGGTCGGGGCGGGTGAGCGTCGTCTCGTAGCGGCCCGCGCTCGCGACGAATCCGTAGGACAGGCCGGAGCTCTCCAGCGCCGCCTGGCGCGCCACGGTGTCGGTGTGGATGCGCACGTAGGGGTAGCAGGCCCGCACACGCCCGGCGGGCTCCTCGCCCGCCACGAAGCGCTGCATGGCTTCGCGCAGGTGCTGGACGGCCTGCCCGTAGATCGCGCGGACCTGCTCCAGGGCGCTCTCGGCATCGTGGTGGCGGGTCGGGGCGATGAAAGGCGGCAGGGAGGGCATGGTCCTATTGTGCACACGCGCCCCGGCGGCCCCCTCGCCGGCCGGCGGTGCGCCGCCGTCCTACAAGCTGTAACGCCGCGCTCCGACCCCGTGGCCGGCCGCCCCGGGACACAGTCGGGCAAGACCGCGAGGGCGCGCCCTCGCCAGCCGGAGAACTCCAGGACCATGACGACCGCGCCGACCGTCGATCCCTTTGCCTTGATCATCGATCCCGCCCGGGTGCGTGCCCGGGTCGAGCGGTCCGAGCAGCTCACCGGGCTGCGCCGGCGCCGGTGCCATCCGCTGGACCGCGCGGAGATCCGCTGCGCGAGCGCCGAGGTCGCCGCCTACGACGCCCGGATCGACCGCAGCACCACCTACCTGCCGCCGGAGGACGACCGGCACGACGGCTGACGGGCCCTCAGGCCACCGGCTCGCGCATGGTGACGAACTCCTCGGCGGCCGTCGGATGGATGCCGATGGTGGCGTCGAAGACCGCCTTGGTCGCCCCCGCCTTCATCGCCACCGCGAAGCCCTGCACGATCTCGCCGGCCTCGGCGCCCACCATGTGCAGGCCCACGACCCGGTCGCTCGCGGCGTCGACCACCAGTTTCATCAGCGTGCGCTCGGGGTTGCCGCTGAGCGTGTGCCTGAGCGCCCGGAACTCCGAGCGGAAGACGCGCACCGCCCCGTGCCGCTCGCGCGCCTGCTGCTCGGTCAGCCCCACGGTGCCGATGCCGGGATGGGTGAAGACCGCGGTGGGAACCAGCTCGTAGTCCATGCGGCGCCGGCCGTCGCCGAACAGCGTGTCGACCACCACCATGGCCTCGGCCAGCGCCACCGGCGTCAGCTGGATGCGCGCGGTGATGTCGCCCACCGCCAGGATGGAGGGCACGGCCGTGCGCTGGTGGGCGTCCACCTGGATCGCGCCGTGCGGCGTGAGCGCCAGGCCCGCGGCCTCCAGCCCGAGGCCGGAGACGTTGGGCACGCGCCCGGTCGCGTAGAGGACGGCATCCGCGGGGATCACCTCCCCGCCGGCCAGGGTCACGGCCAGGCCGTCGGCGCGCCGCTCCACCGCGGCGACGTCCGCGCGAAGGCGCAGGGCTATGCCCTGCTGGCGGAACTCCTTGGCCAGGAACTGGCGCACGTCCTCGTCGAAGCCGCGCAGGACCTGGTCGCCGCGGTGCAGCTGCGTCACCTGCGAGCCCAGCCCCTGGAAGATGGAGGCAAATTCGCAGGCGATGTAGCCGCCGCCCACGACCACCAGGCGTCGCGGGAAGGGATCGAGGTCGAACATCTGGTCCGAGGTGAGCACGTGCTCCCGCCCGGGGAAGTGCGGCACCGAGGGCGTGCCGCCGGTGGCCAGCAGGATGTGGCGGGCGCGCCAGCGGGTCTCGCCCTCGGCGCTGGCCACCTGCACGGTGTGCGCGTCGGCGAGCGTCGCCCAGCCGCGCAGCAGTTCCACCCCCGCGGTGCGCAGCAGGTGCTCGTACACGCCGTTGAGGCGGGCGATCTCGTGGGCCCGGTTCTTCTTCAACCGACCCCAGTCCAGGCCCGCGGGGGCGACGTCCCAGCCGAAGCCGGCCGCGTCGGCGAAGTCGGCGCCGTACTGGGCCGCGTAGCTGTAGAGCTTCTTGGGGATGCAGCCTACGTTGACGCAGGTGCCGCCCAGGGCAGCGCACTCGGCCAGCAGCACGCGGGCGCCGCGCTGGGCGGCCATGCGGGCCGCCCGCACGCCGCCGCTGCCGCCGCCGATGACGAACAGGTCGCAGTCGAATCCATCCATGCCGGTGTCCTTTCGCGGCCCGGGCCGGCCGCGCAGCCCCCACTGTAGGCCCGGACCGACGGTTCGTGGCCGCCGGGGCCATTACCATGGCTGCCATGACGCACTGGTCGACCTGGACCCGCACCGTGGGCCACACCAGCCTGGCGCCGGCGCGCTGGGCCCTGGCCTGGGCGCGCATCGTCTTCTTCGGCGCGACCATGGCGGTGCGGGCGCTGTCGCCGCGCAGCTACGGGCCGCACACGCGCCGCAACCTCGCGCGCCACGTGGTCCTGCAGACGGCCCCCCTCCTCGGCTGGTTCACGGTGCTGATCTCCCTGTTCACGCTGATCATCACGCGCATCGTCGTGGTCACGGCGGCCAGCTACGGGCTGTCGCAATACGCGCTGGAGATGGTCGTGCGCGTTCTGGTGGTGGAGCTGATCCCGCTCACGGCGGCCCTGTTCGTGGCCCTGCGCTGCACCATCCCCAACGGGGCGATCCTGGTCGAGATGCGCCGCAGCGGCCACTTCTCCGCCCTGCGCCGGCAGCAGCTGGACCCGCTGGAAGTGGAGGTGCTGCCGCGGCTGGTCGCCGGCGTGTTCTCCTGCATCACCCTGGCCGCGCTGTCCTTCGTGGTGGCCGGCGTGCTCGCCTACCTCGCCGTCTACGGCTTCAGCGGCGCCGGTGCCCAGGCCTACACGCGCATGGCGGCCCACGTGTTCGAGCCGGCGTTCACCTTCGTCTTCGCGCTCAAGACGCTGCTGTTCGCCGGCGCGGTGTCGGTGATCCCGGTGGCCTCCGGCATGAACAACATCGACGACGACGCCTCGCGCGAGAGCGCGGCGCTGCTGGGGCTGGTGCGCATGTTCGGCGTGCTGCTGGTGCTGGAGGCGCTGTCCCTGGTGGGAAACTACATCTGACCTCATGGCCGACCAACCGAGCCTCTCCCCCGCCCCGCCGCCGCAGCCGGTCGGCGATCCCGCCGCCGCGCGCAACCTGGAGCTGAAGGCGGCGCTGCTGCTGGCCTTCACGCTCGCCCTGATCGTGGCGTCGGCGCTGTTCCTGCTGGATGCGCGTGGCTTTTTCGAGCCCAAGCAGCACCTGGTGCTCGTCACCGACAACGCCGAAGGCGTGACGCCCGGCATGGACCTGAGCTTCCAGGGCTTCCCGATCGGCCGGGTGCAGCGGGTGTCGCTGGGCGAGAACGGCAACGTGCGCATCGAGATCGACGTGGCGCGCAAGGACGCGCGCTGGCTGCGCACCACCAGCGTGTTCACCCTGATCAAGCCGATCATCGGCGCCACCCAGCTGCGCGCCTACACCGGCATCCTGACCGACCCGCCGCTGCCGGACGGGGCCGAGCGGCCCGTGCTGCGCGGCGACTTCAACGAGGAGCTCGGGCGGGTGATCGGCTCGACCAAGGACGTGCTGGACAACCTGAACCAGATGACCGCCCAGAGCTCGGACCTCAGTCGCACGGTGGCCGACCTGCGGGCCTTCACGCAGAAGCTGCAGGGTCGCCAGGGCGCGCTGCATGCGATCTTCGGCAACGAGGAGGCCGCGCGCCGGCTGGTGGCCACGATCGACCGGGCGAACGCGACGCTGGCGCAGCTGCAGCGGCTGGCCGCGCATGCCGACACCCGGGTGTTCGGCCCGAGCGGCCTGGCCGACGACGTGCAGGCCAGCCTGCGCCAGGTGCAGGCCCTGCTCACGGAAGCCCGGGCCACGCTGGGGCGCATGGACGCGGTGATCGAGCAGGCGCGCGGCATCGCCGGCAACGTGAACGGCGCGACGCAGGACCTCGGCGGCCTGCGCGACCAGGTCGAGGCCGACCTGCGCCGCGTCGACGACCTGATCAACGAACTGAACCGCAAGTGGCCCCTGGCGAAGGAACGGAAGATCGACCTGCCATGAGGATGCTCCTGCCCCTTTGCATCGCCCTGGCGCTGGCCGGATGCGCGAGCGCGCCGCCGCAGCCCGACTGGCTGGTCAACGCCGACGGCGCGCGCGAGCGCTTCGAGCGCGCCTGGCTGTCGGGGGACGACCGGGTCGCGAACGCGGAATTCACGCGGCTGCGCGCCGAGCTCGCGCGCACCGCGCAGCCGGCGCTGGTCGCGCGGGCCGAACTCACCCGCTGCGCGGTGCAGGTGGCGAGCCTGGACTTCGCGCCCTGCAGCGGCTTCGAGTCCCTGCGCACGGATGCGCCCGAGGCGGAGCGTGCCTATGCCGACTTCCTGGCGGGAACGCTGGCGCCGCAGCAGGAGGCGCTGCTGCCCGCGGCCTATCGCGGCATCGCAAGCGGCGCGGGCGGGGCGGCGGCGCTGCGGGGCATCCCGGATCCGCTGTCGCGGCTTATCGCGGCGGGGGTGCTGCTGCGCACCGGCCGGGCCGATCCCGAGGTGCTGCAGGTCGCGGCGGCCACCGCTTCGCAGCAGGGCTGGCGGCGCAGCGTGATGGCCTGGCTGGGGGCGCAGGCGCTGAGCGCGGAAAAGGCCGGGGACACCGGGGAGGCCGCGCGGCTGCGGCGGCGCATGGAGCTGGCGGGGCAGGGGAAGTAGCCCGCGCCGGGCGCCATTCGCCGGGACGCCCTTCGGCTTCACACAGCTTTACCGCTGCTTTTCCGTCCCGCATTCATCGTCTTGGAACGCGGGTGCGTTGCGTAGGCGTGGCTGCCGTGGCCACGCCTAGGAGAATCGGCATGAAGAAACAGCACCTCGTCCTGGCCCTGTGCCTGGCCGCCACCGGCGGCGCGTTCGCGCAGGCGGCGCCCGGCGATTCCACCCCGCGCATCGACCAGCGCGCGGCCAACCAGCAAAAGCGCATCGACCAGGGGGTCGCCTCCGGCCAGCTGACGCCGCGGGAGGCGCAGCACCTGGAGCGCCGCGAGTCCCATATCGCCCGCGAGGAATCGCGCGCCAAGAGCGACGGCGTCGTGACGGCCCGTGAGCGCCGTCGCCTGGTGCGGCACCAGGACGCGGCGAGCCGTGCGATCCATCGCCAGAAGCACGACGCCCAGCATTCCTGAGCCGTGAGCCGCGCCTGCGGCAGGTGCGCGGGGTGATCGCCGGGCGCAGCAGGCGTGCGCCGGCATGAAAAAAACCCGCGGCGTGAGCCGCGGGTCCTTGGAGGTACCAGACCGCCACGGGCGAAACGCAGAGCGTCGCGCCCGTGTGCCGCTTCTTCAGGGCTTGGCGGCGGTCGGAAACGGCCAGGCCGCTTGCGGGTTCAGCGTGGTCTGCGCGGCAGGCGCAGCCGCCGCGGCGGGCGCGCTGGCCTTGGCAGCAGGCGCTTTCGCGGCCTTCTTCGCAGGGGCCTTCGCAGCCTTTTTCGCAGGCGCCTTCTTCGCGGCCTTCTTCGCAGGGGCCTTCTTCGCCGCCTTCTTGGCGGTGCTCTTCTTCGCGGCGGCCTTCTTGGCCGGCGCCTTCTTCGCGGCAGCCTTCTTGGCGGCCGGGCGCTTCGCGGCGGCCTTCTTCGCCGCCGGACGCTTCGCGGCAGCCTTCTTGGCGGCCGGACGCTTCGCAGCGGCCTTCTTCGCCGCCGGGCGCTTGGCGGCGGCCTTCTTGGCGGCCGGACGCTTGGCGGCGGCCTTCTTCGCCGGAGCCTTCTTCACCGCCTTCTTGGCGGCCGATTTCTTCGCAGTTGCCATGTCACTATCTCCTGTTCAAGTTGATTCAAACATCAACCAAAGAGCACTCCGCGCCTTGTTGGTGGCACGAAGCGATCCGTGGGGTTGGGCCGCAGCCCAGCCTCACGAACACCTGCGCCCGTCACGCCCCGGCCTCTGCGTGCCGTGGTGCGTGCGGGCGGTCAATCCGAACTGCTCGCAGTCGCCTTCAATCCCAGGAAAGAGCGCCACCCGTCTGGTATTCGATCACGCGGGTCTCGAAGAAATTGCGCTCCTTCTTCAGGTCAATCATTTCGCTCATCCAGGGGAAGGGGTTTTCCTCGTTCGGGAAAAGCGCCTCCAGGCCGATCTGCGTGGCGCGCCGGTTGGCGATGTAGCGCAGGTAGCCCTTGAACATGGAGGCATTGAGTCCCAGCACGCCGCGGGGCATGGTGTCCTCGGCGTAGCGGTATTCGAGTTCGACGGCTTTCTGGAACAGGCCCTTGATCTCCGCCTTGAAGTCGGAGGTCCACAGGTGCGGGTTCTCGAGCTTGATCTGGTTGATGAGGTCTATGCCGAAGTTGCAGTGCATCGACTCGTCGCGCAGGATGTACTGGTACTGCTCGGCGGCGCCGGTCATCTTGTTCTGCCGGCCCAGCGCCAGGATCTGGGTGAAGCCGACGTAGAAGAACAGGCCTTCCATGAGGCAGGCGAAGACGATCAGGCTCTTGAGCAGGCGCTGGTCGTTCTCCGGCGTGCCGGTGCGGAAGTTCGGGTCCATGATCGCGTCGATGAACGGGATCAGGAACTCGTCCTTGTCCCGGATCGACTGGACCTCGTGGTAGGCGTTGAAGATCTCGGACTCGTCCAGGCCCAGCGACTCCACGATGTACTGGTAAGCGTGGGTGTGGATGGCCTCCTCGAAGGCCTGGCGCAGCAGGAACTGGCGGCACTCGGGCGCCGTGATGTGGCGGTAGGTGCCCAGGGTGATGTTGTTGGCGGCCAGCGAGTCAGCGGTGACGAAGAAGCCGAGGTTGCGCTTGATGATGCGGCGCTCGTCCTCGGAAAGGCCGTTGGGGTCCTTCCACAGGGCGATGTCGCGGTTCATGTTGATTTCCTGCGGCATCCAGTGGTTGGCGCAGGTCGCCAGGTACTTCTCCCAGGCCCACTTGTACTTGAAGGGGACGAGCTGGTTGACGTCGGTCTGGCCGTTGATGATGCGCTTGTCGGCCGCCGTCACGCGGCGCTGGCTGGTCGCCTGCGCGGAGCTCGCCGGGTTGCGCGCGGCCGGCTGCGGCGCGATCGCGGCGGGTGCGATGGCGCCGTCGTCGAGCGTGCGCAGGGCGGGCTGGGAAATCGGAACGGGCTGCGTGAGCGGTGAATGCATCGCCTCGCGGTTGGTGGGTAAACCGCTGCTCACGGGCTTTGACGGTGTGGGCGTGACTTCGTCGTCCCAGGTCAACATAGGTGTTCCAGTGCTCGGATTATGCGAGCACGGATGCGCGAATCAAAGTGTCCGTTCACATCCGGGTCGCATTTTGTTGCTTGATTGCATCGGCGTCCTGTCGGAGAACGCCGATACCTCTTTCATTTCTCGTGGCCTCGCATGCGCCGCGAGCTCACTGACATGCCTCGCAGGTCGGGTCGTCGACGCCGCAGAACTTGATGTCGGTCGCGGGCGCCGCTGCTTCCATCTGCGCGCGCGCCGCGGCGGCCGCCGCCTCGAGCGCGCTCATGCCTCCGGCGCCCGCGGCCTGCATGCCGCCTGCCGCGCTGCCGTTGCTCACCGCGTTCAGGCGGCCGGACTGCACCGTCGACTTCTCCGCCTGCGTCGCGCTGGTGGTGCGCAGGTAGTAGGTGGTCTTCAGGCCGCGCAGCCAGGCGAGCTTGTAGGTCTCGTCCAGCTTCTTGCCGGAGGCGCCGGCCATGTAGATGTTCAGGGACTGGGCCTGGTCGATCCACTTCTGGCGGCGGGCGGCGGCTTCCACCAGCCACACCGGCTCCACCTCGAAGGCGGTCGCGTACAGGGCCTTGACCTCCTGCGGCACGCGGTCGATCGGGCGCAGCGAGCCGTCGAAGTGCTTCAGGTCCATGACCATCACGTCGTCCCACAGGCCCAGGCGCTTGAGGTCGCGCACCAGGTAGTGGTTGATGACGGTGAACTCGCCCGACAGGTTGGACTTGACCGACAGGTTGCCGAAGCAGGGTTCGATCGAGGCGTCCACGCCGATGATGTTGGAGATGGTCGCGGTCGGGGCGATGGCCACGCAGTTGCTGTTGCGCATGCCGTCGGCCGCGATCTTGCGGCGCAGGGCGTCCCAGTCCATCGTCGCGGAACGGTCCACGTCCACGTATTGCTCGCCGCGCTGCTTCGCCAGCAGCTCCAGGGTGTCCAGGGGCAGGATGCCCTGGTCCCACAGCGAGCCCTTGTAGCTGGAATAGCGGCCGCGCTCGCGGGCGAGCTCGGTGGAGGCCCAGTAGGCGTAGTAGCAGACCGCCTCCATCGACTCGTCGGCGAACTGGATCGCCTCCTTGCTGGCGTAGGGGATGCGCAGATCGTACAGCGCGTCCTGGAAGCCCATCACCCCCAGGCCCACCGGGCGGTGGCGCATGTTGGAGTCGCGCGCCTTCTTGACCGCGTAGTAGTTGATGTCGATCACGTTGTCGAGCATCCGCATCGCGGTGGCGATGGTCTTCTTCAGCTTCTCCTGGTCGATCCTGCCGTCCTTGAGGTGCTGCAGCAGGTTCACGGAGCCCAGGTTGCAGACGGCCGTCTCGGTGTCCGAGGTGTTCAGCGTGATCTCGGTGCACAGGTTGGACGAGTGCACCACGCCGGCGTGCTGCTGGGGCGAGCGCACGTTGCAGGCGTCCTTGAAGGTGATCCAGGGGTGGCCGGTCTCGAACAGCATCGAGAGCATCTTGCGCCACAGGTCGGTGGCCGCGACGGTCTTGCTCGGCTTGATCTCGCCGCGCTTGGCCTTCTCCTCATAGGCCAGGTAGGCCTTCTCGAACTCGGTGCCGAACTTGTCGTGCAGGTCGGGCACGGAGGAGGGCGAGAACAGGGTCCACTCGCCCTTTTCCATGACGCGGCGCATGAACAGGTCCGGGATCCAGTTGGCCGTGTTCATGTCGTGGGTGCGGCGGCGGTCGTCGCCGGTGTTCTTGCGCAGCTCCAGGAACTCCTCCACGTCCAGGTGCCAGCTCTCCAGGTAGGCGCAGACGGCGCCCTTGCGCTTGCCGCCCTGGTTCACGGCCACGGCGGTGTCGTTCACCACCTTCAGGAACGGCACCACGCCCTGCGATTCGCCGTTGGTGCCCTTGATGTGGGAGCCCAGCGCGCGCACGCGGGTCCAGTCGTTGCCCAGGCCGCCGGCGAACTTGGACAGCAGGGCGTTCTCCTTGATCGACTCGTAGATGCCGTCCAGGTCGTCCGGCACGGTGGTCAGGTAGCAGGAGGACAGCTGGGAGCGCAGCGAGCCGCTGTTGAACAGCGTCGGCGTCGAGGACATGAAGTCGAAGCTGGACAGGACCTCGTAGAACTCGATGGCGCGGGCCTCGCGGTCGATCTCGTTGAGCGCCAGGCCCATGGCCACGCGCATGAAGAAGGCCTGCGGCAGCTCGATGCGGGTCTTGCGCACGTGCAGGAAGTAGCGGTCGTACAGGGTCTGCAGGCCCAGGTAGTCGAACTTGTGGTCGCGCTCGGGCTTGAGCGCGGCGCCCAGGCGCTTCAGGTCGTACTGCAGCAGCTTGTCGTCGAGCAGCTCGTTGTCCACGCCCTTCTTGATGAAGAGGGGGAAGTTGTCCGCGTAGGCGGCGGCGCGGTCGGCCTGCTTGACCTCCTGGCCGACCACCTCCTTGAAGATCGTGTGCAGCAGCAGGCGGGCGGTGACGAAGGTGTAGTCCGGCTCCTTCTCGATCAGCGTGCGGGCGGCCAGGATGGAGGCCTTGTAGACCTCGTCCAGCGGCACGCCGTCGTACAGGTTGCGCATGGTCTCGGCCACGATCGGCTCGGGCTTCACGTCGGCGCCCAGGCCCTGGCAGGCGTCGACGATCAGCGCCTGCAGCGCCGCGGTGTCCAGCGGCACGCGCTGGCCGCGGTCGGTCACGTGGAACTGCGGCGCGGCGGGTGCCTGCTCCTGCGCCTGCCTGGCGCGCTCCTGGGCGCGGCGCTCGCGGTACAGCACGTAGGCGCGGGCCACCTCGTGGTGGCCGCCGCGCATCAGGCCCAGCTCCACCTGGTCCTGCACGTCCTCGATGTGGAAGGTGCCGCCGCCCGGGCGCGAGCGCAGCATGGCGCGCACCACGGCCTGGGTCAGCACGTCCACCGTCTCGCGCACGCTCGCCGAGGCCGCGCCCTGCGTGCCGTGCACGGCCAGGAAGGCCTTCATCATCGCGATGGCGATCTTGTCCGGAGCGAAGGGCACCACCGCGCCGTTGCGGCGGATGATCTGGTAATGCGCCAGCGGGCCGGCGGCGGGGCCGGCTTCGGCCAGCGGGGCGGCGCCCATGGCGCCGGCGAGATCGGTGGTGGTGGGGCCCAGGGCAGGTTGCATGCTTCTTCCTCGTCTGCGTTTGTTCTTTGGGAGGGGGCGAAGTGTAGCGCGTCACTCCCTTGCGGGACACTATAGCTAGTGTCCCTGGGGGCATCAAGCACCTAGATCTAGTGGTTGACGCGAAGAAACGGGTGCATGCCCTGTGGACAAGGCTGTGGAGGAGCTGTGACGGCGCCGCACGCCGTCGCGCCGGTGCGCGCGGCGTGAAAGGCCTGGCGATGGATGCGTTGCCCGGCCGCCACTGGGAGGCGGCGGCCGCGATGCGGGCGGGACCCCTAAGCGGGAAACCAGTCCCGCGGCCAGCCCAGGTCGCGCCGCAGCAAGGCCCACTCGAAGCCCGCGCCGGGATCCTGCTTGCGCGCCGGCGCGATGTGTTCGTGGCCGGCGACATGCCGGATGGGGTAGTGCTGCGCAATGGCGGCGCACACGGCGGACAGGGCCTCGTACTGCGCCGGCTCGAAGGCCTCGCCTTCCAGGCCTTCCAGCTCGATGCCGATGGAGTCGTCGTTGCACTCTTCGCGCCCGCGGTAGCTGGACCGGCCGGCGTGCCAGGCGCGGTCGTCGCAGCTCACGAACTGCAGCAGGGCGCCGTCGCGGCGGATGAAGAAGTGCGCCGACACCTCGAGGCCACGGATCCGGGCGAAATAGGGATGCGCATCCCAGTCCAGCGTGTTGGTGAACAGGCGCTGCACCGCGTCGCCGCCGTAGACGCCGGGCGGCAGGCTGATGGAGTGCACGACGATCAGGTCGACCTGCGCGCCGGCCGGGCGCGGGCCGAAGTTGGGCGAGGCGACGCGGTGCGCGAACCGGTACCAGCCGTCCTGCCAGAGCGGATCGGGCGCCTCAGGCCCCGGTGCGGGTGTCATCCGGATCTTCGCTGCCGGGCGTCGCGATCGCCAGCCGCGCGATGCGGTAGCGGATCTGGCGCAGGCTCAGGCCCAGGCGCTGCGCGGCGGCCGTGCGGTTGAAGTTGGTCTCGCGCAGCGCCTGCACCAGGATCTCGCGCTCCTGCTGGTCCAGGTAGGCCTGCAGGTCGCTGGGCACGGCCGGCTGCCCCGCGGGTGCCGACGCCGGCGCGGCGGCATCGGCCGCGGCGATCGGCGTCGCGGCGGTGGGCGTGAAATCCACCTGCAGCTGCGTGCCGTCGGACAGGGCGAGGGCGCGGTGCAGCAGGTTCTCCAGCTCGCGCACGTTGCCGGGCAGGGGGTGCGCATGCAGCTGCTCCAGCACCTGCGGCGACAGGGCCGGCGGCGTCATGCCGGTCTCGTGCGCGATGCGCGCCAGCAGCGCCTCGCACAGGGCCGGCAGGTCCTCGCGCCGTTCGCGCAGCGGCGGCACCAGGATCTCGATCACGTTCAGGCGGTAGAACAGGTCCTGGCGGAAGCGGCCGGCCTGGACCTCGGCGGCCAGGTCCTTGTGCGTGGCGCTGACGATGCGCACGTCCACTTCCTCTTCCTGGGTCGACCCCAGCGAGCGCACCTGGCGCTCCTGGATCGCGCGCAGCAGCTTGGACTGCATGGCCAGCGGCAGGTCGCCGATCTCGTCGAGGAACAGCGTGCCGCCGCGCGCAGCCTGGAAATAGCCTTCGCGGTCGGCGGTGGCGCCGGTATAGGAGCCCTTCTTCGCGCCGAAGAATTCCGCCTCCAGCAGCGCCTCGGGGATCGCGCTGCAGTTGACCGCCACGAACGGGCCGTCGGCGCGGTGGCTGCAGGCGTGGATCGCGCGCGCCACCAGTTCCTTGCCGGTGCCGGATTCGCCGCGCACCAGCACCGGCGCCATGCTGCGCGCCACCTTGGCGATGCGCTCCTTGACCAGCCGCATGGGCGCGGAGTCGCCCACCAGCCGCATCAGCGCGCCGTGGCCGCCGGTGCGTTCGCCGGCGGCCGGTGCCGCGCGCGGCGCCCGGCGCTCCGGGCTGGCCGCCTCCTGGATGGCCGAGGCCACCACGGAGCGGAACTGCTTGAGGTCCACCGGCTTGGTGAGGTAGTCGAAGGCGCCGGCCTTGAGCGCCTCCACCGCGTTCTCCGCGGAGCCGTAGGCCGTCATCACCACGCAGCGCTCGGGGCGCTGCTGCGCGGCCATGCGCTGCAGCAGGTCCAGGCCCAGGCCGTCGGGCAGGCGCATGTCGGTGATCACCGCGTCGAAGCGGCGCTGCTCCAGTAGCTGCCAGGCCTCGCCCATCGTGGCCGCGGCCTCGACGCGATAGCCCTCGCGCAGCAGCGTGAGTTCGTAGAGCGTGCGCAGGTCGGGTTCGTCGTCGACGACCAGGACCTGGGCGGGGGATGCGACGGCAGCCATCAGGCGCGTATTGTGCCCAAGGGTTCGCCGCCTGGCACCACCGCCGCGCGCGTGCGGAATATCACGCTGAAGTCGTTTCCCTCGCGGGCGCTGCCATCCGGGGCCGGCGAGCGCGCGTAGGCGATCAGCGCGCCGTGGCGCTCGCACAACTCGCGGCAGATGTACAGGCCCAGGCCGCTGGAGCGGCTTTCGGAGGAGAAGAAGGGCTCGAACAGGTGGCGCTGAACGCCGGGGTCCAGCGGCGCCCCGTCGCTCCAGACCCGCAGCCGCGCCTGGCCCAGGTGCAGGTCGGTGGCCACGACGGTGGCGGCCGGCGCGCGCGAGGCGTAGCGCAGCGCGTTATCGAGCAGGTTCACCAGGATGCGCCGCAGGTGCTCGCCGTCGAAAGCGGCCCAGGCGGGGCTGGAGCCGGGTCGCAGCAGCAGGCGTTCGCCGGCTTCGTTCTGGCGCTGCCACTCGGTCACGAGCGGCAGCGCGGCCTGGTCGAGTTCCAGCCAGTCGGTGCTGGGCGCCTGCAGGCGGGCGATGTCGAGGATGTCGTCGACGATCTGCGACAGCCGCTGGGTGTTCTTGCGCACCAGGGCGCTCAGCTGCTGGTGCCCGGGGTCGTCCAGCTCCTCCGCCAGCAGGGCGTTGGCCTGGGCGATCGCGGCCAGCGGGTTGCGGATCTCGTGCGCCACGGCGGCGGACATGCGGCCCATGGCCGCCAGCTTCTCGGTGCGCAGCCGCGCCTCGGCCTCGCGCAGGTCCTGCAGGAACATCACGCACAGCGCCTGGCTGTCGGCGTCCTGCGGCGGCGTGAGGCGCGTGCGCACCCGCAGGTGCAGCCGCTCCGAGGGGCCCAGCCGCAGCGCCAGCTCCGCGCTCTGCGGCTCGCCGGTGTCGAAGGTGCGCTGGGCGACGGCCACCAGCGGCTTCCAGCCGGGACGCGACACCAGGGCCAGGGAGGCGGGGGCCTCGCTGGCCTGCCATCCGAGCAGCGCCCGGACCGCCGGATTGGCGGCGTGGATGCGCCAGTCGGTGCTCACCACCAGCAGGCCGTCGGTCAGCGTGTCGATCACCAGCTCGTTGACCTGCGCCTGCGTGCGCGCGGCCGAGCGGCCCAGGCGCGCCGCCTGCTCCTCGCGCGCCAGCCGCACCGCCAGCTGGTTGGCCAACAGCGCGACGACGAAATAGCCGGCGCCCGTGAGCCCCGCCTGCAGCAGCCGGGACGTGTGGTCGCCCAGCTCCAGCGACTGCACCCAGCCGTCGGTCAGCAGCACCAGCGTCACCCCCGCGGCGGTGCCCAGGGCCAGCAGCCTGGACCCCAGCACCGCGGCCGTCAGCACCGGCAGGGCGAACAGCGGCGAGTAGTTGAGGTTGACCGCCTGCACGAACTGCAGGGTGGAGAAGGCCAGCACGTCGATGCCGATGGTCGAGACCCACTGCGGGTCGAAACTGCGTCCCGGCGCGGCCGGCCGGTTGAACAGGCGCACCGCGACCGAGGCGGCCAGGTAGGCGGCGCACAGCGCGAGCTGCCACGGGTCGGTCGGCACGAGCCCGGAGGCCATCAGGCCGCCCAGCAGCACCAGCAGGGTCACGCCCGTGCCGATGCGGGCCACCATGAAGCCGAGCCACAGGCGCTGGAAGGGCGACGGATCCGGCGCTGCCTGCAGCGGTGCGGGCACGTCCCACGTCCACGTGGAGTGGCCCCAGGAAGAGTCGGATCCCTTGCGGCTGGCCACGCTCGGGCCTCAGGCGCCGGCGCGCAGCCGGTGCTCCTGGCTGCAGTAGAAGCGGCCGTCGCCGCCGCGCACGGCGTCGGCCTGCGGCAGGTGCAGGCCGCAGACCGGGCAGCTCACCATGGGCTGGGGCGCGGGCGGCTGGCGCGGGGTGCGGGGAGGCTCGCCGCCCCGGTCGACCCGGTCGTTGCGCCAGACCAGGTAGGCGATGAACAGCACCGCGAACAGGACCAGGAATTTCATGCGGCGCGCTTGAGCACGACTTCCAGCACGAAGCGCGAGCCCACGTAGGCCAGCAGCAGCAGCACGGAGCCGATGTAGATCACGCTGACGGCCCGCCGCCCGCGCAGGCCGAAGCGCACCCGCCCGAGCAGCAGGGCGGCGAAGGCGACCCAGGACAGCAGCGAGAACACGTTCTTGTGGTCCCAGCGGAAGGCCCGGCCGTACAGCGCCTCGGAGAAGAAGATGCCGGCCACCAGCGTGCCGGTGAGCAGCACGAAGCCGGCGGTGGCGAAGCGGAAGGTTAGGCGCTCCAGCGTCAGCAGCGGCAGGCCCGCCTGGGGCTCGGCGCCCTGGCGGATGCTGCGCTCCACCCGCTGCAGCATCCAGGCGTGGACGGCCGCGGCGGCGAACAGGCCGTAGCAGGCGATGCCCAGGGCCAGGTGCAGGGGCATCCAGGGCGAGGCGCTCTCGTGCAGCGGCGTGCCGGGGAACACCAGGGGCAGCAGCACCGCCACAGAGCCGAGCCCGGCGAGCGCCCAGCGCGCGCGCAGCTGGGGGAACATCTGCGACTCCACCGCATAGACGGTGAGCACCAGCCAGCCGGTGACCGACAGGGCGGGCGCGAAGCCGAAGCGCGGCTGTCCCAGCAGGCCGGCCGCGATGGCGCCGGCGTGCAGCAGCCAGGCGACCAGGAGCGCCCGCCGTGCCGCGGTCCCGCTGAGCCGCGCGGCGCCGGCCGCGGTCACCGCATAGGCGACCGCGGCGGCCAGGGAGAGCGTCGCCTCCGCCGGGGACGCACTGGATAGAATCATGGGTCGAGTTTAGCCCCTGGCCTTTCCCCGCCCGGGGACGCCCCGCGCCGCTGTGGCGCAGCCCCCACTTTCCCATGGCCTCCGCCCTTTCCGACAAACTCTCCCGGCTGGTCAAGCAGATGCGCGGCCAGGCCCGCATCACCGAAGACAACGTGCAGGAGATGCTGCGCGAGGTCCGCATGGCCCTGCTGGAGGCCGACGTCGCCCTGCCGGTGGTGCGCGACTTCATCGCCCGCGTGAAGGAGAAGGCGCTCGGCCAGGAGGTGGTGGGCTCGCTCAACCCCGGCCAGGCGCTGGTGGGCATCGTGCACCGCGAGCTGGTGGCCACCATGGGCGAGGGCGTCAGCGACATCAACCTCGCCGCCCAGCCGCCGGCGGTGATCCTGATGGCGGGCCTGCAGGGCGCCGGCAAGACCACCACCACCGCCAAGCTGGCGAAGCACCTGATCGACAAGCGCAGGAAGAAGGTGCTGACGGTCTCCGGCGACGTCTACCGGCCGGCGGCCATCGAGCAGCTGAAGACGGTCACGAAGCAGGCCGGCGCCGAGTGGTTCCCGAGCGCGCCCGACCAGAAGCCGGTGGACATCGCCCTGGCGGCGCTGGACCACGCGCGCAAGCAGTACTTCGACGTGCTGCTGGTCGACACGGCCGGCCGGCTGGCGATCGACGAGGCGATGATGCGCGAGATCAAGGAGCTGCACGCCGCCGTCAAGCCGGTCGAGACGCTGTTCGTGGTCGACGCGATGCAGGGCCAGGACGCGGTCAACACCGCGAAGGCCTTCAAGGAGGCGCTGCCGCTCACCGGCGTCGTCCTCACCAAGCTGGACGGCGACTCGCGCGGCGGCGCCGCGCTGTCGGTGCGCCAGGTGACCGGCGCGCCCATCAAGTTCGCCGGCACCAGCGAGAAGATCGACGGCCTGGAGGTGTTCGATGCCGAGCGCCACGCGGGCCGCATCCTGGGCATGGGCGACATCGTCGCGCTGGTGGAGCAGGTGCAGGCCGGCGTCGACATGGAGGCCGCGCAGAAGCTCGCCGCCAAGGTCAAGGGCGGCGGCGGCTTCGACCTGGAGGACTTCCTCGCCCAGCTGCGCCAGATGAAGCAGATGGGCGGCCTGTCGACCCTCATGGACAAGATGCCCTCGCAGGTGCAGGCCAAGGCCGGCCAGGTGGACCTGGACAAGGCCGAGCGCGACATCCGCCGCAAGGAGGGCATCATCTGCTCGATGACGGCGGCTGAGCGCCGCAAGCCCGAGATCATCAAGGCGACCCGCAAGCGCCGCATCGCCGCCGGCGCCGGCGTGCAGGTGCAGGAGGTCAACCGCCTGCTCAACGAGTTCGAGCAGATGCAGCAGATGATGAAGAAGATGAAGGGCGGCGGGCTGATGAAGATGATGCGCCGCATGGGCGGGGGCAAGGGCGGCCTCCCCAAGCTCCCCTTCTGACCGCGATCCCTCAGGCCGCGAGCTTCTCGCGCACCACGACCTCGCCGCGCAGCGAATGCGGCAGGGCCTGGGTGATGGTCACGTCCACCATCTGCCCCACCAGCCGCTGCGGACCGGCGAAGTTGACGATGCGGTTGCACTCGGTGCGGCCCATCAGCTCGTTCGGGTCCTTGCGGGAGGGCCCTTCGACCAGGATGCGCTGCGCGGTGCCCACGCGGCTGGCGCTGATGCGCCGGACGTTGTCCTCCAGCACGGCCTGCAGGTGCTGCAGGCGCCCGAGCTTCACCTCGTGCGGCGTGTCGTCCGGCAGGTTGGCCGCCGGCGTGCCGGGCCGCGGGCTGAAGATGAAGGAGAAGCTGGCGTCGTAGCCGACGTCCTCCACCAGCTTCATCAGCCGGCCGAAGTCCTCCTCGGTCTCGCCCGGGAAGCCCACGATGAAGTCGGAGGACAGCGAGATCTGCGGCCGCACGGCGCGCAGCTTGCGGATCGTGCTCTTGTACTCCATGGCGGTGTAGCCGCGCTTCATCGCCATCAGGATGCGGTCGCTGCCGTGCTGCACCGGCAGGTGGAGGTGGCTCACCAGCTGCGGCACGCGGCCGTAGACGTCCACCAGGCGCTGGGTGAACTCGTTGGGGTGGCTGGTGGTGTAGCGGATGCGCTCGATGCCGGGGATCTCCGCCACGTACTCGATCAGCAGGGCGAAGTCGGCGATCTCCGCCGTGTCGCCCATCCTGCCGCGGTAGGCGTTGACGTTCTGCCCGAGCAGCGTCACTTCCTTCACGCCCTGGTCGGCCAGCCCGGCGATCTCGGTGAGAACGTCCTCGAAGGGCCGCGAGACCTCCTCGCCGCGCGTGTAGGGCACGACGCAGTAGCTGCAGTACTTGGAGCAGCCTTCCATGATCGAGACGAAGGCGGACGCCCCTTCCACCCGGGCCGGCGGCAGGTGGTCGAACTTCTCGATCTCGGGAAAGCTGATGTCCACCTGGGGCCGCTGCTGGCGCCCGCGCTGCGCCAGCAGCTCGGGCAGGCGGTGCAGGGTCTGCGGGCCGAACACCACGTCCACGTAGGGCGCGCGCTCGATGATGGCCGCGCCCTCCTGGCTGGCCACGCAGCCGCCCACGCCGATCAGCACGCCCTTCTTCTTCAGGTGCTTCACGCGCCCGAGGTCGGAGAACACCTTTTCCTGCGCCTTCTCGCGCACCGAGCAGGTGTTGAACAGGATCAGGTCGGCCTGCTCCGGGTCGTCGGTGGGTTCGTAGCCCTCGGCCGCGTTCATCACGTCCGCCATCTTGTCCGAGTCGTACTCGTTCATCTGGCAGCCGAAGGTCTTGATGTACACCTTCTTCATGGCCGGACTCACTTCAGGAGGGTCAGCCAGCGGGCGTTCCAGATCGCCTGGAGCAGCTCGTAGAAGCGCTTGTAGCCGTTGGGGTCGCCATCGCTGATGCCGCCCACCTTGGCGTACTCGTCCGCGTTGAGCAGCCACACCTCGTGCACCAGGCCGGCCTGGTCGCGCCTGTAGACCGTGTACAGGGTCTGGCCGGCCAGCGCGCCGGACAGCACCAGCATGTTGTTGCGGTCGTGGATGCGGGCGCCGGGCGAGAGGCGGTCGTCCTTGCCGTCGACGCTGATGACGGGCGGGGTGGCGCTGACGGCGATGATGCCGGGCTTGACGTCCCTGGGGGCGTCGCGCATCACGGCCTGGGCGAAGGCCGCGCCCGCGGCCAGGGCCAGCAGGGCGGACAAGAGGAGGCGGCTCCAGCGGTTCATGGTGTAGATCCAGAGGCTGTGAAAAGACAAAGGCACTGTGCGGGACAGTGCCTTTGGTGTCAACGCGAGCGTTGTGTTCTGGTGGCGCTTCAGGGATTCGAACCCCGGACCTGCGGATTATGATTCCGTCGCTCTAACCGGCTGAGCTAAAGCGCCAAGAGCCGGAGATTATAAGGGGAAAATCCGGCGGCTGCCGCCGCCGAAGACTTTGGCGGGCGCGCTGCGCGCGTCGGGCCCGGTCAGCGGTGCTTGAAGGCCGGCTTGCGCTTGTTGACGAAGGCGTCCATGCCTTCCTTCTGGTCCTCGGTGGCGAACAGGGCGTGGAACAGGCGGCGCTCGAACATCACGCCGTCGGCCAGGCCGCTTTCGAAGGCGCGGTTGACCGACTCCTTGGCCGCCAGCACGGCGAGCTGCGAGTAGTCGCAGATCTGCAGGGCCGCGCCCAGGGTTTCCTCCATCAGCTTGTCCAGCGGCACGACCCGGCTCACCAGGCCGGCTCGCTCGGCCTCGGCGGCGTCCATCATGCGGCCGGTGAGCGCCATGTCCATGGCCTTGGCCTTGCCCACAGCCCTCGGCAGGCGCTGGGTGCCGCCGGCGCCGGGGATGATGCCCAGCTTGATCTCGGGCTGGCCGAACTTCGCGTTGTCCGCGGCGATGATGAAGTCGCACATCATCGCCAGCTCGCAGCCGCCGCCCAGGGCGAAGCCGCTCACCGCCGCGATCACCGGCTTGCGCACCGAGCGGATGGTCTCCCAGTTGCGCGTGATGTAGTCGTGCTTGTAGACGTCGGCGAAGGTGTAGCTCGCCATGGCGCCGATATCGGCGCCGGCGGCGAAGGCCTTCTCGCTGCCGGTGAGGATCATGCAGCCGATGGCGTCGTCGGCGTCGAAGGCCTTCATGGCCTGGCCGAGCTCGTCCATCAGCGGGTTGTTCAGGGCGTTGAGCTGCTTGGGGCGGTTGAGGGTGATCACGCCCACCTTGCCCGCCTCGGTGCGCACTTCGATGAATTCGTAGGCCATGCCGTTCTCCTGGTTCGCGGCCAACTATAACCAAGGGAAACCATGCTCCGGGCCCGAGGGGCCGCGATGCTAGATTCGGGCGAGGAGTCCCCATGAGCGAAGCCACCGTCCTGTACGAGGCACGCGGAAGCGTCGGCCTCATCACGCTGAACCGGCCCCAGGCCCTCAACAGCTTCACCCGCCAGATGCACCGCGAGCTCTGGTCCATCCTCGATCGCATCCAGGCGGACCAGGCGATCCGCGCCGCCGTGCTCACCGGCGCCGGCCGCGGCTTCTGCGCCGGCGCCGACCTGGCCGAGTTCGACTTCGAGCCGGGCCCGGACCTGGTCCGGCGCGCCGACCCCGGCCCGGTGATCGAGCAGGCCTTCAATCCTTCCATCCGCAAGCTGATGGACCTGCGCGTTCCGACGATCGCGGCGGTCAACGGGGTCGCGGCCGGCGCGGGCGCCTCCTTCGCGATGGCCTGCGACCTGGCCGTCGCCGCCCCCGGCGCCAGCTTCATCCAGGCCTTCAGCCGGATCGGGTTGATCCCGGATGCCGGCGGCTCGTGGTTCCTGGTGCACAAGCTGGGCCTGGCCCGCGCCATGGGCTGCGCCCTGCTGGGCGACAAGCTGAGCGCGCAGGACGCCAAGGCCTGGGGAATGATCTGGGACGTGGCGCCCGAAGGCCAGGACTGCGTCGAGGCCGCGCTGCAGCTGGCGGATCGCCTGGCGGCCCTGCCCACCACCGCGCTGGTGCAGACGCGCCGGCTGCTGCGCGCCGCCGGCACCAACGACCTGGACCGCCAGCTGGACCTGGAGCGCGACACCCAGTCGGCCCTGGGCCGCACGCACGACTACATCGAAGGCGTCATGGCCTTCCGCGAGAAGCGCCCGGCGCGCTTCACCGGCGAATGAGCGCGCGCACGCCCGAGCAGCTCGCCGCGGCGGTGGGCGAGGCGATGTTCGCCGTCGATGCGGCGAGCAAGGACTTCCTGCGGATGGAGCTGGTCGAATGCCGGCCCGGCCGCGCGGTGATGCGCATGCAGGTGCGCGAGCCCATGCTCAACGGCCACAAGATCTGCCACGGCGGCCTGATCTTCACCCTCGCCGACTCCACCTTCGCCTTCGCCTGCAACAGCCACAACAAGGTGACGGTCGCGGCCGGCTGCAGCATCGAGTTCCTGAAGCCCGCGCACCTGGGTGACCTGCTCACGTGCGAGGGCGTGGAGCAGGTGCTGCAGGGCCGGCACGGCATCTACGACATGAAGGTCACCAACCAGCGCGGCGAGGTGGTCGCGGTGTTCCGCGGCAAGAGCGCCAGCATCCAGGGCACGGTGATCCCGGAGGAGACATGAAGAGCTTTCCCCTCGAACCGGTCGAGAAGGCCGGCGTCGACGAGCTGCGCGCGCTGCAGTTGAAGCGCCTGAAGTCCACCCTGCGCCACGCCTACTTCAACTCGCCCGCCTACCGGCGCAAGTTCGACGCGGCCGGCGTGCACCCGGACGACTGCCGCAGCCTGGCGGACCTGGCGCGCTTTCCCTTCACCACCAAGGCCGACCTGCGCGACGCCTATCCCTTCGGCATGCTGGCCGTGCCGCGCGAGCAGTGCGTGCGCATCCACGCCTCCAGCGGCACCACCGGCAAGCCCACGGTGGTGGGCTACACGAGGAACGACATCGAGACCTGGTCCACCGTGATGGCGCGCAGCATCCGCGCCGCCGGCGCGCGGCCCGGCGACATGGTGCACGTGAGCTACGGCTACGGCCTGTTCACCGGCGGCCTGGGCGCCCACTACGGCGCCGAGAAGCTGGGGCTCACCGTGGTGCCCTTCGGCGGCGGCCAGACCGAGCGCCAGGTGCAGCTGATCAACGACTTCCGGCCGGACATCGTCATGGTGACGCCCAGCTACATGCTGGCGATCGCCGACGAGTTCGAGCGCCAGGGGCTGGACCCGCGCGAGTGCAGCCTGCGCCTGGGCATCTTCGGTGCCGAGCCCTGGACCAACGACATGCGGCAGAAGATCGAGCAGCGCCTGAAGATCGACGCGGTGGACATCTACGGCCTGTCGGAGGTGATGGGCCCGGGCGTGGCCAACGAGTGCGTCGAGACCAAGGACGGCCCGACCATCTGGGAGGACCACTTCTATCCCGAGATCATCGACCCGGACACCGGCGAGCCGGTGGCGGACGGCGAGCTCGGCGAACTGGTCTTCACCAGCCTCACCAAGGAGGCGCTGCCGGTGATCCGCTACCGCACGCGCGACCTCACCCGCCTGCTGCCCGGCACGGCGCGCACCATGCGCCGCATGGAGAAGATCACCGGCCGCAGTGACGACATGATGATCGTGCGCGGGGTCAACGTGTTCCCCACGCAGATCGAGGAGCTGATCCTGAAGGACGCGGCGCTCGCGCCGCACTACCAGTGCATCCTCACGCGCGAGGGACCCCTCGACGCGCTGACCGTGGCCGTGGAGATGGCCCCGGGCCGGGCGCACGACGACAGCGCGGCGCGGGCCGCGGCCGAGCGGCTCGCCCACCACATCAAGTCCTTCATCGGCACGACCGCGCGCATCGACCTGCGGCCCGCGGGCGGCATCGAGCGCAGCCTCGGCAAGGCCAGGCGCGTCGTCGACCAGCGCCCGCGCTGACGCTCAGCGCTGCTCGATGTGGTCGACCACGAGGTCGATCCAGGCCTCGTCGCCCTTGGTGAGCCGGATGCGCGCCGGCAGGTACTGCAGGCTGGGGGCGAACCACATCTCGACGCTGTAGTCGCCGCGCGGGTTGGTGATCGAGCGCGGCTTCAGGTGGTAGGCCTCGACGGTGCCGAACTTCGGCGTGGCCAGCTCCTCGCGCCCGAGGATGTCGTAGATCCACAGGTCGACGCCGCCCGGGCGCGCCAGCCAGATGGGGATGCTGCGGCCGACCTCGAGCTTCTCGCGCCCGCTGGCGAAGCGCTGGGTGAGCTCGACGAACTGGCTGGCGCTGTCCTGCACGCCCGGCGGCGTCGGCACGGTGCGGCCGTTCTCCAGCGTGACGACGTCGTCGCCGATGCGCGCGAATCGGCGCTTGCCGGGGCGCAGTTCCTCGTAGGCACGCGGCACCAGGCCCTCGGGCGTGACCTCCCCCTGGCTGGTGAGGACCTGGGTGCCGAACACCTGGACGTGCACCGCCAGCCGAACCTGGTAGCGGCTGCCTTCGCGCTGCCAGAGCACCTGCGCGTCGCCGTAGAGGGGGCCGCGGAACTGGCCGGTCAGCGCGTAGCTCAGGCGGGTGTCCACGGGCCACTGGTCCAGCGCCTGGTCGGACGGCGCCGCGCTGGCCGCCGCGGCGGGCGCGGAGGCGGCTTCCTGCGGCTGCGATGTCGCGGAGGCAGCGGCCCGCGCCTGCGCGAGCTGTTCGCGCGCCTGCCGCTCCTGCTCCTCCAGCTGTTTCGCCAGGGCCTCGGCCCGGGCCCTCAGTTCCGCCCGCTGGCGCGCGCGCGCCTCCTGCTCCGCGCGCCGGGCGCGTTCCTCGGCTTCGCGCCGGCGGCGGGCCGCCTCGGCGGCGGAGGCGGGCGGCC
>JAGWTH010000055.1 GCA_028868995.1 Burkholderiales bacterium | reverse complement strand
TGGTCATGCTCACGTTGCCCCGTTGCGTGGGCAAGCAGTGTTCGATGCGGGCGAATTGCTCGGGCGTGATCTCCATGACAGGCAGTGTCGCGCATTCGTGCCGTTCTTGGAATTAGTGTTAACACGCCCTAGTGGGCCTGCATGCCGTCCGTGCCCATGTCCCCTCCGGAGTTCAAGCCGCGCCCTCGCGCCGGGCGAAGATCGCGAAGTTGCCGTTGGCCGCCGCGACCAGCTTGCCGTCGAGGTAGACCTTGGACTCGAGGTTGGCGACCGTCTTGCCGCGATTCAGCAGCACGCTCTCGCAGCGGACGCGTCCCGCCCCCACCGGACGGAAGAAGTTCACCTTGATCTCGATCGTCGCGCAGGACTCGCCGGCCTGCGGCGTCGGATAGAGCGCCACCCCCATACCCGTGTCCGCCAGGGCGAACAGCACGGCCCCGTGCACGACCCCGTGCGGATTCATGTGCCGGTCCGCCACATCGAGCTCGCAGGCGCTGCGGCCGCTGGCCTGTTCCGTGACCTGGAGGTCGATGTGTTCGGCGAAGGGGTGTTGCATCGGAGATCGTGCGAGGGGGAGAACGCGTCGCTCATCGCTGCATCAGCGGATGGGCCGCCAGCCCGAACGCCGCCGCGGCGAGGATGACGTAGGGCTCCTGGAGCTTCCTGAACCGCCACAGCACCGCCAGGGTGACGAGCGCCACGGCCGCCGTGGGGAGGTCCACGATCGAACGCCTGGCGATCACGACGACCGAACCGGCGATGGCGCCGATGGCGGCGGCGGTGATGCCGTCCACGAAGGCCTTCACGGCCGGCAGCCGCCCGTATTTCTTGAAGTACGGGGCGGGAATGACCGTGAACAGGTAGCAGGGCAGGAAGGTCCCCAGCGCTGCGACGCAGGCCCCCCAGAAGCCGGCGATGAGGTAGCCGATGAATCCCACGGTGATGACCACCGGTCCCGGGGTGATCATGGCCACCGCCACGGCGTCGACGAACTGCTTGTCGTTGAGCCAGTGGTGCTCGGTGACGACGCCCCCGTACAGGAACGGCACGATGGCCAGGCCCGAGCCGAAGACGAAGGCGCCCGCCTTGGCGAAGAAGGCGCCGATCTGGGTGAGCAGGGACCAGCCCGGCGCGCCGGCCGGGGCGGCCAGGAGCGGCAGGGCCAGGGCGCCGACCGATCCGCGGCGCATCCACTTCGGCGGCGCCCGGACGGCCATCACCGCGACGCCGGCCGCGATGAACAGCCAGGCGATCTCGGATTCCGTGAGCACGGTGACGACGGCCAGCAGCAGGAACACGGCCCAGAGCAGCCGGTCCTTCCCCACGCTCTTGCTGGCCAGCTTGTGGGCACTCATGGCGATGATCCCGATCACCGCGGCGCCGACGCCGTAGAACACGGACTGCATCCAGGCCAGGCCGCCGTAGCCAACGTAGGCCCAGCCGAGGGCCACCACCATCAGGAAGGACGGGATGACGAAAGCCAGCCCCACCAGGGTGGCGCCCAGCAGCCGGTAGTGGACGTAGCCGAGGTAGATCGCCAGCTGCGCGGCCAGGGGACCGGGCGCCAGCTGCGCGAGCGCCAGGCCTTCGCGATAGTCGTCCTCGGTGATCCAGCCGCGCGCCTCCACCAGGTCGCGATGCATGTAGCCGGCCAGTGCCACCGGGCCGCCGAAGCCCAGGGACCCGAGGCGCAGCATGTAGGCCACCATCTGCCGGAGGGTGTAGCCCGGTGGGGTAGGTTTCGCTGCGGTCATGGGTTCACCTCATTCGTTGCGCGTGGCCAACACGGCATGCGGGGTGTCGAAGAATCAGAGGCCGGCCCGCGGCAGTAGGTCGTCGTCCGCCCACTGCACCTGCAGGTCACACACTATCATCTCCTCGCCGAGCGCTTCGTCTGGGAGCATTCCGTCGACGTCGATGACGTGCACTACCTCACCCACCCTGCGGAGGGTAGAACTCAGGCCCCCTCCGCGCAGGAGGCCCGCTACCGTGGCCTTGAGCGCACGCCGCACCAACACCCACAAGGCGCTAGGGTGCGTGGGCAGCGTTACTGTGAGGACCAGCCAGTCGGGCACGAGACCAATATCTCATGCCCTGATGACTGATACAAAGCCCTGTCCTGCCGGCGTCCGGGGTTTCCCCTCGCGGCGCCCGCGAGGGGAGACGAGCGCTCAGGCGCGCCGCACGCACTTGTCGAACAGGTGCGGCGCGCGCCCCTGCGGGTCGTACTTCGCCTTCAGGCGCTCGTACTCCGCCATTCCGTAGGCCTGGTCGAATTCGGCGCGCGGGAAATAGCTGTCGGAGTAGAGGGACTTGATGCCGCCCAGGCGGATCACCTCCTGCTCGATCCGCCGGTTGTAGTGGGCCGGCTCGAAGTGCTCGCTGCCCTCGATCACGTCCCAGAAGCCGAAGTTCACGTACAGCGGCGCGCGGTCCATGCGGAACAGCGGGAAGGGCCGGTCGGGCCGGTCGCCCCGCGCGGGGCAGACCCACACGGGCAGGATGCCGATCTCGCGCTGGAAGAAGTCGAGGAACTCGGCCGCCCGCGCGAGCGGCACGTCCACGTCCTGGATCACGCTCTCGCGGTAGCGCCCGCGCAGGCGGGCCAGGCGCTGCGTGAGCTGCCAGCGGGCGTTCCAGCGCATCCAGCGCTGCCAGGTGCGCGAATTCAGGCGCTCGCGCCCCAGCAGGCGGCGCACCCAGGCGTGCTGCGCGCCGAAGTTGCTGGAGCACCAGAACCAGTCGGTATCCCAGCGCCACAGGTAGTCGAGCGTGGTGAGGTCGTCCTGCTCGCGCGCGCGCAGCGACTGCCAGTAGATGTGCTCGTAGCCGTAGTCGCTGGTGCGCGCCGCCCGGGGAGCGAAGCGCGCCGTGCTGAGCACCAGCTCGCGCGGGCCGAACACCACGCCGTCCACGAAGTCGGCGTCGCCCGCGCAGGCTTCGGCCAGCGCGGCGAGGAAGGCGCCCGCATCGTCGAAGCGCCGGTGGCGCACGTGCACGCAGGGCTGCACCGGCAGGGTCGCCAGCTTCAGCCGCAGGGCATAGCCCAGGCTGCCGTAGGAATTGGGGAAGCCGAAGAACAGGTCGGCGTGGGCATTGTCCGGGCGGCACACCACCACCTCGCCGTGCGGCAGCAGCACCTCCAGCTCGCGCAGCGTGTGGTGCACCAGGCCGTGGCGGAAGGACGTGGCCTCGATGCCCACGCCGGCCACCGCGCCGCCGGCGGTGATCGTCTTGAGCTGCGGCACCACGGCAGGCATCACGCCGTGCACCAGGCAGGCGGCGACCAGGTCCTCGTAGGTCACCAGGCCTTCCGTCTCCACGCAGCCTTCGGCCTCGTCGACCCGCAGGACGTGGCGCAAGTCCCCCAGGTCCAGGCGCCGCCGCTGGCCCTGCCGGCGGTCGCGGAACAGGTTGGAGGTCGTCTTGGCCAGCGCCAGCGGGCCTTCGGCGGCCGTGCGCAGCTGCGCCGCCGCGGCGGCGACGCGCTGGGCATGGGCGGCCGCTTCAGCCGGCATAGACGTAATCCCGCGTCATGGGGAAGCCGCCGCGATCCACGTTGCCCTTGCTGAAGAGGACCTGGAACAGGTGCGTCTGCCCATGCGGCGCGCGGAACATCTCGGCGCAGCCGACCAGGTAGACGCGCCAGATGCGGCGGAAGCGCTCGTCGAAGCGCTTCGGGTCCAGCGCTTGGATGCGGTCCCAGTGGCGGTCGAAGCGCCCGGCCCAGGCATCCAGCGTCGGCGCGTAGTGGCGCCGCAGGTTCTCGACGTCCAGCACCTCCAGGCCGCAGCGCTCCATCTCGACGATCGCCTCGGCCAGGCTCGGGATCCAGCCGCCGGGGAACACGTGCTTGCGGATGAACAGCTCCGTGTCGCGCCGGCCGACATGGCCGATGAAATGCAGCATGCCCAGGCCGCCGGGCTTGAGGAAGTCGGCATGCGCGCGGATCACCTCCGCGAGCTGGTCGCGCCCGGCATGTTCGAGCACGCCGATGGAGACCACCTTGTCGTACTGCGCATCGACGTCGCGGAAGTCGGCCTCGCGCACCTGCAGCCGGCCGGCCAGGCCGCGGCGGTCGATCTCGCCGCGCAGCCACTGCACCTGCTCCGTGGTGGTGTTGACGCCGGTGCCGAGGGCGCCGGTCGTCTCCAGCGCACGGAACAGGAAGCCGCCGAAGCCGCAGCCGATGTCCACGAAGCGCTCGCCGGGTGCCAGCCTCAGCTTGCGGCAGACGTGGTCGATCTTGTCGCGCTGCGCCTGCTCCAGCGTGGTCGTGCCCTCGCGCCAGTAGGCGCAGGTGTACATCTTGAGCGGGTCGTCCAGCCACAGGCGGTAGAAGGCCTCGCCCAGGCCGTAGTGCGCCCTGGCGTTCGCCTTGGCGCGGTCCCAATCGCGGTTGCTGGTGCGCCATTCCAGCAGGTTGTTCTCCACGGTGTTGACCGCCGCCGACTGCACGTCGAAGCCGGCCTCCATGCCGGCCGACAGCGCCGCGCCGAGGCTGCCTTCGAGGTCCACCTCCTGGTCGAAGTAGGCCTCCAGCAGGCCCATGTGCCCGCGCAGCAGCGTGGCCGCCAGCGCCGCCTCGCTGCGGAACACCAGCCGGAACGCGGGCGTCCCCGTGCCGCCGCGATGCACCGTGCCGGAGGGCGCGACGATCTCGAAGGAGGCTCCGCCGCGCCCGGCGATGTCGTCGATGATCGGCTGCAGCGAGAGTTCCATGCGGGCACGATAGGCAGGCGCGCCGGCCCCCGGTTGACGTGCGTCAAGCCGGATCAGTGCGCTTCGGCCAGGATGGACGCGCCTCGCTCCCGCATCGCGGCCAGGGCGGCCGCGCCGTCGCCCGCGTGCACTTCGACCGGGCGCACGGCGGCCTCCAGCAGCAGCACGGCGAAGCCCTCGGCCAGGGCGTCGCGCACGGTGTGCAGCACGCAGTAGTCGGTGGCCAGGCCACCCACGAACAGCCGGCGCACGCCGCGCTCGCGCAGCCCGGCCGCCAGGTCCGTGCCGCCGAAGGCGGAATAGGCTTCCTCGCCGGCCCGCTGCGCCTTGGAGACGATCACCGCATCGCCCGGCAGCGCCAGGGCGAAGGCCGCACCGGGCGTGCCGGCGATGCAATGCGGCGGCCAGGGCCCGCCCTGGGCCTGGAACGAACAGTGGTCCGGCGGATGCCAGTCGCGGCTGGCGAACACCGGCTGGCCGGCCCGGACGAAGCGGTCGATCCAGCGCGCCAGCACCGGCAGCACGGCATCGCCCCGCGGCACCGCCAGCGCCCCGCCGGGCAGGAAGTCGTTCTGCACGTCCACGACGAGCAGGGCGTCGCCGGGGCCGGGGATCACGAGGGAAGGTCGGTCCATGGGATCCTCATGCGGGACGGGCATCGAGTTCGGCCGCCAGCCGGCGCAGGCCCGGGGACACGTTCACCTCCATCCCGCCTCCGGGCAGGGGCAGCGAGGCCAGCTCGCGCCGCGCGTGCTCGCGCGACCGGGCCAGATCCTCGGGCGGCGCCGTGCGGCGGCCGCCGCGCATCACCTGGCGCAGCAGCGGCTCGCCCTCCTGCGGCTCGCCCTGCAGCGCGATCGTGTCCTCCAGCAGGCGGCCCTGCGCATCGCGCCGCCGCCAGACCTGCTTGGCGCCGGCCCAGGTGGCCTTGCCGGCGGAGCGCTTGCGGCGCGGCACACCTTCGTACGCCACCAGCTTGTAGGCGCAGTCGAGGTAGGGCGCGTCGGCCGAGGTGTTCATGCGCGTGCCGATGCCGAAGCCGTCGATGGGCGCACCGGCGGCCAGCAGCGCCGCCACGCTGTCCTCGTCCAGGCCGCCGCTGGCGAAGAGGGTCACCTCGCGCAGCCCGCCCGCATCCAGGATGGCACGCACGCGGCGGGCCAGCGCGGCGAGGTCGCCGCTGTCCAGGCGCACGCCCTGGATGCGGATGCCCTCGGCCGCCAGGCGCGGCGCCAGGGCCACCACCTTGCGGGCCGCGGCCTCGGTGTCGTAGGTGTCGATCAGCAGCGTGACGTGGTTCGGCTGGGAGCGCGCGAAGTCCAGGAAGGCCGTCTCCTCGCTGGCATGCGCCTGGATGAAGGAGTGCGCCATGGTGCCGAACACCGGGATGCCGAACTGCGCGCCGGCCAGCACCGTGGCCGTGCCGGCGAAGCCCGCAAGGTAGCTGGCCCGCGCCGAGAGCAGGCCGGCCTCGGCGCCGTGCGCCCGGCGCAGGCCGAAGTCGACGAGCAGCTTGCCCGGCGCGGCCAGCACGCTGCGCGCGGCCTTGCTGGCCACGACGGTCTGCAGGTGCATCAGGTTCAGCACGCGGCTCTCCACCAGCTGCGCCTCGGGCAGCGGCGCGCTCACCCGCAGCCAGGGCTCGTCGGCGAAGCACACCGTCCCTTCGGGCAGGGCCCACACGTCGCCGGTGAAGCGCAGTTGCGCGAGGCTCTCCAGGAAGGCAGGCGTGAAGCGGCCGGTGCCGCGCAGCCAGTCGATCTCGTCCGGCGTGAATTGCAGGCCCTCCAGCCATTGCAGCACCTGCTCCAGGCCGGCCGCCAGCAGGAAGTCGCGCCCGGGCGGCAGCCTGCGCGAGAACAGCTCGAAGCTCGCCGGGCCCGCCATGCCGGCGTCGTGGTACGCCTGCAGCATGCTGAGCTGGTACAGGTCCGTCAGCAGCACGCTGCCGGCCGCGGACGGCATCACCATCGCGCCACCGGGTGGAGGCGGACGGGGCGGTGCTGGGGCATGGCGGTGTCTCCTGGCGCCTGGATGCGGCCCATTCTGGAGAGCCGGCCGCACGGGGGCTTGCGCTAGCTCAATCGCCGGCGCCGGCGGCCCGCCGCTCAGGCGGCCCGGCGAGGCAGGAGGACGAGCACGGCCTTCATGCCGTAGATCACGATCAGCGTCCCGAAGAAGTCGCCGACGAACATGGCCAGGAAGCCGTGCACCAGGTGGGGCTGGCCCTCCAGCGCGAAATAGAGGTGGTGCAGCAGCGGACTGGCGACGGAACAGGCCAGCGCCAGCACCAGCAGGCGGCCGGCGCTGAGGTTGGCGAGCGACTCCTGCAGCCCGTAGCGGTCGCGGGCGACGCGGTAGACCAGGTAAGGCGCCAGGGCGGACAGGATGCCGCCCGCGAAGGCACGTTCGAAGTCGCCGGGAAACTGCACCAGGAAGTTGATCGCCCAGGACGCGAGCAGCAGCCCCAGCGCGCCGGCCTCGGCGAACAGCAGGACGCACAGCAGCCGCATGCCGGCCGGCAGGTAGACGTAGTCGATGCCGGGCACGTACTGCAGCCGGGAGAACAGCCACTGGTTGGCCGCCTGGGTGGCGCAGAACAAGACGAAGGTGCCCAGCACCATGGCCGCCTGGAGCCTCACCTCAGCGCTTCTCACCGGGTCACTTTTTTCATGGACAAGGCATGTTAACTGAGGACTTTTGTCGCAGAATGCGACACGTGAGCCGCGATTCCCGTTCCGGCAAGGGCCTGGCCGGTGCCGACATCTACCTGCGCTTCCTGCAGCTGACGCAGGCCGTGCGCGACCTGCCTACCCTGCCCCCGCTCGACCCCCTGGAAGAACGCATCCTCGCCGGGGTGGCACTGGCCACCCGCACCGGCGAGCGCCTGTCGGTGCGCGACCTGATGGCATGGGACGAACTGGCGGCGCCGGCCACGCTCCACAGCCGGCTGAAATCCATGCGCGAGAAGGGCTGGATCGTGCTGGCCGACACCGAGGACACCCGGCGCAAGCAGGTGCAGCTGACCGAGGAGGCCCTGCGCCACCTGGCGCAGCTGTCACGCGCCGTGGTCAAGGCCGCCGCCGGCCGCTGAATCCTTCATCGCGGGCGATCCGCCCCGGCGCGCAGCGGCGCCAACAGGTGCTTCAGGCCGTTGTGGTCGATCTCGTGCATCAGCGCCAGCAGGCGTCCGAGCTCGCCCGGCGGGAAGCCTTCCCGCGCGAACCAGTTCAGGTAATGGCCCGGCAGGTCCGCCAGCAGGCGGCCCTGGTACTTGCCGTAAGGCATCTCGACCTGCAGCAGGCGCAGCAGCGGATCGTCCATGGCATCGCGCGCCGACCGCTCAGGCGGGCGCCGTCCAGTCGGTGTGGAACTGGCCGGGGCGGTCCACCCGCTGGTAGCCGTGCGCGCCGAAGTAGTCGCGCTGGGCCTGCAGCAGGTTGGCGGGCAGGCGCGCGCTGCGCAGGCCGTCGTAGGTGGCCAGCGCGCTGGCGAAGGCCGGCACCGGCACGCCTTGCAGCGCCGCCGCGGCCACCACTTCGCGCAGGGCCTGCTGGCAGCGCCCCATGGTGGCGGCCAGCCCCGGGGCCAGCAGCAGGTGCGCCGGCGCGGCCTCGCCCTGGAACGCCGCCCGGATGTCCTCCAGCAGGCGCGCGCGGATGATGCAGCCGGCGCGCCAGACCGAGGCGATGGTCGCCAGCGGCAGGCCCCAGCGATGTTCCGCATCCGCGGCCTGCAGCAAGTGGAAGCCCTGGGCATAGGCGCCCAGGCGCGCGCCCAGGAAGGCCAGCCGCAGCTGCTCCGGGAACCCGGCGCCGGCGGGCGCGGCGCGCCCCGGGCCCGGGAGCACGCCGGCCGCCTGCAGGCGCAGCGGCTTCGCCGCGCTGAGCGCGCGAGCGAACACCGCTTCGCCCAGGGTCGGGGCTGCCACGCCCAGCTCCAGCGCCGCCTGCGTGGCCCATTGGCCCGTGCCCTTCTGCTGGGCGGTGTCGAGGATCCGCTCCACCAGCGGATCCCCCGATTCCGGGTCGGTGCGCGCCAGGATGTCGGCGGTGATGGCGAGCAGGTAGCTTTCCAGCTCGCCCCGGTTCCACTGTCCGAAGACCTCGCCGGCCGCCCGGTCGTCGAGTCCCGCGGACCGCAGCAGCGCGTAGGCCTCGCAGATCAGCTGCATGTCGACGTACTCGATGCCGTTGTGCACCATCTTCACGAAGTGCCCGGAGGCGCCGCCGCCCATCCACTCGCAGCAAGGGCTGCCGTCGGGTGCGCGCGCGGCGATGGCCTGCAGCAGCGGCCGCACCAGCGGCCAGGCCTGCGGGTCGCCGCCGGGCATGATGGCCGGGCCTTCCAGCGCGCCCTGCTCGCCGCCGCTGACGCCTGCGCCCACGAACACGATGCCGCCGCCCGCCAGCTCGGCCAGCCGCCGTTCAGTGTCGGTGTAGCGGCTGTTGCCGCCGTCGATCACCACGTCGCCCGGCGCCAGCAACGGGCGCAGCTGCGCCAGCACCGTATCGACCGCCGCGCCCGCCGGCACCATCAACAGGATGCGGCGCGGCCGCGCGAGCCCCTGAACCATGTCCTGCAGCGATGCGGCCGCGGCCATGCGGGCCCCCTCTTCCCCCTGCGCGAAGCGTTCGCGCCGGCCTGCGTCGAGGTCGTGGCCCCGGACCTGGAAGCCGTGGCGCGCCAGGTTGCGCGCCAGGTTCCAGCCCATCACCCCGAGCCCCACCACGCCGATGTCGCCAGCCTGGGCTGCCGCCATGTCGATTCCTCCGCTAAGAGATGATGTAGGCGCCGGCGCCGCTGGACAGCAGCTTGCCCTCGGGCCCCAGGAATTCCATGCGGGTGCTGGCCACGCGCGAACCCAGGCGCAGCACCTCGGCGCGCAGCTGGAAGCGCTCGCCGATCGCGGGGCGCAGGTAGTCGATGCGCAGGTCGATGGTGCCCAGCTTGCCGAAGCGCAGCAGGCGCTGCGCCGGCGGCTCGTCCATGTGGCGCGCGCCGATGGCCGCCATCACCGCCAGGCCGCCCATGGCGTCGAGGCCGGCGCTGATCACGCCGCCATGCAGGCGGTTGTGGCTGAAGTGGCCGACCAGCTCGGGCTGCATCGCGATGCTGCCGGTCACGACCTCGGGCCGCAGCCCGGTGATCTTCAGGCCCAGCACGCGGTTGAAGAGGATCTTGTCCTCGAAGATGGCCCGCAGCCCGGCGACGAACTCGTCCTCGAACTGCGCCGGCGTAGTCGTGGCGGGTCGCGTCATAGCCCCCATTGTCGCGCGGCGAGGTCCTTCATGATCTCCTCGGAGCCGCCGCCGATCATCATCACCTTCACTTCGCGGTAGAGGCGCTCGCTCTTCGTCCCCCGCATGAAGCCCATCCCGCCCAGCACCTGCACCGCCGCGTCGGCGCAGAACTGCATCGCCTGCGTCGCGTGCACCTTCAGCCCGCACACTTGAGCCACACAATCGGGGTCAGATTCCAATTTCCCCTCGTCGGCCAGCGCCGTCACGGCGTCCAGCCAGGCGCGGGTGGAATGGATGCGCAGCTGCATGTCCACCAGCTTGTGGCGGATGACCTGCCGCTCGCCCAGCGGCGCGCCGAAGGTGCGGCGCTCGCGCGCCCAGGCGAGCGCCTCGTCGAAGCAGGCCTCGGCGAAGCCCAGCGCCATGGCCGACATCGCCAGGCGCTCGCCGTTGAAGTTGGACAGGATCATGCGGAAGCCCGCGCCCTCCTCGCCCACGAGGTAGCGCGCCGGCACGCGCACGCCCTCGAAGCGCAGGTGGGCGGTGTCGCTGGCATGCCAGCCCATCTTGTCCAGGCGCGTGCGCTCCAGCCCCGGCACGTCGCCCGGGACCACCAGCATAGAGATACCGCCCGTGCCGCGCGTGCCCGGCTCGCCCGTGCGCACCGCCACCGTGATCCAGTCGGCGCGCAGGCCCGAGGTGATGAAGGTCTTCTCGCCGTCCACCACGTACTCGTCGCCCTCGCGCCGCGCGCGCGTGCGCAGGGCGGCCACGTCGGAGCCGCCGCCCGGCTCGGTGATCGCCAGCGCCGCGATCCGCTCGCCGGCCAGCACCGGCGGGATCACTTCCCGCTGCAGTGCTTCGCCGGCGTGGCGCAGCAGCGGCGGCAGCGCGATGTTGTGCGTGAACAGGGCGGCCATCACGCCGCCGCTGCCGCCATGGCGGCTCATCGCCACCGACAGCGCGTTGCGCAGCGCGAAGGGCGCGGACGTGCCCCCGAGGTGCTCCGGATAGCCCAGGCCCAGCAGGCCCAGGCGCGCCGCCTCGCGATGGAACTCGCGCGGGACCTCGCCCGCTGCCTCCCAGCTCGGCACCTGCGGGACGATGCGCTCCAGCGTGAAGCGCCGCACCGTCTCGGTCAGCGCCTCGATGTCGGCCCGCAGCTCCTCGTTCACGCCGCCGCCTCGCCCAGGGTCACCAGCAGCTGCGAGGGCGCGACCTGCTGGCCTTCCTGCACGTGCAGGGCCTGCACGACACCGTCACGGGCGGCCGCCAGGGCGTGTTCCAGCTTCATCGACTCCACCACCACGAGCGTGTCGCCCTTGCGTACCGCGTCGCCGGGCGCCGCCCGCAACGCGACCACCTTGCCGTTGAAGGGAACGCGCAGCTCGTTGGCGGCGTTGCCGGCGCCGGCATCGGCCGGCGGATCGAAAGAGGCGTCGCGCAGGAAGAGATCCACCGGCCCGACCTGCACGTGCCAGCCGTCCGGCGCGGCCGCCACCTGCGCCTGCGCCGCTGCGATGCCGTCGGCCTCGCACAGCGGCACGTCGAACAGGCTGCCCCGGTGCGCCACCCGCAGCGGCCGCACGAAGGGCGAGGCCAGCGCCGGCGCGGCGCCCTGGGGCAGCAGGGCCGAGAACGCCGCCTCGGCGCTGACGCCGAATTCCTCCTGCTCCAGGTGGTGGCGCAGCGAGTCGCCGTGCTCGGCGAGGAAGGGGATGCGGGCCTCGCCGCGGGCGAACTCCGGATGGCGCAGGCAGGCGGCCAGGAAGCGCCGGTTGGTAGGCAGGCCCAGCAGCTCCAGCCGGTCGAGCGCGGTGGCCAGGCGCGCGATCGCCTCGGCGCGCGAGGGGGCGTGCGCGACCAGCTTGCCCAGCATGGAGTCGTACCAGGGCGGCACCTCCATGCCGGCGAAGATCGCGTGGTCGAAGCGCAGGCCCGACTCCGGCTGGTCGCAGCCGGGCGGCGGCGCGAAGTGCCGCACGCAGCCCGCATGCGGCGTGAAATGCTCGTCCTCGGCGCACAGCCGCACCTCGATCGCGTGGCCCTGCGGGCGCAGCTCCCCCAGCCGGCGGGGCAGGCGCTCGCCGCAGGCCACCCGCAGCTGCCACTCCACCAGGTCCAGGCCCGTGACCATCTCGGTCACGGGGTGTTCGACCTGCAGCCGCGTATTCATCTCCATGAGGTAGAAGCTCGCGTCGCCCTCGAGCAGGAATTCCACGGTGCCGGCACCGACGTAGCCGGCGGCGCGGGCGAGCTCGATCGCGCACTGGCCCATGGCCTCGCGCAGCTGCGCGTCGACGGCGGGACTGGGCGTCTCCTCGATGATCTTCTGGTGGCGCCGCTGCACCGAGCAGTCGCGCTCGCCCAGGTGGAGGCAGTGGCCGTGCAGGTCGGCGAACATCTGGACCTCGACGTGGCGCGGCGCCAGCAGCGCCCGCTCCAGCACCAGTTCGCCGGAGCCGAAGGCGGACTGCGCCTCCGAGCGCGCCGCATGCAGGGCCGCCAGGAGCTGGGACTCCTCGGTCACGAGCCGCATGCCGCGGCCGCCGCCGCCGGCGGCCGCCTTCACCATCAGCGGGAAGCCCAGGTCGCGGGCCGCGGCCAGCAGGCGATCGTCGGACTGGTCCTCCCCCTGGTAGCCGGGCAGGCAGGGGATGCCGCGGGCGATGGCCAGCTCGCGTGCGTGCGACTTGCTGCCCAGCGTGCGGATCGCCCCGGCCGGCGGTCCGACCCAGGTCAGCCCCGCGTCCTCCACCGCCTGCGCGAACTCCGCGTTCTCGCTCAGGAAGCCATAGCCCGGGTGCACCGCGTCCGCGCCGCTCGCGCGCGCGGCCGACAGCAGCTTGTCGATGCGCAGGTAGGAATCGGCGGAGGCGTAGCCGCCCAGGGGCTGGGCCAGCGTCGCCTCGCGCACGTGCAGCGCCTGCGCATCGGCCTGCGAATGGACAGCCACGGTCTCCAGGCCGAGGCGGTGCGCCGTGCGCATGATCCGCCGGGCGATCTCCCCCCGATTGGCGATCAACAGGCGACGGACCTTCATCGTCATGCGGCGGGAGGACGCTTGGCGATCCCCATCAGCTTGGCGAGGATGCCCAGCATCACCTCGTCGGCGCCGCCGCCGATGGAGGCCAGGCGGCCGTCGCGGTACATGCGCGAGACCTTGTTCTCCCAGGTGAAGCCCATGCCGCCCCAGAACTGCAGGCAGGTGTCGGGCACCACGCGGTTCAGGCGGCCGGCCTTGAGCTTGGCCATGGAGGCGAGCTCCAGCACGTCCTGTCCCTGCACGTACAGGTCGCAGGCGCGGTAGGTCAGCGCGCGCAGCGCCTCGACCTCGGTCTTCAGCTCCGCCAGCTTGAACTGCACCCACTGCTGGTCGGCCAGGCTGGCACCGAACAGCTTGCGTTCCTGGGCCCACTCGATGGTCCACTGGATGCAGTTCGTGAGCGACTGCAGGCAGCTCGCCGCCGCCCACAGGCGCTCTTCCTGGAACTGCTGCATCTGGTAGACGAAGCCCTGCCCTTCCGCGCCGACGCGGTAGCGCTGCGGCACGCGCACCTCGTCGAAGTAGATGAGGCCGGTGTCGGAGCTGTTCATGCCGATCTTGCGGATCTTCTTCGCCACCTCGATGCCGGGGCGCAGCCTGCCGTTCTCGCGCATGGGCACGATCACCAGGCTCTTGTTCCTGTGCACCGGCCCCTCGCCCGTGTTCACCAGCATGCACATCCAGTCGGCCTGCAGGCTGTTGGTGATCCACATCTTCTGGCCGGTGATCACGTAGTCGTCGCCGTCCTTGCGGGCGCGGCTCTTGATGCCCGACACGTCGCTGCCCGCGCCCGGCTCGCTGACGCCGATGCAGGCCACCATGTCGCCGGCGATCGCGGGTGCCAGGAATTCGCGCTTCAGTTCCTCGCTGCCGAAACGCGCGAGCGCCGGCGTGGCCATGTCGGTCTGCACGCCGATGGCCATGGGCACGCCGCCGCATTCGATGTGGCCCAGCGCCTCGGCCATCGCCATCGAGTACGAGTAGTCCAGGCCGGCCCCCCCGTGCGCCTCGGGCTTGGTCAGCCCCAGCAGCCCGAGCTGGCCCAGGCGCTTGAACACCTGGTGCGCGGGGAAGATCTCCGCCGCCTCCCATTCGTCCACGTGCGGGTTGATCTCCTGCTCGATGAAGCGCCTGAGCGTCTTCTGGATCTCGAGGTGTTCGTGGGTGTAGTGCATCCGTCTCTCCTCACATCCGCGCCACGCCGAACTGCACGGGCCGCAGCTTGCGCTCTTGCGCTTCCTCGATCGTGTCGAGGCAGAAGGTCAGCACCGCGCGGGTGTCGCGCGGGTCGATCACGCCGTCGTCCAGCAGCAGGCCCGAGGTATGGAAGGCATCGGCCTGCTGCTCGAACACGGAAACGATCTGGTCGAACTGCGCGCGGGCCTGCGCCGGGTCGGGCTTCTGACCCTTGCGGGCCAGCGCGGCCTCGGTGACGATCTGCATGGTGCGCGCCGCCTGCTCGCCGCCCATCACCGCGGTGCGGGCGCTCGGCCAGCTGAAAAGGAAGCGTGGCGCGTAGGCGCGGCCGCACATGCCGTAGTTGCCCGCGCCGAAGGAGGCGCCGCACTGGACGGTCAGCTGCGGGACGGTGGCGTTGGTCACGGCCTGGATCATCTTGCTGCCGTGCTTGATCATCCCGCCCTGCTCGCTGTCCCGGCCCACCATGTACCCGGTGGTGTTCTGCAGGTAGACGATCGGGTGCCCCAGCTGGCACATCCACTGGATGAAGTGCGTGGCCTTGTTGGCGCCGGCGACGTCGATCGGGCCGTTGTTGCTCACGAAGCCCACCGCATGCCCGGCTATGCGCCCCTGCGCGCACACGGTCGCGGCTCCGTACAGCGGCTTGAACTCCAGCAGCCCCGCGCCGTCCACCAGCCGCACCATCACCTCGCGCATGTCCACCGGCTCGCGCAGGCTGGCCGGCATCAGCGTGAGGAGATCCTCTTTATTGGGGTCAGATTCCAATTTCCTCCGCGGCTGGTCCCAGCCCAGGGAAGCCACGACCTCGCGCGCGATGCCCAGGGCATGCCGGTCGTCCTCGGCCAGGTACTCGCCCAGCCCCGAGATGCCGGTGTGCATCTGGGCGCCGCCCAGCTCCTCCTCGGTCGCGACCTCGCCGGTGGCCGCCATGAGCAGCGGCGGCCCCGCCAGGAAGGCGCGCGAGCGCCCGCGCACCATGATCACGATGTCGCTCAGCCCCGGCATGTAGGCGCCGCCCGCGGTGCCCGAGCCGTGCTGCACCGTGATCACCGGGATGCCCGCGGCCGACAGCCGCGCCAAGTTGCGGAACAGCGCGCCGCCGTGGACGAAGCCTTCCACCCGGTAGCGCATCAGGTTGGCGCCGGCGCTTTCGACCAGGTGCACGAACGGCAGCCGGTTCTGCAGCGCGATCTCCTGCACCCGCAGGATCTTCTCCAGCCCCATGGGCTGGATCGCGCCGGCCTCGATGCCGGAATCGCTCGCCACCACCATGCACCGCACGCCGCGCACGAAGCCGATGCCAGCCACCATGCCGCCGCCGGGCACCGAGGCCTCGGGATCCTTCGTGTCCTGCAGGTAACCCGCCAGCGTGGCCAGGGGCAGGAAGGGCTCGCCCGGATCCAGCAGCAGGCCCACGCGCTCGCGCGGCAGCAGCTGGCCGCGCTTGTCGAACACCGGCCGCGCCTCGGCCGACTTGTCGGCGGCGCGCTGTCCCAGCGCCTGCAGCTCGCGCAGGCGCTCCAGCATGACCGTGCGGCGCTGCTGCGCCTGCGGGGACTGCGGGTTCCAGCGGGTGCTGAAGCTCATTTGCGGAACACCTTCGGCACCTCGTAGCGGTGAAAGCCGTCGAACGGCCGCACCGCGTCGCGCTGCTGCGCCTGCGCCGGCGCGGCCACCTGGCCCCAGCCCAGCCGCACCTGGGGCCGCGCGCCGTCGATGCGCAGCACGCTGCCGCTGATGAAGGAGGCCGCCGGCGACAGCAGGAACACGATCCCCGCCGAGGTCTCGGCCTCGTTGCCGAAGCGGCCCGCCGGCACGGTGGCCGCCATCTCGCGCAGCATCGCACCGGCCTCGGGCGGATAGTGGTCCATGCCGCTGGAGGCGATGTAGCCGGGCGCCACCGCGTTCACGCGCACGCCGCTCCTGGCCCACTCCAGCGCCGCGGTCTCGGTGAAGCTCACCATGCCCGCGCGGGCCGCGCCGCTGTGGCCCATGCCCGGCATGGAGCCCCACATGTCCGCCACGATGTTGACGATGGCGCCGCCGTGCGCCTGCATGGACTGCAGGTAGCACTCGCGCGCCACCAGGAAGCCGCCCGTGAGGTTGGTGGCGATCACCGCCTCCCAGCCCTTGGCGCCGATCTTCTCCAGCGGGCTGATGTACTGGCCGCCGGCGTTGTTCACGAGGCCGTGGATGCGCCCGTGCGTCGCGACGGTCGCCTGCACCACGTCCTGCACGGCCTGCTCGTCGCGGATGTCGCAGACGTGGAAGCTGCAGCGCCCGCCGTCGACGATGATCTCCTCGGCGACGGCCTGCAGCTTCTCCAGCTTGCGTCCCAGCAGCACCACGTGCGCGCCGAGCGCCGCGAGCTCGTGCGCCGTGCAGCGGCCGATGCCCGAGCCGCCGCCGGTGACGACCACCACCTTCCCGGCGAACAGGCCGGGCGCGAACACGGAACGGTAATGCCCGCTCATTCGTCTTCTCCAATGAACAGTCCCAGGGCCGCGTCCGTGAGCTCGTCGAGCGTGGCGCCCTTGCGCCGGTCGAACCACTGCACCGACCAGTTCAGCGCGCCGAAGATCAGCAGGCGGGCGAGCTTGACGTCGGCCTTCAGCCGCCCCGCGTCCCGCAAGTCCCGCAGCACCGGCTGCCAGGCGGCCTCGTATTCCCCCTGCAGCTCGGCCAGCGCGGCCCGCTGGCGCGGGGTGAGCGAGCGCGCCTCGTACAGCATCACCGGGATGAAGTCGTTGCCCGGCCCCAGCAGCACCTCGAAGTGGTTGCGCACCAGCAGGCGCAGCTGGCCGGCCGGCGCCAGGGTGCCGGCGGCCGCGAGCGCCTGCCGCTGCCGCTCCACCGCGTGGCGCATGCCCTCCTCCATCACCGCGAACAGCAGCGCCTGCTTGCTGCGGAAGTGGTAGAAGGGCGAGCCGCTCTGCATGCCGGCCGCCGCCGCGATGTCGCGCGTGCTGGTGCCGTCGAAGCCCTTGCGCCGGAACAGGCGCGCCGCGCCCTTGATCAGGGCCCGGCGCCGGTTGCCGTCGTCGCGCTCGGCCAGCGACTTGCGCGGCCGCCCGCGCGGGCGCTTGGCGACGGGGCTCGGGCTCGGTCGGGCCAGGGCGGTCTGCATGGCGGCGATCATGGCAGAGCCGCCCAATTTCGGCAAGCAAGCGCTTGGCGAAATTAAGGGCCGGCTGGCCTAAGATGGGGGAATGTCCGACCTGCCCGCCCCCGTCCCCCGCCGCCCCGTCCACACCCGCAAGATCAGCTTCGAGGGCTTCCTGCGCGACGACGGCCTGTGGGACATCGACTGCACCCTGAGCGACACCAAGTCCGTCCCCATCCGCATGCACGAGCGCGGCCTGCTGCCGCCCGGCGAGCCCGTGCACCTGCTGCGCGTGCGCCTGACCCTGGACGACAGCTTCACGATCCGCGCGGTGCAGACGGCCGCCCTCCACACCCCCTTCGCCGAATGCCAGGTCCCGGCCGACGCGCCGATGCAGAAGCTGGTGGGCCTGACCATGGGCCGCGGCTGGCGCAAGACCCTCGACGGCGTGATCGGCGGGGTGGCCGGCTGCACCCACCTGCGCGAGCTGGTGTTCAACGCCGCGACCGCCGCCTTCCAGATGATCCCGCACTACCGCGCCACCGAGGGCGGCACGCGCGACGCCCGCGACGAGATGAAGGGCGGCCAGCCGCCCTTCTACATGGGCCAGTGCATGACCTGGTCCTTCGAGGGGCCGGTGGTGCAGCGGATCGCGCCGCAGTTCCACCGCGCGCCGAAGAAGACGGCCTGAGGCGGGGCGGCGGCCTACGAGGTGCCGCCGTCGTCCATGGACTGTGCCCGCTCCAGTGTGCGGGCTTCAAGTCGCGGGTAGCCGGCTAACAGCTGCTTTGTTGAGGGGAAGGAGCCTCGAACTAAAGTGCACTTGTAGTCATAGCATCGACCCCACAGCTCCTTGTGCAGGATTTCAGGCCTAAGGCATCCACCAACACATGGCCTTGACGATGATCTTGACATCTTCCCCGCCCTCAAGGGACGAGGATTCCTTCTGCAAGAGGGCCATGCCCGGCCCCGGCTGAGCGAACACCATCCTGATGCCCGACAGCCTCATTCACCGCAGCTTCGCCGGCTTTCGCCTCCCCTGCGGCGGAGAACTGCTGCGCGAGGATCGCCAGTCCCCGCACGAGGATGTTGCGCGCCGC
>JAGWTH010000054.1 GCA_028868995.1 Burkholderiales bacterium | reverse complement strand
GCCTACTTCGACCGCCTGGGAGTCCCTCGCTTGTCCTGACCTCAACTTCTCGAACCGCCCGGTGCGGACCCGCATGCCGGGTGGTGTGGGAGGGGCCCGGTCCGCATTGACCGGCCCCTATCCCAATTTCGCAGGAACAGACTCCTAGTCGGCGCCGAGCACCGCGGCTTGCTCCTCTTCGTCGAGGGGTTCGGCCGCCAGCCGCAGCTTCTCGAGGACGGCGACATCGGCCTCCGACGCATCGCTGCGGCGCAGGCGCAGGCGCTGCCGCAGCACCTCCAGGGGCGCGTCGCAGTCCAGGATGGAGAAGGGTACCTTCAGCTCGCGCGCCAGCTCGCGCGCCCGGGCACGTTCGCCGCGCAGCAGGAAGGCGGCGTCGAGCACCACCGGCCAGCCCGCCGCCAGCAGCATGCGGGCCAGCGTGAACAGGCGGCCGTAGGTCTGCCGGCCGGCCTCGCGCGTGTAGATCGCCACGCCGCTCGCCTGCGAGTCCGCCAGCGCATCCAGGCCGTACAGGCGCTTGCGCTCGACGTCGGAGCGGATGCGGATGGCGCCTGTCGCCTCCAGCAGCTGCTGCGAGGCGTAGGTCTTGCCGGAGCCGGGCAGCCCGTGGGTGATGACGAGGCGCGGCGCCGCGGACCGGCTCCAGGCGAGCGCCTCGAGCGCGTAGCGGCGCGCCTCGGCGCCGCCCGGCGCGCGCAACTGGTGCACGGTGGCCCGCACCAGGGCCCGGTACACCAGGCATAGCCGCAGCCCGGGCACGCCCTCGTACTCGCCGGTCGCCTCCAGCCAGGCATTCATGAAGCGCGCAGCAAAGGCCGGCAGGCCATGGGCGGCCAGGTCCATCTGGGTGAATGCGGCGTCCTCCACCACATCGATGCAGCGCAGGTCGTCGTCGAACTCGATGCAGTCGAAGGCGGCGATCGCGCCGTCGAGTTCGAGCAGGTTGGCCAGGTGCAGGTCGCCATGGCACTCGCGCGCGTGCCCGGCCGCGCGCCGCTCCCGCCACAGCGGCACAACCCGGCCCGACTCCTGGACGATCCAGGCGGACAGGACCTCGCGCTCGGCCGGGTCGAACAGCGCCGCGCTGCCCTCCAGCGCGGCCAGCGTGCGCGCCTGCAGCGTCGCGCCGGCCGGCTGCGTCACCGGCGCGGCGCCGCGATGGAAGTCCGCCAGATGCGCGGCCAGCCGGTCCGTGTCCCGCGCATCGATGCTGCCGGCGGCGGCACGCGCGCTCAGCAGCGCCTCGTCGGGGAAACGGCGCATGCGCACGGCGTAATCGAGCACCGGGCCGGGGACGTCGAAGGCGGGCTCCTCGGGGGTGCCCCCCAGCCGCGCGACGCCGAGGTACAGCGAAGGCGCCAGGCGGCGGTTGAGGCGCACCTCCTCCTCGCAGAAGTGGCGGCGCCGCTCGGGCGTGGAATAGTCCAGGAAGGGCAGGCGCACCGGCTTCTTGAACTTGTACGCGAGATCGGGCAGCAGCAGCACCCAGGAGATGTGCGTCTCCACCAGCCGGGCGTGCAGCCGCTGGGCGAGCCTGCGTACGAGGGCCGCGCTGTCGGCGGGGGCGGTGGCCGGGTCCATGGACGTGGCCGCATTGTCGGGTGCGGCCGTTCGGACTCCCCTTGATGCGCATCAATCGCGCGGGGGGCCGGCCGGCCTATCTTGGATGCCCCATCTGAAAAGGGTTAGACCATGAAGCCGCACTGGATCCTCGTCGCCAACGCCACCCAGGCCCGCCTGCTGCAGCAGGAGGAGGGCGAGCCCCTGGTGGTGCTGCAGGCCTTCCACCATCCGGCCGGGCGCCAGCACAGCGCCCAGCTGGGCGACGACAAGGCGGGACGGGAGGTGAGCGGGCACGGCTTCGGCGGCTCCCCCTACCAGCCGCATGTCGATGCGCAGACCAAGGAACACCTGCACTTCGCGCACGAGCTGGCCGACCACCTGGAGAAGGCGGCCGGCCAGCACCAGTACGCGGCGGTCGCCCTCTATGCGTCCAGCCCCTTCCTGGGCGAGCTGAAGCAGGCCCTGGGCGAAGGCACGCGCAAGCTGCTCGCCGGCACGCACGACGTGGACCTCACCAGCTTCGGCATCACCGAGATCGAGCAGCGGCTGCAGAAGGACCGCAGCCGAGCGCACTGAGCCCGGCCGCATCAGGCGAGCGGGCGGATCTCCACCTGCGGTGCGAGCCGCGCCAAGTCCTGCGGTTGGCAAAGCGCTGTCCCGCCCGACAGGAGGGCCGCGGCCGACGCCGCCAGGGCCGTGCGCAGGGCCTCGGGCAGCTCGCGTCCGGACGCCAGCGCGAACACCAGGCCGGCCAGGAAGCTGTCGCCGGCGCCGATGGTGCTGACCACCGGGACCGGCAGGGCGGGCGCCTGCCAGGCGCCCCGCTCGGAGACGAGCAGCGCTCCCTCCGGGCCGAGCGACAGCGCCACGATCGCCGCCTTCCCCGAACGCACCAGGGCTTCGCAGGCCGCCCTTCGCTGCGCCTGCGTTTGCAGCGACGCGCCCGTCCATTCCTGCAGCTCGCGCAGGCTGGGCTTCACGAGGTGCACCCCCACGTCCAGTGCGGACGCCAGGGGCGCGCCGGAGCTGTCCAGGACCAGCCGCCGGCCGTCCTCGGCCAGGCGCCGGGCCAGCCGGGCGTAGAAATCGGCGGGCGCGCCCGGCGGCAGGCTGCCGCTCGCCACCACCAGCCCGGAGGTGGGCCGCAGCTGGCAGGCGCGCTCCAGGCAGGCCTGCCACTCGGATTCCGAGAGCAGGGGGCCGGGGAGCACGAAGCGGAAGTCCTGGCCGCTCGCTTCCTCGTGCGCGGAGAAGCTCTCGCGGGTTTCGCCCGCGATGGGCAGCACCTCGTTGGGGACCTGTTCGGCTTCGAGCAAGGCCTGCAGCCGTCCCCCCGTGAGGCCGCCGGCCGGGAAGAGCGCCAGCACGTCCGTCCCCAGCCGCGCCAGCACGCGCGCCACGTTGATGCCGCCGCCGCCGGGATGCAGCAGCGGCGCCGTGCAGCGCAGCTTGTGCTCCGGCTGCACCCGGGGCGTGCTGGTGAAGACGTCGAGCGCGGGGTTCGGGGTCAGCGTCAGGATCGCAGGCATGCCTACAGCTTACGCGGCTCCACCCGCTTGCCGTCGCCGACCGCGGGCGGCGGATAGACGATCACCGTCTGGCCGGCCTGCAGCCCGCTCTTCACCCAGGCCTCGTTGCCGTTGCGGCCGCCGATCTCCACCGGCCGCAGGCGCGCCCGGCCGCCATCCAGCAGGTAGACGCCGGTGCCGCCCTCGCCGACCGGGAACAGGGCGCCCACCGGTACCTTCACCGCCGGGTCCACGCTGCGCGTGATCACGCGCAGCGTGACGCGGAAACCGTCGCCCATCGCGGCACGCCAGCGCTCGGGCGGATCGACGATGTCCACGATCACCTTCACCCGCTGCTCCTCGACGCCGAGCGCCGACACCTTGGTGAAGGCCGCGGGCTCCACCAGCCGCACTTTCCCCTCGACCGGCGGTCCGCCCCAGCGTTCGATCACGGCGCGGCGGCCCGGCTGGGCCTGCACCGCATCGGTGGTGAGCAGGTCGGCGACGACCTCCATGCGCGAGGTGTCGCCGATGTCCAGCAGGGCCGCACCGGCCGGCAGGGTCGCCTCGCTGGGCTGCGCCACCTTCAGCACCACGCCGTCGACCGGGGCGGTGACGGTGAACGGCTTGCCGGCCTCGATGGCGGCGGACACCGGCTGCAGGGCGGCGGCAGCCTGCGCGCGCTCGTGCGCCGCGGCGTCGCGCTCGGCGTACGCGGCTTCCTGTTCGCGCAGCGCCGCGTCCACGGCCAGGCGGGCGCTGTCGAGGCGTTGTCCCGGCAGGAAGCCCTCCCGGGCCAGCTTCTCGGTGCGCTGCAGCTCCAGCCGGGCCTCCTGCACCGCGATGCGGGAGCGCTCGACGCGCGCGTTGGCCCGCGACAGCAGCGCGCTGGCCGCCTGCAGGCGCGCCGTCGCCTCGCGCCGGCTGCGCTCGTCGATCATCGAGGACATCACCGGCAGCAGCACGGCGACCGGGTCGCCGGCCGCGACGTGGTCGCCCTCGTGCAGGGTGATGCGCATGAGCCGCGCCGCCACCGGCGTCGACACCGTGTAGCGGTCCTCCAGGCGGGTCTGCCCGTCCTCCTCGACACTCTGCTCGAAGGGGCCGACGGTGACGGGCGCGGTCTCCACCGCCACCGGCTGCGGCGCGAAGGCCCAGGCGAGCAGGGCCAGGACGAGGACGCCGGCCGTGCCCAGGGCGAGATGCTTCTTCTGGATCTTGAAATTCCCGAACACGCTCACTCCCTCGTTTTCAGTGCCGCGACCATGTCCAGCCGATCGATGCGCCGGCGCACCACCATGGCGCTCGCCACCCCGGCGGCGACCACGCAGATCGCCGCCCAGGCATAGGTGCGCGGCTGGATCACGACCGGGAACAGGAACTGGTCGGAGCGGATCAGCCCGACGATCAGGTGCGTCAGGCCCCAGCCGAGGAACATGCCCAGCGGCAGGGCCACGGCGATGCCCAGCGCCAGCTCGCCGAGCAGCAGCAGCGACACCTCGCCGCGCGTGAAGCCCAGCACGCGCAGGCTCGCGAGCTCCCAGCTGCGCTCGGCCAGCGCGATGCGTGCGTTGTTGTAGACGACGCCCACGGCGATGACCGCGGCGAAGACCGTGAGAATGGTGCTCATGATGCGCACGTTGCGCGCGCTGATCTCCTGCATGTTGCGCAGCATAGTCGCCTTGCTGAAGGCGCCGGCCACCCGGGGCAGCTCCTGGGTCGCCTGCAGCAGGCGCGGCAGGTCCGCCTGGCCCACCCGCAGGCTGAAGAAGTTGGCGACGTCGCCGTCGTCCAGCAGCCGGTTGAGCGCTTCCCTCTGGATGAAGGCATTGAGCCCCATCATGTCGCTCACCGTGCCCTGCAGCACCAGGTGCAGCACGGCCCGCCGCCCTTCGCGCACCTCCACCGTCACGGTGTCGCCGGGGCGCAGGCCCAGCTTCTCGGCCAGGCGGTCGGTCATCAGCAGGCCGTCCGCGGGCGCCAGCGCGAGCCGCTGGTGCACGTCGACCACGCGCTGCAGCTGCGGCGCCGTGACCTGCCCGTCGATGAGGCCCTTCTCGCTGCGGTGGCCGTGGCTGAAGCGCACCGCCAGGCGGCGCCCCGGCTCCACCTGCAGCACGCCGGGCAGGCGCGCCAGCTCGCGCGCCGCCGCCGCGTCCACCGGGTCCGTCATCCAGACGATCACGTCGCCGCGCATCTGCAGGTTGAACTGGGTGTCCACGATTGCCTCGATCGCGTCGCGGAAGAAGTTGCCCATGATCACGATGGCCACGGAGGCGGCGATGCCGCCGACCGTGAGGGCGGCGCGCAGGGGGCGCCGGTCGATATTGCGCAGGATCATGCGCAGCGCCGGCGGCAGCCTCAGGCGCGGCACGCGCTCCAGCAGGGCGCGCCGGTAGTTGCCGGGCGCCGGCGGCCGCATGGCTTCGGCGGGGGACAGGCGAACCGTGCTGGCGATCGCTGTCAGGGTGCCCAGCACCGCCGTGCCGGCGACGATGGCGAAGGCGATCCACGCGAGCTGCCCCGGGATGTGGTGCTCGAAGGTCGGGAAGCGGAAGAATTCCGCGTACAGGCCGGTCAGGTACGAGCCCATCACGCGCCCGAGCGCGATCCCGAGCAGGTAGCCCCCCAGCACCATCGGGGCGACCAGCTTGAGGTAGTGCAGGGCGATGCTGCGGTCGCGGTAGCCCAGGGCCTTGAGCGCCGCCACCTGTTCGCGCTGCGTGGCCACCAGGCGCGCCGTCACCACGTGCAGCAGGAAGCCGGCGACGGCCAGGAAGATGGCGGGCAGCACGGTGCCGAGCACGTGCTGCTCCCGGATCTCGTTGTCCAGCATGGCGTGCGAACCCTGCTCGTCCCGCCCATGGGCGGGCGAGCCGCCGAAAGCCGCCAGGCGGCGGGTCACGGTGTCGAGGACGGCGGGCTCGGACGCATCGGGGGCGAGCATCAGCGCCACCCGGTTGAAGGCGCCGCGCATGTCCATCGCCGCCGCGAGTTCGTCCTTGTCGAGCCAGAACACCCCGAAGGCGCGCAGGTCGGGCATGCCCATGACGCCGCCGAAGATGTATTCGGGCGACAAGGCGGTGCCTGTGATGCGCAGCGTGCGCTGCTTGCCGTTCACGAGGGCCGAGACGGTGGCGCCCGGCTTCAGCCGGTGGGCCTCGGCGAAACTGGTATTGACCACGGCTTCCAGCTCGCCGCCGGCGTGCGTCCCGCCTTCGGCCCAGCGGCCGCTGGCCAGCCGCGGCTGGTCCAGCCGCTGGGGCAGCCGCGCGTCGCGGCCGATCAGCTGGCCGATCACCGGGTCGGTGCTGCCCGGGACGGCCACGCGGGCCACGGCCTCGACCGTGGTCTGCACGTCCACCACCCCCGGCACCTCGGCGAGCCGGGCGGCGACCGCATCGGGCGCGCGCTTGACGACGGCGAAAACGTCCGCGAAATGGCCGGAGGCATAGAAGCTGTCGCGCGCCTGCGCCAGGGATTCGACCGCGGAAAGCGTCGCGACGAAGCCGCCCACGCCGCTGGCCACCACCAGGGCGATCGTGATCGCCTGGCTCCACAGCAGGCGCAGGTCGCGCCAGACCTTGAGGTCGAGCGCCTTCATCGCTTCACCACGACAGCTCCGCCGGCGTCAGGCGCCGCGACGGCACCTCGATGCTGGCGATGCGACCGTCGGCCAGGCGCAGCACGCGGTGGGCCATGCCCCCGATCGCGGCGTTGTGCGTGATGACCACGGCGGTGGTCCCGAGCTCCTGGTTGATGCGTGCGATGACCTCCAGCACCAGTTTGCCGGTCGCGTAGTCGAGCGCCCCGGTGGGCTCGTCGCACAGCAACAGCAGCGGCCGCTTGGCGATCGCGCGGGCGATCGCGACGCGCTGCTGTTCGCCGCCGGAGAGCTGGGCCGGAAAGTGATTGCGGCGCGGCAGCAGCGCCACCAGGTCCAGTGCCTCGTCCACCGGCATGGGGTGCTCGGCGATGTCCGTGACCAGAGCCACGTTCTCGGCGACGGTGAGGCTGGGGATCAGGTTGTAGAACTGGAACACGAAGCCGACGTGCTCGCGCCGGTAGACGGTCAGCGCCTCGTCGCTGGCGCCGTGCAGTGCGTGGTCCTCGAACCAGACTTCGCCGGAAGTGGGGATGTCCAGGCCGCCCAGGATGTTCAGCAGCGTGGACTTGCCGCTGCCGGAGGCGCCCAGCAGCACGACGAACTCCCCGCGCCCGATGTCGAGGTCGACCGAGCGCAGGGCATGCACGGCGGAATCGCCGCTGCCGTAGGTCTTGGTGAGCGCCCGGGCCCGCAGGACCGGCTCGCCCGGTCCCGCCGGTGCCATGGGCCCCAAGCTTACTGGACGGTGATCTTGCGCGCGTCGGCCGGCGCCTTCTTCGGCAGCTCCAGCGTCAGCACGCCGTCGACGTACTTGGCCTGCACCTTGCCGTCGTCGATGTCCTGGCCGAGGCTGAAGGTGCGGGAGATGGCGCCGTAGTAGCGCTCGCTGCGCAGCACCTTGTCGCCGTTGCCCCGGGTTTCCTTCTCGCTCCTCGAATGGGCATCGATCTGCACGACGTTGCCGTCGACGCGCACGTTGATGTCCTCCTTCTTCACGCCGGGGATGTCGGCCTTGACCGTGTAGGCCTTGTCGTTCTCCGTGACGTCGATGCGCATCTTCATCTGCGGCATCTCGGACTCGAACGCGGTGGGCGAGAAGAAGCGGCGGAAGGCGGATTCGAAGTTGTCCCCGAACACGGGGTCCAGCAGTCGGAGATTGCTCATGATGGCTACCTTGGATGAGGTGTGACTTGGTTCCGGGGCATGCCCCGGGAAGACAATTTACGGAGCCCCGCCCGGCGCTGGTTGATCTGTCTCAACTCCCCCGGCCTGCGTGTTTCGAGAATCGCCGCATGCCCGACCGGAAGTCCCTGGCCGGCCGCGCGGCGCGAGCCGCCGCCGCGCTCCTGCTGCTGTGCGCCCTGTCGCCGGCGCCAGCCGCGCCGCCGACACCGGCCGAACTGGCAATGCTGTACCAGGCCCGGGTGGACCGCCGCCTGCAGCCGCCCCCGCCCGAGGTGCGGCGCTACGCCGTGCTGGCCGAGACCGCCTTGCGCCAGGCCGGCATCGTCCTCGATCGCGCGCAATACGTGGTGCTGGTCGATCGCAGCCCGCGCGTGCAGGCGCTGCTGCTGCTGTGGCGCTCGGCCGAGGGGCAGTGGACCCTGGTGGGCGCCTCGCCCGTCTCGACCGGCCGGCCCGGCAGCTTCGATCACTTCGAGACGCCCGTGGGCGTGTTCGACCACAGCCTGGTGAACCCGGATTTCCGCGCCGAAGGCACCTTCAACGAGAACAACATCCGCGGCTACGGGGTGGAAGGGATGCGCGTGTTCGACTTCGGCTGGCAACGCGTACCCAAGGGCTGGGGCGACCACGCGGTGATCGACATGCGGCTGCAGATGCACGCCACGGATCCCGACACGCTGGAGCCGCGGCTCGGGACCGCCCAGTCCAAGGGCTGCCTGCGCATTCCCGCCACCCTCGACGTGCTGCTGGACCACTTCGGCGTGCTGGATGCGGACTACGACCGCCTGCTGCGCGAAGGCCACCACCTCTGGATGCTCCCGGAGGACCGCGAACCGGTCGCGGATGCGGGCCGCTACCTGGTGATCGTCGACACCGAGCGCACGGCGCGACCCGCGTGGAGCCCGCTGCCGCGGCTGCGGCGCTAGGGAACCAGGACGGCCGCGCCCTCGATGCGGCCGGCGCGAAGGTCGTCCACCGCCTGGTTGGCATCGGCCAGCGCATAGGAGCGGACGTGGGTGCGCAGCGGCGTGCCGGACAGCAGCGCGAAGAAGTCCTCCCCGTCGGCGCGGGTGAGGTTCGCCACCGAGCGCAGCTCACGCTCGCCCCACAGCAGCGCGTACGGGAAGGCCGGGATGTCGCTCATGTGGATGCCGCCGCAGACCACCACGCCGCCCTTGCGCACGGTGGCCAGCGCCGCCGGCACGAGCGGCCCGGCCGGCGCGAAGATCAGCGCGGCATCCAGTTCGCGCGGGGGGCGCTCGTCGCTGCCCCCGGCCCAGGCGGCGCCCAGGCTGCGCGCAAACGCCTGACCCGACGCGTCGCCCGGACGGGTGAAGGCGCAGACCTCCTGCCCCTGGGCGACCGCCAGCTGGCAGACGATGTGGGCCGCGGCACCGAAGCCCCACAGCCCGATGCGCCGGGCCTGCGGGCCTCCCGCCAGCCGCCAGGTGCGAAAGCCGATCAGGCCGGCGCACAGCAGCGGCGCCGCGTGCAGGTCGTCGCAGGCGTCCGGCAGGGCGAAGCAGAAGCGCTCGTCGGCCACCGCGTACTCGGCGTAGCCGCCGTCGCGGTCGTAGCCGGTGAACAGCGGCTCGTCGCACAGGTTCTCGCGCGCCATGCGGCAGTACGGGCAACGGCCGCAGGCGCGGCCCAGCCAGGGGATGCCCACCCGCGCACCCTCGTCGAAGCGGGCGGCCCCGGCACCTCGCGCCACCACCTCGCCCACGACCTCGTGCCCCGGCACGACCCCCGACCGGTGCGGCGGCAGGTCGCCGTCGATGATGTGCAGGTCGGTGCGGCAGACTCCGCACGCACGTACTCGCACGAGGATTTCGCCCGGACCGGGCTGCGGCACGGGCCGGCGGGCCGGCCGCAGTCGGCGCGCGCGCGCATCCACGGCCATGGCGAGCATGGAGGCAGGCAGCATCCGGCCATCCTAAGCGTGGGCGGACGAGCGGCGGCGGCCGAATGCCGGCCCGGTTGACCTGACGCAAGTCCGGAGGGCCGCGCGAGCCCAAGCATTCGAACATGGCCGCCGCCCGTCCCTCCGAATCGCAACCCGCCCCCCTCGACCTGCCGCTGAAAAGCGCCATCGCCCGCCTGGCCAACGGCGTGTCGCCGGCCTCGCTCGCGCTGGCGCACCTCGACTGGCTCATGCACCTGGCCGTCTCGCCTTCCAAGCAGGCGGAGCTCGCCTCCAGTGCGCTGCGGAAGAACCTGGCGTTCCTGCAGTACCTGTCCCAGTGCGCCCAGGGCCGGGGGCACGAGCACTGCGTCGAGCCGCGTCCCGACGACAAGCGCTTTGCCCGCCCGGAATGGCAGGCCATGCCCTTCGGCGCGCTGGCCCAGGGCTTCCTGCTCACCCAGCAGTGGTGGGAGGAGGCGACCCATGGCGTGCGCGGGGTCTCGCGCCACCGAGAGGACCTTGCCGCGTTCACCGTGCGGCAGTGGCTGGACATGCTGTCGCCTTCCAACGTCCCCTGGCTGAACCCGCAGGTGCTGCAGAAGACCGCTGCCACCGGCGGCGCCAATCTGGCCCAGGGCTTCGCCAACTGGTGGCGCGACGCGACGGCGGTGGCGGCGCACGGCAAGCCGCGCGGGGTGGAGGCCTTCCGGCCGGGCGAAGGCGTGGCGCTGACGCCGGGTCGCGTCGTCCACCGCAACCGCCTGATCGAGCTGATCCAGTACGAGCCCGCCACGCGCAAGGTCGCCAAGGAGCCGGTGCTGATCGTCCCGTCCTGGATCATGAAGTTCTACATCCTGGACCTCACGCCCGAGGACTCGCTCGTGAAGTACCTGGTGGACCAGGGCCACACGGTCTTCATGGTGTCCTGGCGCAACCCGGGGGCGGCCGACCGGGACCTCACCCTCGACGACTACCTCGAGCTCGGCGTCCTCGACGCCATCGAGGCCGTGCGCGCGCAGTGCGGCCACATGCCGGTGCACGCCGCGGGCTACTGCCTGGGCGGCACCCTGCTGGCGATCGCGGCCGCCGTGCTGGGCGCCCGGCACGAGCACGTGCTCAAGACGGTGACGCTGCTGGCCGGCCAGGTGGATTTCGAGGAGCCCGGCGAACTGGGCCTGTTCATCGACGAGAGCCAGATCGCCTTCCTGGAGGACCTGATGGCCCAGCCGGGCTACCTGGACGGCCGCCGCATGGCCGGCGCCTTCCAGCTGATCAACTCCAAGGACCTGGTCTGGTCCAAGCTGCTGCACGAATACCTGATGGGCGCGCAGACGCCGATGACGGCGATGCGCGCCTGGAACGCCGACCAGACCTGCATGCCCGCGCGCATGCACAGCGAATACCTGCGCCGGCTCTACCTGGACAACGCGCTGGCCGAGGGCGGCTACACGGTGCGCGGCAAGCCGGTGAGCCTGCATGCCATCCGGGTGCCGCTGTTCGTGGTGGCGACCGAGCGCGACCACGTGGCGCCCTGGCCCTCGGTGTTCAAGGTGCTGCGCCTGGTCGATGCGCCGGTGCGCTTCGTGCTCGCCTCCGGCGGCCACAACGTGGGCATCGTCAGCCCGCCGGCGGGGCCGGCCGCGCACCCCGGGGCCAGCTACCGCTGGGCCGACCATACGGCCAGCGAGGCGCCGGAGGACACCGCCGCCTGGCTCGCGGCTTCGCGGCAGGAGCCGGGTTCCTGGTGGACGGCCTGGGAAGGCTGGCTGCGCGCGCACGGCAGCGGCGAGATCGCCGCGCGCAAGGTGCCGCAAGTGCGGTTCGAGGGCAAGGTGGTGCCGGCGCCCGGCACCCACGTGTTCGAGGACTGAGGCGGCTTCAGCGACGCTGCAGCGGCGGGCGCTCGTGGATCGCCTGGCAGGCGGTGCAATAGGGCGTCGCCGGCAGGGCGCGCAGCCGGCGCTCGTCGATCGGCTCGCCGCAGTCCTGGCACAGGCCGTAGGTCCCCAGCTCGACGCGCCGCAGCGCCGCGGCGATCCGATCGACCTCCTCCGCGGCGTGGGCCTGGGCCACCTCGTCGACCTGGGCGCGCGTGTCTTCCGCGGCCACGTCCTTGAAGTCCTGCACGTCGGGCGGCGCCTTCGTTGCGATCGATGCCCCCGCGGCGGCATGCAACAGCGCCTGGAGCTCCTCGCGGCGCTGGCGCAACTGGCCGGCGAGTTGCCGGGTGAGGTCGGGGGAGGGCGCGGTCGTGGGGGTCATGGCGGGCAGAGGGCTTCGATGTTGGCCCCATTCTGGGCACCCCGGCCCGGCCCGCCTTGATCTGGCGCAACAGTGCCACGAGCCGGGCACCTACCCTCGGATACTGCGCATGTCGCGCAGCCCCTCGCAAGGCCTGTCATGAGCGTCCGCCACCTCGATGCCCTGTTCGCCCCCCGCTCCGTCGCCGTGATCGGGGTGTCCGGCCGCGAAGGCAACCTCGGGGCGATCGTGTTGCGCAACCTGCGTGCCGCCGGCTTTCCCGGACCCTTGTGGGCCGTGAACCGGCATGCCGTGGAGGTCGACGGCGTGCCGGTGCTGCCGGGAGTGGAGGCGATGCCCGAGGCGCCCGACCTGGCCGTGATCTGCACCCCGGCGCCCACCGTGCCCGGACTGGTCGAGGCCCTGGGGCGCCGGGGCACGCGTGCCGCGATCGTGCTGAGCGCCGGCATGCAGCAGCCCGCGCCCGGAGGCACGACCTGGCAGCAGGCGATGCTGGACGCGGCGCGGCCGCACCTGCTGCGCATCCTCGGCCCCAACTGCATCGGCGCCCTGGTGCCGGCGCTGCGGCTGAACGCCAGCTTCGCGCCCGGCACGGCGCTGCCGGGCCCGCTGGCGTTCGTGACCCAGTCGGGCGCGCTCGCCACCGCGATGCTGGACTGGGCCAATGCCCAGGGCATCGGCTTCTCCCACTTCATCTCCGTGGGCGACAGCGCCGACGTGGACTTCGGCGACGTGCTCGACTACCTCGCCAGCGATCCAGCCACGCGCGCGATCCTGCTGTACGCCGAATCGGTGAAGCACGCCCGCAAGTTCATGTCGGCCGCGCGCGCTGCCGCGCGCAACAAGCCGGTCATCGTCGTGAAGGCCGGCCGCGCCCCCGAGGGGGCGCGGGCCGCAGCCTCGCATACGGGCGCGCTGGCAGGCTCCGATGCGGTCTTCGACGCGGCCGTGCGGCGCGCCGGCATGGTGCGGGTGGACACACTCGGCGCCCTGTTCGATGCGGCGCAGACGCTGGCGCGCGTGCAGCGCTGGCGCGGCGAGCGGCTCGCCATCGTCACCAACGGCGGCGGAGCCGGCGTGCTGGCCGCCGATGCCCTGGCCCTGGGCGGCGGGCGGCTGGCCGACCTGTCGCCCGACACCCTGGCGCGCCTCGACGCGCTGCTGCCGGCGAACTGGTCGCACGCCAACCCGGTCGACCTCATCGGCGACGCGCCGGTGGAGCGCTACACGGGCGCGGTTCGCATCCTGCTGGAGGCGCCGGAGGTCGACGGGGTGCTGTTCCTGCACGCACCCACCGCGATCGTGCCGGCGGCGGACATCGCCGCGGCCTGCGTCCCCCTGCTGCGCGAGGCGGGCAAGCCGGTGCTGAGCTGCTGGCTGGGCGGCGCCCGGGTGGCGCCGGCGCGCGAGGCCTTTGCCGCCGCCGGCCTGGCCAGCTACACGACGCCGGAGCATGCGGTGGCCGGCTGGCTGCAGCTGGTGCAGTACCACCGCAACCAGGAGGCGCTGCTGCAGCTGCCCGCCGCGCAGGGCGAGCAGCTCCAGGTCGACGCCCCGGCGGCGCGAGCGGTCCTGCAAGAGGCGCTGGCCGCCGGTCGCGAGTGGCTCGACGAGGAGCAGGCGAAACGGGTGTTGCAGGCCTATGGCATCGCGACGGTGCGCACGGTGCGCGCGCTCGACGTGGAGGAGGCCGTGATCGCCGCCGGCGACATCGGCTACCCGGTGGCGCTGAAGGTGCTGTCGCCGCAGATCGTGCACAAGTCGGACGTCGGCGGCGTGGCTCTCCATCTCGGCTCGGCGGAGGAGGTGCGGCTCGCGGCCGTGCGCATGCGCCAGAGCGTGGCGCGCCTGAGCCCGCAGGCGCACGTGAGCGGCTTCGCGGTCCAGGCCATGGTGCGGCGCCCGCGGGCGCACGAGCTGATCGTGGGCATCGCCCAGGATCCGCTGTTCGGCCCGGTGATCCTGTTCGGCGCCGGTGGCACGGCCGTCGAAATCCTGAAGGACCGCGCCGTCGGCCTGCCGCCGCTCAATGCGGCGCTGGTGCAGGATCTCGTCGGCCGCACGCAGGTGGCGTCCCTGCTGGCCGGCCACCGGGGCGAGCCCGGCGCGGACCGGCAGGCGCTGACCGACGCCATCCTGCGCGTGTCGCAGATGGCCTGCGACCTGGCCGAACTGGCGGAGCTGGACGTCAATCCGCTGCTGGCCGACGCGCAGGGGGTGATCGCCCTCGATGCGCGCATCCGCCTGCGCCGTCCGCTGGCGGGCGAGGGCAACCGCCTCGCCTTGCGGCCCTATCCCGCCGAACTGGAGGAAACCTGGATGCTCGGCGACCGCACTTTGCAGGTGCGTCCGATCCGGCCGGAGGACGGCGAGCGGCTGCAGGACTTCTACGCCGAGGCCACGCCGGCCGACCTGCGGCTGCGCTTTTTCCTGTCCCGGCGGGAAGTGCCGCGGACCGAGCTGGCGCGCTACTGCCAGATCGACTACGAGCGCGAGATGACCTTCGTCGCGATCGCCGACGGGCAGATCGCCGGCGAGGTGAGGGCGGTGAGCGACCCGGACAACGTGGAAGCGGAGTTCGCGGTGCAGGTCGCCTCCGCCTGGCAGCACCGCGGCCTGGGGCGCAGGTTGATGGACAAGCTGCTGGACTACCTGCGCACCCGCGGCACCGCCGTGGTCGTGGGACAATGCCTGCAGGAGAACAAGGTGATGGTCGCACTCGCACGCCGGCTCGGCTTCACGACGCAAGTCGGACCCGAGGACATCGTACAGCTGCGGCTGCCCCTGCGCGATGCCTGACGCCGCCGTTCGGGACACGCCCGCGGGGCACCGGATCGTGGTCATGGGCGTGGCCGGCTGCGGCAAGTCCACCGTGGGCGCCGCGTTGGCGGCCGCGCAGGGACTGCCGCTGGTGGAAGGCGACGATTTCCACAGCGAAGCCAGCCGCGCCAAGATGGCCGGCGGCATCCCGCTCACCGACGCCGACCGCGCCGAGTGGCTGCGGGAACTGGGACGGCAGCTCGCCGCGCATCCGGCCGGCGTGGTCCTCACGTGTTCCGCGCTGAAGAAGGCCTACCGCGACCAGCTGCGCGCCGCGGCGCCGGGCCTGCGTTTCGTTTTCCTCTCGATCGGGCCGGACGAGGCGCTGCGACGCGTGGCCGGTCGCGCCTCGCACTTCTTCTCCAAGGACCTGGTCGCCAGCCAGTTCGCCACCCTCGAGTCGCCCGCGGGCGAGGGTGGGGTGCTGAGCGTGGATGCGCTGGAGCCGCTGGATGCGCTGCAGCGGCGCCTGAGCGCCTGGCTGCACGGCGACGGCGTCGGCTGATCCGGCGCCGCCGGCGCTCAGGAGGTCGCGGCGGCCCGCGTTCCGGCGAACACCGGCGGCTGGGCCCGAGCCCGCAGCTGCCCGCAGCCGCCCTCCACGTCCTGCGCCGCCGACTGGCGCAGCTTGGTGAGGATGCCGCGGCGGTGCAGGGTGCGGGCGATCTCCGCGCAGCGCTCCCACGAAGGCCGGCGGAAGTCCAGGCCGTCGACCCGGTTGAAAGGGATCATGTTCAGCACGCCGTACTTGCCGGACAGCAGCCGCACGATGCCCTCGATCTCGTCCTCGCCGTCGTTGACGCCTTCCAGCAGCGTCCACTGGTACTGGATCGGGTAGCCGGTGGCGCGGGCATAGCGCTCGCCGGCCTCCACCAGTTCCTCGGGCGTCAGGCGCGGCGCACGCGGCAGCAGCTGCTCGCGCAGCTCCTTCCTCGTCGTGTGCAGCGACAGCGCCAGGGCCGGCTTCACCTGTCCTTGCGGCAGCCGCTCGAACACGCGCGGGTCGCCCACCGTGGAGAACACGAGGTTCTTGTGGCCGATGTTGCCGGCCGTGCCGAGCAGGTCGATCGCCTCCAGCACGTTGTCCAGGTTGTGCGCCGGCTCGCCCATGCCCATGAAGACGACCTTCTTCACCGGCCGGCGCGTGCGCGCCAGCGCCACCTGCGCCACCATCTCGGCGCTTCCAAGTTGGCGGACCAGCCCGTCGCGGCCCGTCATGCAGAAGCGGCACTGCACCGCGCAGCCCACCTGCGAGGAGATGCACAGGCCCTCGCGCGGCAGCAGCACGCTCTCCACCGTCTGGCCGTCGGCCAGTTCGACCAGCAGGCGCTCGGAGCCGTCGGCCGCCGGGTGCGCAGAGCGCAGGCGGGCGAGGGCGGCCAGGTCCTGTTCGATGGCGGGCAGGGCGGCCAGCAGGGGAGCGGGCAGGAAGGTCTCCGGCCGGCGCTTGCCGCCCGCCTGGGGCAGGGCATTGCTCCACAGGCGCAGCACGCGGTGCTCGTGGCGGGGCCCGGCGCCGAGCGCGCGCAGGCGGTCACGCAGGTCGGAGATGCGCATCAGGCGGGGTTGAGGTCGCGGGCGAGCCGCACGAAGAAGTCCAGGCTCGCCGGGTTGGCCATGGCGTCCGGGCTGGCCACCTTCTCCGGCGCGGCGCCCAGCAGCAGCTTGCGCACCGGCACCTCCATCTTCTTGCCCGTCAGCGTGCGCGGGATCTCGGCGACGGCGTAGACCTCGTCGGGCACGTGGCGCGCGGAGGCCTTGGTGCGGATCTGGCCGAAGATCTTCTTCCTGAGCGCCTCGTCCAGCGCGTGGCCCGGCTGCAGCACCACGAACAGCGCCAGGAACGAGGGCCGACCCAGGTACTCGAGGTCCACCACCAGGCTGTCGCGCACCTCCGGCAATTCCTCCACCACGCGGTAGATTTCCGCCGTGCCCATGCGGATGCCGAAGCGGTTGATGGTGCTGTCCGAGCGGCCGTAGATCACGGCGCTGCCGCCCTCGGTGAAGCGGATCCAGTCGCCGTGGCGCCAGAGACCCGGGTAGGTCTCGAAGTAGCTTTCCAGGTAGCGCTTGTTGCCCGGGTCGTTCCAGAAATACAGCGGCATGGACGGCATCGGCTTCGTCACGACCAGCTCGCCGACCTCGTTCACCACCGGCTGCCCCGCCTCGTTGAAGGCGTAGGCCGCCACGCCCAGTTCGCGGCACTGAATCTCGCCGGCGGTGACCGGCAGCGTCGGCGCGCAGGCCACGAAGCCCGAGGCGATGTCGGTGCCGCCGCTGATGGAGGCCAGCCACAGGTCCGGCTTCACCGCGTCGTACACCCACAGGTAGGCCTCGATCGGCAGCGGCGAGCCGGTGGAATTGATGGAGCGCAGGCGCTCGAAGGCGGCGAAGTCGCGCGGCCGCAGGCCTTCCTTCATGCAGTTGATCAGGAAGGCGGCGCCGCAACCGAGCAGGGTGACGCCCTGCTGGTCGACATGGCGCCACAGCGCCCGCGTGTCCGGCCAGGCCGGGTTGCCGTCGTACAGCATCACCGTCGCGCCCACGAGCAGGGCGCCCACCTGCATGTTCCAGACGATCCAGCCGGTGCTGGCCAGGAACATCATGCGGTCCCCCGGGCGCACGTCGTGCTGCAGGGTGAGCGTCTTCAGGTGGGTCAGCACGATGCCGCCGTGGCCATGCACCATGGCCTTGGGCAGTCCGGTGGTGCCCGAGGAATAGACGATCCACAGGGGGTGGCCGAAGGGCACACGCTCGAAACGCAGTTCGGCCGGGCGGGCGATGACGTCCTGCCAGTCCAGGCGGTCACGCCAGTCCACCGGACGCTCCCCGGCCAGCGGGCCAGCCAGGTGGATCACGGTCTGCACGCTGGGCAGCTCGCGCAGCAGCTCGCCGACCACCGCGGCCCGGTCGTGGGTCTTGCCGTTGTAGCGGTAGCTGTCGGTGGCCAGCAGCAGCCTCGGCTCGATCTGCCTGAGCCGGTCCAGGACCACCGACGGGCCCATGTCCGTCGCGCAGCTGGACCAGATCGCGCCGATGGTGGCGCAGGCCAGGAAGGCGACCACCGTTTCCGGGTGGTTGGGCAGGTAGGCCGCGACCCGGTCGCCGGGCCGGATGCCCAGGGACCGCAGCTTCGCGGCCAGCGCGCCGACCTGGTCGCGCAGCTCGCGCCAGGAGACCTCGCGCACGCCGGCTTCGCTGCGGGCCACGATGGCCGGCCGGGCATCGGTGGCGTGGCGGAACACGTGTTCCGCGTAGTTCAGGCGCACGTTCGGGAACCACTCGGCCCCGGGCATGGTGCGCGCCCCCAGCACCGGCTCGGGAGAGCCGTCGGCCAGGATGCCGCAGAAATCCCAGATCGAGCGCCAGAAGGCGTCGAGTTCGTCGACCGACCACTGCCACAAGGCCTGGTAGTCGGCGAAGCGCAGGCCGCGGTGCTCGGCCAGCCAGCGCTGGTAGTCGGCCAGGCGCGAGGACGCGGCCAGGTCGGAGGAGGGGGTCCAGAGGAGATCGCCCTCCTTCGGCGTTACGGCCGGCGGAGCGCCGAGGGGGGAAGGATGTGCCGTCGTCATGTCGGCACCGATTTTCTCAGACCGCGCCGGATCGCCGGGCGGCTCGACTAGGGCCTGTTAACACAAACCGCGAAGTCCGTCGGCGACCAGCACGAAGCTGAGAAAGCCGAGGAACATCACGTCGAGTTTCTCAAACCGAGAGAAGATGCGCCTGAAGCCTTTGAGGCGGCGGAACAA
>JAGWTH010000018.1 GCA_028868995.1 Burkholderiales bacterium | reverse complement strand
CGACTGAAGAACAAGACCGCCCTGGTGACCGCCGCCGGCCAGGGCATCGGCCGCGCCAGCGCGCTGGCGCTCGCCGCCGAAGGCGCCCAGGTCTGGGCGACCGACCTGAACCCGCGCCTCCTGGACAGCTACGAAGGCGTGGCCAACGTGCGCTGCGTGCCGCTGGACGTGCTGGACAAGGAGGCCATCGCCCGCGTGATCGGCGCGATGCCTTCGATCGACATCCTGTTCAACTGCGCCGGCTTCGTGCACAACGGCACCGTGCTGCAGGCGACCGACGACGAATGGAGCTTCGCGGTCAACCTCAACGTGCGCGCGCAGTTCTGGACCATCCAGGCGGCGCTGCCGCGCATGCTGGCCAACCGCGGCGGGCAGGGCGAGGGCAGCATCATCAACATGGCCAGCGTCTGCAGCAGCATCAAGGGCCTGCCCAACCGCTTCATCTACGGCACGACCAAGGCGGCCGTGATCGGCCTGACCAAGAGCGTCGCGGCCGACTACGTGGGCCGGGGCATCCGCTGCAACGCGATCTGTCCCGGCACGGTGGACACGCCTTCGCTGCAGGACCGCATCAACGCCAACCCCGACCCGGCGGCCGCGCGCCAGGCCTTCATCGCCCGCCAGCCCATGGGGCGGCTGGCCACGGCGGAGGAGATCGCGCCGGTGGTGGTCTACCTGGCCAGCGACGAGGCGCGCTTCGTCACCGGCCAGGCCTATGCTGTCGATGGAGGGATCACCATATGAACCAGCTCGACTTCCAGGACCGGCACGCGATCGTCACCGGCGGCGCCGCCGGCCTGGGCTATGCCATCGCCCAGCGGCTGCTCGCCTCCGGCGGCAGCGTGACGTTGTGGGACCGCGACCAGGCGCAGGGCCGCCAGGCGGCTGATCGCCTGGGCGCAGGCTGCCGCTACGTGCAGGTGGACGTCGCCGACGAGCATTCCGTGCGCGAGGCGATGCAGTCCACGCTGCGGCACGGCCACCGGGTCGACGCGCTCGTCAACAGCGCCGGCATCACCGGGCCCAACACCAAGGTGTGGGAGTACCCCGTGGGCTCCTGGCGCCAGGTGATGGACGTGAACGTCACGGGCCTGTTCCTTTGCTGCCGGGAGGTGGTGCAGGCGATGCGCGGCGCCAATTACGGGCGCATCGTCAACATCGCCTCGGTGGCCGGCAAGGACGGCAACCCCAACGCGAGCGCTTACAGTGCGAGCAAGGCCGCCGTCATCGCGCTGACCAAGTCGCTGGGCAAGGAGCTCGCCGACACGGGCGTGCGCGTCAACTGCGTGACCCCGGCGGCCGTGAAGACCGCCATCTTCGACCAGATGACCGAGGAACACATCCAGTTCATGCTCTCCAAGATCCCCATGGGCCGCTTCGGCACGCCCGAGGAGATCGCGGCGCTGGTGGGCTGGCTGTGCACCGAGGAATGCTCGTTCTCGACCGGCGCCGTGTTCGACCTCTCCGGCGGCCGCTCCACCTACTGAAACCAAGAAGGAAACAACGATGAAACTCGTCCGCTATGGCAACCCCGGCAAGGAGAAGCCCGGCCTGATCGACGCCGATGGCAAGCTGCGCGACCTGAGCGGCGTGGTGCCGGACATCGGCCCCGGGCAGCTCGGCCCTGCCGGCCTGGCGCGCATCCGCAAGGCCAACCCGGCCAAGCTGCCGCTGGTGCGCGGCAAGCCGCGCTTCGGCTGCCCGGTCGCGCACGTGCCGAAGTTCATCGCCATCGGCCTGAACTACTCGGACCACGCGGCCGAGTCGAACATGCCCATCCCCAAGGAGCCGATCGTCTTCATGAAGGCGACCAGCTGCATCCAGGGCCCGGACGACGCGGTCATGCTGCCCAAGGGCTCGGTCAAGACCGACTGGGAAGTGGAGCTGGGCGTGGTGATCGGCACCCGCGCGCGCTACGTCCCCATGAGCAAGGCGCTGGACTACGTGGCCGGCTATTCCGTGGTCAACGACGTGAGCGAGCGCGAGTTCCAGCTGGAGCGCGGCTCGCAGTGGGACAAGGGCAAGGGCTGCGACACCTTCGGCCCGATCGGCCCCTGGCTGGTGACCACCGACGAGATCGCCAACCCGCAGCGCCTGGCCATGTGGCTGGACGTCAACGGCCAGCGCATGCAGACCGGCAACACGAAGACCATGATCTTCAACGTGGCCAAGCTGGTGAGCTACTGCAGCCAGTTCATGACGCTGGAGCCCGGCGACGTGATCACCACCGGCACCCCGCCCGGCGTGGGCCTGGGCATGAAGCCGCCGGTGTACCTGAAGAAGGGCGACGTGATGACCCTGGGCATCGAGGGCCTGGGCGAGCAGCGGCAGGTGGTGGTGCCGTTCAAGGCTTCCTGACGTCGACCCGTCGGAACCCTCGGCAGACGTCTCAGGCGTAGAGGGCGGCTCCGGCAGAGAGGACCCTCAAGGCCCGGGCCTCGCCCAATGCGTCCGTCAGCGGCCGGCGGACGCTCTCGTAGGCAGGCAAGGCCTGTGGCGGGAAGCTTGTGTGGGGCCAGTCGCTGCCCCACACCATGCGGCCCGCGAACAGGTCGGCCAGCTCGCGCACCAGCGGGTGCAGACTTGCATAGGGAGGCCGGGCCTGCAGGCGATACCAGCCCGACGCCTTGATCCAGGCGCCGGCCGCGGCGAGCTGCTGCAGCCCGGTCCCGGTGGCCGCGTCCTGCGCGTGCGCCGGCGTCAGTCCGGCGAGGTGGTCCAGAACGAAGCGCAGCCCGCAGCGGGCCTGCCATGCTGCCAGCCGCGGCAGTAGTTCCGGATGCACGTACCACTGGACATGCCAGCCAAGCCGATGCAGACGGGGCGCGAGCCGCTCCAGCAGCAGGCTTTCGGTCCGTCCGACCGCGCTGCCCACCGGGGACACCAGGTTGAAGCGGACGCCTCGCACGCCCAGGGCGTGCATGGCCTCCAGCTCGGCATCGCTCTCCTCGCCATCCAGGACCACGACGCCGCGATGCCTATTCGGCTCTCGCCCCAGCGCCTGCAACAACAGAGTGTTGTCGCTGCCATACACGCTCGGCTGCACCAGAACCAGGTGGCTGCAGCCGTAGGCCCTGGCGGTATCCTCGATCTGGGGCAGCGTCCGCTCGGGGGGCTGGTAGTGGGCCCCTGGAGCCACGGCCCTCCCATCGAAGACATGGACGTGGCAGTCCCAGCCGCTGGCCCCTGCGGCAGACGCAGGCATCACCTGTTCAACCCGCCACGATCTTGTGTTCGTGCACCACGCGTGCCCACAGCGTCTCCTGCCTCTTCAGGAAGTCGGCCGCCTGCGCGGCGCCACCCGTGAACACTTCACCACTGAGTGCGCGGACCCTCGCGAGGACTTCGGGGTCGCCCATCGCCCGCGAGATCGCGGCCGACAGGCGTTCGCGCACGGGCGCCGGGGTGGCAGCGGGGGCCAGCACCGGGTTCCATTCCAGCACCTCGTAGCCGGGCACGCCGGCCTCCTGCATGGTGGGGACATCCGGCAGCGCACGGGCCCGTTGCTGGCTGGTGACGGCCAGCGGGCGGAGCTTGCCAGCCTGGATGTAGCCCAGGGAGGACGCGACATTGGCGAAGAACAGGGGAACCTGGCCCGCCATGACGTCGTTCATCGCCGGTCCGCCGCCCTTGTAGGGAATGTGTTGCAGCCGGACCCCCGCGCGATCCTCGAACAAGGCGCCAGCCAGGTGCTGTGCCGACCCGTTGCCCGAGGAGGCGAAGGCGATGGATCCCGGCTTCTCCTTGGCGAGCCGCACGAGGTCGCGCACGTTCTTCGCCTCGAAGGAGGGATTGCACACCAGCACGTTCGGGAACAGTGCGAGCACGGCCAGGGGCGCGAAGGCGGTGTCGGCGTCGTAGGGCAACCGGGGATACAGCGACGGATTGACCGCGAACGACGAAGCGTCGAGCAAGAGCTGCGTGCCATCGGGCGCGGAGCGGGCGACGTAGCCCGCCGCGATCTGGCCGCCTGCGCCTGGACGGTTCTCGACGACCACGGTCTGGCCCAGTGCGCTGGCCATGTGCGGAGCAATCAGGCGAGCCATCAGGTCAGCCCCGCCTCCCGGGGCGTAGGACACGACCAGCGAGATCGCACGGCCGCCAGCGATCTTGTCCTGGGTGTGCCCCAGGGAAGGAACCGCCAGGCCGGCGGCGGCGGCGCAAAGCAGCGAGCGGCGGCTGTTGCTGAAGTGGAAGGGCATGTGATGTCTCCTGGAGGGATAAGGTCAGGTGATCTGGATCGTGTAGTGGAAAGCGTGCGCGTCGCCATACGTGGTGCGCACCTCCACGCAGCGTCCGGTGAGGTCGAAGGCCAGGCGTTGGACACGGGCGCACGGATGGCGGGCGGGCAGTTGAAGGTGCGCGGCCTGCGCGGGCGTGAGGGTGTCGAACGCGATCGAGTCCGTCGCGCGCTGCACGTGGACGCCGCAGCGTTGCGCGTACATCGGGTAGAACAGAGCGTCCCAGCCGGCCGTTGGCGTCTCCGCCAGCGCCTGGAACAAGGGCAGCGGCAGCCAGATGTCCTCCAGCAATCGCGGTCGTCCACCAAGGCAGCGCAGGCGAAGCAGGTGCAGGGCGCGCGCGCCATGGGGCAGTCCCAGCTCCCGCGCCACCTCCTCGGGCGGAGTCGCTTCCCGGCGCTGCAGCACGCGCGAGGCAGGGATCTCGCCGTTGCCGTCGCCGAACCGGAAGAAGCGCAGCATGGGTGCGCCCCCCAGCGACGCACGGACGAAAGTCCCTCGCCCGTGCACGCGTTCCAGGACCCCCTGTGCGGCCAGCAGTTCCAAGGCGCGACGCAGTGTCGCCACGGCCACCCCCTGCTCGGAGGCGAGAACCTGCTCCGAGGGCAGGGCGCTTCCAGGGGGCCATTCGCCCGCAGCGACACGCGCGCGCAGGCTGGCCGCGATCGCGGCATAGCGACTCAGGCCGGCTTCGTGCGGTTCCAGGCGAGGGACCAAGAGCTTGGAAGAACTAGTCATCTAAATCTCTAGAGATCTGAATTTTGTGTCGAAGTGGAACAGCATGAATGAGGGTAATCCCTGAGCCTTGAACATTTCTGCCGCCGCGGGCTGTTCCATCGCCACTGGAGTTCAGAAATGTTGCAAAATAGAACGACCGTTCGTTTTATTTTCCAGGACATGTCCGTCACCCCCCTGCCCCTGAAGTCCCCCCGCGCGCGGGAAGGGAAAGTCCTGCAGAAGGGCCAGCAGACCAAGGCGGCGATCGTGGATGCCGCGCTGGGCCTGGCGACCCAGATCGGCCTCGAGGGCCTGTCCATCGGCGCGCTGGCCGAGGTCACGCAGATGAGCAAGTCGGGCGTCTTCGCCCACTTCGGCTCGCGCGAGGAGCTGCAGATCTCGGTGATCCGCGAGTACCACCAGCGCTTCGAGCAGGAGGTCTTCTATCCCTCCATGAGCGAGCCGCGCGGCCTGCCCCGCCTGCGCGCGATGTTCGCCAACTGGATGAAGCGCACCTCGGTCGAGATCGACTCGGGCTGCATCTACATCAGCGGCGCGGTGGAGTTCGACGACCGGCCCGGCCCGGTGCGCGATGCCCTGGCCTGGTCGGTGCAGACCTGGCACGACGCCATGAAGCGCGCCATCACCATGGCCAAGGTCGAGGGCCATCTGGACGCCTCGACCGACGAGGAGCAGATGCTGTTCGAGATCCACGGCCTGATCCTGGCGCTGCACTACGAGGCGCGCTTCCTCAAGAACCCCGGCTCCATCGCCCGCGCCAACACGGGCTTCGAGCACATCCTGCAGCGGTCCGGCGCCGCTGCTTCCTCCCCATCCCACCGATCCACCCGCAAGCCCGCCCGCGCGGCCAAGAGCACCTAGGAGTCCAGCGATGCCCCAGTACAACCCGCCCCTGCGCGACATGCAGTTCGTGATCCACGAGCTGTTCCACACGACCGACGAGCTGAAGTCGATCCCGCGCCATGCGGACGTCGACGCCGACACCATCAACCAGGTGCTGGAAGAGGGCGGCAAGTTCGCCGCCGAGGTCACCTTCCCGCTCAACCGCATCGGCGACGAGCAGGGCTGCACGCTGGACCCGGCGACCCACGAGGTCACCACGCCCAAGGGCTTCAAGGAGGCCTACGCGAAGTACGTCGAAGGCGGCTGGCCGGCGCTGTCCTGTGACCCCGAGTACGGCGGCCAGGGCCTGCCCTTCGTGCTGAACCAGTGCCTGTACGAGATGCTCAATTCCGCCAACCAGGCCTGGACCATGTACCCGGGCCTGTCGCACGGCGCCTACGAGGCCCTGCATGCGCACGGCACCGGCGAGCAGAAGAAGCTGTTCCTGCCCAAGCTGGTGTCGGGCGAGTGGACCGGCACCATGTGCCTGACCGAGCCGCACTGCGGCACCGACCTGGGCCTGCTGCGCACCAAGGCCGAACCGCAGGCGGACGGCACCTACAGGATCACCGGCAACAAGATCTTCATCTCCGCCGGCGAGCACGACATGGCGGAGAACATCGTGCACCTGGTGCTGGCCCGCCTGCCGGACGCGCCGCAGGGCAGCAAGGGCATCTCGCTGTTCCTGGTGCCGAAGTTCCTGGTGCAGCCGGACGGGTCCCTGGGCGCGCGCAACGGCGTGTACTGCGGCGGCCTGGAGCACAAGATGGGCATCCACGGCAATGCCACCGCGCAGCTGGTGCTGGACGGCGCCGTCGGCACCCTCGTGGGCGAGCCGAACAAGGGACTGCCCGCGATGTTCGTGATGATGAACGCCGCCCGCCTGGGCGTGGGCAACCAGTCGCTGGGCCTGACCGAGGTGGCCTACCAGAACGCGCTGGCCTACGCCAAGGAGCGCATCCAGATGCGCGCCCTGAGCGGCCCCAAGGCCAAGGACAAGCCGGCCGACCCGATCATCGTGCACCCCGACGTGCGCAAGATGCTGCTGACCGCCAAGGCCTACGCAGAGGGCGGCCGGGCGTTGGCGATCTACTGCACGCTGTTGCTGGACAAGGAGCTGTACCACCCCGACGAGAAGGTGCGCCAGGAAGCCGCGGAGATGGTGGCGCTGCTCACCCCCATCGTGAAGGCCTTCCTCACCGACAACGGCCACATCGCCACCAACGCCTGCCTGCAGGTCTTCGGCGGCCACGGCTTCATCGAGGAATGGGGCATGTCGCAGTTCGTGCGCGACAACCGCATCAACATGATCTACGAGGGCACGAACACCGTGCAGTCGCTGGACCTGCTGGGCCGCAAGGTGCTGGCCAACAACGGCGCCACGCTGAAGAAGTTCGGCAAGCTGGTGGCGCAGCTGGTGGAGGAGGAGGGCGTCAACGAGAAGATGGCGGAGTTCATCAACCCCGTCGCGTACCTCGGCGACCAGATGACCAAGTTCACCACCGAGATCGGCTTCAAGGCCTTCCAGAACCCCGAGGAGGTGGGCGGCGCCGCGGTGGACTACCTGCGCGTGCTGGGCCACCTGGTGTTCGGCTACTTCTGGGCCCGCATGGCGCAGGTGGCGCTGCGCGAGATCGATGCCGGCAACACCGACCCGTTCTACCGGGCCAAGCTGCAGACCGCGCGCTTCTACTTCGCGCGCCTGTTCCCCGAGACCGCCGCGTTGATGCGCACCGCGCGCTCCGGCGTGGCCAACCTGCTTGACACTGACGAGGCTCTGGCATGAAGAAGCTCGCCGCGCTGATCCTGCTCGCCGGCGCCACCTGCGGTGCCTTCGCCCAGATGTCGCCCGTGGGCACCTGGCAGAGCATCGACGACAAGACCGGCGAGGCGAAGGCGCTGATCCGCATCTTCGACCAGGGCGGCAAGCTGGTCGGCCAGATCGTGAAGTCGCTGAAGAAGGACGCCAAGCCCGACGCCGTCTGCGACGAATGCAGGGACGAGCGCAAGGGCAAGCCGATCCAGGGCCTGGAGATCATCCGCGGCGCCGAGAAGGATCCCGGCGAGGACGTGTGGGAGCACGGGAAGATCCTCGACCCGGAGAACGGCAAGGAATACCGGCTGCGCCTGGCCCCCATCGACGGCGGCCGGAAGCTCCAGGTGCGGGGCTACATCGGCCCCTTCTACCGGACCCAGACCTGGGTGCGGGTGCAATAGACAGAGATTGGCGAAGACGATGTACCAAGACCGTGAAGTGCGGCCAGGGGGGGCAGCGCCCGCCGCGAGCGAAGGGAAGGCGATGACGACGAGACGCTTCCAGGTGAAGAAGGTGGCCGTGCTGGGCGCCGGCGTGATGGGCGCGCAGATCGCCGCCCACCTGGTGAACGTGAAGGTGCCGGTGGTGCTGTTCGACCTGCCCGCCAAGGAGGGCCCGAAGAACGGCATCGTCACCAAGGCGATCGAGGGGCTGAAGAAGCTCAAGCCCAGCCCGCTGGGCGTGACGGAGGACGCCGCGCTGATCCAGGCGGCGAACTACGAGGAGCACCTGGGCCTGCTGGGCGAATGCGACCTGGTGATCGAGGCGATCGCCGAGCGCATGGACTGGAAGCTGGACCTGTACCACCGCATCGCGCCGCACGTGGCGCCGCATGCGATCCTCGCCTCCAACACCTCGGGCCTGTCGATCACCAGGCTGTCCGAGGCGCTGCCCGAGGCGATGAAGCCGCGCTTCTGCGGCATCCATTTCTTCAATCCGCCGAGGTACATGGTTCTCGTCGAGCTGATTCCGACGCCCGCGACGCAGCCGCAGGTCCTGGACGACCTGGAGAGCTTCGTCACCAGCGGCCTGGGCAAGGGCGTGGTGCGGGCCAAGGACACGCCCAACTTCATCGCCAACCGCGTGGGCATCGCCGGCATGCTGGCGACGATGCGCGAGGTCGAGAAGTTCGGCCTGAGCTACGACGTGGTCGACGACCTCACCGGCAAGAAGCTGGGCCGCGCCTCCAGCGGCACCTTCCGCACCGCCGACGTCGTGGGCCTGGACACCATGGCCCACGTCATCAAGACGCTGCAGGACAACCTGAGCGCCGACACCGACCCCTTCTACCCCAGCTTCGACACGCCCGAGGTGCTGAAGAAGCTGCTGGAGCTGGGCCACCTGGGCCAGAAGGCGAAGGCCGGCTTCTACAAGAAGGCGGGCCGCGACATCCTGCGCTTCGACCCGAAGACCGGTGGCTACGTGCCGGCCGGCCAGAAGGCCGACGAGGTCTACGGCCGCATGCTGAAGAAGCCCGCGGCCGAGCGCCTGGAGCTGCTGCGCAACGCCACCGGACCGCAGGGCCAATTCCTGTGGGCGATCCTGCGCAACAGCTTCCACTACGCCGCCGTGCACCTGGCCTCGATCGCCGAGACCGCGCGCGACGTGGACCAGGCGATGCGCTGGGGCTTCGGCATGAAGCAGGGCCCGTTCGAGCTGTGGCAGGAAGCGGGCTGGCTGCAGGTGGCGCGGTGGATCCAGGAGGACATCGATGCCGGCAAGGCGCTGTCGACGGCGCCGCTGCCCGAGTGGGTGTTCAAGGGCCCGGTCGCGGAGGCCGGGGGCGTGCACACCGACCAGGGTTCGTGGAACCCCACCACGGGCCGGTTCGAGCCGCGGCGCGTGATGCCGGTCTACGCTCGCCAGCTGTTCCCCGAGCTGCTGCTGGGGGAGGCCGGCCCGCGCTTCCAGACCGCCGGCACCACGATCCACGAGGACCGGAACATCCGCCTGTGGACCCTCGACCGCGAGGTGCTGATCGCGAGCCTGAAGACCAAGATGCACACCATCAGCCCCGAGGTGTGCGAGGGCCTGCAGCAGGCGATCGAGCTGGCGGAGAAGGAGTACCAGGGCCTGGTGATCTGGTCCGGCGACGAGCCGTTCAGCGCCGGCGCCGACCTGGAGTCCACGCTCCCCGCCTTCATCGCCGTCGGCGTCGCCGCGATCGAGGATGCGGAGGCCTTCATGCAGCAGACCATGCTGCGCCTGCGCTATGCGAGCGTGCCGGTGGTGTCCGCGATCCGCGGCCTGGCCCTGGGCGGCGGCTGCGAGCTGGGCCTGTACTCGGCCAGGCGCGTCGCGCACATGGAAAGCTACATCGGCCTGGTGGAAGTGGGCGTGGGCCTCGTGCCGGGCGCCGGCGGCCTGACCTACATCGCGCGCCGCGCCGCGGAAAACTCGGCTGCCAGCACCGACCGCGACCTCCTGAAATTCCTCACCGAGGGCTTCACCGCCGCCGCCATGGCCAAGGTGGGCACCAGCGCGCTCGAGTCGCGCAAGCTGGGCTACCTCCTGGACAGCGACCTCATCGTGCCGAACAAGGACGAACTGCTGTACGTCGCCGTGCAGCAGGCCAAGGCCATGCACGACTCGGGCTGGCGCGCGCCGCTCAAGCGCCTGTTCCCGGTCGCGGGCCGCAGCGCCAAGGCCACCATCCTGGGCCAGCTGGTGAACCTGCGCGATGGCGGCTTCGCCAGCGCCCACGACTTCCGCATCGCCTCGATGATCGCCAACGTGGTGACCGGCGGCGACGTCGACGCCAACACGATGGTCACCGAGGAATACCTGATGACGCTGGAGCGCCAGGCCTTCTGCGCACTGGTGCAGCACCCCAAGACCCAGGAGCGGATCCTGGGGATGCTGAGCACGGGCAAGCCGGTGCGCAACTGAGGACCGAATCCATGACCCGACAGATCCAGGACGCCTACATCGTCGCCGCCACCCGCACGCCCATCGGGCGTTCGCATCGCGGCTTCTTCCGCAACACCCGGCCGGACGACCTGCTGGCCACCGTGCTGAAGTCGGCGCTGGCGCAGGTGCCGGGGCTCGACCCGCATGCGATCGAGGACATCGTCTGCGGCTGCGCCATTCCCGAGGGGCCCCAGGGCCTGAACGTGGCGCGCATCGGCGCCGTGCTCGCGGGCCTGCCCAAGAGCGTGGGCGGCATCACCGTCAACCGCTTCTGCGCCTCCGGCCTCGCCGCGGTGCAGATGGCCGCCGACCGCATCCGCGTGGGCGAGGCCGACGTGATGATCGCCGCCGGCACGGAGAGCATGAGCCTGGTGCCCATGATGGGCAACACGCCCTCGCTGTCGCCCGCCATCTTCTCCAACCCCGACGACCTCGAGAACTACGGCATCGCCTACGGCATGGGCCTCACCGCGGAGAAGGTGGCGCAGCAGTGGAAGGTGGGCCGCGATGCGCAGGACGAGTTCGCCTACCGCTCGCACATGAAGGCCGTGGCCGCCATGAAGGCCGGCGAGTTCGCCGGCGAGATGACCGAGGTGGAGGTGGCCGAGCGCTCCGTGGACCTGGAATCCGCCGAGGTGTCGGTCTCCGCCCGCAAGGTGAACCTGGACGAAGGCGCCCGCCCCGACACCACGGTCGAGACGCTGGGCAAGCTCAAGCCGGTGTTCGCCGCCCGCGGCAGCGTCACCGCCGGCAACAGCTCGCAGACCTCCGACGGCGCCGGCGCGCTGATCCTGGCGAGCGAGGCGGCCATCCAGCGCTTCGGCCTGCAACCCCTGGCCCGTTTCGTGAGCTACGCCAGCCGGGGCGTGCCGCCCCACATCATGGGCATCGGCCCGATCGAGGCGATCCCGGCGGCGCTGAAGGCGGCCGGGTTGAAGCAGGACGCGATCGACTGGATCGAGCTGAACGAGGCCTTCGCCGCGCAGTCGCTCGCGGTGATGAACACCCTGGGCCTGGACCCGGAGAAGGTGAACCCCCTGGGCGGCGCGATCGCCTTGGGCCACCCGCTCGGCGCCACCGGCGCCATCCGGTCGGCGACCGTGGTGCACGCGCTGCGCCGCAGGAACCTGAAGTACGGCATGGTCACCATGTGCGTGGGCATGGGGCAGGGCGCAGCGGGGATCTTTGAGCGGGTGTGAGGCGATGAGCCCGCATCCGTTCGACGCGGCGATCGCCCTTCAGCCGCGGGGCGACGGCAGCTTCGCGGGCCGCACCAGCCCCGCCTATGCCAACTTCATCGGGCCCTATGGCGGCATCACCGCCGCGCAGTGCCTCCACGCGGTGCTGCTGCACCCGGACCGACTGGGCGAGCCGGTCGCCTTCACCGTCAATTTCGCTGCGGCCGTGGCCGACGGCGACTTCCTGCTGCGCCCGCGCGCGGCGCGCACCAATCGTTCCACCCAGCACTGGATCGTCGAGATGGTCCAGGGCGAGGAGGTGGTCGCCACGGCCACGGCGCTGACCGCGGTGCGGCGTCCCACCTGGGGTGGCCACGAGGCGCGCATGCCCGAGGTCCCGAAGCCGCAGGACGTGGCGCGCACGCCCCGCCGCGGCGTCGCCTGGCTGGACCGCTACGAGACGCGCTTCCTGGTCGGAACCCTCCCGCGCGACTGGGACGGCAGCGGCACCGCGGAGAGCCTCAGCCGCCTGTGGGTGCGCGACGAGCCGCCGCGGCCGCTGGACTTCCCCTCGCTGGCCGCGCTGGCCGACGTGTTCTTCCCGCGCATCTGGCTGCGGCGCGCGCGCCAGACGCCCCTGGGCACGGTCTCCATGACGGTCTATTTCCACTGCACCGCGCAGGCTCTCGCGGCCGCCGGCAGCGGCTGGCTGCTGGCGCAGGCGCGCGGGCAGGGCTTCGGCAGCGGATACTTCGACCACAGCGGCCAGTTGTGGAGCGAGGCGGGCGATCTCCTGGCCACCACCCACCAGGTCATGTACTACAAGGAGTGAGCGCCATGGCTGCAGCTTCCCAGCGTCCGGTCGCGGTGGTCGTCGGCGCAGGCGACGCCACCGGCGGCGCCATCGCCAGGCGCTTCGCGCGCGGCGGCTACACGGTCTGCGCCCTGCGCCGCAACGCCGACCAGCTGCAGCCGCTGCTGGAAGCAATCCGCGCCGCCGGCGGCGAAGCCCACGGATTCGGCTGCGACGCCCGCAAGGAGGAGGAAGTCGAGGCCGTGTTCGACGACATCGAGGCGCGCATCGGCCCGATCGAGGTGTTCGCCTTCAACATCGGCGCCAACGTGCCCAGCAGCATCCTGGAAGAGACGGCGCGCAAGTACTACAAGGTCTGGGAGATGGCGTGCTTCGCCGGCTTCCTCACGGCGCGCAAGGCCGCGCAGTGCATGGTGCCGCGCGGCAAGGGCACGATGCTGTTCACCGGTGCCACCGCCTCGCTGCGCGGCGGCGCCAACTTCGCCGCCTTCGCCGGCGCCAAGGCGGCCCTGCGGGCGCTGGCGCAGAGCATGGCGCGCGAGCTGGGGCCGCGCGGCATCCACGTGGCGCACGTGGTGATCGACGGCGGCATCGACACCGCTTTCATCCGCGACAATTTCCCCGAGCGCTACGCGCTGAAGGACCGCGACGGCATCCTCAATCCCGAGCACATCGCCGAGAGCTACTGGATGCTGCACTCGCAGCCCCGCGATGCCTGGACCCACGAGCTGGACCTGCGACCCTGGATGGAGAAATTCTGATGAGCAAGGCGGTCGAGTTCTATTTCGACGTCGGCAGCCCCGCGGCCTACCTCGCGTGGACGCAGCTGCCGGCGATCGCCCGCGAGGCGGGGGCGCAGATCGAGTACCGCCCCTTCCTGCTGGGCGGCGTGTTCCAGGCCACCGGCAACCGCTCGCCGATGGAGGTGCCGGCCAAGGGCCAGTACATGCAGGACGACCTGCAGCGCTTCGCCCGGCGCTACGGCGTGCCCTTCGCGCACAATCCGCACTTCCCGATCAACACCCTGACCCTGATGCGCGGGGCGCTGGGCCTGCAGCTGCGCGAGCCGCAACGGATGGTGCCCTACGGCGATGCGGTCTTTCGCGCGATCTGGGTCGAGGGACAAGACATGAACGACCCGGCCACGGTGGCCGGTGTCCTGCAGCGCGCCGGCTTCGATCCGGCGCAGCTGCTCGCCCTGGCATCGGAGCCGGCCGTGAAGGACCAGCTCAAGGCCGTGACGCAGGAGGCGGTGGCGCGCGGCGTGTTCGGCGCGCCCACCTTCTTCGTCGGCCAGGACATGTTCTGGGGCCAGGACCGGCTCGATTTCGTGAAAGAGAGATTGCAGCAATGACGCAAGACATCCTGGTGCACGCCGAAGGCGGCGTGATGACCCTGACCCTCAACCGCCTGGAGCGCAAGAACTCCATCACCTCGGACATGTACGCGGCCCTGGCGGACGGCATCGCCCGTGCGCAGGAGGACGCGGCGATCCGCGTCGTGCTGATCCAGGGCCACGAGACCGTGTTCTCCGCCGGCAACGACATCGGCGACTTCCTGAACAAGCCGCCGGCCGGCCCCGACTCGCCGGTGTTCCGCTTCCTGCGAGGCATCGCCACCTTCCCCAAGCCGCTGCTGGCGGCCGTGTGCGGGCCGGCGGTGGGCATCGGCACGACCATGCTGTTCCACTGCGACCTGGTCTACGCCGGCGACAACGCCGCCTTCTCCATGCCCTTCGCCAACCTGGGCCTGTGCCCGGAGGCGGCCTCCAGCGTGCTCGTTCCGCAGATGCTGGGTTACCACCGCGCCGCCGAGGCGCTGATGCTGGGTGAGCCCTTCTTCGCCGAGGCGGCGCTGGAGGTGGGCCTGGTGAACCGCGTCGTCCCGCCGACCGAGGCCAATGACTACGCGAACGCGCAGGCGCGCAAGCTTGCGGCCAAACCCCTGTCCAGCCTGGTGGAGACCAAGCGGCTGATGAAGAAAGGCCAGCAGCAGCTGGTGCTGCAGCAGATGCTGGACGAGGGCGAGAGCTTCGGCCGCATGCTGCGCGAGCCGGCGGCCAAGGAGGCGTTCACGGCCTTCATGGAAAAGCGCAAGCCGGATTTCTCCAAGGTCTGACATCGTCGAATCGGAGGCGCCCATGGACCTGAAAGGCAAGACCCTCTTCATCACCGGCGCCTCCCGCGGCATCGGCCTGGCCATCGCCAAGCGGGCCGCGGCCGACGGTGCCAACATCGTCGTCGCCGCCAAGACCGCCGAGCCCAACCCGAAGCTGCCTGGCACGATCTACAGCGCCGCCGAGGAGATCCGCGCCGCCGGCGGCCAGGCGCTGCCACTGCAGCTGGACATCCGCGACGAGGAGGCCGTGCTCGCGGCCGTGCAGCAGGCCGTGCTCACCTTCGGCGGGATCGACATCCTGGTGAACAACGCCAGCGCGATCAGCCTGACCGACACCGAGCACACGCCCATGAAGCGCTACGACCTCATGAACGGGATCAACGCGCGCGGCACCTACCTGTGCACCCAGGCCTGCCTGCCGGAGCTGAAGAAGGCCGCGGCCGCCGGCCGCAACGCGCACGTGCTGAACATGTCGCCGCCGCTGTCCATGAAGACGCACTGGTTCGCGCCGCACACGGCCTACACGATGGCCAAGTACGGCATGAGCATGTGCACCCTGGGTCATGCCGGCGAGTTCCGCCAGTACGGCATCGCCGTCAACAGCCTGTGGCCGCGCACGGCCATCGCCACCGCGGCGCTGCAGATGATCCCGGGCGTGGACCTGGCCGCCTGTCGCACGCCGCAGATCCTGGCCGATGCGGCGTACCTGGTGCTCACCTCCGACGCGCGTGACGAGCGCCATACGGGCAACTTTCACATCGACGACGCCCTGCTCGCGGCGCACGGGCAGACCGACCTGGACCGCTATGCGGTGACGCCGGGCAACCGAAAGTTCGTGCCGGACTTCTTCGTGGACTGAGCGCGACTGGGCCGGGATCGCTTGTGCCTGCGTCTATGCCCACCGCACTTGAGCACGGCCCTAATCTCGCTTTCCTTTCTTCGTTGGGCTATCTTGTTTATACTGTATGCGTGTCCAGTACTTCCGCCTTGACCTCCACACGCGTGCTGCGCGTGCGCATCAAGGACCGGCACGCGGCGTGGCTGTCGTCGCTGGCCCGCGAGGTCAACCTGGTGTGGAACTACTGCAATGAGCTGCAGGGCCGCGTGTTCGAGCGCGAGCGCAGGTTTCTCAGCGGCTTTGACTTCTGGCCGTACCTGAAAGGCAGCACTCGTGGTGAGTGCGCGCTGCAACTGCCAGTGCAGGCCGTGCAGGAGACGGCCGAGCAGTACGCCAGAAGCCGCGCCCAGCACCGCAAGATCCGGCTGGCCTGGCGAGCCAGCGGCGGCGCACGCCGCTCGCTTGGCTGGATCCCGTTCAAGGTGCGAACGATCAAGTACGCCCACGGCCAGGTCTACTTCGCAGGCCGCTGGCTGTCGGTGTGGGACAGCTGGGGCCTGGGCGGCTATGAGCTGCGCGCGGGCAGCTTCAGCGAAGATGCGCGGGGCCGCTGGTACCTCAACGTCAGCGTGCAGGTGAAGCTGCCGCAGCGCGAGCCGCCTGAGGCAGTCAGCGCCATCGGCGTCGACCTGGGCTTGAAGGACCTGGCGGCGCTGAGCGACGGGCGCAAGATCGAGAACACTCGTTTCTACCGCGACCTGGAGCCAGCGCTTGGCGTGGCCCAGCGTGCGGGCAAGAAGCGGCGCGTCAAGGCGATCCACGCCAAGATCGCCAACCGGCGTCGAGACTATCTGCACAAGCTCACCACCACGCTTGTGCGTGCACATGGCGTGGTGTGTGTGGGAGATGTGAACGCTTCTGCCCTGGCTCGCGGGCCGCACGCCAAAAGCGTGCTGGATGCGGGCTGGAGCGCGATGAGGACCATGCTGCGGTACAAGTGCGATGACGCAGCCGCGTGGTTCGTTGAGGTGCCCGAATCGGGCACCACGAGGATATGCAGCGCCTGCGGCGCCGATGCCGGCCCGCAAGGCTTGCGAGGCCTGGCCGTGCGCGAGTGGACCTGTGCGGTCTGCGGCGCCGGCCACGACCGTGATGTCAATGCGGCGCGCAACATCCTCGTGCGGGGACTGGCGATCCTCGCGCAGCAGTTCTCCGCCGCAGGGGAGGCGAAAGCCGGCGAAGCTGCGGTGAATGAGGCTGGCGGGCATCAAGTTGGTGCTCATTCGGCCGGGGCCGGGCATGGCCCTCTTGCAGAAGGAATTTCCGTCACTTACGGCGGGGATGATGTCAAGCCGGGTTGTCGATGTCGATGAACTCGTGCGCGATCCCGAGCTGCCCCGCCACGTGCGCCGCCACCGCCGGGGCGCCGTAGCGCTCGCTGGCGTGGTGGCCGCAGGCCAGGAAGCTCACGCCGCACTCGCGCGCGTAGTGCGCCTGCGGCTCCGAGATCTCGCCGGTGAGGAAAGCCTGGGCGCCGGCGGCGATCGCGGCCTCGAAGTAGCCCTGGGCGCCTCCGGTGCACCAGGCCACGCGGCGGATCGGTCCCGGCGCGCCGGCCACGCAGGTCACCGGCCGGCCGAGCGCCTGCCGCACGTGCGCCGCCAGCGCCTCGCTGTCCGCGAAGGCCTGCCCGTCGGCGCGTTCGCCCAGGAAACCGAGGTCCTGCTCGCCGAAGCGGCCGCCGGCCGCCAGCCCCAGGCGCAGCCCGAGTTGCGCGTTGTTGCCCAGCTCCGGGTGCGCATCCAGCGGCAGGTGGTAGGCGAACAGGTTAATGTCGTGGGCCAGCAGCAGGGCCAGGCGCTGCTTCAGCCAGCCGGTGACCCGGCCGTCCTGGCCGCGCCAGAACAGGCCGTGGTGCACGAAGACGGCATCGGCGCCGTGCGCGATCGCCGCCTCGATCAGCGCCCGGCTGGCCGTCACCCCCGAGACGAGCTTGCGCACCGTGGCGCGGCCCTCGACCTGCAGCCCGTTGGGGCCGTAGTCGCGGAAGCGCTCCGGCATCAGCAGGGCGTCGAAGGCTTGCAGCAGGTCTTGCCTCTGGGTCATGCGCATTAGGGCACAGGGATCAGGCCCTATTCTGCACGGCGGGCGGGCCGGGTGCGGCGCGAACATGCCCGGCTTGCGGGGACGGGGCGAAAGGAGAGAGGCGATGGGCACGCCGGCACTGGTGGTCTGGAGCATGGCCTTGGGCGCGATCGCCGCGGTCGCGCTCGCGCGCGCCGGCGACCTCGCGCTGCGCCCGGAGCGCATGCAGCTGCGCGCGCTGGCCTACCACCTGGGCGTGTTCCTGCTGGTGCTGGTGGAAAGCGGCGTGCTGCGCCAGGCCGCCCACCCCAGCGCCGAGCGGCTGCGGGTGCTGCAGGTGCTGGCCGGCCCGCTGTGCGTGGGCTTCGCGAACTTCTGGATCCGCGGCTGGCTGGCCGCCGGCGAGCGCGACCGGCTGATGGCGGCCGCGCTGCGCGCCAGCGCCTTCGTCCTGCCCGCGGGCGGCATCGCGGCCCTGGCCCTGCCGCCCGGACTGCAGCTGCCGGCGTCCGCCCTGCTGGCGCTGGCCGGCAGCGGCCTGACCTGCTGGCTCACCGTCCGCGCCTGGACCATCGGCGACCGGCTGGCCCTGCCCATGGCCGCCGGCTGCCTGCTCACCCTGCCGGCGATCGCCGGCCTGTACGCGCTGGCCATGCGCCTGGGCTCCTGGGGCCTGGCCGGCCATGCCGCCGTGGCTTTCGCCGCCGCGGCCAGCAACGCCGTGACCGGCCACGTTCTGTGGCGGCGCGCCCGGCGCGCCTGGCGCACCCAGGAGCCCGGCGGCGCCCCCGCCTTGGACCCGGTGACCCGGGTCCACAGCGCCGAGGCGCTGGTGCGGCAGCTGGTGGCGGCGCAGAAGCGCAGGCGCCGCACCGGCCGCGAAGGCGCGCTGCTGGCCGTCACCGTGTTTGCCCCGGAGCGCATCGCCGCGCAGGCCGGCCCCGCCGCACTCGACGAGGTGTGGATGACGCTGGCCGCGCGCATCCAGCGCGAGGCCGGGCCGGTCAACCCGGTGGGCCGCTACTGGGATCGCTGCTTCGTCGCCCTGGTCGAGACCATCCCGGCGCGGCCCTGGCTGCGCACCCTGGGCCTGCGGCTGGCGGCCGCCTTGCGGCAACCGGTGGAGGTGACCGGGCGCGACGGCGAGCCGGTGCGCCTGCGAGTCGACTTCGGCGTGGGGGTGGTGCTCCTGTCGCGCCGGCCGGCGGAGGTGGAGGACGTCCTCGACGCCGCCCAGCGCCTGGCCGAGGCCGCGCGCGGCCTGCCCTCGCGAGCGGCAACCGCCGACCCCCGGGACGGGGGCGCCGTGCCGCTGGAACAGGCGCGCCTGGAGGCCGGCCCGCCCGAACGCGCGGCGGCGGCCGCCGCGGTGGCCGGGCGCGCCGCACCCTGAGCCGCTGCCCGGCCGCGCGCATACACTCGCAGGTTTCCCGGGTCGAGACGATGCGACGCATTTGGCTGTTGTTCTCCCAGGCGGTCACGGTGGCGCTGGCAGCCTACTTCGTGGTGCTGACGCTCAAGCCCGCCTGGCTCCAGGCCCCGCCCGCAGCCGCGCCCGACACCCGCGTCACCTTGTCCGAGGCGCCCGGCCCGGCCCCCGCGGCCGCCCCGCCCGGCAGCTTCCGGGTCGCCGCCCGCAAGGCCGCCCCGGCCGTGGTGAGCATCAACACCAGCAAGCCGGCCGACCGCAGCGCCGCCAGCGACCCCTGGTACCGCTTCTTCTTCGGCGACCAGGGCGCGCAGCCGCAAAGCGGCCTGGGCAGCGGCGTGATCATCAGCCCCGACGGCTACATCCTCACCAACAACCACGTGGTCGAGGGCGCCACCGAGATCGACGTGGTCCTCGACGACAGCCGCCGGGCCCGGGCGCGGGTGATCGGCACCGACCCGGACACCGACCTGGCGGTGCTGAAGATCAACCTCGATCGGCTGCCGGTGATCACGCTGGGCAACTCCGACGCGCTGCAGGTGGGAGACCAGGTGCTGGCGATCGGCAATCCCTTCGGCGTGGGCCAGACCGTGACCAGCGGCATCGTCAGCGCACTGGGCCGCAACCAGCTGGGAATCAACACCTTCGAGAACTTCATCCAGACCGACGCGGCCATCAACCCGGGCAACTCCGGCGGGGCGCTGGTGGACGTCAACGGCAACCTGATGGGCATCAACACTGCCATCTATTCGCGCTCCGGCGGCAGCATGGGCATCGGTTTCGCCATCCCCGTGTCGACGGCGAAGATGGTCCTGGAGGGCATCGTCAAGGACGGCGTGGTCACCCGCGGCTGGATCGGCGTGGAGCCCGCCGACCTGTCGCCCGAGCTGATCGAGACCTTCGGCGTGAAGGCGAGCAAGGGCGTGCTGATCACCGGCGTGCTGCAGAACGGGCCCGCCGCCCAGGCGGGCATGCGGCCCGGCGACGTGGTGCTGCAGGTCGCCGGCAAGGAGGTCGGCAGCGTCTCGGAGCTGCTGACGAGCGTGGCCTCGCTCAAGCCCGGCGTCGCCGCGCCCTTCCGGCTGCAGCGGCGCGACCAGGACCTGGAGCTGATGGTGACGCCGGGCAAGAGGCCCCGGCCGCGGCCCGGGGAAGGCACGCCGCAACGCTGAGCGCGGCGGCGGCGGCCGCTACTGCCTGGCCGTCTCGCCCTCTTCGTCGGGCGCCTTGGTGTGCTTGAGGAACAGCTGCGCGGCCCAGATGCCCGCCTCGTACAGCAGCACCATGGGGATGGCCAGCGCGAGCTGGGACACCACGTCCGGCGGGGTGATGATGGCGGCGACGATGAAGGCCACCACCACGAAGTAGCCGCGGAACTGCTTGAGCTTGTCCACCGGCACGATGCCCATGCGGGCCAGCACCACCACGATGACGGGCACCTCGAAGGCCGCGCCGAAGGCGAGGAACATGGTCAGCACGAAGCTCAGGTAGGCCTCGATGTCCGGCGCGGCCGTGATGCTCTTGGGCGCGAACCGCTGGATGAAGGTGAACACCCGGCCGAACACGAAGTAGTAGCAGAAAGCCACGCCGACGAAGAACAGGACCGTGCTGGAGACCACCAGCGGCAGCACCAGCTTGCGCTCGTGGGAGTACAGGCCCGGCGCCACGAAGGCCCAGACCTGGTACAGCACCACGGGCAGCGCCAGCAGGAACGACGCCATCAGCAGGATCTTCAGCGGCACCACGAACGGCGAGATCACCGAGGTGGCGATCAGGGTCGCACCCTTGGGCAGGTGCGCCACCAGGGGGGCGGCGAGCAGGTCGTAGAGCACCGAAGGGCCGGGATAGATGGCCAGCGCCACGCCCACCACCGCCACGGCGATGATGGACTTGATCAGCCGGTCGCGCAGCTCGATCAGGTGCGCGACGAAGGGCTGTTCGGTACCCGCCAGCTCGTCTTCCGGGTCGTTCGGAGTTGTGGACATAGGGGAGAGGCCGCCGGCGCTGCCGGCCCCGTCTTCAGTTGAACTTCTGCGGGCGGTACTTTGCCACACGCGCGGCGCCGGACAGCGCCCGGGTGCGCACGCCGGTGCGGGCCTTGTACCAGTGCGGCACGGCGCCCTGCTTCACCCGCCACTTCTTCTTCGGGTGCCTGTACTCGGGGTAGGCCGGGGTCGTGTCGGCCAGGGCGGAGGTGGCGGTGGACGTCGCCTCCTGCCATTGCTTCTCGAAATCGGCCGCTGCGCCGGCGACGGAGCTCTCGACCTCGCGGGCCGCGGTCTCCACCGTCTCCTTCATCTTGCGCAGCTCGTCGAGTTCCATCGACCGGTTGACCTCGGCCTTGACGTCGTTCACGTAGCGCTGGGCCTTGCCCAGCAGCGTGCCCACCGTCCGGGCGACGCGCGGCATCTTCTCCGGCCCGATCACGATCAGCGCCACGACGCCGATCAGGGCCATCTTCTCCAGGCCGAGGTCGATCACGATCTAAGCCCGGTTCAGGACTTGTTGCGCGCTTCGACGTCGATGGTGGTCTTGTCGGCGGCGGGGGCCGGGGCGGCCGTCACCTGCTGCGACGGCGGCACCGGGGCCTCGGGGGCGGAACCGTCGCGCATGCCGTCCTTGAAGCCCTTCACGGCGCTGCCCAGGTCCTGGCCGATGTTCTTCAGCTTCTTGGTACCGAACACCAGAACCACGATCAGCAGCACGATCAGCCAGTGCCAGATGGAAAAGGAACCCATGGATCACTCCTGTTTACTGCTCAGATTCTAGTCGGGCCCGGGAAGTTCACCCGGTGAAAATCCTCAACCCTTCAGCCAGGGGCGGGGACCGCCGATGACGTGGAAGTGCAGGTGCGGGACTTCCTGGCCGCCGTCGCCGCCGGTGTTGCACACCAGGCGGAAGCCGCCCTCGGGATAGGGCCGGCAGCCCTCCTGCCGTGCCAGCTCGGGCACCAGGCTCATCATCCGGCCCAGAACGGGGGCGTGGGCCGCCTCCACATGGGCCATGGAGGTGATGTGCGCCTTGGGGATCAGCAGGAAATGCACCGGCGCCCAGGGATGGATGTCGTGGAAGGCGAGGATCTCGTCGTCCTCGTACACCTTGCGCGAGGGGATCCTGCCCTCGACGATCTTGCAGAAGATGCAGCTGGGGTCGTGATGCATGGCGGGCGGGTCAGTCCGGGAAGCGATTGTCGTTGAATCGCAGCCAGCCGCGCAGGCAGCGGTACAGATACCAGGCGCCGATGAGGGTGTAGGCGGCCGCCCCCGGCAGGACCAGCAGGAACCACAACGGCCCGGCGAGCAGCAGCCACAGCAGCGTCCACCACACCGTGCGGATCATGTAGTTGTGGTGCGCCAGCAGCATGGGGTCGCGCTCGTCGGAGCGCTTGACGTAGTGGACGATCAGGGCGATGAGCGACAGGCTCCAGAGCGTGAACGGCGCGACCGTGTGCACGCCGTACAGGATGTGCATCAGCTGGCGGCTGCCGGGGCTGCCGTACTTGTCTTCCAGGGTCGCGTAATCGGTTTCCGGCATGGCCTCGCCTCTCGCTCGCTAGTCGCCGCGGCCCTCGCGCTCGCGCGCCTTGCGCAGGGCCTTCTCCTCCAGGCCGGACAGGCCCTCGCGCCGCTGCAGCTCGGCGATCACGTCGGCCGGCTTCAGGCCGTAGTGCGCCAGCGCGATCATGGAGTGGAACCACAGGTCGGCCACCTCGCCGACCAGCTTGCTGCGGTCGCCGCCGTGGTCGACGTCCTTGGCCGCCATCACCACCTCGGTGGCCTCCTCGCCGATCTTCTTGAGGAAGGCATCGGGCCCCTTGTGCAGCAGGCGCGCGACATAGCTGGCCTCGGGGTTGCCCCCGTTGGCGGGCTTGCGGCTCTCGATGACTTCGGCCAGGCGGGCCAGCGGGTCGGCGGGGGTCATGACGGCTTGTAGATGGTGGAGGGGTCCTTCAGCACGGGTTCCACCGCGTGCCAGGCGCCGTCGCGGTAAAGCTGGAAGAAGCAGCTGTGGCGGCCGGTGTGGCAGGCGATGGAGGGATCGTGCCCGAGCTGGGTCACCTTCAGCAATACCACGTCGTTGTCACAGTCCAGGCGGATTTCGTGCACCTGCTGCACATGGCCGGACTCCTCGCCCTTGAACCACAGCCTGCCGCGCGAGCGGCTGAAGTACACGGCCCGCCCGGTCTCGGCGGTCTGCTGCAGGGCGGCCCGGTCCATCCAGGCGAACATCAGCACGTCGCCGCTGGATGCCTCCTGGGCGATGACCGGGACCAGCCCCTGGGCGTCCCATTTGACCTCGTCGAGCCAGTTCATAAGTCCGGTGATTGTCCCACGACGGGGTGCCGGGCCGGCCCGGAAGAGGTCAGAGGCGGACGGGAATTCCGCGTTCCGCCATCCGCGCCTTGGCCTGGGCGACGGTGTATTCGCCGTAGTGGAAGATGCTGGCGGCCAGCACCGCGTCCGCGCCGCCCTTCTGGATGCCGTCGGCCAGGTGGTCCAGGTTGCCGACCCCGCCGGAGGCGATGACGGGCACGGGCACCGCGTCGCTGACCGCCCGGGTCAGCTCCAGGTCGAAGCCGGACTTGGTGCCGTCGCGGTCCATGCTGGTCAGCAGGATCTCGCCGGCCCCGCGCCGGGCCATCTCGGCGGCCCAGGCCACGGCATCCAGGCCGGTGTTGCGGCGGCCGCCGTGGGTGTAGACGTCCCAGCCCGGGCCGCGGGTCGCCGCGTCCCCGGCGCCGCGCCGCTTGGCGTCAATGGCCACCACGATGCACTGGGCGCCGTACTTGGCCGAGGCCGCCGTGATCACGTCCGGATTGGCCACGGCGGCGGAATTGAAGCTGGTCTTGTCGGCCCCGGCGTTGAGCAGCCGGCGGACATCCTCCACCGTGCGCACGCCGCCGCCCACGGTCAGCGGGATGAACACCTGCGAGGCCACCGCCTCGATGATGTGCAGGATCAGGTCGCGCTCGTCGCTGGTGGCGGTGATGTCCAGGAAGGTGAGTTCGTCGGCGCCCTGGTCGTTGTAGCGCGCGGCGATCTCCACCGGGTCGCCCGCGTCGCGCAGTTCGACGAAGTTGACGCCCTTGACGACCCGGCCGCCGGTGACGTCGAGGCAGGGGATGATGCGCTTGGCGAGCAAGGGGGCTATCCGTTCAGTTCGTCGGCGCGGGCCTGGGCCTTGGCGAAATCGAGCTCGCCGGAGTAGATCGCGCGGCCGCAGATCACGCCCTCGATGCCCTCGTCCTCGACCGCGCACAGGGCCTCGATGTCCTTCATGGAGGACAGGCCGCCGGAGGCGATCACCGGGATCGACAGGGCCTGGGCCAGCTTGACCGTGGCGTCGACGTTGATGCCGGTGAGCATGCCGTCGCGGCCGATGTCGGTGTAGATGATGGACTCGACGCCCCAGTCCTCGAACTTCCTGGCCAGGTCGACCACCTCGTGGCCGGTCAGCTTGCTCCAGCCGTCGGTGGCCACCTTGCCGTCCTTGGCGTCGAGGCCGACGATGATGTGCCCACCGAAGGCGGTGCAGGCGTCCTTCAGGAAGCCGGGGTTCTTGACCGCGGCGGTGCCGATGATCACGTAGCGCAGGCCGCCGTCGATGTACTTCTCGATGGTGTCCAGGTCGCGGATGCCGCCGCCCAGCTGCACCGGGATGTCGTCGCCCACGGCCTTGAGGATGGACTTCACCGCGGCGAAGTTCTGCGGCTTGCCGGCGAAGGCGCCATTGAGGTCCACCAGGTGCAGGCGGCGGGCGCCGCGCTCCAGCCAGGTGCGGGCCATGGCGGCGGGGTCTTCGCCGAAGACGGTGGCCTGGTCCATGTCGCCCTGCTTCAGGCGTACGCAGTGGCCGTCTTTCAGGTCGATGGCGGGGATCAGCAGCATGGGAAGTGGTGGCAGGGCGACTGGGAAGTGGGGGACCGCTTCCTGGGCGGTCAGGGATTCCAGTGCAGGAAGTTGCGGTACAGGGTCAGCCCCTGGTCGGCGCTTTTCTCGGGGTGGAACTGGGTCGCAAAAATATTATCCCGTGCCACGGCACAGGTAAAGCGGACGCCGTACTCGGACTCCCCCACACTGTGGCGCGGGTCGGACGGGCGGGCGTAGTAGGAGTGCACGAAATAGAACCAGCTGTCGTCGGGGATGCCCGCCCACAGGGCATGCGGCCGGGCCTGGCGCACCCGGTTCCATCCCATCTGGGGCACCTTGTAGCGGCTGCCATCGGGCTGCAGCTGCCCTTCCAGCCGGAAACGCACCACCTCGCCCGGGATCAGGCCCAGGCCGTCGGTGGGGCCCTCCTCGCTGCGCTCCAGCAGCATCTGCATGCCCACGCAGACGCCGAACAGGGGCTTGGCGGCGGCCGCCTCCAGGACGGACTCCAGCAAGCCGGAGTCGCGCAGCTCGCGCATGCAGTCCGGCATGGCGCCCTGCCCCGGCAGGACCACCCGCTCGGCGGCGCGCACCTCCTCGGGACGGGATGTGACGATCGCCTCCAGGCCGCTGCCCTGGGCCACGTGCAGCACGGCCTGCGACACGGAGCGGAGATTGCCCATGCCGTAGTCCACCACGGCAACCGTTCTGCTCAAAGCGATCCCTTCGTGGAGGGAATGGTGCCGGCGGCGCGCGGATCGAGCTCCAGCGCCATGCGCAGCGCGCGGGCGAAGGCCTTGAACACCGTCTCGCACTGGTGGTGGGCGTTCTCGCCGCGCAGGTTGTCCACGTGCAGCGTCAAGAAGGCGTGGTTCACGAAGCCCTGGAAGAACTCGTGCGCCAGCTGGGTGTCGAAGGTGCCGATCATGCCGCTCTTGAAGGGCACGTTCATCACCAGGCCCGGGCGGCCCGAGAAATCCACCACCACCCGCGACAGCGCCTCGTCCAGCGGCACGTAGGCGTGGCCGTAGCGACGGATGCCCTTCTTGTCGCCCACGGCCTGGCAGACGGCCTGGCCCAGGGTGATGCCGACGTCCTCCACCGTGTGGTGGCCGTCGATGTGCAGGTCGCCCTTCGCCTCGATCTCCAGGTCGATCAGGCCGTGCCGGGCGATCTGGTCCAGCATGTGGTCGAAGAAGCCGATCCCGGTGGCGAGCTTCGCCCGCCCGGAGCCGTCCAGGTTCACACGGGCAGTGATCTGCGTCTCCGCCGTGTTGCGGGTGACTGCTGCGGTGCGATCAGTGGTCATAGGGTGGCCTGCAGGGCGGCGAGCATCTGGGCGTTCTCGTCGGCGGTGCCGACGGTCAGGCGCAGGCAGCCGGCCAGCAACGGGTGCATTTTAGAAACGTTCTTGACGAGCACCTTGCGGGCCTTCATGCCCTCGAAGCTGGCGGCGGGGTCGGGCACCCGCACCAGGATCATGTTGGCGTCGCTGGGCCAGGACTTCAGGCCCATTTCCTTCAGGGCCGCCTGGACGTGGCCGCGCTCGCGCTTGAGTTCTGCCGCCTGGGCGGCGAACACGTCCTCGTGCTCCAGGGCGAACAGGGCGGCCTCGCCATTGAGCACGCTCACGTTGTAGGGCGGGCGCACCTTGTCCACCTCGGCGACCAGGCGCGCGGGGCCCATCATGTAGCCGATGCGCACGCCGGCCAGGCCGAACTTGCTCATGGTGCGCATCAGCAGCACGTGCTGGTGCCGCGCGACCCGGTCCAGGTAGCTGCGGCTGGCGAAGGGCTGGTAGGCCTCGTCGATCACCACGAAGCCGGGCGCCGCTTCCACGATCTTCTCGAGGGTGGCGTCGTCCCACAGGTTGGCCGTCGGGTTGTTCGGGTAGGCCAGGTAGACGATGGCCGGCTGGTGCAGGGCGATCGCGTCCAGCATGGCCCGCTCGTCCAGCTCGAAGTCGGGCGTCAGGTCCACGCCCACGAACTTCAGGCCCTGCAGCTGCGCGCTCATGGCGTACATGACGAAGCCGGGCTGCGGCGCCAGGATGGCGGCGCCCGGCACGTCGCAGGCCAGGGCGAGCAGCGAGATGAGTTCGTCCGAGCCGTTGCCCAGCATCAGGCCGAAACCCTCCGGCAGCTGCGCGTGCTTCGCCAGCGCCCGCTTCAGGTCCTCGATGCGCTCGCCCGGGTAGCGGTTCAGCGCCACGGCCGCCAGGCGCTCGCCCAGCTCGCGCTGCAAGGCCGGCGGCAGCCGGTGGGGGTTCTCCATCGCGTCCAGCTTGACCATGCCGCGGGCATCCTGGACGGCATAGGCGTGCATGGACTGGACGTCCTGCCGGATGCGGGTGGCGATCAGTCGGTCCAGGGAGGCGCTCATGGCAATGGGATGGAGGTGGTCCGCCATGCGGACGCCGGGTTCATGAAAAGGGGGCTGCGGCGGACCCGCCGCAACCGAATACTAACGCTTGAGCCGGAACTCCGCCGCCCGGGCATGCGCCTGCAAGCCCTCGCCGTAAGCCAGTTCGGCGGCGACCACGCCCAGCTCCTGGGCGCCGGCCTCGCTCACCTCGATCAGGCTGCTGCGCTTCTGGAAGTCGTACACCCCCAGCGGGCTGGAAAAACGCGCCGTGGTGCTGGTGGGCAGGACGTGGTTGGGGCCGGCGCAGTAGTCGCCCAGCGACTCGCTGGTGTAGGCGCCCAGGAAGATGGCGCCGGCATGGCGCAGCAGCGGCTCCCAGCGGTGCGGGTCGGCGCTGGCGATCTCCAGGTGCTCCGGCGCGATGCGGTTGCTGATCTCGCAGGCCTCCTCCATGCCGCGCGTGTGGATCAGCGCGCCGCGGCCGTTGAGGGACTTGGCGATGATCTCGGCGCGCGGCATCTCGGGCAGCAGGCGGTCGATGGCGGCCTGCACGGCCTCGATGTAGCCCGCGTCCGGGCACAGCAGGATGCTCTGTGCCAGCTCGTCGTGCTCGGCCTGCGAGAACAGGTCCATGGCCACCCAGTCGGCCGGCGTGCTGCCGTCGGCGAGCACCAGGATCTCGCTGGGACCGGCGATCATGTCGATGCCCACCTGGCCGAACACGCGCCGCTTGGCGGAGGCCACGTAGGCGTTGCCCGGTCCGGTGATCTTGTCGACGCGCGGCACCGTCTCGGTGCCGTAGGCCAGCGCCGCCACGGCCTGGGCGCCGCCGATGGTGAAGGCGCGGGTCACGCCGGCCACGTGGGCGGCCGCCAGCACCAGCGGGTTCTTCTCGCCGCGCGGCGTCGGCACCACCATGACGATCTCGCCGACGCCGGCGACCTGCGCCGGGATGGCGTTCATCAGCACCGAGGACGGGTAGGCCGCCTTGCCGCCGGGCACGTAGATGCCCACGCGGTCCAGCGGCGTCACCTTCTGGCCCAGCAGGGTGCCGTCGGCGTCGCGGTAGCTCCAGCTCTCGCCGCTGGCCCTCTTCTGCGCCTCGTGGTAGCTCCGCACCCGGGCCGCCGCGGTCTCCAGCGCCGCGCGCTGCTTCGCCGGCAGGCCCTCGAAGGCCGCCTTCAGCTCGCCGCGGCGCAGCTGCAGCTCCGCCATGGAGCCGGCCTTCATGTCGAAGCGGTTGGTGTACTCCACCACCGCCGCATCGCCCCGGCGCTGCACGTCGGCCAGGATGGCGCCCACCGTCTGCTCGATGCCGGCGTCGGTGTCGGCCGACCAGTGCAGGCGCGCCGCCAGCGCGGCGTCGAAGCCGGCATCGGTGGTGGCGAGGCGCAGGGGGCGGGCAGTGAGGCTCATTGCGTGGCTTCGACGGTGCGGGAGAACACGTCGATCAGGTGGCGGATGGGTTCCTGTTTCAGCTTCAGCGCCGCCTGGTTCACCACCAGGCGCGAGCTGATGTCCATGATGCGCTCCACCTCCACCAGGTTGTTGGCCTTGAGCGTGTTGCCGGTGGACACCAGGTCCACGATGGCGTCGGCCAGCCCGGTGAGGGGCGCGAGCTCCATGCTGCCATAGAGCTTGATCAGGTCCACGTGCACGCCCTTGGCGGCGAAGAACTCGCGGGCGATGGCCACGTACTTGGTGGCGACCCTCAGGCGCGAGCCCTGGCGCACGGCGAAGGCGTAGTCGAAGTCGGCGCGCACCGCGACGCTCACGCGGCACTTGGCGATCTGCAGGTCCAGCGGCTGGTACAGCCCCTGGCCGCCATGCTCGATCAGCGTGTCCTTGCCGGTGACGCCCAGGTCGGCGCCGCCGTACTGCACGTAGGTCGGCACGTCGGTCGCGCGCACCAGCACCACCTGCAGCCCGGGGTCGGTGGTGCCGATGATCAGCTTGCGGGACTTCTCCGGATCTTCCAGCACCTCGATCCCGGCCGCCTTCAGCAGCGGCAGGGTCTCGTCGAAGATGCGGCCCTTGGACAGGGCCAGGGTCAGGGCGGGCCGGTCGGCGGAGCTCATTTCACCCTTTCGATGTCGGCGCCGATCTGGCGCAGCTTGGCTTCCATCTGTTCGTACCCCCGGTCCAGATGGTAGATCCGGTCGACCACGGTCTCGCCCTCGGCCACGAGGCCGGCGATCACCAGGCAGGCCGAGGCGCGCAGGTCGGTGGCCATCACCGCGGCTCCGGACAGTCGCTCCACGCCGTGGGTGACCGCCACCTTGCCGTCCACGTCGATGCGGGCGCCCATGCGCATCAGCTCGCTGACGTGCATGAAGCGGTTCTCGAAGATGGTCTCGGTGATCTTGGCGTCACCCGAGGAAATGCAGTTCAGCGCCATGAACTGCGCCTGCATGTCGGTGGGGAAGCCCGGGTACTCCAGGGTGCGGAAGCCCTGCGCCCGCAGGCGGCCCTGCGCGCGCACGCGGATGCCGCCGTCGACCGCCTCCACCGTCGCACCGGCCGCGTTCAGCAGGTCGATCACCGCGCCCAGGTGGTCGGCGCGGCCGCCGCGCAGCAGCACGTCGCCGCCCGCGGCCGCCACGGCGCACAGGAAGGTGCCGCATTCGATGCGGTCGGCCACCACCTGGTGGGCGGCGCCGTGGAGCTTCCCGACGCCCTGGATGCGGATGCGGCCGGTGCCGTGGCCCTCGACCCGCGCGCCCATGGCGTTCAGCATCTCGCCCAGGTCGGCGATCTCGGGCTCCTGCGCCGGGTTCTCCAGCACCGTCTCGCCCTCGGCCAGGGCCGCGGCCATCATGAAGTTCTCGGTGCCGGTGACCGTGATCATGTCGGTGCGGATGTGCGCGCCCTTCAGCCGCGTCCAGCCCCGGGGCAGCTTGGCGATCATGTAGCCGTGCTCGATCACGATCTCGGCGCCCATCTTCTGCAGGCCCTTGATGTGCTGGTCCACCGGACGGGCGCCGATGGCACAGCCCCCCGGCAGCGACACGGTCGCCTCGCCGAAGCGCGCCAGCAGGGGGCCGAGCGCGAGCACGGAGGCCCGCATGGTCTTCACCAGCTCGTAGGGCGCCTCGGGAAAATGCAGGCCGGAGGCGTCGATGGCCACGGTGCCGTCCGAGCCCATCTCGGCCTGCACGCCCATGTTGCGGATCAGCTTGAGCATGGTCGCCACGTCCTGCAGGCGCGGCACGTTGCGCAGCGTCACGGGCTCGCCCGTGAGCAGCGCGGCGCACAGCTCCGGCAGCGCCGCGTTCTTGGCGCCGGAAATGCGGACCTCGCCGTGGAGCGGCCGGCCGCCGCGGATCAGGAGCTTGTCCATGCGTTTCAGTGCGAACGGGTCGCCCACTCGGCAGGCGTGAAAGTCTGCATCGACAGGGCGTGCACCTCGTCCGTGTGCATTCTCGCACCCAGCGTCGCGTACACACGCTGGTGCCGCTGGACGGACCGCAGGCCGGCGAATTCGGGCGACACGATCACCGCCGACCAGTGGCGGCCGTCGCCGTCGACCTCGATGTGGTCGCAGGCGAGGCCGGAGGCAATCAGGGAGCGGAGCTGGTCGGCGGTCATTTCATGCTTGGGGCTTACCGGGGGCCACCGCGGAGCCGGCTTGGCCGGGCCGCTGGTGGCGCCCCCTCGAGGGGGAGGCGCCGCAGGCGCTTCGGGGGTGGGTCATCCTCTGATCTTGTAGCCGATGCGCAGCAGGTGCACGGCGACGGCGCTCACGGCCAGCATGGCGCCGCCCACGATGCCCAGGCTGACCCAGGGGGACACGTCGCTCACGCCGAAGAAGCCGTAGCGGAAGCCGTCGATCATGTAGAAGAAGGGATTGAGGTGCGACACGCGCTGCCAGAATTCCGGCAGCGAATGGATCGAATAGAACACGCCGGACAGGAAGGTCATCGGCATGATGATGAAGTTCTGGAAGGCGGCCATCTGGTCGAACTTCTCGGCCCACAGGCCCGCGATCAGCCCCAGGGCCCCCAGCATGCCCGCCCCCAGCAGGGCGAACACGACGATCCACAGCGGCGCCACGAAGCTGATGTGGGCGAACCAGGCGGTGACCAGGAACACGCCCAGGCCCACGCTCAGGCCGCGCGCGACGGAGGAACCCACGTAGGCGATGAACCAGCTCCAGTGCGACAGCGGCGTGAGCAGGACGAACACCAGGTTGCCCATGATCTTGCTCTGGATCAGGGACGAGGAGCTGTTGGCGAAGGAATTCTGCAGCACGCTCATCATCACCAGGCCGGGCACCAGGAAGGCGGTGTAGCTGATCTGGTCGTAGACCTTGACGCGGTCCGACAGCACGTGGCCGAAGATCAGGAGGTACATCAACGCGGTGAGCACCGGCGCGGCCACCGTCTGGAAGCCGACCTTCCAGAAGCGCAGCACCTCCTTGTACAGCAGGGCCTGCCAGCCGGTCATGCCGACGCCCCTTCCCGCCCGGCGGCCATGACGTCGAGGAACACGTCCTCCAGGTCCGGCTTGCGGATCTCCACGTCCTCCACCTGCAGGCCCGCCTCGCGGATGGCGGCCAGGTGCTGCTCGATCTCGTGGGCGTCGCGCGCGGGCAGCTGCACGATGCGGCCGGTGACGCGCGCCTTGCCCTCGAAGGCGGGCGGCAGCGCGCCGTCGACCTTGAAGCGCAGCACGTTGCTGGAGGCCGCCCGCAGCAGGTCGCTGGTGCGCTCCAACGCGACCACCTTGCCCGCCTGCAGCATGGCGATGCGGCTGCACAGGGCCTCGGCCTCCTCGAGGTAGTGGGTGGTCAGCAGCACGGTGTGGCCTTCGCGATTGAGCCGGGCGATGAACTGCCACAGGGTCTGGCGCAGCTCCACGTCCACGCCGGCCGTGGGTTCGTCCAGCACGATGACGGGCGGGCGGTGCACCAGGGCCTGGGCCACCAGCACGCGGCGCTTCATGCCGCCGGACAGCTGGCGCATGTTGGAGCCGGCCTTGTCCTCCAGCCCCAGGCTGGCCAGCAGCTCGTCGATCCAGGCATCGTTGTTCTTCACGCCGAAGTAGCCGGACTGGATGCGCAGCGCCTCGCGCACCGTGAAGAAGGGATCGAACACCAGCTCCTGGGGCACCACGCCCAGGGCGCGCCGCGCCTGCGCGAAGTCCCGCTGGACGTCGTGCCCCTGCACCAGCACGCGGCCCGAGGTGGGGCGCGCAAGGCCGGCCAGGATGCTGATCAGGGTGGTCTTGCCCGCCCCGTTCGGACCGAGCAGGCCGAAGAACTCGCCCTCCTCGATGTCGAAGCTGACGCCGGCCAGGGCCTGGAAGCCGCCTCGCGCGGTGTGGTAGGTCTTGGAGACGGACTGGAAGGAGACTGCGGGCATGGGCAACCCGCCATTTTAGCCGCCGGGCTCTTCCCGCGTGCCGTGGGGGGATCAGGCGGCCGCGGCGGCCTCGGGGAGCAGGTCGGCGACGCCGTACAGCGTCGCCAGCCCCCGCAGGCGCGGGTGCAGCTGGCTCACCGCGAAGCCCTTGCCGAGTGCCAGCGCCTCGCGCCGGCATTCCAGCAGCACGGCCAGCGCCGAGGAATCGAACTGGCGCAGCGCCGACGCGTCGGCGACCGCCACCGGGCCCGGTTCGGACCGCAATGCCTGCGCCAGCATGCGGCAGCAGGCGGTGGCCTGGGCGTGCGTCAGTTCGGCGGGCAGCACCAGCACCGGGTCAGCCCTTCCTGGCGGTGGCGCCCGTGCTCCCGCCCTGCACGTTGGCCTTGTTGCGCTCGGCCAGCGCCGCGATCAGGCCGTCGATGCCCTTGGCATTGACCTCCTGCGCGAACTGGGTGCGGTAGGTCTCCACCAGCCAGACGCCCAGCACGTTGAGGTTGTAGATCTTCCAGCCGGTGGGCGACTTCTCCAGCCGGTACTCCAGCTGGATCGGGTCGCCGCGGCCGCGGATCTCGCTGCGCACGACCACGTCGGTGTCGCCCGGCGCGGCGCGCAGCGGCTTCATGCTGATGGTCTCGTCCTTGACCTGCGACAGCGCGCCCGCGTAGGTGCGCACCAGCAGCAGCTTGAACTCGTCCTGCAGGCGCTGGCGCTGTTCCGGCGTCGCCTGGCGCCAGGCCGGGCCCACGGCGGCAGCCGTCATGCGCCGGAAGTCCACGTTGGGCATGATCTTGGCGTCGACCACGGACATGATGTAGTCGATGTCGCCGGACTTCAGCTTGCTGTCCGTCTTGATCGTGTTCAGCACGTCTTCGGACAGCCGCTGGATGAAGGCATCGGGGGCCTCGTCGGCGGCCTGCGCCATCGGCACCCACCCGGCGAGGAAGCCGGTGGCGATCACGGCGGCTGCGAGGCGGCCCAGGGTACGTCGATTCATCTCTTTCCTTTCTGCCGGGCCGGGGCCCGGGTTCCTGATTGGAACTTTCCAGTGTGTCACGGTTCAGGCCGCCCCGCCCGTCAAGGCAACAGCCTGCAACGGGGTTTCAACGCGCCGGGGCGCCCCCCGGTTGTCCGGCCGGCGCGGGCGCGTCCTCCGGCTCCTCGGGAATCTGGCCATCGCCCGAGTCGGACGGCGGCAGGCGCCCCCCGCTCACGTGTCCGTTCACCTCGGACTGCCGGCGCTGCAGGTAGGCGTCGCGCACGAAGGAGTACTTGTCCAGCGCGGCCTCCTCCAGCACGTCGCTGACGCGCAGCAGGTTCGCGCGGGTGTCGATTCCGTGCAGCACGTAGGTCGCGTTGCGCGCGGTGACCGGTCGGACGCCCGACAGGAGGTCGAAGTGCGAATCCACCGGAAGGGCGGCCGTGTCGCGCAGCGTGGACGGACCGAGCAGGGGCAGCACCAGGTAGGGGCCGGTGGGCATGCCCCAGCGGCCCAGGGTCTGGCCGAAGTCCTCGCGGTGCCGCTCGATGTTGAGGTCGCTCGCCGGGTCGAAGATGCCGAACAGCCCGAACATGGTGTTGAGCTGGAAGCGCGCCAGGTTCTCCTCGGCGTCCTGCAGGTGGAACTGCAGCAGCGCGTTGACAGCCGACCAGGCATCGCCCAGGTTGCCGAAGAAATTGGACACGCCGGTGCGCACCAGCGGGGGCACATGGTCACGGTACAGGACGGCCACCGGCTTCACGACGGCCTTGTCCAGGTTGTCGTTGAAGGCGAAGGTGCCGCGGTTGAGCGACTCCCACGGATCCTGCGGACTCGGCTGGGCCACGGTCGCACAGCCGGCCAGCAGGCCCAGCGCGGAAGCCACCAGGGTCCCGGTGACGAACCGGGTCACCGGACGGCTTGGATTTTTCATTTCTTGTCCGCGGCGGGAGTCGGTCCTTCCGCCGCCTTGTTGTAGAGGAATTGCCCGATCAGGTTTTCCAGCACCACCGCCGATTGCGTGTTGGTGATCGTGTCGCCCGCGGCGAGGTTCTTGTCGTCGGCGCCCGCCTCGACCCCCACGTACTGCTCGCCCAGCAGGCCACTTGTGAGGATCTTCAGCGAACTGTCCTTGGGGAATAGATACCTGCTTTCCAGGGCCAGTGTCACGTTCGCCTGGAAGGTCTTGTCGTCGAACGTGATGGATTCCACACGCCCGACGACCACGCCGGCGCTCTTGACCGCGGCCTTGGGCTTGAGCCCGCCGATATTGTCGAACCGCGCGTGCAGCCGGTAGGTCGGCTGGAAGCTCAGCGTCAGCAGGTTGGCCGCCTGCAGGGCCAGGAACACCAGCGCGGCGGCGCCAATGAGGACGAACAGCCCCACCCAGACGTCGTTCTTGTTGCGCTCCATATCAAGATCTCCACGTTGTTGCTTCCGGGCACTGCATGCGCCGCCCCGCGGCCTCATCCAGTGCCGCCGCGGAACCGGCTTTGCCGGGCCGCTGGGGGCGCCCCCTCGAGGGGGAGGCGGCCGCAGGCCGCTTCGGGGGTGGGCCTTTCATATGCTGAACATCATCGCCGTCAGCACGAAATCCAGGCCCAGCACGGCCAGCGATGCCATCACCACGGTCCGCGTCGTGGCGCGCGAAACGCCCTCGGGCGTCGCCCGCGCCTCGTAGCCCTGGAGCACGGCGATGAAGGTGACGGCCACACCGAACACCACGCTCTTGATCACGCCGTTGCCCACGTCCTTGAACACGTCCACGCCGCCTTGCATCTGGCTCCAGAAGGCCCCCGGGTCCACGCCGATCATCAGCACGCCGACCATCCAGCCGCCGATGATGCCGACCGCGTTGAACACGGCCGCCAGCAGGGGCATGGTGATCACCCCGCCCCAGAAACGCGGCGCCAGGATGCGCTGCACCGGGTCCACGGCCATCATCTCCATGGCCGAAAGCTGCTCGCCGGCCTTCATCAGGCCGATCTCGGCGGTCAGCGAGGTACCGGCCCGGCCTGCGAACAGGAGTGCCGTGACCACCGGTCCCAGCTCGCGCACCAGGCTCAGGGCCACCATCAAGCCCAGAGCCTCCGAGGAGCCGTAACGCTGCAGGATGTAATACCCCTGCAGCGCCAGCACGAAGCCCACGAACAGGCCGGACACGCCGATGATGGCCAGCGAGTAGTTGCCCAGGAAGTGCACCTGGTCGCGCACCAGCCGGGGGCGCGAGAAGGTCTGGCCGGCCAGGAGCACCAGGCGCACCAGCAGCCGGGCGGATCGGCCCATATCCACCAGCTTGCTGCGCACGGCGAAGCCGACGTCGGAAGGTCGCCACCAGCTCATCGGCCGAGCCCCTCGCTGAAATCCTCGGCGACGGTCGGGCCGGGGTAATGGAAATGCACCGGCCCTTCGGGCAGCGCGTGCACGAACTGGTGCACCAGCGGGTCGTCGGAATGCCGCACCTCGTCGGGCGAGCCCTGCGCCGCGATGCGGCCGTTGGCCAGCACGATCACGTGGTCGGCGATGCGGAAGGTCTCCTCCAGGTCGTGCGAGACGACGACGCTGGTGATGCCCAGGGTGTCGTTGAGCTGGCGGATCAGGTGGGCCGCGGTGCCCAGCGAGATCGGGTCCAGGCCGGCGAAAGGCTCGTCGTACATCACGAGGTCCGGATCGAGCGCGATCGCGCGCGCCAGCGCCACGCGCCGGGACATGCCGCCGGACAGGTCGCTGGGCATCAGGTCGCGCGCGCCCCGCAGGCCCACGGCGTTGAGCTTCATCAGCACGATGTCGCGCACCAGGTTCTCCGGCAGGCCGGCGTGCTCGCGCAGCGGGAAAGCCACGTTGTCGAACACCGACAGGTCGGTGAACAGGGCGCCGAACTGGAACAGCATGCCCATGCGGCGGCGCATGCGGTACAGGCCCCCGCGGTCCAGCGCGGGAATGCTCTGGCCGTCGAACAGCAGTTCGCCGGAACGGGGCCGCACCTGGCCGCCGATCAGGCGCAGCACCGTGGTCTTGCCGCCGCCGGACGCGCCCATGAGCGCCGTCACCTTGCCCCGGGGCACGGTGAAGCTCACGTCATCGAGGATACGCCGCGCGTCGTAGCCGAAGCTCAGGTTGCGGCATTCGACCAGCGCGCTCGGGTCGGGATCGGTCATCCGGGGGAAACGGGCCGCGCACGACGCGGCCGGTAGCTCAAAGCCCAGGATGATAGGGGTTTTACCGAGGAGCCTCCTGAACCGTCCGGGCTAACCGACCGCGCCTGTGGCTTTATCGCGGCAGATCGGAGAATCCCATGAGGAATTCGTCCACGGCCCGGGCCGCCTGTCGCCCCTCCCTGATCGCCCAGACGACCAGGGATTGACCGCGGCGCATGTCGCCTGCGGCGAACACGTTGGGCACGCTGGTGGCGTAGCCGCCGTGGAAGTCGGTCGTCGCCTTGGCGTTGCCGCGGGCGTCCTTCTCCACGCCGAAGCCTTCCAGGATGGTCTGCACCGGGTTCACGAAGCCCATGGCCAGCAGCACGAGGTCGGCCTTGTATTCCTTTTCAGTACCCGGGACCTCGACGAACTTGCCGTCCTTGAACTCCACGTGCACGGTCTTCAGGCCGGTGACCTTGCCCTTTTCGCCGACGAATTCCTTGGTGGCGATGGCGAACTCGCGCTCGCAGCCCTCCTCGTGCGAGGAGGAGGTGCGCAGCTTGGTCGGCCAGTAGGGCCAGGTCAGCGCCTTGTTCTCCTGCTCGGGCGGCATGGGCATCAGCTCGAACTGCACCACGCTCTTCGCGCCGTGGCGGTTGCTGGTGCCCACGCAGTCGCTGCCGGTGTCGCCGCCGCCGATCACGATGACGTGTTTGCCGTCCGCGCGAATCTGGCCCTTGACCTTGTCGCCGGCGTTGACCTTGTTCTGCTGCGGCAGGAACTCCATGGCGAAGTGGATGCCGTCCAGGTCGCGCCCCGGCACGGGCAGGTCGCGCGACTGCTCGGCGCCGCCGGCCAGCAGCACGGCGTCGAAGTCCTTGCGCAGCTGCTCGGGGGAGATGGTCTCCTTGGCCCAGTTGGTGACCTTGGAGCCCTCGGGAAGCTTGCCCACCAGCACGCCGGTGCGGACGGTCACGCCCTCGGCCTGCATCTGCTCGACGCGGCGGTCGATGTGGTGCTTCTCCATCTTGAAGTCGGGGATGCCGTAGCGCAGCAGGCCGCCGACGCGGTCGTTCTTCTCGAACAGCGTCACGTCGTGGCCGGCGCGCGCGAGCTGCTGCGCGGCGGCCATGCCCGCGGGGCCGGAGCCCACCACGGCGACCTTCTTGCCCGTCCTGATGCGCGCCGCCTTCGGCCGCACCCAGCCATGCTCCCAGGCGCGGTCGATGATCGCGTGCTCCAGCGACTTGATGCCGACCGGCTCCGAGTTCCAGTTCAGCGTGCAGGCGGCCTCGCAGGGCGCGGGGCAGATGCGGCCGGTGAACTCCGGGAAATTGTTGGTCGAGTCCAGCACGTTCCAGGCGTTCTGCCAGTCCTGCTGGTACACCAGGTCGTTGAAGTCCGGGATGACGTTGTTGACCGGGCAGCCCGAGTTGCAGAAGGGCGTGCCGCAATCCATGCAGCGCGTCGCCTGCACCCTGGCCTGCGCGTCGTCCAGGCCGACGACGAATTCCTTGTAGTGCTTCACCCGCTCGGGGACGGGCTTGTAGCCCTCCTCCAGGCGGTCGTATTCCATGAAGCCGGTGACTTTACCCATGATGTTTCTTCCGTCCTCTTACTTGGCCGGGGCCGGTTCGTGCTTCATCGCGGCGTGGGCGTCGTTGCCCACGCTGGCGAGCTCGACCTCGCGCTCGTGCATCTCCGCCAGCGCGCGCTTGTACTCGTTGGGGAAGACCTTCACGAACTTCATGCGGGCGTTCGCCCAGTCGTCCAGCAGCTCGCGGGCCCGGCGGCTGCCGGTCCAGCGGTTGTGGTCCTCCAGCAGCTTCCTCAGCAGCGCCTCGTCGGTCTCGTCGCGGTGCAGCTTGGTCCGGCCTGAAGCAGCCTTCTGTTCGGCCGTGGTGCCCACGCGCTCCAGCGACACCATGGCGGTGTTGCAGCGGCTGGCGAACTTGCCGTCCTCGTCGTACACGTAGGCGATGCCGCCGGACATGCCCGCCGCGAAGTTGCGACCGGTCCTGCCCAGCACCACCACCGTGCCGCCGGTCATGTATTCGCAGCCGTGGTCGCCCGTGCCTTCCACCACCGCGGTGGCGCCCGAGAGGCGCACCGCGAACCGCTCGCCGGCCACGCCGCTGAAGAACGCCTCGCCCGAGGTGGCGCCGTACAGCGCCGTGTTGCCGATGATGATGTTCTTGGTGGCGTCGCCGCGGAAGTCGATCGAGGGACGCACCACCACGCGGCCGCCGGACAGGCCCTTGCCGGTGTAGTCGTTGGCGTCGCCGATCAGGTACAGCGTGATCCCGCGGGCCAGGAAGGCGCCGAAGGACTGGCCGCCCGTGCCTTCCAGCTGGATGCGCAGGGTGTCGTCGGGCAGGCCTTCCGGGTGCACCTTGGTCAGCGCGCCAGAGAGCATCGCGCCCACCGAGCGGTTGACGTTGCGCGCCACCTCCATGAACTGCACCTTCTCGCCGCGCTCGATCGCCGCCTTCGACTTCTCGATCAGCACGACGTCCAGGCTCTTCTCCAGCTTGTGGTCCTGCTGCTCGCTGTGGAAGCGGGCGACGTCGGCGCCCACCTGGGGCTGGGCGAACAGGCGGCTGAAGTCCAGGCCGCGCGCCTTCCAGTGCGCGAGGCCCTTCTTCATGTCCAGCAGGTCGGCGCGGCCGATCAGCTCGTCGAACTTGCGGATCCCCAGCTGCGCCATGATCTGGCGCACTTCCTCGGCGACGAAGAAGAAGTAGTTGACGACGTGTTCCGGCTTGCCGGAGAACTTCCTGCGCAGCACCGGGTCCTGCGTGGCCACGCCCACCGGGCAGGTGTTCAGGTGGCACTTGCGCATCATGATGCAACCCTCGACCACCAGCGGCGCGGTCGCGAAGCCGAATTCGTCGGCGCCCAGCAACGCGCCGATGACGACGTCGCGGCCGGTCTTCATCTGGCCGTCGGCCTGCACGCGGATGCGGCCGCGCAGGCGGTTGAGCACCAGCGTCTGCTGGGTCTCGGCCAGGCCGATCTCCCAGGGCGAGCCGGCGTGCTTGATCGACGACCAGGGCGAGGCGCCCGTGCCGCCGTCATGGCCGGCGATCACCACGTGGTCGGCCTTGCACTTGGCCACGCCCGCGGCGATGGTGCCCACGCCCACCTCCGACACCAGCTTGACGCTGATGGACGAATGCGTCGCGACGTTCTTCAGGTCGTGGATCAGCTGGGCCAGGTCCTCGATCGAGTAGATGTCGTGGTGCGGCGGCGGCGAGATCAGGCCCACGCCCGGCACGGAGTAGCGCAGCTTGCCGATGTACTTGGAGACCTTGCCGCCGGGCAGCTGGCCGCCCTCGCCGGGCTTGGCGCCCTGCGCCATCTTGATCTGGATCTGGTCGGCGGACGCGAGGTACTCCGCGGTCACGCCGAACCGGCCGCTGGCCACCTGCTTGATGCGCGAACGCAGCGAATCGCCGTCCTGCATCGGGATGTCCACCTCGACCTGCTCGGCGCCGATGATCTGGGCCATGGTCTGGCCCTTCTTGATCGGGATGCCCTTGAGCTCGTTGCGGTAGCGCGCCGGGTCCTCGCCGCCCTCGCCGGTGTTGCTCTTGCCGCCGATGCGGTTCATGGCGAGCGCCAGCGTGGCGTGAGCCTCGGTGGAGATGGAGCCCAGCGACATCGCACCGGTGGCGAAGCGCTTGACGATCTCCTTCGCGGGCTCGACCTCGTCCACCGGGATGGCCTTGGCGGGATCGACCTTGAACTCGAACAGGCCGCGCAGCGTCATGTGGCGGCGGCTCTGGTCGTTGATGATCTGGGCGTACTCCTTGTACGTGTTCCAGTTGTTCGCGCGCGTGCTGTGCTGGAGCTTGGCGATCGCGTCGGGCGTCCACATGTGCTCCTCGCCGCGGGTGCGCCAGGCGTATTCGCCGCCGGCGTCCAGCATGCCGGCGAGCACCGGGTCGTTGCCGAAGGCGGCCTTGTGCAGGCGGATCGCCTCCTCGGCGATCTCGAACACGCCGATGCCCTCCACCCGGCTGGCGGTGCCGGTGAAGTACTTGGCCACCGTGTCGCTGTTGATGCCGATGGCCTCGAACAGCTGGGCGCCGCAGTAGGACATGTAGGTCGACACGCCCATCTTGGACATGATCTTCGACAGGCCCTTGCCGATCGCCTTGACGTAGTTGTAGATCGCCTTCTCGGCCGACAGGTCGCCCGGCAGGTCCTTGTGGATGGCGACCAGGGTCTCCATGGCCAGGTAGGGGTGCACGGCCTCGGCGCCGTAGCCGGCCAGCACGCCGAAGTGGTGCACCTCGCGGGCGGAGCCGGTCTCCACCACCAGGCCGGCGGTGGTGCGCAGGCCCTCGCGGATCAGGTGCTGGTGGATGGACGACAGCGCCAGCAGCGACGGGATGGCGATCTGCGTGGGCGACACCGCGCGGTCGCTGATGATCAGGATGTTGTGGCCGCTGCGGATCGCGTCCACGGCTTCCGCGTTGAGCGAGGCCAGCTTGGCTTCCACGCCCTCGTGGCCCCAGGCCAGTGGGTAGGTGATGTCCAGCGTGTAGCTGCGGAACTTGCCGTGCGTGTGCTTCTCGATCTCGCGCAGCTTCTGCATGTCGGCGAAATCGAGGATGGGCTGGCTCACCTCCAGCCGCATCGGCGGGTTGACCTGGTTGATGTCCAGCAGGTTCGGCTTCGGCCCGATGAAGGACACGAGCGACATCACGATCGCCTCGCGGATCGGGTCGATCGGCGGGTTGGTCACCTGGGCGAACAGCTGCTTGAAGTAGTTGTACAGCGGCTTGTTGCGGTCCGACAGCACCGCCAGCGGGCTGTCGTTGCCCATGGAGCCGATGCCCTCCTCGCCGGCGGTGGCCATGGGGGCCATCAGGAACTTGATGTCCTCCTGCGAGTAGCCGAAGGCCTGCTGGCGGTCCAGCAGCTCGATGGCGCTGCCCGGGGCGCTGCCCGAGGTCTCGGACAGGTCGTCCAGCTTGATGCGCAGGTTCTCGATCCACTGCTTGTAGGGCTTGGCGTTGGCGAGCGAGGACTTCAGCTCCTCGTCGTCGATCATGCGGCCCTGCTCCAGGTCGATCAGGAACATCTTGCCCGGCTGCAGGCGCCACTTGCGCACGATCTTGTTCTCCGGCACCGGCAGCACGCCGGACTCGGAGGCCATGATCACCAGGTCGTCGTCGGTCACGCAGTAGCGCGAGGGCCGCAGGCCGTTGCGGTCCAGCGTGGCGCCGATCTGGCGGCCGTCGGTGAACACGATCGAGGCCGGGCCGTCCCAGGGCTCCAGCATGGAAGCGTGGTACTCGTAGAACGCCTTGCGGCGCTCGTCCATCATCGTGTGCTGCTCCCAGGGCTCCGGGATCATCATCATCACGGCCTGGGCGAGCGGGTAGCCGGCCATCGTCAGCAGCTCGAGGCAGTTGTCGAAGGTGGCGGTGTCGGACTGGTCGGGGAAGCTGATCGGGTACAGCTTCTTCAGGTCGGCCTGCAGCACCGGCGAGGACATCACGCCCTCGCGCGCGCGCATCCAGTTGTAGTTGCCCTTGACCGTGTTGATCTCGCCGTTGTGGGCGACGTAGCGGTACGGGTGGGCCAGCGGCCACTCGGGGAAGGTGTTGGTGGAGAAGCGCTGGTGCACCAGGCCCAGGGCGGACACGCAGCGCGGGTCCTGCAGGTCCTTGTAGTACACGCCCACCTGGTCCGCGAGCAGCAGGCCCTTGTAGATGATGGTGCGGCTGGAGAAGCTGGGGACGTAGTACTCCTTGGAGTGCTTCAGCTGCAGCTTCTGGATGGCGGCGCTGGCAGTCTTGCGGATCACGTACAGCTTGCGCTCCAGCGCGTCCTGCACGATCACGTCGCTGCCGCGGCCGACGAACACCTGCTTGAGGATGGGCTCCTTGGCGCGCACGGCAGGCGACATCGGCATGTCGTGGTCCACCGGCACGTCGCGCCAGCCCAGGAGCACCTGGCCCTCGGCCTTGATGGCGCGTTCCAGCTCCTGTTCGCAGGCCAGGCGCGAGGCGTGCTCCTTCGGCAGGAAGATCATGCCGACGCCGTATTCGCCGGGCGGGGGCAGTTCCACGCCCTGCTTGGCCATCTCCTCGCGATAGAGCGCGTCGGGCAGCTGCACCAGGATGCCGGCGCCGTCGCCCATCAGCTTGTCGGCGCCCACCGCGCCGCGGTGGTCCAGGTTCTCCAGGATCTTCAGCGCCTGACGGACGATGTTGTGGCTCTTCTCGCCCTTGATGTGGGCCACGAAGCCCACGCCGCACGCGTCATGCTCGTTCGCGCCCGCGTACAGGCCATGTTCTTGCAAATGGGAGATCTGGGCAGCCGTCGTCATGGCGCGCACCTCTGGGAATTCGGGGAAAACCCGAGGTTACTGCACCGCACCACCCTTGCCAAGCAAAATAATTGGGGTCAGATTCCAATTATTTCCCCCCAACCTTCCCCCCCTCATTAATTGGGGACAGATCAATCGCCTTTCGCATCGGCCGGCCCGCCTGGGTCTTCGCCACCCGGCGCCCGGTGCGGCGCTGCAGGTCGGCAACGTAGTCCGGCTCGCCGAGCGCCCAGCCGTGCAGCGTCGCGTCCGTGAGCGCCTGCTTCGCATCCTGGCCTATGCCTGCACGGACCAACGCCGCATAGGCCTCGTCCCGTGCGAACGGCGTGTTGCCCAGCTCCCAGTAGAGGGGGTGCGGCGTGATCAGCTTGTCCTGGCGCCGGCCGATGTAGTGCAGGTGGCTGGACCAGGGATAGTCGGCGGGATCGTTCACCATCCCGGCGCGCACCGGATTGAGGTCGATGTACACCATGCAGGCCAGCAGGTAGCGCTCGGCCTGGATCAGCGTCGACTTGTAGCGGCCTTCCCAGAGCGTGCCGGTGCGCCCGTGGCGCAGGTTGTAATTGCGCACGTAGCGGCGTCCCACCGCCTGCATCATCTGCGGGATGCCCTCTTCCGTCTCGGGCGTCGCGAGCAGGTGGAAGTGGTTGCTCATGAGCACGTAGGCATGCAGCGCCACGCGCTGGGCGCGCGCGTGCTCGTCGATCAGGCCCAGCAGCAGCTCGTAGTCTGCGGGGCCGGCGAAGATGGCCTGCCGGTTGTTGCCGCGCTGGATGATGTGATGGGGATAGCCGGGAACGGTCAGCCGGGGAAGGCGCGCCATCCGGCGATCATAAATTGGAATCTGACCCCAATTCCTTGGGCATGCCGGGGTAGCGGCGCGCCTCCAGCTCCTGCAGGCCGAACTGGGCCAGCAGTTCCCGCAGGCGCTGGGCGGCGCTGCGCTTGCGCTGGCCGGTCCAGCGGGCCAGGATGAGCTCGTTCTTCAACGAATGCTCCCAGCCCACGAGCTCGGTGACCGTCACCTGGTAGCCCATGGCCTCCAGGTAGAGGCAGCGCAGCACGTTGGTCAGCTGGCTGCCGATCTCGCGCGTGTGCAGCGGGTGCCGCCACAGTTCCGCCAGCGGCGTGCGCGCCAGGTCCAGCGCCTTGTGCTGGCGCAGCACGCCGGCCACCTCCGCCTGGCAGCAGGGCACCAGCACCAGGAAGCGCGCCTGCTTGCGCAGTGCGAAGGCGATCGCATCGTCGGTCGCGGTGTCGCAGGCATGCAGGGCGGTGACGATGTCGATGCGCTCGGGCAGTTGGGCCGCATCGGCCGCATCGGCCGCGCTCAGGTGCAGGAAGCGCATGCGCTCGAATCCCAGCCGGGCGGCCAGGGCGCGCGAGCGCTCGACCAGTTCCGCCCGGGTCTCGATGCCGTAGATGTGCCCGACGCCGCGCGGGCGGAAGAACAGGTCGTAGAGGATGAAGCCGAGGTAGGACTTGCCCGCCCCGTGGTCCGCGAGCGTCGGGTGGTCCCCTTCGGCCGGCAGCTCCGCCAGCAGCTTCTCGATGAACTGCACCAGGTGGTGCACCTGTTTGAGCTTGCGACGCGAATCCTGGTTGATGCGCCCTTCGCGGGTGAGGATGTGCAGCTCCTTCAGCAGCTCCAGCGACTGGCCGGGTCGCAGGCCCAGCTCCGCATGCACGTCGGCCTTCATCGCTTCGGTCCCACGTCGAGCGCGTCCCAGCCTTCGCTGCCCAGCGCGCGCAGCCGCTCCATGTTGGCCTCGTAGATCGTCGCCGCGTCCGGGAAGGCCGCGACCGCGCGGCCGATGCTCTCCTCGCGCAGCAGGTGCAGGGTGGGATACGGGGCCCGGTTGGTGAAGTTGGTGATGTCGTCCTCCTGCGTCCCCGCGAACACGAAGCGCGGATGGAAGTGCGCGACCTGGACCACCCCTTCCAGGCCGCGCTTGCGCACCAGGCGTTCGGCGCGTGCCACCAGGTCGAGGAAGGTCAGGAAGTCCTCCATCCCCTGGGGGATCACGAGCAGGGTGGTGTCCCGCCGCGACGCGCCGAGCGCGACGAGGTCCTGCAGCTCGCGCTCGAAAGCCTCCAGGATCGCGGCCGGGTCCTGCGCCGGCGTCGCCGCGATGTGCACCTGTCCCTTCACCAGCACCGACTTGGCGAACGGGCACAGGTTGAGGCCCACGACGGCGCGTTCGATCCAGCGCCGCGTGTCCGCCACGGCCGTGTCCAGGGTATCCATGTTCAGGGTGAGTCCGCCGGCGGATTCTACGGGCGCGCCTGCGGCCGCATCGCCGGCGCAGGCCCCTGGCCCGCGAGCCATCCCGAGATGGCCACCGCGACACCCATGCCCGCCACCGCGAAGCCGCCGGTGACCCACCAGATCACGCTCCACCCCCCCGCCTGCGCCGCCGCCCAGGCGGCCAGCGGCGGGCCGGCGAACTGGCCGAGCGCCGACAGCTGCTGCATCCAGCCGACCGTGGTGGACACCGTGCCCTCGTCCGGCGCCATGCGCACGGCCAGCGAGAACAGCGTGCCGGGCACCAGCCCGCCCACGGTGGAGAACAGCAGCACGCCCGCGTAGCGGATCGCCGCGACATGCTCCCCGCCCTGCGACCAGTCGGCGAAGGCCACCGCCGCGCCCGCCAGCATCGCCCCGTAGCCCGCATACAGCAGCACCGGCGCCGGCAGGCCCCGCCGCAGCAGGCGGCCGGCGGCGATGTTGCCCACCATGTTCACCGCCGCGGCCAGCGCCGTCGCGACCGCCGCGTAGGCGCCGGCCAGCCCGGCCTGGGCGTAGATGGTGGGCAGGAAGCCCACCACCGCGAGCCATTGCGAAGAATAGGTCGCGAAGGCGAGCGAGGCCAGCCAGGGGCCTCTCGCCCCCAGGGTGCGCCGGATCCGCCGCCCGGCGCCACTCGCCCCCGGCGGCCGCGTGTCCATCTCCGCGGGCACGGACAGCCACAGCACGCCGGCCATCGCCAGGGACAACGCCGCCAGCAGCCACCACCAGCCGGGCCAGCCGGTGAGCGCGATGAATGCCGGCCCCGCGAGCAGGGCCGTGGCCGTGCCGAAGGGCATGTAGGCGCCCCACAGCCCCAGCATCGTGCTCAGTTGCGCCGGCTCCACCAGCCGCCGGATCATGCCCGGCGCCGGCAGCGATGCGAGCAGGAAGCCCACGCCCTCGGCCGCGCGCAGCGCCATCAGGGCCTCCGGCGTGTGGGCCGCGCCCCCCGCGAAGCTCGCAGCGGAGAGGATCAGCAAGCCGAGCACCATGGTGCGGCGCGGCCCGATCACGTCGGCGGCGGCGCCGAAGGCCAGCCCCAGCGTCATGCCCGCGACCTGCACCAGCGACAGCAGGAAGCCGGCCTGCACCAGGCTGATGTGCAGCGCCTCGCGCAGCACCGGCAGGGCCGGCGGCAGCTTGCCGATGTGCAGCGCCGCGCTGATGCCGGCCAGCACCACGACCAGCGCGGGATCGATGCGACGGCTCAAGCTGGAACCGCCAGCAGCCGGCGGCCGGTCAGGCGCTCGTGCTCGCGCAGCGCGTAGCGATCGGTCATGCCGGCGATGTAGTCGGCCACCGCCCGATGCGTGTCGGACCGCGCCGCGAAGCCCGCCTGCATCTCGCCCGGCCGCTGCACGTAGTAGGCGAACAGCTCCCGCACCACCTGCTGCGCCTGTCCGGTGGTCTCCATCACGCGCGGATGGCGATACAGGTTGCGCAACAGGAAGGCCTTCAGCTGCGCGGCCTGCTCGCGCGCCTCCTCGCCGAACGCGACCAGCGGCGGCGAGCGCCGCGCCTGGTCGGCATCGGCCGGCGCCGCGGCAGCGATGCGCCCGCGTGTCGTGTCGATCACGTCGTAGACGAGCGCGCTGAGCATCCGGCGGATCGCCTCGTACAGCAGGCGCCGCCCCTGCAACCGCGGATGCTCGCGTAGCGCCTCGCGCTGGAAGCGCCCGAAAAGCGGCACCTCGGCCACCTGCTCCAGCGTGATCAGCCCGGAGCGCACGCCGTCGTCGATGTCGTGCGCGTTGTAGGCGATCTCGTCGGCGAGGTTGCAAAGCTGCGCCTCCAGGCTCGGCTGCGTGCGCTCCAGGAAGCGCCGGCCGACGCCCCCCGGTTCGCGAGCTTCCAGCCAGTCCGCATTCGCGCGCGAGCAGTGCTTCAGGATGCCCTCGCGGGTCTCGAAGCACAGGTTCAGCCCGTCGAAGTCCGGGTAGCGTTCCTCCAGCGCATCCACCACCCGCAGGCTCTGGAAGTTGTGCTCGAAGCCGCCGTGGCCGGCCATGCAGGCATGCAGGGCGTCCTGCCCCGCGTGCCCGAAGGGCGTGTGGCCCAGGTCGTGCGCCAGCGCGATCGCCTCGACCAGGTCCTCGTTGAGCGCCAGCGGGCGGGCGATCGAGCGGGCCAGCTGCGCCACCTCGATCGAGTGCGTCAGCCGGGTGCGGAACAGGTCGCCCTCGTGGTTGAGGAACACCTGGGTCTTGTAGACCAGTCGCCGGAACGCCGTCGAGTGCACGATGCGGTCGCGGTCGCGCTGGAAATCGTTGCGCGTCGGCGCGGGCGGCTCCGCATGGCGGCGGCCGCGGCTGCGCGCCGCGTCGCTGGCGTAGGGCGCGAGGCTCATCGCAAGGGGTTCAGCGCGTGCAGTCCGCGAGCACCTGGCGCACCAGCGCGTCGGGGGCACCGCGCACGCCGGCCTGCCCGGGCCGCTCGATCACCACGAAGCGGATCTCGCCGGCCTCGGCCTTCTTGTCCACGCGCATCAGCTCCAGGTAGCGGTCGGCCCCCAGCGCCGGACCCACGGTCGGCAGCCCGGCACGCGCGACCAGCGCGGTCACGCGCTGGACGAAGGCCTCGTCCACCAGGCCCAGGCGGCGCGACAGCTGCAGGGCCATCACCATGCCGCAGCCGACCGCCTCGCCGTGCAGCCATTGCCCGTAGCCCAGTCCGGCCTCGATGGCATGACCGAAGGTGTGGCCGAAGTTGAGGATGGCGCGCAGGCCGGACTCGCGCTCGTCCTGGCCCACCACCTCGGCCTTGATCTCGCAGCTGCGGCGCACCGCATGCGCCAGCGCCTGCGGATCGCGCGCCATCAGCGCGTCGATGTTCGCCTCGATCCAGGCGAGGAAATCCATGTCGGCGATCGGCCCGTACTTGATCACCTCCGCGAGGCCCGCGCTCAGCTCGCGCGGCGGCAGGGTCGCGAGCGTGTCGAGGTCGCACACGACGCGCGCCGGCTGGTAGAAGGCGCCGATCATGTTCTTGCCCAGCGGGTGGTTGATGGCCGTCTTGCCGCCGACCGAGGAATCCACCTGCGCCAGCAGCGTGGTGGGCACCTGCACGAAGGGCACGCCGCGCATGTAGCTGGCCGCGGCGAACCCGGTCATGTCGCCGACGACGCCGCCGCCCAGGGCGAACAGCACGGTCTTGCGGTCGCAGCCCCTGGCCAGCAGCGCGTCGAACACCCGGTTCAGCGTCTGCCAGTCCTTGTGGTCCTCGCCGTCGGGCAGCACGACCTCGTGCACGCTGCGGTATCGGGGCGCCAGCGCCGCGCGCAGCCGCGCGGCGTACAGCGGGGCGACGGTGGTGTTGCTGACGATCAGGGCGGCGGCGGCCTGGGGCAGGCCGTCCCAGGTGGCGGGCCGGTCCATCAGGCCGGCGCCGATCAGGATGTCGTAGCTGCGGTCCCCGAGGGCGATGCGCACCTGCTGGGGACCTTCGGGGGACGGGGCGGACATGCCCCGGAGTTTAAGCGCGCAGCGGCAGCACGCCGGCGAGCTCCAGCTGCATGACGATCATGTTGACCAGCGTGGGCACCGAGGGACGCCCGGTCTCGATCTGGAAATGCGAGGCCTCGCGGTACAGCGGGTCGCGCTCGGCGTGCAGCGCGCGCAGCCGCGCCAGCGGGTCGGCCACCTGCAGCAGGGGTCGCTGCGTGTCGTGGCGCACGCGCCGGTACAGCTCCTCGGGCGAGGAGCGCAGGTAGATCACCTGGCCGGCCGCGCGCAACGCCTCCCGGGTCGCCGGGCGGACGACGGCGCCGCCGCCCGTGGCCACCACGGCGGACGGGCCGACCGCCAGCTCGCGCAGCACCTGCTCCTCGACCTCGCGGAAGGCGGCCTCGCCTTCGCGCGCGAAGTATTCGCGGATGCTGCAGCCCAGGCGCTGCTCGATCAGGTGGTCGGAGTCGTAGAAGGGCAGGCCCAGGCGCCGGGCAAGCTGACGCCCGACAGTGGACTTGCCACTGCCGGGCATGCCGACAAGCGAGAGGATCAAGTGCGGCGTCGCGCGCGCATCAGCGGGCCGCCCCGGCCAGATTCTGGCTCACGATCTTGGGCGTGATGAAGACCAGCATTTCCTGCTTGCTGCTGCTGCGGCTGCGGTTCTTGAACAGGTTGCCTGCGATCGGGATGTCGCCCAGGAAGGGCACCCGCGTCTCGTTCTCGGTCTGGGTCAGCTCGAAGATGCCGCCGATCACCACCGTGCCCCCGTTCTCCACCAGCACCTGGGTCTTGATGTGCTTGGTGTCGATCGCGATGCCCGCGGCCGTGGTCTCGCCCCGGCTGTCCTTGTTGATGTCCAGGTCCAGGATGATGTTGCCCTCGGGCGTGATCTGCGGGGTCACTTCCAGCTTCAGGGTCGCGCGGCGGAAGGCCACCGAGGTCGCGCCGCTGGAGGTCGCCTGCTGGTAGGGGAACTCCGTGCCCTGCTCGATCAGCGCCTTGGTCTTGTCGGCGGTCACCACGCGCGGGCTGGACACCAGCTTGCCCTTGCCGTCGGCTTCCAGCGCCGAGAGCTCCAGGTTCAGGAAGCGGTTGGCGGCGGAGTTGAACAGCGAGACCGCGAAGGTCGCGGCCGGGAAACCGCCCGCACCGGCGGAAGGCAGGTTCAGGAAGGAGGTGTTCGTCGTGGTCAGGGTCGCGCCGGTGGTCTGACCGGTCTGCCCGGACACCGCGTCATAGGTGGCGCCGAAGGATCCGCGCTGGTTGTTCGGGATGCTATTGCCGGGGGTGCCCCCGAGCGGGTTGCTCGTGCGCAGGTCGACGTAACCCAGGCGGGCGCCCAGCGACTTGCCGAAGCTGTCGTTGGCCTCGACGATGCGCGCCTCGATCAGCACCTGCGGCACCGCGATATCCAGCTTCGAGATCAGCTGCTGCACCTGCTCCAGGCGGGACGGCACGTCGGTGACGAACAGCTGGTTGGTGCGCGGCTCGGCCATGGCGCTGCCGCGGCTGCTCAGGATGCGCGCGGAGCCGGTGCCGGTGAGCTGCGTGGCGATGTCGGCGGCCTTCGTGTAGTTCAGCTGGAAGGCCTGGGTGCGCAGGGGCTCCAGGTTCTGGATCGCGGCGTTGGCCTCGAGCTCGAGCTTCTCCTTGGCGGCGATCTCGTCCTTGGGCGCGATCCACAGCACGTTGCCGCTGCGGCGCATGCCCAGGCCCTTGGCCTGCAGGATGATGTCCAGCGCCTGGTCCCAGGGGACGTCCTTCAGCCGCAGCGTCACCGATCCCGTCACCGAGTCCGAGGTCACGATGTTGAAGTTGGTGAAGTCGGCGATCACCTGCAGCAGCGAGCGCACCTCGATGTTCTGGAAATTCAGCGACAGCTTCTCGCCGGTGTAGCCCGGGCCCTGGCTCAGCTTGGTTGGGTCCTGCTTCTGCTGGCGCACCTCCACCACGAACTGGGTGTCGGACTGGTAGGCACTGTGCTCCCAGGCGCCGCGCGGCTCGATCACCATGTGCACGCGATCGCCCTGCTGGGTGGTCGTCACCGTCTGGATGGGCGTGCCGAAATCGGTCACATCCATGCGCCGGGCAAGCCCTTCGGGCAGCGAGGACTTCAGGAAGTCGACCACCAGCGTCTGGCCCTGCTGGCGGATGTCCACGCCGACCTGGTTGGTCGGCAGGTTGACGATCACGCGCCCGGACCCGTCGGGGCCGCGCCGGAAATCCACGTCCTTCAGGGGCTGAACCTCGCGGTTGCTGCTCTCGGAGAAGGTCGACGCCGTGCTGGCGGCCGCCGCGGTCTGCGCGACCGGGTCCAGCGTGACCAGCAGCGCCTTGCCGTCCAGTTGCAGCTTGAAGTTGGTGGGCGACTTCAGGTTGAGCACCAGGCGCGAGACGGCGCCGGCCTGCACCACGTTCACCGAGCGCAGGTTGCCCACGTTGATGTCCACCGCGCTGCGCCCCATGGCGTTGGTCGCGCCGGGCACGTCCAGCGCGATGCGCGCCGGCGATTGCGTGGCGAAGCCGGTGGGGACCGCCGTCAGCGGTTCGGAGAATTCGACGCGAACCACCTCCTGCCCGCCCTGCAGCGAACCGGTGACGTTCTGCACGGCCGGCGCCGCCTGCGCCCAGCCGCTGGCGAAGACCGCCGCCGCGGCGAGCAGGGCCCGCCAGTTCCTCTGGATTGTTTTCATCATTTCGACTTCTCCTGCAGTTGCAGTGTCGCGGTTCGCTCCACCCATTCGCCGGCGGGGTCTTGTACCAGCTCGCGCAGCACCACTTCGCTCTCTCCCACCTTCACGACCTTGCCGTAGTTCTGGCCCAGGTAGTTGCCCGGCTTCACCTGGTACAGGAGGTTGTCCACCTTGATCAGGGCCACCGGATGGCCCGCCTTGGACAGGCTGCCCACCATGACCATCGAGTCGAGCGGGAAGGCCTCCAGCGGCTCCTTGCGGCGGTTGAGCTCCGGCGCCAGCAGCGCGGCGCTGGCCGAGGCCTGCTGCTGCGAGTCGCTCTTGAGCGCCTGCGTGAGCTTGTCCCTGCTGAAAGGCTCGGTCTTCGCCGCCTCGGCATAGTCCTCCGGCTTGAAGGCCTTGGGCTCGGGAATCGGCTGGACCCTGGGCTTGGTGGCGGCCTTCTGCTGGGCCATCCACTGCACGACCTCGTCGTTGTCCGAAGTCCCGCAGGCGGTCAGCACCGTGGCGGCCGCGGCGGCGAGCAGGAGGGCGCGCCTCATTTCCGGCCTCCCTTGCCCTTGCCGGTGGCTTTGCGCTGGGCGGCCACTTCGTCCGGGTCGAGGTAACGGAAGGTCTTGGCCGTCGTTTCCATCGTCAGCGTGTTGTTCGCCTGGTAGATGTCCAGGTTGTTCAGGGTGACGATGCGCGACAGGTGGGCGATGTCGGCGGCGAAAGACCCGAAGTCGTGGTAGCGGCCGGACACCTTGATCGCGATCGGCAGCTCGGCGTAGTACTCCTTGACGCTCACCTGGCCCGGACGGAAATAGTCGAACACGAGGCTGCGGCCCAGGCCGGCCTGGTTGATGTCGGACAGCAGGGCATCCATCTCGGCCTTGCTGGGAAGCTGCTTCTCCAGCTGCGTCACGTACTGCTGCACCTGTTCGCGCTGCTTGCGCAGGGCGTCCAGGTTCACGGCCTGTGCGAGCTTCTTCTGGTAGTCGGCCTTCAGGCCCACTTCCTTCTTCTGCTCGGCGTCCAGCTCCTCGGCGGAGTTGGTGAGCCACAGGAACCACAGCGCCACCACGATGGCGACCGCCACGAGGAGGTTGAGCGCCACCTTCGGCACGATGGGCCAGGCGGCGGGGTCGTTAGGGTTGAGGCCGCGGAACTGGGAGGCGATCTGCTCCAGCATCGCGGCGAGGTCGAAGCGTCTTGCGGTCGTCGCCATGGTTCAGTCCCTGGGTGCGAGGTGCGGTGCGGTGGCAGCCATGATCACTTCCCGGCCGGCCCTGCCGCGGCGGGCTTGCCCGCGGCGGCGGCCTTCTGCGCATCGCTGGCGCGGACCAGCTTCACGCTGAGCTTGAAATTCGCCACCCGGCGCTGGTCGCGCTGGCTGAGGGCGACGTTGCCGGCCACGATCTCCGACAGCTCCGGCTTGGTCAGCCAGGGGCTGCCCGAACTCAGGTTGCGCAGCAGCTCGGACACCCGCTCGTTCGATTGCGCGACACCGGTGAGGGCCACGGTGTTGCCGTTCTGCTTCATGCTCGTTAGGTAGACGCCGTCGGGCAGCTGCTTGACCAGCTCGTTGAGCAGGTACACGGGCATGTTGCGGTCGGCCTGGAGGTCTTCCACCGCCTGCTGGCGTGCCCGCAGGGCGGCGATCTCCTCCTGCAGGGAGGCGATGTCCTTGATCTGGCTGTCCAGCTTCTTGATCTCGCCGCTCAGCAGCTGGTTGCGGCCCTGCTGGGCCTCGATCTGGGCGTTGAACCACAGCCAGACGCCGCCGGCGATCACCAGGCCGCCGACGGCGGAGGCGCCCAGCGCCGCATAGAACATCTCGCGGCGACGCTTACGCGCCGCCTCGCGGTGGGGCAGGAGGTTGATCAGGATCACTGCAGGAACCTCCGCATGGCCAGGCCGCAAGAGGTCAGGTACGAAGGCGCCTCGCGCCGCACCTTCTTCTCCCGCACGTTGTCGCTGAACTGCATGCCCTGGAACGGGTCCGCCAGGTCGCAGGGGAAGGAAGTCTGGGCCGTGATCGCCTCGCTCAGCCCGGGCAGGCCGGCGGAGCCGCCGGCCACCATGATGTGGTCGACCCGGTTGTGCGGCGTGCTGGTGAAGAAGAACTGCAGGGCGCGGGCCACTTCCTGGGCCATGCTGTCCACGAAGGGGCGCAGCACGCCGGCCTCGTAGTCGTCGGGCAGCTCGCCGCTCCTCTTCTTGGACTCGGCCTCCTCGGGCGAGAAGCCGTACTGGCGCACGATCAGCTGGGTCAGCTGGGCGCCGCCGAAGGCCTGGTCGCGGTCGTACAGGACCTCGTCGTTGCGGATGACCTGCATGCTGGTGGTGGAGGCTCCTACCTCGAACAGGGCCACCATCTGGTCCTTGCCCTCGCCCGGCAGGTTGCCGATCAGCCGGCCGGCGGCCAGCCGGGAGGCGTAGGACTCGACATCGATGATCACCGGCTTCAGGCCGGCGGCCTCGGCCAGGCCCTGGCGGTCCTGCACCTTCTCCTTGCGGGAGGCGGCGATCAGCACCTCGACGTCGCCCTGGGAGGTGGGGCTGGGCCCGACCACGCAGAAGTCGAGGCTCACTTCGTCCAGCGAGAAGGGGATGTACTGGTTGGCCTCGCTCTCCACCTGGATCTCCAGCTCCTGGTCGGACAGGCCGCCGGGCAAGATGATCTTCTTGGTGATCACCGCCGAGGCGGGCAGCGCCATCGCCACGTTGCGCGTACGGGTGCCGGCCTTCTTGACCACCCGGCGCATCGCCTCGGCCACCTCGTCGAACTTCTCGACGTTGCCGTCGGTGATCCAGCCGCGCTCCAGCGGCTCGATCGCGCAGCGCTCGAGGACGAAGCCACCGTTCTTGGCAAGGCCGAGCTCGACCAGCTTGACGCTGGAAGAGCTGATGTCCAGGCCCAGCAGGGGGGCGGACTTGCTGCCAAACAGAGAGCCGATTGAGATCAAACCCGTCTCCTACGACGCCTCGTATCCAGGCGTAACGAACTTAAGATTCCACTTCAATGCTAGCAGTAACATCCTTGTCGCCAAAGGAAATTCCGGCGGCGCTGCCAGCTGCGCGTTGTCAAAAGCCGACGCGTCTGGCTGCCATACTGCTGCGGCTTAAGGGGCGTCCGCAAGCCGCACCCCGACACCCGGCGTGGAACCGCCTGCCGACCGGCTGGCTCTGATCCTGGTTTCTATAATGGGCGCGCTCCCGGGACGCCCGATGGAGTTTTATGGCTTCCGACCCCTCTTCCGACGCTCCCGGCACCTCCCCCCCCCGCCCCGCGTGGCAGCGCTTCCTGCTCAAGGCCCTCGCCTGGACCTTCGGCCTGGGCGCCGCCCTGGCGCTGGCGGGCGTCATCGTGGCCGGGGTGGCCCTGGCCGTCGCCTACCCCAACCTGCCTGACATCAGCGAGCTGTCCGACTACCGGCCCAAGCTGCCGCTGCGCATCTTCAGCCAGGACGGCGTGCTCATCGGCGAGTTCGGCGAGGAGCGCCGCAACCTGACGCCGATCGACCAGATCCCCGCGGTCATGAAGAACGCCGTGCTGTCGATCGAGGATTCGCGCTTCTACGAGCACGGAGGCGTGGACTACAAGGGCCTGCTGCGCGCGGCCATCGCCAACCTCGGGCGGATCAAGAGCCAGGGTGCCTCCACCATCACCATGCAGGTCGCGCGCAACGTCTACCTCTCCTCGGAGAAGACGTTCACCCGCAAGCTCTACGAGGTCCTCCTGACCTTCAAGCTGGAACACCAGCTGACCAAGGACCAGATCCTCGAGATCTACATGAACCAGATCTTCCTGGGCAACCGCTCCTACGGCTTCGCCGCCGCCTGCGAGACCTATTTCGGCAAGCCCCTGAAGGACATCACGATCGCCGAGGCGGCCATGCTGGCCGGCCTGCCCAAGGCGCCTTCGGCCTACAACCCGATCTCCAACCCGACCCGCGCGCGCACCCGCCAGCTGTACATCATCGACCGGATGGAGGAGAACGGCTTCATCACCCACCAGCAGGCCGAGGCCGCCAAGAAGGAGCAGCTGCACGTCCGCACGGGCGCCCAGTCCACGCCGGTGCACGCCGAATACGTCGCCGAGACCGTGCGCCAGCTGGTCTACGCCCAGTACGGCGACGAGGCCTACACCCGCGGCCTGAACGTCTACACGACCATCAAGTCCGACCAGCAGGAAGCCGCCTACCAGGCCCTGCGCAAGGGCATCATGGACTACGAGAAGCGCCAGATCTACCGCGGCCCCGAGCGCTTCGTCGACCTGCCCACCGACCCCAAGGAGCTGGACGACGCGATCGACGAGGCCCTGGCCGACCATCCCGACAACGGGGATGTGCTGGCCGCGGTCGTGCTGGACGCGAGCCCGAAGAAGATCACCGCGGTGCGCGCCAACGGCGAGCAGTTCGACATCGTGGGCGAAGGCCTGAACGCGGCCCGCTCCGGCCTGTCGGACAAGGCGCCGCCCAAGATCAAGATCCGCCGCGGCGCCGTGATCCGCGTGATGAAGACGCCCAAGGACACCTGGGAGATCACCCAGCTGCCCGAGGTGGAGGGCGCCATCGTCGCGGTGGACCCGCGCGACGGCGCGATCCGCGCGCTGGTGGGCGGCTTCGACTTCAACAAGAACAAGTTCAACCACGTCACCCAGGCCTGGCGGCAGCCGGGCTCGGGCTTCAAGCCCTTCATCTACTCGGCGGCCCTGGAGAAGGGCTTCACGCCCAGCACCATCATCAACGACGCGCCGCTGTTCTTCGACTCCGGCGTGACCGGCGGCCAGCCCTGGGAGCCCAAGAACTACGACGGCAAGTTCGAAGGGCCGATGCCGCTGCACACGGCGCTCGCGAAGTCGAAGAACATGGTCTCGATCCGCATCCTGCAGGCCGTGGGGACGCAGAACGCGCAGGACTGGATCACGCGCTTCGGCTTCGACCCCGAGAAGCACCCGCCCTACCTCACCATGGCCCTGGGCGCGGGCTCGGTCACCCCGATGCAGATGGCCCTGGCCTATTCCGTGTTCGCCAACGGCGGCTACCGCGTCAACCCGTGGCTGGTCACCCGCATCACCGACCAGAAGGGCAAGGTCCTGGTGGAAAGCCAGCCGCCGCTGCTCAACGAGTCGATGCGCGCGATCGACGCCCGCAACGCCTTCGAGATGGACCGGCTGCTCAACGAGGTCGCCCGGGTCGGCACGGCGGCGCGCGCGCAGCGCGACCTCAAGCGCCCGGACCTGTACGGCAAGACCGGCACCACCAACGACTCGATCGACACCTGGTTCAACGGCTTCCAGCAGACGCTGGTCGCGATCGTCTGGATGGGCTACGACACCCCGCGCTCGCTGGGCGACCGCGAGACCGGCGGCGGCCTGAGCGGGCCGGTGTGGATCGACTTCATGCGCACCGCCCTAAAGAACGTGCCGGTCATGGAGTACCCGGTGCCCGAGGGCATCGTGAACGTCAACGGCGAGTGGTACTACGACGAGTTCGTGCCCGGCAAGGGCGTGGCCAGCCTGGGCCTGGACAGCGGCGCCGCGACCCAGCCGCCGGCCGGCGGCACTTCGGGAGAGCAGTCCCCCGGCGCGCCCGGCGACAAGAGCATGCTGAATGCCAACGGCATGCCCCCACCGCCGGCGCCGGCGACGCAGACGCCCGCCGAGGAGCGCCGCGGCATCCTGGACCTGTTCAGGAACTGAAGGCGAGCGGCGCGCCGGCCTGCGCGCTGGCGTGCCGGCTCAAGTCGGCGAAGAACTCGCTGCCGGCCTTGGTGTCGCGCCAGCAGGAGCCGTCCCACTTGTAGTGGAAGCCGCCCGCGCGGGCGGCCAGCCACACCTCGTGCAGGGGCTTCTGCAGGTTGACCACGACCTGGCTGCGGTCGGCGAAGGTCAGCGTGACCATTCCGCCCACGCGCTGGTTGTCGACGTCGGCGTCGCTGCTCTCGTTGATCCGGTCGCAACTCGCCTCGACGCTGGCGAGCAGGGCCTCCGCGCGGTCGAGGTATTCAAGATCAGTCATGGAAATTCTCACGAGAGTTTTCGCTCTTCAGGACGAAGTTGGCGCTCATCAGCCGTAGAGGGTGCCTATTCTCGCTGTGCGCTGAGCATTCTCTGAAAGAGTTCAATCTGGCATACTGGATGGGTGTCCAGTTATTATTCGACAACCTCCGCGCGGGTCCTTCGCGTGCGGGTCAAAGACCGCCACGCCGAATGGCTTACGGCCATGGCGGGTGAGGTGAACCTTGTCTGGAATTATTGCAACGAGCTGCAGATGCGCGTCTTCGAGCGCGAGCGCAAGCTCCTCTCCGGATTCGACTTCTGGCCGTACCTGAAAGGCAGCACTCGCGGTGACTGCGCCCTGCACCTGCCCGTTCAGGCCGTGCAGGAGACGGCCGAACGGTACGCCACAAACCGCTCGACGCACAAGCGCGTGCGCCTGGCCTGGCGCAAGAGCGGCGGCAGCCGCCGCTCGCTCGGCTGGGTTCCGTTCAAGGTGCGCACCATCAAGTACGCCCACGGACAGGTCTACTTCGCCGGCCGCTGGCTGTCGGTGTGGGACAGCTGGGGGCTGGGCGACTACGAGCTGCGGGCTGGCAGCTTCAGCGAGGACGCCCGCGGGCGCTGGTACCTCAATGTCAGCGTTCGCGTGCCGCTTGCTCCGCGCGCGGCGCCGGACGCCCGCAGCGCCATCGGAATCGACCTGGGCCTGAAAGATCTGGCGGCGCTCAGTGACGGTGACAAAGTCGCTGCCGAGCGCTTTTACCGGGACCTGCAGCCCGCCCTTGCCAGCGCGCAGCGAGCGGACAAGAAAAAGCGTGTGGCAGCCATCCACGCCAAGATTGCCAACCGGCGGCGCGACTTCCTGCACAAGCTCACCACCGCGCTGGCGCGCCGGTACGCCGCGGTGTGCGTAGGCGATGTGGATGCGGCAGCGCTGGTGCGCGGTCCGCACGCCAAAAGCGTGATGGACGCGGGCTGGAGCGCGATGAGAACCATGCTGCGGTACAAGTGCGATGACGCAGGCGCATGGTTCGTGAAGGTGCCCGAGGCGGGCACCACCAGGAATTGCAGCAGCTGTGGCGCGCACACCGGGCCACAGGGCGAGTTGGGGCTGTCGATACGCGAGTGGAAGTGCAGCGCTTGCGGCACCCATCACGACCGCGATATCAACGCTGCGCGCAACATCCTGGCTCGAGGGCTGGCGATACTCGAGCAGCAGTTTTCCGCCGCAGGGGAGGCGAAAGCCGGTGAAGCTGCGATGAATGAGCTTGCGACGCACGTTGCAGGCGGGGTCGGACATGGCCCTCTGGTAGCAGGAAGCTCCGCCCTCTAGGGCTGAGTAGATGTCAATACAATTTCCAGATGTCAGGTGTTCTCCAAATTCTAGTTAGCGCACGGAAGGGCCGCCGGCTCGCGGCAGTGGCCATGCTTGCGGTGCTGGCAGCCTGCGGCCAGAAGGGTCCCCTGTTCATGCCCAAGGGCGAAGCGGCGGCGGGCCGGGCCTCGCTGCCGGAGACGCTGTCCCCCAACTCGCCCGCGGGCACGGCGGTGTCGCCGGCCGGAGGGGCCTCCGCGCCGGAGCCGAAGCCATGACCGCCACCCCGCTGCCCGGCAGCCCGCAGCTGCACTACCGCGGCGATGCCCTGTTCCTGGAGGAGGTCGCGCTCGCGGACCTCGCCCGCCGGTACGGCACGCCCCTGTTCGTCTATTCGCGCGCGGCCATGCTTTCGGCCCTGGCCGCCTACCAGCGCGGCTTCGCCGGGCGCAAGGCCCGCATCCATTACGCGCTGAAGGCCAACTCCTCGCTGGCCGTGCTGCAGGTGTTCGCGCGCGCCGGCTGCGGCTTCGACATCGTCTCCGGCGGCGAGCTGGAGCGGGCGCTGGCCGCCGGCGCGAAGGGCCCCGACATCATCTTCTCCGGCGTCGGCAAGACGCGGCGCGAGATGCGGCGCGCGCTGGAGGTGGGCATCCGCTGCTTCAACGTGGAAAGCGAGCCCGAGCTGGAGGTGCTCAGCGCGGTGGCGACGGAGCTGGGCGTGCGCGCGCCGGTCAGCCTGCGCGTGAACCCGGACGTCGACCCGAAGACGCACCCCTACATCTCCACCGGATTGAAGGGCAACAAGTTCGGCATCGCCCACCAGGACGCCCAGCGGGCCTACCGGCACGCGGCCGCCCTGCCCGGCCTGCGCGTCGTGGGCATCGACTGCCACATCGGCTCGCAGATCACCCAGGTGGCACCCTACCTGGACGCGCTCGACCGCGTCCTGGACCTGGTGGACGCGATCGAGCAGGCCGGCATCCCGCTCGCCCACATCGATTTCGGCGGCGGCCTGGGCATCGTCTACCACGGGGAGGAGCCGCCCGCCGCCGATGCCCTGTGGCAGCAGCTGCTGGCACGGCTGGACGCCCGCGGCTACGGCGGGCGCGAGCTCCTGATCGAGCCGGGCCGCTCGCTGGTCGGCAATGCCGGCGTCTGCCTGACCGAGGTGCTGTACCTGAAGCCGGGCGAGCAGAAGAACTTCTGCATCGTCGACGCCGCGATGAACGACCTGCCGCGGCCGGCCATGTACGAGGCCTACCACCAGATCGTGCCGCTGCGCCCGCAGGCCGGGCCGGCCGCGACCTACGACGTGGTGGGCCCCGTGTGCGAAAGCGGCGACTGGATCGGCCGGGACCGCGCCCTGGCGGCCCGGCCGGGTGACTGGCTGGCGGTGCTGTCCGCGGGCGCCTACTGCATGAGCATGGCCAGCAACTACAACACCCGCGGCCGCGCCGCGGAGGTGCTGGTGAACGGCGCCGAGGTGCACCTCATCCGCGAACGCGAGGACTTCGCGGACCAGGTGCGCCGGGAAAAGCTGCTGCCCTGAGCCGCATCCCGCGCCGGCGGACGGAATCCAGCAACCGCCATCCCAGCAGCACGCCGAGGATCGCCCCGTACACCGCCACCTGGGCGAAGTCGTTCTTGCCCGCCCGCATCCAGAAGAAGTGCAGCAGGGACAGCCCCGCGATCGCGTAGACGATGCGGTGCAGCGCCTGCCAGCGCCTGGCCCCCATCGCCTTCACGGCACGGTTCCAGGAGGTGGCCGCCAGCGGCGTCAGCAGCACGAAGGCGGCGAAACCCACCAGAATGAACGGCCTCTTGGGAATGTCGCGGGCGATCTCGCCCAGGTCGAAGCCCTGGTCGAACCAGGCGTAGGCCAGGAAGTGCAGGACCGCGTAGAAGTACGTGAACAGCCCCAGCATGCGGCGAAAGCGCTGCAGGGTCGGCAGGCCGGCCAGCACCCGCACCGGGGTCACGGCCAGGGTGAGGCACAGGAAGCGCAGCGTCCAGTCGCCGGTGGCGCGCGACAGGTACTGCGCGGGATTCGCGCCGAGGCGATCGGTGGCGGCCCCGAAGACCAGCCAGGCGAAAGGCAGCAGCGAAGCCACGAACACCAGGGGCTTCGCCGCCGGGTGCAGCAGCGACCGGGCGAGCGCCATCAGTAGTTCTTCCGCAGGTCCATGCCGGCGTACAGCTGCCCGACCTGGGCCTCGTAGCCGTTGAACATCAGCGTCTTGCGCCTCTTCGCGAACAGGCCGTCCTCGCCGATGCGCCGCTCGGTCGCCTGCGACCAGCGCGGGTGGTCCACGTTCGGGTTGACGTTGGAATAGAAGCCGTACTCGTTGGCCGCCGCCTTGTTCCAGGCCGTGGGCGGCATCCCCTCGGTCAGGCGGATCTGGACGATGCTCTTGGCGCTCTTGAAGCCGTACTTCCAGGGCACGACGATGCGCACCGGCGCGCCGTTCTGCTTGGGCAGCACCTCCCCGTACATGCCGAAGGCCAGCAGCGTCAGCGGGTGCATGGCCTCGTCCATGCGCAAGCCCTCGAAATAGGGCCAGTCCAGGATGCGGGAGCTCACCATGGGCATGGTCTTCGCGTCCGCCAGCGACAGGAACTGGACGAAGTGCGCGTTGCCCAGCGGCTCGGCCTTCTCGATCAGCTTCGACAGCGAAAAACCCACCCACGGGATCACCATGGACCAGCCCTCGACGCAGCGCAGGCGGTAGATGCGCTCCTCCTGCGGGGCGAGCTTGATCAGGTCGTCGATGGCGAACTTCGCCGGCTTCTTCACCAGGCCGCTGACCTCCACGGTCCAGGGACGGGTCTGCAGCGTGTGGGCGTTCTGGGCCGGGTCCGACTTGTCGGTGCCGAACTCGTAGAAATTGTTGTAGCTGGTGGCGTCCTGGTAGGAGGTGACCTTTTCCATGGTCACCGCGCCGGGCACGGTGGATCGCACGTCGGCGATGGGCGCCAGCTTGCCGGGGCGCTGCACCTGCTGGGCGAAGGCCTCGCGCCCGGCCCAGGCGGCCAGCCCTACGCCGGCGGCACCGCCGGCCATCCACTTGAGCAGCTGGCGGCGGTCTTCGTAGACCTCGCGCGGGGTGATCTCGCTGGCGACGGGATGTTCGAAGCCGTCGCGGCCGGTTCGGATCAGCATGGGCTCTCCTTCATGTTGGAATGTCCCCCACTAGTACGCGGCCGGCCCGCGAAAGGTTACAGCGGCATCACAGGGTGCCGTAGCTGTGCAGGCCGGACAGGAACATGTTCACGCCCAGGAAGGCGAAGGTCGTGACCAGCAGGCCCACCAGCGCCCACCAGGCCGAGACCGTGCCGCGCAGGCCCTTCATCAGGCGCATGTGCAGCCAGGCCGCGTAGTTCAGCCAGACGATCAGCGCCCAGGTCTCCTTCGGGTCCCAGCTCCAGTAGCCGCCCCAGGCCTCGGCGGCCCACAGCGCGCCCAGCACGGTGGCGATGGTGAAGAAGGCGAACCCGACCGCGATGGACTTGTACATCACGTCGTCCAGCACCTCCAGCGGCGGCAGCCGCTCGCCGATGCGCCGGCGCGCCATCAGGATCGTGCCGGCGACCAGGGCCGCCACGCCGAAGTACATGAGCCAGTAGGTCACGCTGCCGCTGACGGAGCGGCGGAACACCATGGGCATCACCGTCAGCACCACGCCCAGCACCCACAGGGGCAGCAGCTTCACCCAGCGCGTCTCGGTGGCGTGCTGCTTGATCAGGTAGGCGAAGGCCACCATCGCCGCCAGCGAGAAGGTGCCGTAGCCGATGAAGTTGGCCGGCACGTGCAGCTTCATCCACCAGCTCTTGAGGGCGGGCACCAGCGGCTGGATCTCGCTCGCCCCGCGGGCGAAGGAGTACCACAGCAGGAAGCCCACCGCGGCGCTGACCACCAGCATCACGAAGGCGCCCATCGCGCGGGTGCCGTACTGCTGCTCGAAGTACAGGTAGAAGGCCGTGGTCAGCCAGATGAACAGGACGAACACCTCGTAGAGGTTGCTCACCGGGATGTGGCCAATGTCCGGGCCGATCAGGTAGCTCTCGTACCAGCGCACCAGCGTGCCGACCAGGGCCATCGCCACGGCCGCCCAGGCCAGGCGGGAGCCGATCAGCTGCATCGTCGGGCCCTGGCCGCGGGAGAACATGCCGATCCAGTAGAAGACCGTGCTCATGACGATCAGCACCGCCATCCAGAGGATGGCCGACTGGCTGGACAGGAAGTACTTGAGCCAGAACACCTGGTCGGCGCGGGCCAGCTGCCCCTCGTAGGAGGTCACGCCCAGCAGCGCGGCGCCCGCGACCACCAGCATCAGCCCCCGCAGCGGCCGCCAGAACCAGCCCAACCAGATGCCGGCGGGCATGGCGGCGAGCAGGATGCCCTTCTCGTACACGTCCATGTACTGCTGGTAGCGGCCGAAGGCGTACAGGCCCCCGGCGATCACGACCAGGGCGAACACCCAGTCGAACCAGTTGCGGCGGGCGAGGAAGCCGTCGTCGAGGGTCAGGGTGGTGGTGGCGGTATTCATTGCTTGTCTCCCAGGAGGCGGCCCCGGATCCTTTCGAATTCGCGGTCCACGTCGATCAGTTTGCGGTTGCTGGACAGCGCCATGCGCGCGAGGGACCCACCGTCGGCCGGGCGCAGCCAGATCCACAGGCGTCGCTCGCGAACATACAACATCGAGAAAACCCCCAGGATCAGCAAGGCACAGCCGAAATAGACGACGTAGTGGCCGGGCGAGCGCGTCACCTGGAACACGCTGGCCTGGACCTGCTTGAAATCCTTGAGCTCGAAGGCCATGGGCACCGGGTAGGCGAAGGAGTCGCTCAGGGCCAGCACCGCCTGCGTCATGAAGGCCTGGGTGCGGTCGTCCCGCTTCAAGGGCGCCAGGCCGGCTTTCAAGCGGCTTTGCTGCGCCAGCTCGAACAGCGCGCCGTTGAGGATGCGCACCAGCACCTCGCCCGCCCGCGCCCGGTCGGCCTCGGGCACGTTGTGGTCGATGAAGTCCGACACGGCCTGCAGCCCGCCGCGGGCCTGGCCCGGGGCGGTGTCGGCGCCGGCGAACAGGGCCAGGGCCCGGCCCGTGGACGCCGCGAGGGTCTTCGCCAGGTCCGGCCGCGTGGGGTCCGTGGCTTCGCTGGCATAGGCTCGCACCGCCGCGTCGCGCATGGCGGGGTCGGCCAGGGCGGCGCGCAGGCGCAGGAAGCCGTCCATGCTGCCGTTCTCGTCGGCCGGGATGCGCATGTAGCGCAGGTTGTCCGCCTGCGAATCGCGCATGCCGAGCAGGAACACCGGCACGCCGTCGCCCAGGTCCACCGGCAGCATGTAGTTGTTGAACTCGCGCGCCTGGCCGGACGCATCGCGCAGCTTGTAGCTGATGCTGGGGCCGACGTTGCGCAGGTTCTTCTTCGTGGCGGTCTTGTCGGCCGCGCCGATCTGCGCTTCGAGTTCGCTGCGCAGGTCCACCTTGCGCGTGTCGGTGCCGCCCGCCAGGTTTTCCACGTTGAACACCCGCAGCCCGGTGAATTCCAGGGTCATCTTCTGGGCGGCGTCGCCCTGCCCGCGGGTGAGCTCGGTCGCCCCACCGATGTTGCCCTGCACCTGGAAGGTGTGGCCGCTGCCGTCCAGCGGCACGGCCTGCAGCGTGACGGCGGAGCCGCCGTCGTCGAAGCTGGACTGGTAGATCTCGACGCCGCGGTGGCTGACCGGGTGGTTCACCTCCACCCGCGCCGGGATGGCCTCGCCGGTGTCGCGGTCGTGGATCACGATGTCGCTCGCGAACAGCTTGGGCATGCCCGTCGAATAGAAGTCGACGATGAACTTCTTCAGCTCGATCGAGAACGGCAGCTCCTGCACCAGGATGCCGTCCGACTGGTTGAGGATCGCGGAGGACGACTGGGACCCCTCGGCCACCATCAGGTTGCCGCGGAAGGTGGGGTTGCTGGTCGGCAGGCGGCTGCTGGCCGGCACGTCGGCGATCAGGCCGCCGCCGGCATAGGGCTTCTTGCCGCCCAGAAGCATCTGCGCGCGCACGATGAGGTCGCCATCGAGCAGGCCACCCAGGCAGACCAGCACGATGGCGCTGTGGGCCGCCAGGTAGCCGATCTTGTGGAGGCCGCCGATGCGCGCGGCCACCATCCAGCCCTCGCCGCGCTGCTGCAGGCGCACCTTCCAGCCGCCCTGGACCAGGGCCTGGCCCATGCGCCGGGCCTGCTCCTCGGGCGTGCCGTCCACCGGCCCTTCGGCGCGGTGGTGGAAGGCCAGCAGCGCGTTTTCCCGGATGTTCTCCTTGTAAGAGCGCAGGTCCGCCAGGATCTTGGGCGTGTTGCGGGCGATGCACAGGGAGGTGCTGACCACCAGGAAGGCCAGGATCAGCAGGAACCACCAGGCGCTGTAGACGGTGTTCAGGCGGATCGCCAGGAACAGCGCGGCCCAGAACGGGCCGAACTGGTTGACGTAGTTGGGCAGGGGCTCGTGCTGCTTGAGCACGGTGCCGATCACCGAGGCGATGCAGATCACCGTCAGCAGGGCGATCGCGAAGCGCATCGAGGACAGCAGCTCCACCAGCGCGCGCAGCCGGTGCGAGGCGCGGGCGGGAGGCGGATCGGCGGTGATGGAGGTCATGCGTGGCTAATGAAAAAAGGCGGGGCCTCCTGCGAGGCGCCCGCCCGGGGTTGGTGCCGCTGCCTGCCGATTAGTTCAAACGGCCGCCGGATTCAGCGCAGGCCGGCGATGTAGTCGGCCACGGCGCGGATCTCGCGGTCGTTCAGCTTGGCGGCGATGGCGGCCATCTGCGGGCTGTTGGTCCGCGCGCCGGAGCGGAAGGCGGTCAGCTGGGCGGCCGTGTAGTCGGCATGCTGCCCCGACAGGCGCGGGTACTGGGACGGGATACCGGCGCCGTCCGGGCTGTGGCAGCCGGCGCAGGCGGGCAGCTGGCGGGCCTGGTTGCCGCCGCGGTAGATCTTCTCGCCCAGCAGCACCAGGTCCTTGTCCTTGGCGAAACCGGGCTTTTCCTTCTGCGTGGCCAGGTAGGCGGCGATGTTGCGCATGTCCTGCTCGCTCAGCGGCGCCGCCATGCCCTGCATGATGGCGTTCTGGCGCTTGCCGGCCTTGAACTCCTGCAGCTGCTTCACGATGTAATCGGCATGCTGCTGGGCCAGCTTGGGGTTGGCCGGGATGCCGGAATTGCCGCCCTGGCCGTGGCAGGCCACGCAGACCGCGCCGAACTTGGCCTCGCCGGCGGCGAGGTCGGGCTTGACCAGGGCGACGGGCGCCGCGCCCTCCGCCTTCGGGGCCGCCGCCGGGGCGGCGGCGCTGGCCGCAGGCGCCGCCGCGGAAGCGGCAGGCTGCTGGGCCCAGGTGGGGAGCACGAACGCAGCCAGCACAGCGGCCAGCAGGAGGGAAGCAGGCGTCTTGGTCACGTTGGTTTCGTTGTTGGGCGCAAAACCGGCGGATTCTACAATGCCCCACCCCCGCCTCAGCCATTCCCCCCGATGACCCCCCCTCCGGGCCCGCGCGCCCCCGCTTCGACCGCCCCTGCACCGGGGGCCGCCGCGCAGGCCGTCGCCTGGCTGCACACCGCGCGCTTCCTGACCACCGCGCCCCGGCTGGAGCACCTGCCGCCGCTGGACGTGCCGGAGATCGCCTTCGTCGGCCGCTCCAACGCCGGCAAGTCCACCTGCATCAACACCCTCACCCAGCAGAAGCGGCTGGCCTTCGCCTCCAAGACCCCCGGGCGCACCCAGGCCATCAACCTGTTCGCCCTGGGCAAGCAGGGCGTCACCGACGCCGTGCTGGCCGACCTGCCCGGCTACGGCTATGCCGCCGTGCCCAAGGCCGACAAGGCCCGCTGGCAGCAAGTCATGGCCAATTACCTGGTCACCCGCGAGAACCTGGCCGGCGTGGTGATGCTGGTCGACCCGCGGCACGGCCTCACCGAGCTGGACGAGATCCTGCTGGAGGTGATCCGCCCGCGCGTGGAACAGGGCCTGCGGTTCCTGGTGCTGCTGACCAAGGCCGACAAGCTGAACCGGTCCGAGGCGCAGAAGGCGCTGTCCATCGCGCGACTGCAGACGGCCGGCGGCGAGGTGAAACTGTTCTCCGCCCTCAAGCGGCAGGGCGTGGAGGAAGCCTCCCTGCTCCTCTGGAACTGGACCCACCCGGAGACAACATGACCATCACGACCTGGCAGCAGGCGCTCCCCCACGGCATCACCCTCAGCTGCCGCGCCGCCGGGGAGCGCGGGCGCCCGGTCCTGATGTTCCTGCACGGCTTCCCCGAGGCCGCCTTCATCTGGGACGAGCTGCTGGAACACTTCGCCCGTCCCGAAAACGGCGGCTACCGGTGCGTGGCGCCCAACCTGCGCGGCTACGAGCAGTCCAGCCAGCCGGCCGACGTGGCGGCCTACCGGCCCAAGCACCTGGTGCAGGACATCGCGGCCCTGGCCCAGGCCGAGGGTGCGCCGCTCGCCTGCCTGGTCGCGCACGACTGGGGTGGCGCGGTCGCCTGGAACTTCGCCAACCAGCTGCCGCAGCTCACGCGCCGGCTGGCCATCCTCAATTCGCCGCACCCGGGCACCTTCCTGCGCGAGCTGCAGGCCAGCGAGGCCCAGCGCCAGGCCAGCGCCTACATGAACTTCCTGATCCGCCCCGACGCCGAGCGGCTGCTGCGCGAGGACGGCTACCGGCGCCTGCTCGCCTTCTTCCACCATGGCGGCGGCGGCGCCTGGCTCACCGAGGCCCTGAAGCAGAGGTACCTCGCCGTCTGGGACGCGAGCCTCACCGGCGGCCTGAACTACTACCGGGCCTCGCCGCTGCGGCCGCCGCGCGAGGGGGACGCCGCCGCCGCCGCTGTCACCCTGCCGCGCGAGATGCTCACGGTGGACCTCCCCACCCTGGTGCTGTGGGGCATGCGCGACACCGCCCTGCTGCCGGGCCTGGTCGACGGCCTCGAGGACTACGTGCCCAGGCTCACCCTGGAGAAGGTGCCGGACGCCTCCCACTGGATCGTCCACGAGCAGCCCGCGCTCGTGATCGACCGGCTGGCGAAGTTCCTGCGTCAGTAGACCGGCGGTTCGCCCGGCGGGCGGCTCTTGAAGCGCTTGTGCACCCAGTAGTACTGCGACGGCATCGGGTCGATGTACTCCTGCAGGCGCCGGTTCATGAGCGCCGTGTCTGCGACGAAGTCCCTGCTGGGAAAGTCCGCCCAGGCCTCCAGCACCCGCACCTCGTAGCCGGTGGGCGTGAGGCGCGTGATCAGCGGCACCACCTTGGCCCGCCCCAGGCGCGCGAAGCGGGACAGCGAGGGCACGGTCGCCGCCGGGACGCCATAGAACGGCACGAAGACCGACTCCTCCGCCCCGAAGTTCATGTCCGGCAGCAGGTACAGCACGCCGCCCGAGCGCAGTACGGCGATGATGTCGCGCACGCCCTCGGAGCGGCTCATGGGCCGGGCATTGCCGAAGCGGTAGCGGCCCCGCAGCGCCCACGCATCGATGACCGGGTCGCTCTGGCGCGTGTAGATGCCCACGAAACGGCGCACCACCTGCTGCGACAGCGCGGTGACGCCGGCGTCCAGGCCCACGAAATGCGGGCAGAAGACGATGGTGCCTTCGCTCCCGGACAGTTCGCCCACCGCGCCGGTCAGCGCCAGGCGGCGCCGCACCACCTCGGGGTCGGCGTGCCACAGCCAGGCGCGGTCGAACCAGGCCTGGGCCACGTGGATGAACACCTCGCGCGCGCAGCGCCGGCGCTGCGCCGCGCTCCACTGCGGGAAGCACAGGCGCAGGTTGACGTCCACCACCCGGCGGCGCGAGCGCACCGCCACGAACAGCAGCAGGCCGACCATCGCGCCCAGCGCCCGGATCCACGCCAGCGGCAGCGGGGCGATCGCCCGCATGAACAGGATGCCCAGGCGGCTGATCATGCGGCGCGCTCCTCGCGCGGCTGCTTGTAGCGCGCATAGCCCCACAGGTACTGCTCGGGCCCGGACCGCACCAGGCGCTCCATGGCGGCGTTGACCTGCCGCGCGGCCTCGAGCGGGTCGGCCGCCAGCTCGCCCTCCCAGGGCCGCAGGTGCACCAGGTAGCCCCGCCCGCGCGGCAGGCGCTCGCCCCAGGCGAGCAGGAGCGCCGCGCCGGTCTGCTGCGCCAGCCGCGCCGGCAGGGTCATCGTGTAGGCCTCCCGGCCGAAGAAGGGCGCCCACACGCCCAGGCCGCGCGGGGGCACCTGGTCCGGCAGCAGGCCCACCGCCTCGCCCGCCTTGAGTGCACGCAGCATCTGGCGCACGCCGGCCAGGGAGGTGGGCACGGCCTGCATGCCGGGCCGGTCGCGCGAGGTGGCCACCAGCTCCCGCAGCCACTCCTTGCGGGCGGGCCGGTACAGCACGGTGATGGGGCCGAAACGGGCCGCATAGGCCTGGGCCGTGACCTCGAAGCAACCCAGGTGCGGCGTCAGGAACACGATGCCGCGGCCCTGCGCGCGCAGCGCCTCGATCAGCTCCGCGCCGTCCCAGCGCACCGGCGCCGGCGCGCCGAACCACAGGCGCGGCGTCTCGGCCACCAGCTTGCCCGCCTCGGCCACCGCCCGGCGCACCTGCGCGAAGCGCAAGCCGGCCTGCGCCGCGTTCGCCAGGAATCGGCGGCGGTAGGTAGGCGACAGCAGGAAGGCCAGCCAGCCGGCTGCGGCGCCCGCGAAGTGCAGCAGCGGCAGGGGGCAGCCGGAAAGCAGCTGGAACAGCGGTTTCACGCGGGTTAGAATTTGGGCGTCGCCGAGTTATGGAACTACTTGCAGGGCGACGTTAAAAAGATCTGCTAAAGCGTTCGCCCGAGCTCCGGCGCAAGGCAACGCGCCTTGCAACCGAACCGCTGGAGTTTATTCAAATGGCGAACGACTACCTCTTCACCTCGGAATCCGTGTCCGAAGGCCACCCCGACAAGGTGGCCGACCAGATCTCGGACGCGATCCTCGACGCGATCTTCGCCCAGGACCCGCGCAGCCGCGTGGCCGCCGAGACCCTGACCAACACCGGCCTGGTGGTGCTGGCCGGCGAGATCACCACCAACGCGCACGTGGACTACATCCAGGTCGCGCGCGACACCATCAAGCGCATCGGCTACGACAACACCGAGTACGGCATCGACTACAAGGGCTGCGCGGTGCTGGTGGGCTACGACAAGCAGAGCAACGACATCGCCCAGGGCGTGGACCACGCCAGCGACGACCACCTGAACACCGGCGCCGGCGACCAGGGCCTGATGTTCGGCTACGCCTGCGACGAGACGCC
>JAGWTH010000078.1 GCA_028868995.1 Burkholderiales bacterium | reverse complement strand
GGCCTGTTCACTTGACGAAATTATTCCGGACACCAGTGCGCGGAGGCGGGGATCCAAGGCGTCCGCCTTGCCTGCGCGCGCAGCGCGCAGCTTCAACGCTTTGGATTCCCGCCTCCGCGGGAATGACGGGGCGCGGGGATGACAAAAGGGGGCGGCAGCCCGCCAATCGCTCCGCCGTCCCCGCATTTCGCGGCGCGCTTTCCGCGTTTCGTCGCATCCGGCTCGCCGCCCGGGGAGCCGCGGCGCACAGTGCGTCCATCGCCCTGGAGCCCACCATGCAGATGACCCCCGTGATCGCCGTCCACATGACCGCCGCCCTCCTCGCCACCGTCACCGGCCCCGTCGCGCTGTGGGCCCGGCGCGGTGCCACCCAGCGCCCGCGACTGCACCGGGCCTTCGGCTATGCCTGGGTGACGCTGATGCTCGTGGCCGCCGTGTCGGCGGTGTTCATCCGCGACTTCAAGCTGCCCAACCTCGCCGGCTACACCCCCATCCACCTGCTGGTGCCGGTCACGCTGGCGGCCCTGGCCTGGGCCTTCTGGCGCCTGGCCCAGCGCAACATCGCGGCCCACCGGAAGGTCATGCAGATCCTGTACTTCGCCGCCTGCATCGTCACCGGTTTCTTCACGCTGCTGCCGCAGCGCTACCTGGGCCAGCTGCTGTGGAGCCAGCTGGGCCTGCTCTGACCCCTCCGTCCATCCCTCGCACAGGAGCCTCGCCATGCTGATCCAGCTCATCGCCCACCACCCCGAAGCCATCGGTCCGATCCTGCGCGGCACGCCCGCCTGGGTCTGGGGCCTGCTGGCCGCCTTGCTGGCCCTCGGCTTCAGCCGGGTGCGCGACCGCACCGCCAGCCTCGCCCGCGTTTCGGTCATGCCGCTGGCCATGGGCACCTTCTCGGCCTGGGGCACGCTCTCGGCCTTGTGGAGCTCGCCGCTGCTGGCGCAGGCCGCGGTCCTTTGGCTCGCGGCCGCGGCGGCGGCCCTGGCGGTTGTCCTCATGGCGCCGGTGCGCCCCGGGGCCAGCTACGACCCCGCCACCCGCAGCTACCGCCTGCCGGGCAGCTTCCTGCCCCTGCTGCTGGTCGTGGGCATCTTCCTGGTCAAGTACGTGGTGGGCGTGGAGCTGGCCATGGCCCCGCGGCTGGTGCAGGAAACGCAGTACGCCCTGACGGTGGCCGGCCTGTACGGCGCCTTCAGCGGCATCTTCGCCGGCCGCGCGCTGCGCCTGTGGCGCCTGGCCTTCCGCCCCGCGGCCGCCATGGCCGTGGCCTGAGCCCGCCCGCGCCACGCACACGCACCATGCGCCGCCTGCTCGCCACCGCCGCCGCCCTGCTGGCCCTCGCGGCCGGCACGGCCCGGGCCGAAGTCGGCCTCGTCACCCTGCCCGCGCAAGGCCAGGAGGGACCGGTCACGGTCTTCTATCCCACCGCCGCGCCCGAGCAGCCGGTGCATCGGGGCCCCTTCACGCTCTCGCTGGCCCCCGACGCGCCGCCCGCGCGCGGCAACGGCCGGCTGGTGATGATCTCGCACGGCTCCGGCGGGAACCCGTGGGTGCACACCGACCTGGCCCGCGCCCTGGTGCACGCCGGCTTCGTCGTGGCCGCGCCCGAGCACCATGCCGACAACTCGCGCGACCCGTCCGACCCCGGCCCGGACAGCTGGAAGCTGCGCCCGGCCGAGGTCTCGCGCGCCATCGACGAGGTGCTGCGCGACCCCCGCTTCGGCGCACAGCTGCACCCGGACGACGTGGGCGTGTACGGCATGTCCGCCGGCGGCCACACCGCGCTGGTCTTCGCGGGCGGACGCTGGTCCCCCGGGCTGTTCGCACGCCATTGCGAGGCGCACATCGCCGAGGACTTCCCGGCCTGCGTCGGCCTGATCACCCGCCTGCGCGGCGACTGGTTCGACGGGCTGAAGGAGTGGATCGCCGTCGGCGTGATCCGCCACCGCTTCGGCGACGACACGGCCTGGCAGGCCCACGACGACCCGCGGGTGAAGGCGGTCGTGGCCGGCGTGCCCTTCGCCGCCGACTTCGACCCCACCTCGCTGGCCCGGCCGCGCGTGCCCCTGGGCCTGGTGACGGCCGACGGCGACCGGTGGCTCGCCCCGCGCTTGCACAGTGGCGCCGTCCTGCAGGCTTGCCGGCCGCGCTGCGAACTGGTCGCCGACATTGCCGACGGCGGCCACGGCGCCTTGCTGTCGCCGCCACCGCCGCCCGCCGTGCTGCACGGCATCGCGGCCGACCTGCTGGACGACCCGCCCGGCTTCGACCGCGCCCGGATGGCGGCCGTGGATCAACGCATCGTCGCCTTCTTCCAGCGCCACCTGCCCCCCTAGAATTTGTCCGCCATGCCCACGCCCCTGAGCCCCGAAGAGATCGAGCACCTGGCGCGCCGCCGCGCCGGCGCCAAGATGGGCTGGTACATCCATGCCACCCTGTACGTCCTGGTGAACCTGCTGCTGGTCGCGGTCTCCAGCCACGGTTTCGGCCACCGGCCCTGGTCGCCCTTCCCGTCGATCGGCTGGGGCATCGGGCTGGCGCTGCACGGCATCTCGGTGTTCGTGCTGGGCAAGGGCAGCTCGCTGCGCGAGCACCTGGTCGACCGCGAGCGCGACCGGCTGCAGCGCCGCCAGCAGGAACGCCGCTGGTGATCCGCTTCGACGCCGTCTCCAAGCTGCGGCACATGCTGCAGGTGGCGGCCTTCACCCTGGTGATCGCGACGGCGCAGGTCCTGTTCACGCCCGATCGCCCCTACGGCCCGCCGGTGGCCTATTCGCTCGCGATCGGCCTGGTGTGCTGGGCCATCATCGACCTGGGCCGCAACTTCTTCCCCTCGGCGGCGGAAACGGGCTGGCCCCAGGGGCCGGCAGGCATCGCCCTGGTGGTGGTCGGCATCGCCGGCGGCTTCTTCATCGGCAACCGGATCGGCGACGCCCTGTGCCATGCCTTCGGCCTCGGCGCGGGCGCCCCGCCGGTGGACGCCGCGATGGACCTGCGCAGCTCGGTGATGATCACCGTGCTGGCGGGCATCGTCGGCAGCTACTACTTCTACAGCGTCGGCAAGTCCAACTACCTCGAGCGCAAGATGGGCGAGGCGCGCCGGCACGCCGACGAGGCGCGGCTGAAGCTGCTGGAGACGCAGCTGGAGCCGCACATGCTGTTCAACACGCTGGCCAACCTGCGCGCGCTGATCGGCGTGGACCCGGAGCGGGCGCAGCACATGCTCGACCACATGATCGCCTACCTGCGCGCCACGCTCGACGCCTCGCGGGCCACCACGCACCCGCTGGGCTCGGAGTTCGACCGCTTGCGCGACTACCTGGAGCTGATGGCCATCCGCATGGGCCCGCGCCTGGCCTTCACGCTGGAGCTGCCGCCGGACCTGGCCGGCGTGCCCGTGCCCACCCTGCTGCTGCAGCCCCTGGTGGAGAACAGCATCCAGCACGGGCTGGAGCCCAAGGTGGAAGGCGGCCGCATCACCGTGCGCGCCGCGCGCGAGGGCGGGCAGCTGGTGATCACCGTGGACGACACCGGCGTCGGCGACGGCCACGGTCCCTCCAGCGGCAACGGCTTCGGCCTGGCGCAGATCCGCGAGCGCCTGGCCGCGCTGCACGGCGACGAGGCGAGCCTGGACTTCCGCACCGGCCCGGACGGCGCCCATGCGCGCATCACGCTGCCCCTGGAATGAACCCGACCGCCGTCATCGCCGAGGACGAACCGCTGCTGGCCCAAGCCCTGCAGGCGGAGCTGGCCCGCGCCTGGCCCGAGCTGCGCATCGCGGCCACCGTGGGCGACGGCGCCGCCGCCGTGCGCGCGGCGCTGGAGCACCGGCCCGACGTGCTGTTCTTCGACATCCGCATGCCGGGCCAGGGCGGGCTGGAGGCGGCGGCCGAACTGGCCGATGCCTGGCCGGCCGACGCGCCCTTCCCCGCGCTGGTGTTCGTCACCGCCTACGACCAGTACGCCGTGCAGGCCTTCGAGGCGCAGGCGGTGGACTAGGGCGTGTTAACACTAATTCCAAGAACGGCACGAATGCGCGACACTGCCTGTCATGGAGATCACGCCCGAGCAATTCGCCCGCATCGAACACTGCTTGCCCACGCAACGGGGCAACGTGAGCATGACCAATCTGCA
>JAGWTH010000017.1 GCA_028868995.1 Burkholderiales bacterium | reverse complement strand
GGCCACACTGGCAGGCGGTCAGTCTTGCTTGTCGTGGTCGTCATCGTGATCCGCCTTGTCCTCGGCAGACGAGATGACGGTGCCCTTGTCGGCATCGACCCGGACATCGAAGACCTTGGCCCCGCTGACAACTTCTACGTCATAGACCCAGCCTTGCTTCGAGTTTTCGTACTCGGCGCGCGATGCTTTGCCATTGGCGTGCTGCTCGGCAACGGTGATGGCCTGGGTGAGCGGAATCTTGGCCTTGGTGATCGCCAGGGCGTCGTTTTCCATGCCGCCTTTGGCGGCATAGGCGACAGCGCCAGTCGTAGCGATGGCGATGGCAAGTAGGGAAAGTTTGGTGTAGCGGTACATGATGCTTCTCCAGAAGAGTGCAGGGATTTGCACGGTGGAGAAGATACGGATGGAGACTTAGCCAGCACTGAGCCGAACTGGGATTTGGTTTCAGCCGCGTGGTTGACCTATTGGCACACCGCAAATGCAATCCATAACAGCGGCGTTGTGTCAGCAGGTGATTGGCAAAGTTGGGCGGGAAGTCGCACTGGCGTTGGATGCAGCTGACTACTGACAATGCGCAACCGGGGCGTTTGCCTCGTGGGCCACGCACGGCCAAATCGTCAAAACCGCGCCCTGAAGGCCAAGGCGTTACTATCTGGTTCTGATTACGGACGCGGGTTCGGTTCCGTGTTCCACCACCATCTACCAGGGCCCGGATGAACTCCGGGCCCTTCTTCGTGCCCACGGCCTCCGCGTCCGCTTGGCATCCGGGCAAGAGCGCCCATCACCGGGAACACTGAACTGTGCCCGCCCAATGTGGGATGTTCCATTTCATTGTATTTTGTTGACATCTACCAATTTAACGGAACAAAATCCCCGGCCATGGACACCGCCGCCGACAAGCTGCTCGAGCTGGTGCGCACGCAAGGACTGGTGCGCCCCAACGCGCTGGCGCCGCTGGGTATCCCCCGGGTGGCCCTGACGCGGGCCGTGCGGCGCGGTCAACTCGAGCGCATCGGGCGAGGCCTGTACGGCCTGAGCTCGCGTCCCGTGTCTGCCCACGGCACGCTGGCCGAAGTGGCTCGCCGCGTTCCCAAGGGGGTGGTGTGCCTGCTGTCGGCGCTGCGCTTCCATGGGCTGACGACGCAGGCGCCCTTCGAGGTCTGGCTGGCCATCGACAACAAGGCCGCCAGGCCGAAGCTGGACTACCCGCCGCTGCGCACGGTGCGCTTCTCCGGCGCGGCGCTTACCGAAGGCGTCGAGGAACATGTGGTCGATGGCGTGCCCGTGCGCGTCACCAGCGTCGCCAAGACCGTGGCGGACTGCTTCAAGTACCGCAACAAGATCGGTCTGGACGTGGCGCTGGAGGCACTGCGCGATGCGTGGAGCGGCAAGCGCATGACCAGCGACCAGATCTGGCACTACGCCAAGATCGACCGTGTGGCCAACGTGATGCGCCCCTATCTCGAAAGCCTCGCATGAACCAGCGCAACATCGCCGCGTCGGTTCGGGCCCGGCTGCTCAACAAGGCGCGCGCGGAGAAGCTCGACTTCAACCTGCTGCTGACCCGCTATGCATTGGAGCGGATGCTGTACCGCCTGAGCATTTCGCAGCAGCGCGGGCAGTTCGTGCTCAAGGGCGCGCTGCTGTTCGACCTCTGGTTCGACGTGCCCCATCGCCCGACGCACGACGCCGACCTGCTGGGTTTCGGCTCCGCTGAAATCCCGCATCTGGAAAACCTGTTCCGCGAGATCGGCCAGATCGTAGTCGGGGACGGCATCGAGTTTCAGGCCGACACGGTGAAGGCCACCGAAATCCGGAAGGAGGCCAACTACGCTGGCGTGCGCGTCACGCTGCAGGGCCTTCTGGACAACGCGCGCTGCCCGGTGCAGATCGACATCGGCTTTGGCGACGCCATCACGCCCGGCCCGGAAGATGCGCAGTACCCGGTGATCCTCGGCGAGATGCCCCGGCCGCAGTTGCGCGTCTATCCCCGCTACACGGTCGTGGCCGAGAAGCTCGAGGCGATGACCTCGCTGGGCATCCTCAACAGCCGAATGAAGGATTTCTTCGACCTGTGGATCCTGTCGCGCCATTCGGACTTCGACGGCGCGGTGCTGGCCACGGCGATCCGCGCCACGTTCGAGCGCCGGGGTACGGGCATCCCGTCGGGTGTGCCGCTGGGCCTGACCGACGAATTCGCGCTGGATGCGCACAAGACCAGGCAGTGGCAGGCGTTCCAGCGCAAGAACACGCTGGAGCCGATGCCGCTGACCACGGTGATCGCGGCGCTGCGCGAATTCCTGCTGCCGGTGCTGGCGGCGCTCGCGGCCGGCGATGCCTTCGACCGCCGGTGGCGGATGGGCGCCGGCTGGGATGCTTCCTGATTCCGGCGGCCTTCACCCACATCATTGAATGCTCGCGCTCAGGGCCAAAGCGCTCCCGCCAGCCTACCATCTCACGCTTTCCATGACCCGCGCCACCGGAACCCATGCCGCCGCGACCGCGCTCGGCGAGCCGGTGCTGGCCTTCGTGCCCCACCCGCTGCCCCCGGCCGATCCGCCACTCGCACCGGAGAGCTTCGTCGAGGCGAACCGCCAGGGGCGGAACTGGCACTGGCGCGGCTGGCAGGCGTGTCCGGGCTCGTGCCCTCGGTGGACTGGCTGCTCTATTGCGCCATCCGCAAGGAAGCACTGCTCACCTCGCAGATCGAAGGCACCCAGGCCACGCTGCGCACGACAGGCTCCAGACCCTGCCACAGCACACGGAAAAAGGTCGGGTAGTGGGCATAGGCCATGGTGACCACCCCCATCCAGGGCACCTGCAGCGCCTGCTTCATCGCCGCATAGGCCGCGGCACGTTCTCCCTGGACGATGTACTCGGGCAGGGGGTGCAGCGCCGGGATAGATGCCGGCAGCAGGCGAGGCAGAAGGGGGCGGGGCATGGGGAGCTCCTGGGATGGTGCGATCGGCCGGCCGCCGCTACGCGACCCGGTCGAACGCTTCAGTCGCCTCCCGGGGCCGCCGCGAGCAGCTCCGACAGTGCCTGGTCGATGAACGCCGTGTCTTCCGGGCAATGCACCGGCATCCCCGCCCGATGGCCCCAATCCGAGGGAATCACGCGAAGCTCCGCGCGGCGCATCTGCGCCACTTCCCGGCGGTTGTCCTCTACCTGGAAGTACAGGTCGGTCGCTCCCGGCATGATCAGCGCGCGGGCCTGGATGGCTGCCAGCGCGCGCGCGAAATCCCCCTGGTAGGTCGGATTGGCGCTGATGTCCGCGTTCTGCCAGGCCCAGAGGTGGGCCAGCAGGTTGTCCGGGTCGCGACGCAGGAAATTGCCTTCCCAGGCGGTGATCAGGTAATCCTCGACCGAGGTGCACCCGGTGCGGCGCCAGAGCTCGTCGCGATAGAAGGACTGCGACATGGCCCACCCCGCGTAGACGCGTCCCATCGCGCGCAGGCCCTTCTCGGGGAAGCCGACGAAACGGCCGTCCTGGAAGTGCTCGTCGCAAGTCAGCGTGGCACGCACGCCCTCGAGGAACACCTGGTTGTGGGGCGAGGTGCGAGCCGAGCCGCAGAGGACGGCCAGGCGCTCGACCGCGTCCGGGAACAGGGCCGCCCAGTGATAGGCCTGGATCCCGCCCATGGACCAGCCGCAAGCCAGCGCCACCCGCTCGATTCCCAGCTCCTCGCGCAGCAGGCGGCGCTGGACCTGGACGTTGTCGAAAATGGTGAACCGCGGCCAGCGGCTGCCATTGGCCGGGTAGGACGCATTGCTGGGAGAGGACGACAGGCCGTTTCCGAAGAGGTTCGGGATGATGATGAACCAGCGGGTGGGATCCAGCGCGTGGCCCGGCCCCACCATCCACTCGATGTCCGTGTGGTGCGCACCGAATGGCGTCAGCCACAAGACCGCGTTGGACCGGTCTGCATTCAGTCGGCCGTAGGTCTGGTAGGCCAGCTGTGTTCCCCGGCAGGTCAGGCCCGACTGGAGCTGCACGTCTCCCGCAGCAAAAATCTTCGGATTCATCATGTCCCTTCTCAATACCCTGCGGCCGCACCGTCGCTGCGGGGATCCGAGCCGCCATAGCGCATGCCCGTCTGCGGATCGATGACGATGCCGTGGGCGTGCCCGGCCAATTCCTCGAAGGCTCCCCAGCGGTCGACGACATGCCCTCTGCGCTCCAGCTCGGCGATCACCGCAGGATCGAAGCGGGACTCGATGTGCAAGGTGTCACGTGCTTCGCCGAGCGCGAAGCGGCCGGACAGCCAGCGGGGCGCCTCGACTGCCTCCTGGATGTTGCGCCCGTGGTCGATCAAGTTCACATACGTTTGGGCGTGGATCTGCGGCTGCCCGTCGGCCCCCATGCATCCGACGACGGCCCAGAGCTTGTCGTTGCGGTAGGCCAGCGAGGCGATCAGCGTGTGCAGCGGGGTCTTGCCGGCAGCGACGACATTGGGATGGGATGGGTCGAGCGAGAAGTAGGCACTGCGGTTTTGCAGCATCACCCCGGTGTCGCCGGCAACCACGCAGGAGCCGAACACGCCATACAGGCTGTTGATCAGCGAGACGGCCTGACCCTGGGCGTCCACCACCGCGATGTAGACAGTGTCGCCCTTCAGGCTGCCATAGGAGGGGATGCGGTCCCAGGGCAAGGCGCGCACGGGGTCCATCAAGGCGCGGCGCTGTGCAGCGTAGTCCTTGGAAATCAGGCGGTCGATCGGCACCTCGGAAAAGAGAGGGTCAGCCAGATACCGGTCACGATCGTGATAGGAAATCTGCTTGGCCTGGACCATGAAGTGCACGTGGTCCGCGCCGAGCGGCTCGCGCGCGTGGAGCTCGCAAGGCTCCAGGAGCTGGAGCATCTGCAAGACGGTGAATCCCTGCGTCGGCGCAGGGGTTTCGTACAGGGTCACGTCCCGGTATTGGCCCTTGATCGGTTCGCCCCAGCGGGCTGTCTGGGCCTGGAGATCCTCCCGGCGGAAAAAGCCGCCGCGCGATTCCGAAAAAGCCGCCAGGCTGCGGCCGACCGCGCCTGAGTAAAAACCGTCATGACCCTGCTCACCCAGGAGGGCGATGGTGCGAGCGAGGTCGGGGTTGGCCAGCAGCGAACCCGCGCGCGGCACTTGCCCGCCGGGCAAGAAGATCGCCGCCGACTCCGGGTGCATCGAGAGCTCGTCGCGGGTGCGCTCGATCCAGCCGGCCAGCCGCTCGGTCACGGGGAATCCGTCCCTGGCGTAGTCGTGGGCAGAGCGCAGGTCATCGGCCAGCGACAGCCTGCCGTAGGCCTTGTGCGCCTCCACCCAGCTCGCCACCGCGCCAGGGGTCGTCAGCGTGGCCGGCAGGATGCCGCGGAAGGGGATCTCCTTGTGGCCCCGGTCGGTGAACCACTGGGGACGGGCATTGGCCGCAGCACGCCCGCCGCCATCGAGGTACCGCACCCGGCCACTCGCCGGGTCGTGAATCAGCCAGAAGGCATCGCCGCCGAGCCCGGTCATGTGGGGGTAGATGACAGCCAGGGTGCTGGTCACGGCGATCGCCGCGTCCACCGCCGAGCCGCCCCGGCGCAGGATGTCCAGCCCCGCCTGCGAGGCCAGCGCGTGCGGCGAAGTGACCATGCCTCGCGGCGCCATCGTCACTGGCCTGCCGGTAGTGATCTTCACGTTTCGTAATCCCTTGCTTGATTGGCTGATAAGCGGTCAGGACACCGCTCGCTTGGCGCCGCGGGCGAGTCCGCCGTAGGCATCGAGCATGCGATCCACCCAGGCCGCGATCGGGTCGTCCGGCCCCGTCAAGCGCACGGGACTGATCACCCGCGCCCACTGGAAGGCGCCGAACACGGCATGGTCGCTGTAGGCGGGAGAAGCCCCTGCGAGAAAGGCCTGCTTGGCGAGTACCGAGCGCAGCGGGGCCAGTACCCGGCCCAACGACTCCAGCGCTTCGTCGTGTTCGGCGGCCATCGCCTCGAACGTGCGCCCGAACGCCGCTTGCCTGGTGGTGCGGAAGTAGTCGCGATCCTTCTCGTGCAGGGCCGCGGGAATGGAGGGCACGACCAGGCGGGCGACCGCCGGGTGCAGCACCTCGCTGGCCCACTGGTTGACGAAGCGCGCCGACGCCCGGCCTTGCGCACAGCCGAACAGGGATGGCCGATCCGGGTAGGTGTCTTCCAGGTACTCGGCGATGTCCCAGCTTTCGCAAAGCCACCGGTCGCCCGCAACGAGCACGGGCACCTTGCCTTGTCCGGACTTCGCGATGGCCTCCTTCTCGGTGAATCGCCACGCAATGGTCTGCACGGGCAGGCCTTTGTGCGCGAGCGCCAGCCGCGTGCGCCAGCAATTGGGACTGAAGCGGACGGCGTCGTCGGCGCCGGCCAGGTCGAAAAGACGGAGAGGTGGGGTCATGCCTTCTCTTTTTCTGGTGTCGGGACATTCATCCGGGCCGAACTTCTTCGGCCTGCGGCGAAAAAAAGCCCGGCCGCTTGCGCGCGCCGAGCTTCAAGTCGCACCGGCGGAACCCGATGCGACATCAGAGTAGCCCCTCACGAAACAGTGCCATGCAACCAACTGACCGTTCTGTTTTTATTAAACGGTCGAAAGCTTGTCAATACGGGCTTGCGCCCAGGGTACACGCGGGGCGCGACTGAGACGCGCTGGATTCCCGCGTGGGCGGAAGTGACGAAGGGCCGGCTCCACATACCTTCCGGGTATCGCTGCGAAGCCTTATTCGTATTGGACGTCCCCCCACCTGCGTCGTTACCCTGAGGTCCGCGAACAAATCGCAGGAGACATGGCAAGTGAGCAATGAAGTGAATCTGGACATCAAGCCCCTCACCGGTTCGTGCGGGGCCGAGGTCTTCGGTGTGGACATCGCCCAGCCGCTTTCCGACGGCACCGTGGCGGCCATCCGCCGGGCGCTGCTGGATCACGGGGTGATCTTCTTCCGGGACCAGCAGCTCGAGCCCGAGACGCACCGCGCCTTCACCAAGCGCTTCGGCGAGGTGGTGATCAACCCGGTGTACGGCCACGTCGAGGGCTATCCGGACATCATGCCGGTGGTCAAGGAAGCCACCGACAAGTACGTGATCGGCGACACCTGGCACTCGGACATGTCGTACATGGAGGTGCCGCCGCTGGGCTCGCTGCTGTACGCCCGCGAGGTGCCCGACTTCGGGGGCGACACGCTGTTTGCCAACATGTACATGGCCTACGACTATCTGCCCGCGCCGCTCAAGGAGATGGTCGAGGGCCGCAAGGCCTGGCACTCCGACCGCTTCCTCACCTCGCGCGTGGCCGAGCGCAACGCGGGCCGCTCCACCCGGCTGCGCACCGACCTGGAGGCCAAGGAGAACCTGGCGCTGCACCCCATGGTGCGCACCCACGACGAGACGGGCCGCAAGTGCCTGTTCGTGAACTACCCGTTCACCTGGGCCATCGAGGGCCTGAGCCGCGAGGAGAGCCTGCCCCTGCTGAACCAGCTCTACGCCCACTGCTCGCGCCCCGAGTTCACCTGCCGCTTCCGCTGGCGCAAGGGCTCGCTGGCCTTCTGGGACAACCGCTGCACCATGCACTATGCGATCAACGACTACCCCGGCAAGCGACGCGAAATGCACCGCATGACCGTGGCGGGCACGCGCCCCCAATGACGCGCGACGCCGGCTTCACGCTGGTGACGGGTGCCACCAAGGGCATCGGCCGGGCCATCTCGGACCGCCTGCTGGCCCGCGGCGAGCGCGTGGTGGGCATCGCCCGCCGCGCCGACCCGTCCTACGGCGCGCCGCTGATCCTGGCCGACCTGGCCGACCGCGGCGCGCGCGCCGAGGCCCTGCGGCGCGCCACCGCGCAGTACCCCGTGCTGCGGCTGGTGAACAACGCCGGCCTCAACCACATGCAGCCCCTGGGCGAGGTGAGCCACGAAGCCGCCGACGAGGTGCTGGAGCTCAACCTGGGCGTGACGCTCGACGCCACCCAGGCCGTGCTGCCCGCCATGCGGGCGGCCGGCTTCGGGCGCATCGTCAACATCTCCAGCCGCTCGCTGCTGGGCCGCCCCGGCGGCAGCATGTACGCGGCGGCCAAGGCCGGCCTGGTGGGGCTCACGCGCAGCTGGGCCCTGGAGCTGGCCACGCAGGGCATCACCGTCAACTGCGTGGCGCCCGGGCCCGTGGCCACCGAGATGTTCGCCCGCAACAACCCGCCCGAGCTGCCGCGCAGCCAGGCCATGCTGGCCGCGATCCCGATGGCCCGCATGGGCACGGTGCAGGAGGTCGCCGCCGCGGTGGAATACTTCCTCTCGCCCGAAGCGAGCTTCACCACGGGGCAGACCCTGTTCGTGTGCGGCGGCGCCAGCATCAGCCAGGCCCGCTTCTGAGAGTGACCACAACGACAAAAGGAGACAAGACCATGAGGAACTTCCAGACGATGATCGGCCGCCTCGTCGCGGCCGCCGGCCTGGCGCTGCTGCTGCCCGCGGCCGCCCAGGCGCAGGACTACCCCAGCCGGCCGATCCGCATCGTGGTGGGCTACGCGCCCGGCGGCACCACGGACATCATCGCGCGCATCATCGGCGCGCAGCTGTCCAAGACGATGCACCAGGCCGTGGTGGTGGACAACCGCCCCGGCGCCGGCGGCAACATCGGCGCCGACCTGGTCGCCAAGTCCGCCCCTGACGGCTACACGCTCATGCTGGGCACGGCCGGCACCATGGCCGTGAACCCCTGGATCTACAAGACCATGCCGGTGGACACCGTGCGCGACTTTGCCCCGGTGTCGCTCATCGCTTCGCTGCCCAACCTGATGGTGGTCAACCCGCAGGTGCCCGCCAAGACGGTGCAGGAGTTCGTCGCCTGGGCCAAGGCCCGGCCGGGCGCGGTGTTCTTCGGCTCCTCGGGCACGGGCAACACGCCCCACCTGACGGCCGAACTGTTCAACCTGGCCACCGGCCTGCAGATGGTGCACGTGCCCTACAAGGGCAGCGGCCCGGCGCTGTCCGACCTGGTGGGCGGCAAGGGCATCCAGGTCATGTTCGACAACATGCCTTCGGCCATCGGCTTCGCCCGCGCCGGCACCCTGCGCGCCCTGGCCGTGACCGGCCCCAAGCGCGTGGCCAGCGACCCGGACATCCCGACCGTGGCCGAGTCCGGCTACCCCGGCTTCAACGTGGTCACTTGGTTCGGCCTGTTCGCGCCCGCCGGCACGCCGCCCGCCGTCGTCGAGCGGCTCAACCGCGAGGTGGCGGAGGCGGTGCGCAACCCCGAGATCGCCAAGCGCCTGTCGGACCTGGGCGCCGAGCCCGGCACCAACACGCCCGCCGAATTCGCCACCATGGTGAAGGACGCGCGCGAGACCTGGGGCAAGGCGGTCAAGGCCGCCAAGATTCAGCCGTCGTGACGCCCGGTGCGGCCCGCCGCGCCCGGGATGCCGGGCGCCTCGAGCGGGCCGCCGTACATCTCCCGCAGGTGCTGCCGGAAGGCCCGCACCAGCACGCTGCGGTCCTGCACGCGCCAGCACACGGTGGAGGTCACCCGGGTGGTCGGCTCCGCGAAGGGGCGGAACACCAGGCCGGGGATGGTGACGATGCTGCTGGTCTGCGGCACGATGCACACGCCCGCGCCCGCCAGCACCAGGCCCAGCGCGGCGTGGATCGTCCCCACCTCCTCGGCGGCCTTCACCGGGATGCCGTGCTCGCGCAGGAAGGCCGCGATCGTGCCGCGCAGCCCCACGTCACCGCGCAGCGCGCGGAACAGGATCTGCGGCTCGTCGCGCAGGGCGGCGGCCGGGATGCGCCGCTTGCGCCCCAGCGGGTGCTGCGCGGGCAGGGCCAGCACGAAGCCTTCCTCGTGGACGGGGAAGTTCACGATCTCCGGGTGCGTGGGCGGCGGGCGGAAGATGCCCACGTCGATCTGCTCGGACAGCAGGGCGCTTTCCTTGTCCTGCACCGTCACCTCGCGCAGCGACACGGCCACCCGGGGGTGGCGGCGCTTGAACTCCGGCAGGATGCGCGGCAGCAGCGAGTACGCCACCGAGTGCACGAAGCCGATCACCAGCCGGCCGCCGCGGCCGATGCCGGCGTCGCGGGCCTCGGCCACCGCGTCGTCGGACGTCGCCAGGATGTGCATGGCCCTCTGCGCGAACACGGCCCCGGCGTCCGTCAGCAGCACGCCGCGCGGCGTGCGGTGGAACAGCGGGGTGCCGATCTCGGCCTCCAGGTCCTGGATCTGCCGCGACAGCGGCGGCTGGGCGATCCCCAGCCGCGTGGCCGCCCGCCCGAAGTTCAGCGTCTCGGCCACGGCCAGGAAGTACCGAAGGTGCCGCAGTTCCATGGTCTCGCCTCATCCCCCACGTTCCGTCATCCCCGCGCAGGCGGGGATCCAGTCCCCCACCATGAATGACCTCCCCAGCATACACGTCGCCCTCGTCACCGGCGCCGCCCGCGGCCTCGGCCGCGCCATCAGCGAACGCCTGGCCCGCGAGGGCCACCCCGTGGTCCTCGCCGACCTCGACCCCGAAGTCGAGAACACCGCCCGCACTCTGCGTGAATCCGGCGCCCAAGCCCGCGCCGTGTGCCTGGACATCGCCGACGAAGCCGCCGTCGCCACGCTGCCGCAGCGCCTGGGCGACTGGTGGCAGCGGCTGGCCATCCTGGTGAACAACGCCGGCATCTCGCCCAAGCACGAGGGCCGCAAGCGCGAGGTGGCCGACATGTCGCTGCAGGAGTGGCGCCGCGTGATCGACGTCAACCTCACTGGCGCCTTCCTCGTCACGCGCCAGTGCATCCCCGCACTGAAGGCGCACGGCTGGGGCCGCGTCGTCATGATCACCAGCCAGGCCGCGCGCACGCGCACGCCGGTGCCCGGTGCCCACTACCAGGCCAGCAAGTCCGGCCTGACCGGCCTGGCCCGGGTGCTGGCGGCTGAGCTGGCGCCTTTCGGCGTCACGGTCAACTGCGTGGCGCCGGGGAGGGTGGAGTCAGAGATGACCCGCGCAGTGGGCGGGGAGGTGAACGCGCAGCTGGCGGCGGTGATCCCGGCCGGGCGGCTGGGCCGGCCGGAGGAGGTGGCGGCGGCGGTGGCGTACTTCGTGGCCAGGGACGCGGGTTATTGCACGGGGGCGGTGCTGGATGTGAATGGGGGGAATTTCATGGCGTGAGGGGGCTCAACCACTGCGAACGACGAACTGGCTTCCGGCCGGGTGCCTTGGCCGGGTCTACAGCTACCAGGCCTAGGTGGCCTTGCCCGCCGCCTGCCCCACCACCCGCACCTCCCTCTGCGGCACCGCAATCCCGATCCCCCGTGCGCGGAACACATCGAGGATCGCCTTGTTGACCTCGGCGATCACCTTCTCGTAGTCAGGCACCTGCACCCACGGCGCGACGCTCACGGTGACGTGCGACTCCGCCAGCTGCGTCACCCCGAACGCGGGGGCCGGATCCTGCAGCACGCGGGGGTGCGCGCGCAGGATGTCCGCCACCAGGCCCAGGGCGGCGTCCACGTCGGCGCCGTAGGAGATGCCCACCTGGATGGCGAGCCGCCGGATGCGGCCGTAGTTGTGGAGGATCTCCCCGACGATCTTGCGGTTGGGAATCACCACCTTCGACAGGTCGGTGTGCCCCAGGGTCGTGCTGAAGAGGCTGATGTCCAGCACCTCCCCTTCCTCGTGGGCGATCGAGATGTAGTCGCCCACGTGAAACGGCCGCGTGAACATGATCGTGAGCCCCGCCGCGACGTTGCCCAGGATGCCCTGCATCGCCAGCGCGATGCCCGCTCCCGCCACCCCCAGGCCGGCGACCAGCGGCAACAGCTCGATGCCCAGGTTCTGCAACGCGACGATCGCGAACAGCGCCAGCACCAGGATCCGCGTCATCCGCACCAGCAGCACACGCACAGGAGCCTCGAGCTTCAGGCGCACAAGGAGCCGATCCAGCATGCCGCCCACCCAGCCGCCGACGAAGTAGCCGACCACGAAGATGACGATCGCCGTGAGCAGCTTCGGGCCGAAGCGCACCGCCATGTCCAGCGCGGAGGCCTTCACCTGATCGATCGACTGCAGAGAGTTGTCCATGCCTGCCCCCTTCGTCATCCCCGCGAAGGCGGGGATCCAAGGCGTCCCTCCCCCGTCAGGGCGACGCCGGATCCATCATCCCGTCCCGCCGCGTTCCCTCACCCTTCGGCACGTCACCCAAACTCGACGCGCTCACGCCAGCCCCTGCGGAGAGGCCAGCGGTGGCGGCCGGCTTGTGGATGGCCGGCAAACCATGTGACGACGCTCTGGACCTGATAGCTGCTGCAGGCTTGGAGCCCGACTCGGAGTCATCCTGCCCAGTGGGGGAGTCGAGCCCACGACCCTCGGCTAGCCTCATCTGCACCTTGCCCGCATTCGATGGCAGGACCTGGCCCGAGTACGCGCTGTTCACCGCACCCTGACCCCAGTCGTAAGGATCTGAAGACCTTGCCCCTTTGTAGGTCTGCTTGACGGCGCCTTGTCCCCAGTCGTACGAAGAGCTCGAAGAGGCTTGGCCGAACGCCATCGAGCACGTCGTGAGTGCTGCTGCAACGATCATCTGGATTAGGGATGGCACTCTTTTGCTCGCAGGAGTCGATACGGTTGTCGGTCTGCAACCCTAATCAAGGGTTGACTTCGCTCGCAGAAGGTAACTGTCCCTACGCAAGCTCTTGATCATCAGAATACGACGAGGAGAAGTGATCTCTTCCAGTCCCCGCACGCAGCCCACGACCTCGTAGCCACACTCGCTGAAGATGCGCCGCCAAGACGAGTCAGAGCGAAATCGAACACCTACGCCGAAAGTATTTGCCTTGAGTGCGGGAATGAACCGGCCGATGATGCCGGCTGCAGCTGAAAGAACCTTGCTGCTGGTTATTGCGTAAATCAAACGGCCACTCAGGTCTTCCTGGTCTTGCCCCCGTAGCCGAATGCGCTCATTATGAGGATGGCGCCGGCGAAGCCGACATCTTTCTCTTGAGGAACCTCCCCGTCATCGCCGCCTTCTGCGCCATTCCCTTCGGCGTCAGCAAGTACGCATACCCCAGGTGATGCTTCGAAGCTGCGAAGTTGCCCAGCTTCACCAGCCCCTTCTCCATCAGCGCCTTCATGCAGTAGTGCAGCTTGCCGTTGCTCACGCCCAGCTTCTGCGCCAGCTCGCGCTGCGACAGGTCGGGGTTGTCCTGCAGCAGCTTCAGCACCCGGAAGTGCAGGTCTTCGGCTTGTTCGAGTTGTTTGCTGGCCATGGAATACTCGGGCGGCTGCGGCGGGGAGTCTCGCCGCGGACCGTTCAAATCTGAGCGAACAACTGTATCAGTGTGCAACCGCAGCAGCAATGCTCGGTGCAAGGAAATTTCCGCTCTTCTGCCGAATGGGGGAGGGGCGGGTCTATGTATGCATTTGCAGGAAATACTTTTTTCTCAAGGCTTCGGCACCCGCCGCATCTGCCTGGGCCTGGTCCAGCAGGGCTTGGTCACGGTCGGCGGCGTGCCGGTGACCGACCCGTTCGCCGAGTTCGAGCCCGAGGGGCTGGCCTTCACCGTGGAGGGCCAGGCCTGGGCCTACCACGCCAAGGCCTACCTCATGCTGCACAAGCCGGCGGGCTACGAGTGCTCGCAGAAGCCGGGCGCCTGGCCCAGCATCTACACCCTGCTGCCGGGGCCGCTGCGGCAGCGGCCGGTGAAGGGGGGGCAACCTGGCGTGCAGGCCATCGGGCGGCTGGACCAGGACACTACCGGGCTGCTGTTACTGAGCGATGACGGGGCGTTCATTCATCGCATGGGGTCGCCGAAGAGGCATGTGCCGAAGGTGTACCAGGTGGGGACGGCGGATGCGGTGGATGAGCGGCAGGTGAAGAGGCTGCTGGAGGGGGTGGTGCTGGAGGATGACCCGAGGGCGGTGCGGGCGGCGGCTTGTGTGCGGACGGGGGAGAAGGCGCTGGAGTTGACGCTGACGGAGGGGAAGTACCACCAGGTGAAGCGCATGCTCGCTGCGGTGGGGAATCGGGTAGAGCGGCTGCACCGCTCGCGCATCGGCGACCTGGAGTTGCCCGCCGACCTGCGGCCGGGCGAGTGGCGCTGGCTTGGGCAGGCGGACCTGGCCGCCTGCCAGGCTCAGCGCAAGTTGCCCGTGTGACCCAGTGAGTACCGCCCCGGCTGCGGCCACACGGTCATGCCGTGGGGTTCCTGGCCGACCTTGATCTTGACCACGGCGCCGGTGGCGGTGTCGAAGCGGTAGACCTCGTCGTCGAAGCGGCCGGACAGCCACAGGTACTTGCCGTCGGCGCTGACGTTGCCCATGTCGGGGCTGCCGCCGCCGGGGATGGGCCAGTTGGCCACCACCTTGCCGGTGGCGAAGTCGATCACGCTCACGCTGCCGGGGCCGTGGGGCTTGCCGTGGATGGCGTGGGTGCTGCGGTTGGCCACGTACAGGCGCTTGCCGTCGCGGCTGGGGTACAGGCCGTGGGTGCCGAGACCCGTGACGATGAAGCCCACCTCCTCGAACTTGTCGCCGTCCACCACGTGCACGCCGTCGGCGTCCATGTCGGCGATGTAGAAGCGCTTGCCGTCGGGCGAGATGCGGATGTCCTGCGGCATGCCGCGGCTGATGGTGCAGATCTCGCTTTGCGGGTTGTCAATGGTGCTGCCTTCCTTCAGGCGGGTGGCGGGCATCTTCAGCTTCAGGTAGCCCAGCACCTTGCGGTCGGCCAGGTCGATCTTGGCGATGGAGCCGTTGAACTCGCAGGTGAAGATGGCGTAGCGGCCGTCGATGGAGAAGTCGGCGTGGTTGATGCCGCCGCAGCGCGGCGTGAGGATGGAGTACTGCAGCGCCATCGTGTGCGGGTCGCGGAAGTCCAGCCGCCGCTTGGCCTCGGCCACCACGATCGCCGACTTGCCGTCGGGCGTGAAGTACATGTTGTAGGGGTCGTCCACCGGCACCGCCTTGCCGGGCTTGCCGGTGCGCGGGTCGATGGGGGTCAGGCTGCCGTCGGTGCGGCCCTCGGCATTGTTGGCCACCCACAGGGTCTGCAGGTCCCACGAGGGCACCACGTGCTGCGGGCTGCGGCCGACCTTGAACTTGTCGATCACCTTCAGCGTCGCGGGGTCGATCACGTAGACGTCGTTGGAGCGTAGGTTGGGCACGTACACGCGCTCCAGCTCGCCCTTGACGGCCTCGCTCATGTGGCCGGCGGCCGTTTCCGAGTAGAGGTTGGTGGGGTCCACTACCGGGGGCATGCCCGGGATCGTCTTGATGGCGTGCGGGGCCCCGGCCGGGGCGGCGGCGGGCACGGTGGAGGCGGGGGCCGAGGCCGGGTTGGCGGGGCCGGCGCTGCCGGTCACGTGCAGGGCCAGCAGGGTGATGCCCAGGCAGGCGGCGCCCAGGGCGGTGATGACGGTCTGCTTCGGTTTCATGGGTGGGACTGCTTGGGGACCTGTGTCCCTCAACGTTGGGCGGCCGTCGCGCGTTGAATGGCGGCGACCGAAGTGGTGACGATTTCCTGCACGCCCAGGCGGCCGAGCTCGGCGGTGGCGCGGCGCGGGTCGCCGTGCACGCCGTGGGCGGCGTCCAGGTGCACGCCGCGGGCCAGCGCCTCGGGGCGCACCAGGGCCGGGTCCACGGCCATCGCCAGGGCGGTGTCGTTCAGGCCGGCATGGGTGCCGATCTCGGCTTCGCTGAAGCCCTTCTTCCGGAGGGTCTGGACGAAGGTGGTCTGGGTGACCTCGTAGTACTCGCGCAGGGCGTGCACGCGGCAGGCGGGGTCGGCCTTCCACTCGCGGTTGAGCTTCTCGGCCACGCGCTGCTCGCCCTGCTGGTAGCCGCCGTGGTCGCCCAGGAAGACCACGTCGCGAAAGCCGTGCTGCTTGAAGCTGCGGGCCGTGGACTCCAGGATGGACTCGAAGGTCGCCTCGGGGATGGAGATGGTGCCGGTGAAGCGCATGTGCGCCGCCGGCGGGTGGATGCTGCCCTCTGGAACGTAGGCCAGCACCGGCGCCACCACGGCGTTGCCCAGCTTGCGGGCGATCTCGTCGGCCAGCACGTGGGCGCGCACGTTGTGCTTGCCCAGCACCATGTGGGGCCCGTTCTGCTCGGTCGCGCCGATGGGGACCAGCACGGTGGTGGTGCCGGCGTCCAGGCGGGCCTTCAGCTCGGTCCAGGTGAGCTGCTCGATGTCGACGGTGTCGGCGGGCGGGGCCGCGTGGGCGGCGGCGGCGGTGCCGAGTGCGGCACAGATCAGGAGGGCCCGCGCGGCGCGCGCCAGGCGGGGGTGGGTGGGGGACATCGGCGGGAGTTTAGTGGATCGATGTAACCCGATTGTTGATCCAGGCGGGGTGGCGCGCGGGGGCTAACATGCGCCCCCTATGCCCTTGTTGTTGGACTCGTTCTGGCGCGCCGTCGCCTACTGCCTGCACCCGCGGGTGATCGTGCTGTCGCTGCTGCCGCTGCTGGGGCTGGTGGCGCTGGCTTTCGGGCTGGGCTACTTCTTCTGGGACGGCGCGGTGAACGCGGTGTTCACCTGGCTGCAGTCGACCCAGTGGCTCACCAGCCTGGGCAGCTGGCTCACCGACATGGGCCTGCCGGGGCTGAAGAACGCGCTGGCGCCGCTGCTGGTGATCTTCGCCGTCACGCCGGTGCTGGTGCTGGTGGTGCTGCTGGTGGTGGCCGTGGCGATGACGCCGGCGGTGGTGGGGCTGGTGGCCAAGCGCCGCTTCCCGGCGCTGGAGCGGCGGCACGGGGCGTCCTTCGTGGGCAGCGCATTCTGGTCGCTGGGATCGATGCTGCTGGCGCTGGTCGCGCTGGTGGTGTCGGTGCCGCTGTGGTTCATCCCGCCGCTGGTGCTGGTGCTGCCGCCGCTGATCTGGGGCTGGCTCACCTATCGGGTGATGGCCTTCGACGCGCTGGCCGAGCACGCGAGCGTGGAGGAGCGGCGCGAGGTCTTCCGCGCGCACCGCATGCCGCTGCTGCTGATGGGGGTGGCCACGGGCTACCTGGGCGCGGCGCCCGGGCTGCTGTGGGCCTCGGGCTGGATCTTCGCCGCGGCCTTCCCGGTGCTGGTGCCGGTGGCGGTGTGGATCTACACGCTGGTGTTCGCCTTCTCGGCGCTGTGGTTCACGCACTACTGCCTGGCGGCGCTGGAGAGGTTGCGCGGTGCGGGGGCGGCCCCCATGCCGGCGTCCCCGCCCACGCCAGCCGTGGATCAGGCCCTGCCGTAGGTGTCCTCGATCCGCACGATGTCGTCCTCGCCGAGGTAGCCGCCGGACTGCACCTCGATCATCTCGAGCTCCATCTTCCCCGGGTTGTGCAGCCGGTGCACCTCGCCGATGGGGATGTAGGTCGACTGGTTCTCGCTGAGCAGGTACACCTCGGTCCCGCGCGTGACCTCCGCCGTGCCGCGCACGACGATCCAGTGCTCGGCGCGGTGGTGGTGCTTCTGCAGGCTCAGCGACGCGCCCGGCTTCACGCCGATGCGCTTGACCTGGAAGCGGTCGCCCGCGTCCACGCTGTCGTACCAGCCCCAGGGCCGCACCACCTTGCGGTGGAAGGCGGCCTGGGCGGCGTTGCCTTCCTCCAGCATGGCGACCACGTCCTTCACCTGCTCGGCGCAGTCGCGCGCGGCCACCAGCACGGCGTCGGGCGTGTCGATGATCAGCAGGTCCTCGGTGCCCAGCGCCACCACCGGGCGGTGCGGCGCGTGGATGAAGGTGTTGCGGGCCTGGCGGGTCCAACCCTGGCCCTGGATGCGGTTGTCCTGCGCGTCGGGGGGCGCCAGGTCGGCCACGGCATTCCAGCTGCCGACGTCGCTCCACTGGCCGCGGAAGGGGATCACGGCGACGTCGGGGTGCTTCTCCATCACGGCGTAGTCGATGCTCTGCGAGCGGCAGGCCTCGAAGGCGGCGCGGTCGGGGCGGACGAAGCTCACGCCGGGGGCGGCGCTGCCGGGTTGTTCGGTCTTCGCGCCTTGCAGCGCGGTGCGGCAGGATGCGAGGATGTCCGGCGCGTGCTTCTGCAGCGCGTCGACCAGCACGCCGGCCTGCGCCAGGAAGATGCCGGCGTTCCACAGCACGTCGCCCTGCAGCAGCAACTGCTGCGCGCGGGCGGCATCGGGCTTCTCGATGAACTGCGCGACCTGCCGGCTGCCGTCGGCGCGCGCCGCGCCCTGGCGGATGTAGCCGTAGGCGGTGCTGGGAAAGCTGGGCACCACGCCGAAGGTGACGATCATCCCGCCCGCCGCGGCGGCGAGGCCCTCGCGCATGGTGCGGCGGAAGGCCTCGGCGTCAGGGATGTGGTGGTCGGCGGGGCAGAACAGCAGCACCTCGTCCGGCTGCGCCCGCAGCGCCGCCAGCGCCATCGCCGCAGCGGTGTTGCGCGCCACCGGCTCCAGCAGCAGGGTGCCTTTCTGCCCGGCCTGCCGCAGGGCGTCGGCCACCAGGAAGCGATGGTCCTCGGCGGCCACGCACACCACCTCGCCACCCAGCCCCGCCACCCGCTCCAGGGTCAGCTGCAACAGGCTCTTGTGGCCCACCAGGGGCACGAACTGCTTGGGAAAACTCTTGCGGCTCAACGGCCAAAGCCGCGTACCGGAGCCGCCGCAGAGGATGACGGGGGTGATGGAACTCATGGGGGGCAATGTTAGCGGCGGCGCGGTGCTGTTCGGCCCTCGCCGTGCGTCCCCGGGCCAAGGCGTGGAAAAATGCGCTCGCCCCGCATTCCTGCCTTCGCGGAACGGGCGCAGCAACGCACATGAACGATCGCACCCCCAACTTCGGCCTGATCATCGTCGGTGACGAGATCCTTTCTGGCAAGCGTGCCGACAAGCACCTGCCCAAGCTGATCGAGCTGCTCGCCGCCCGCGGGCTGCAGCTGGGCTGGGCGGAGTACGTGGGCGACCAGCCGGAGCGGATCACGCAGACCCTCAAGCGCGCCTTCGCCTCGGGCGACGTCGTGTTCTCCTGCGGCGGCATCGGCGCCACCCCGGACGACCACACCCGCCAGTGCGCCGCCAAGGCGCTGGGCGTGGAGCTTCAGCTGCACCCCCAGGCCGAGGCGCTGATTCGCGAGCGCATGCAGGACATCGCCCGGGAGCAGGGCGTGCCCTACGAGCCGGACCGGCCGGACAACATCCACCGCCTGAACATGGGCGTGTTCCCCCGGGGCGCGAGCCTCATCCCCAACCCGTACAACAAGATCCCCGGCTTCACCGTGGGCACGGTGCACTTCGTCCCGGGCTTCCCGGTCATGGCCTGGCCCATGATGGAAAGCGTGCTGGATACCTACTACACCCACCTGTTCCGCCGGGGCGCCTACCTGGAGAAGTCGGTGATCGTCTTCGGCTCCATGGAGGCCACGCTCACCCCGCTGATGGAGGACGTGGAGCGCGAGCACCCGAAGGTGAAGGTGTTCAGCCTGCCCAGCGTCGACCATCCCACCCTGGGCCGGCACATCGACCTGGGCGTCAAGGGCGAGCCGGACGACGTGGAGCCGGCCTACCGGCGCCTGCGCGAGGGTCTGGCCCTGCTGAATGTCCGTACGGGCCCCGAATTGGTGCGCCCCTGAGGCGCACCAAACGGGTGCAAATGCCTGATCGCACCTCATCGGTGCATATCCCGACGAATTTCGCAAGGCTCGCGTAGGGAAACCGGCCAGGAATCGGGCAGAATCGCCGCGCTGCGCGCCGTGCTGCATGCACCAGCTTTGGCACAGAACCTGCATCCCCGCCAGCCACGTATTCGTTTCACAACCAACCATCCCCCAGGAGAACCTGATGGCAGCAGCCAAGAGCGTCGCGGACGTCATGAAGATGGTGAAGGACAACGAGGTCAAGTTCGTTGACTTCCGTTTTACCGACACCCGTGGCAAGGAACAGCACGTGTCCGTGCCCGTGTCCCACTTCGACGAAGACAAGTTCACGTCCGGCCATGCCTTCGACGGCTCGTCGATCGCCGGCTGGAAGGGCATCGAGGCGTCCGACATGCTGCTGATGCCGGACCCGAACACCGCCAACATCGACCCCTTCTTCGAAGAGACGACGCTGATCCTGTCGTGCGACGTCCTCGAGCCGGGCGACGGCAAGGCCTACGACCGCGACCCGCGCTCGATCGCCAAGCGCGCCGAGGCCTACCTGAAGGCCTCCGGCCTGGGCGACACCGCCTACTTCGGTCCCGAGCCCGAGTTCTTCATCTTCGACGACGTGCGCTGGGGCGCGGGCCCCGAGGGCTCCTTCGTCGAGATCGACGAGTACGAGGCCCCGTGGAACACCGGCAAGAAGATGGAAGGCGGCAACAAGGGCCACCGTCCCGTCACCAAGGGCGGCTACTTCCCCGTGCCCCCGGTCGACAGCACGCAGGACATGCGCGCCGAGATGTCCCTGATCCTCGAGTCGCTGGGCATCCCGGTGGAAGTGTTCCACCACGAAGTGGCGGCCGCCGGCCAGAACGAGATCGGCACCAAGTTCAGCACGCTGGTGCAGCGCGCCGACTGGACCATCCTGCTGAAGTACGTGGTGCACAACGTCGCCAACGCCTACGGCAAGACCGCGACCTTCATGCCCAAGCCCATCGTCGGCGACAACGGCTCCGGCATGCACGTGCACCAGTCCGTGTGGAAGGACGGCAAGAACCTGTTCGCCGGTGAAGGCTATGCCGGCCTGAGCGACTTCGCGCTGTACTACATCGGCGGCATCATCAAGCACGCCCGCGCGCTGAACGCCATCACCAACCCCGGCACCAACAGCTACAAGCGCCTGGTGCCCGGCTTCGAGGCCCCGGTGAAGCTGGCGTACTCCGCCCGCAACCGCTCGGCGTCCATCCGCATCCCGTACGTGGCCAACCCGAAGGGTCGCCGCATCGAGGTGCGCTTCCCGGATCCCACTTGCAACCCGTACCTGGGCTTCGCCGCCATGCTGATGGCGGGCCTGGACGGCGTGGAGAACAAGATCCACCCGGGCGAGGCCGCGACCAAGGACCTGTACCACCTGGCGCCGGAAGAGGACGCGAAGATCCCGACCGTCTGCCACAGCCTGGACCAGGCCCTGGAGTACCTGGACAAGGACCGCGCCTTCCTGACCAAGGGCGGCGTGTTCACCGACACCATGATCGACGCCTACATCGAGCTGAAGATGCAGGAAGTGACCCGCTTCCGCATGACGACGCATCCGATCGAGTTCGACATGTACTACTCCCTGTAAGCCCCAGGCTTCCAGGAAAAAGCGGCCTTCGGGCCGCTTTTCTTTTGCCGCCGCCGCGCCCGGACCGGCGGCGGTCAACGGGCGACAGGCGTCGCCCGTTTTCTTTTTTGAATCAACAGCTTAATTGGCAATCTGCAGAGTTTGGGTCATACTGGTCCACCCCCCTGCGTGCGCCTTGCGTGCGCGGAGAAACCGATGAAGATCCGTCACGTCCTGATTCCTTTCGCACTCCTCGCCGCCGCGGCGCTCGCCCAGGCGCAGTCCCAGCAGATCTGGCGCTGCGGCAACACCTACACCAACGACCGGGCCGAGGCCCAGGCCAAGGGCTGCAAGCCCATCGCGGGCGGCAACGTGACCATCGTGGAGGGCACCAAGGTCAACAAGGCCAGCCCCGCGCCCGGCGGCGGCATGAGCGAAAAGCGCGTGAGCGCCGACGAGCAGAAGGCCCGCGACGCCGAGGCCCGCTCCATCCTGGAGGCCGAGCTGAAGAAGGCCCAGGCCCGCCGCGACGCGATCGCCAAGGAATACAACAACGGCGAGCCCGAGAAGCTGGGCCCCGAGCACAAGAACTACCAGAAGTACCTGGACCGGGTGGCCGAGCTCAAGGCCGCCCTGGAGCGCGCCGACCAGGACGTCGCCGGCCTGCAGCGCGAGCTGGCCCGCGTGTCCGGCGGGGCGCAGGCGTCCAGCCCGGCGGCAAAATGAGGGCTTGAACAAGCCTTCCTCCTCCCCCTCCTCGCAGCGCTTCCAGTCCTTCGACCTGCTGGCCACCCTGGTGGCCGTGGTGCGGGGCGACGGCACGGTGCTGTTCGCCAACGCGGCGCTGGAGGATGCCGTGGGCACCTCGCGCCGCACCATCGAGGGCACGAGCTTCCTGGGCTTCTTCACCGAGCCGCACGTGCTGCGCACGGCGCTCGACGGCGCCCGCGGCAACGAGTACGCGGCGCTGCGCTACGACGCGAGGCTGGTGCGCCACCAGGCCGAGCCCATGCCCGTGCACGTGGTGCTGGCCCAGACCGACACCCCCGACGAGTTCGTGGTGGAGCTGCTGCCGCTGGAGGCGCAGACCCGGCAGGACCGCGAGGAGCGCCTGATCGACCAGGCCCAGGCGAACAAGGAGCTCATTCGCAACCTCGCGCACGAGATCAAGAACCCGCTGGGCGGCATCCGCGGGGCGGCGCAGCTGCTGGAGATGGAGATCGACCCGTCGCTCAAGGAGTACACGCGGGTGGTGATCCACGAGGCCGACCGCCTGCAGACCCTGGTCGACCGCCTGCTGGCGCCGCACCGCCGCCCGCACGTGGTGGGCGACGTCAACATCCACGAGGTGTGCGAGCGGGTGCGCTCGCTGATCCTGGCGGAGTTCCCCAAGGGGCTGAGGGTCGTGCGCGACTACGACACCTCCATCCCCGAGTTCCGCGGCGACCGCGAGCAGCTGATCCAGGCCGTGCTGAACATCGCCCACAATGCCTGCCAGGCGCTGGCCGAGCGCATCGCCGCGGGCGACGCGCAGCTGACCTTCAAGACGCGCATCGGCCGCCAGGTCACCTTCGGCAAGCAGCGCTACCGACTGGCACTGGAATTGCATGTCATCGACAACGGGCCCGGCGTGCCGGACTCGATCAAGGACCGCATCTTCTTCCCGCTGGTGTCGGGCAGGGAAGGCGGCTCCGGCCTGGGGCTGACGCTGGCGCAGACCTTCGTGCAGCAGCATCATGGCCTGATCGAGTGCGACAGCGTGCCGGGGCGGACGGATTTCAAGATCCTGATCCCCCTGCCCTAGGGACGAAGAACTTGCATCGAGGTTGACCGAAGGAAGACATGAAGCCGATCTGGATCGTTGACGATGACCAATCCATCCGCTTCGTGCTCGAAAAGGCACTGATGCGCGAGGACCTGCCCACGCGCAGCTTCACCAACGCGCGCGAGGTGCTGAGCGCGCTGGAAGCGGCCAACGACGAGGACGGCCCGCAGATCCTGGTGAGCGACATCCGCATGCCGGGCGGCTCGGGCCTGGACCTGCTGACCAAGGTGAAGGAAAAGCACCCGGGCCTGCCGGTCATCATCATGACGGCCTTCTCGGACCTGGACTCCGCCGTGTCGGCCTTCCAGGGCGGCGCCTTCGAATACCTGCCCAAGCCCTTCGACCTGCCCAAGGCGGTGGAGCTCATTCGCCGCGCGGTGGAGGAAAGCCAGCGCGAGGAGGTGGCCGAGGAACGCATGGCTGCCGCGCCCGAGATGCTGGGCCAGGCGCCGGCGATGCAGGACGTGTTCCGCGCGATCGGGCGGCTGTCGCAGAGCAACGTCACGGTGATGATCACCGGCGAGTCGGGCTCGGGCAAGGAGCTGGTGGCGCGTGCGCTGCACAAGCACTCGCCGCGCGCCAACGGGCCCTTCGTGGCGATCAACACCGCGGCGATTCCGAAGGACCTGCTCGAGTCGGAGCTGTTCGGCCACGAGCGCGGAGCCTTCACCGGCGCGCAGACGATGCGAAGGGGGCGCTTCGAGCAGGCCGAGGGCGGCACGCTGTTCCTCGACGAGATTGGCGACATGCCCTTCGACCTGCAGACGCGGCTGCTGCGCGTGCTGTCGGACGGCCACTTCTACCGCGTGGGCGGCCACAACGCGATCAAGGCCAACGTGCGGGTCATCGCGGCCACGCACCAGGACCTGGAGCAGCGCGTCAAGGAAGGCGTGTTCCGCGAGGACCTGTTCCACCGCCTCAACGTGATCCGCCTGCGCCTGCCGGCGCTGCGCGAGCGCCGCGAGGACGTCCCCATGCTGGCGCGCCACTTCCTGCAGCAAAGCGCCAAGCAGCTGGGCGTGGAGCCCAAGCGCATCTCCGACGCCGCGATCGAGCGGCTGATGTCCTTCGCCTTCCCCGGCAACGTGCGCCAGCTGGAGAACATCTGCCACTGGCTCACGGTGATGGCCCCGGCGCAGCTGATCGAACCCAAGGACCTGCCCCCCGAAGTCCTGGAATCCGCCCCCTCGGCTGCCCTTCCTTCCGCCCTGGGGGAGGCCCGGGTCGGGGGCGCCGCCGTCCCATCCGTCCCCGTTGCCGCTCCCGCCGCCCCCGCGACGGAAGCCCCGGCCGAAGTCTTCCCTGCGACCCCGACCCTCGCCGGCTGGGAGTCCGCCCTCGAAGCCGAAGCCCAGCACCTCCTGGCCGCCGGCCATCACGACGTGTGGGACCAGCTCACCAAGCGCTTCGAATCGAAGCTGATCCTCACCGCGCTGCAGAACACGCGCGGCCGGCGCATCGAGGCGGCGCAGAAGCTGGGGATCGGCCGCAACACCATCACCCGCAAGATCCAGGAGCTGGGGCTGGAGTAGCCCTCGTCGGACGCGCCGCGGCTGCGTTGCTCAGCGCAGCGCGACGCTCGCCAGGCAGGCGACCGCAACCGCGGTGAGCCGCCACCGCAGCGGCAGGTACCAGGCCGGCAGGGCGGCGTCCGCGGCCTTCGCAAGCCGGTGGTCCTGCCACAGGTGCAGCAAGAAGGTGGCCGCCAGCAGCAGCGCCCCCGCGACGGCGGGCAGCAGCAAGGCCACCCAGGCGACCAGCGACGGCAGCACGCTCCAGGCATAGCGGCCCTGGCGCAGGTCGGCGGACAGCGCGGGCAGGGTCATCGCGAAGGCCCAGTGCAGCGCCCCCACGAAGCTCAGGATCACCGCGCCGTAGGCGATCAATGCATTGCCGGCCGTTCCTGCGGGGCCCAGGCCCATGAGCCGCGCGACGGCCAGTCCGACGAAGGGCAGCAGGCCGCCGTAGCCCAGCCAGCCGACCAGGCGGGGAGGGACCGTGTTCGCGCGGGTGTCGGACGGGGCGATGCGTTCCAAGGACAGGGGCAGTCGGGTGGGGTCGGCCTGCCAGCGCCCGGACCGGTGCGCGTGGCCAGGGGCCAGCAAAATCGGCGCGGATCTTAGCATCGGCGCTCCGCGGTGCAGGACAATCGGTCGCCGTGAACTTCGCTCCTTCCCCTCCTGCCGCCCGTGTGGCGATCGTCGGCGCCGGGCTTGCCGGCCTGTCCTGCGCCCGGCGCCTGCGCGAGCAGGGCTGCCTCGTGCGGCTGTTCGACAAAAGCGGTGCGCCGGGCGGCCGCATGGCCACGCGCCACGGCGAGGGCTGGCAGTGCGACCACGGCGCGCAGTACTTCACCGTCCGCGATCCGGATTTCCAGCAGGAGGTGGCGCGCTGGATCGCCGCTGGCCGCGCCGCGGCCTGGCCGGTGCGCCCGGCCGTGCTCGGGGGCGGCGGCCTGCGGCGTGCGGCGGGCGCCGAAAAGGACGCGCCGGCCCTCGTGCGCTACGTGGGCACCCCGTCCATGCGCGCTGCGGCCGAAGGGCTCGCGGCCGACCTGCCCGTGAGCTTCCACGCCACGATCACCGCCCTGGAGCGCGACGGGCAGGGCTGGCGCCTGCATTCGCGCGAGCAGGGCGCTGACCTGGTCACCGGCGACAGCGATCGCTTCGACGCGGTGGTGCTGGCGCTTCCCGCGCCGCAGGCACAGGCGCTGGCGGCGCCGCACAGCGCGCTGCTCGCGCGCCGGGCCGATGCGGCGGCGATGCATCCGTGCTGGGCGCTGATGTTGCGCTACGACCTGCCGCCGGCGCTGCCCTTCGAGGCGGCCTTCGTCAACAGCGGCCCCCTGCGCTGGATCGCGCGCGACAGCGCCAAGCCGGGGCGCGGCGGCGTGGAGACCTGGTTGCTGCATGCCGAATCCGGCTGGAGCAGCGAGCATCGCGACAGCGACGCGCAGGCGGTCGCCGCCGAGTTGCTCGCCGCGTTCTCGGCCTGGGGCGCGCCCGCGCCGGCCGCCTGGACCGCGCATCGCTGGCTGTATGCGCAGACCGAAGCGGGCGACGCCTCCCGCCACGCCTGGGATCCGGGCTTGCGGCTGGGACTGGCCGGCGACTGGCTGGCCGGAGGCCGCGTGGAAGGCGCCTGGCTCAGCGGCCGCGCGCTGGCCGACAGCGTGGCCGCTTCCTGCAGCCAGCCGCCGGCCGATCGGCCCTGAGGCGCGAGCGCAGCGCCGGCAGGGCGCCTCAGGGCCCCGTCCTGCCCGGGGCGCCTGGATCGAGCTGCAGCCAGACCTCGTTGCGGCGCAGGAACCAGGGCGTGAACGGAGGGTTGTAGCGCGCCAGCACCGGCTCGCCGCTCCACGCCAGGCCGGCCGCGCGCAAGGCCGCTTCCAGCTTTTCCAGGTGTTCCTCGTAGTTCGATTGCGACCAGAAGCCCGAGTAGCGGATGACCGCCACGCGCGCGCCCGGCACCTCGCGCAGTTCCACCCGCGGATCCAGCGGCGCGGGCGCGGTCGCGAGCGTGACCTCGCGCGGCAGCACGAATTGCACGATGTAGCCGCCGTTCGCCGCGGTCTGCGTGACGGGCGCTGTCATGGCCATCTTCACCGGCACGGGCGCTTGCGTGACCGGCGCCGTCATCTCCAGCTTCCTCTCGCCCTTGTTCTTGCCGAAGATGTAGCCGGCCAGGATGGGGAAGGCCTGTCGGCCCGCCTCGTCGGCGCTGCCGTCGACCCGCACCTGCGCCACCACGTAAGGGGCGTACTGCCGCACCTCGACGCCATCGAGCCGCCGCACGACCTGGTAGGTGGGTTCCTCGATGGCCATCGCGCCAGTATGCGCCGTGGCCAGCGCCATGCCCAGCGCCGTGGCGCCCAGGGCCTTTCGCATCGTGCCGGTCTGCATCCTGTCCTTCAGCCTCCTGTCAGCGACAGGCCCTCGTGCAGCGCCACGCGTTCCAGGGCCGACTCGAACAGGGTCCGCGCGGCCGCGGCCACCTGCCGCAGGTAAGTGTGCAGTTGCGCGTCGGCCGCGTTCCTGTCGGCGCAGCCCGCGCTGTAGCTTTCGAAGCTGGTGAGCTGCATCAGCAACTCCGCTACATGGCGGGGGCATTCGCAGGCCATTCGTGGCGGCAGGCCCGCGATCGCTGTGAGCGTGGCCTCGTCGAAGCGCGGCCTGGCCGGCGCATCGCTCGCTGCGGGCGCGGGCGCGGGTTCGGGCAGCGGCTGCGGTCGGTGCGCCCCGGCGGTCGAGCTTTCCAGCGAGGCCAGCCAGGCGGACCATGCCTCGTCGTCCGGAGGCTCGCGCGTGATGGCGGCGCCTGCATCGCTCAGGCGCCTTCGCACTGTCGCATCGGCGAAGCGGTAGACCACCGCGGTCAGGCGCGGCTGCCAGACACGCCTTGCCGCGAGCAGGACTGGCGTGGGGTCGGCTTGCAAGGGCGGCACCTGCCACAGAAGCAGGTCGCAAGGCTTCGTGTGCCGGGCGCGCGCGGCTTCCTCCAGGGTGTCGAACACGGCCACTGCACGCAGCGTGCGGGACAGCCCGCGTGTCACCGCCGGCCTTTGCAGCCGCACCGCCAGCGCCTGGCCGATCACGACGGCACGCAGTCCCGACGCCGCCAGCTTCTGCGCCGTGCCCGGTCGCCCGGCGGTCCGGCCGTCGGCCAGGTCCTGCAGTCGTTCGACGTCCAGCGCAGCGATCGAGCCGATCGCGTATCCCTCGCGTGTGAGCCTTCGCAGCAGCAGCACGCGCTGCACGTCGGCCGGGGAGTACATCCGGTGTCCCGAGGGCAAGGTGGCCGGGAGCACTGCCTGGTAGCGTTGCTCCCAGGTACGCAGGGTCGCCACCGGCATCTGGGCCAGGCGTGCGACAGCCCCGCTGCGGAACCCGGATGGGGCAGCCGATGACGCAGGGGGAGCGGCGGCTCGCGAAGGCGGTGCTGGCTTTGCCACGGCGCGCTGTCTGTTGAGTTGGAATTGAATCGTAAAAGCTTACCAAAATCGCCGGAAAATAGAAGAGCGAATCGATATTGAGTCGTGAGTGGCTATGATTTCTCCATGGCGGTTGCCCCACCTCGCTCCCAGCCCCCTCTCACCCTGTATTTCGACGGTGCTTGCCCTGTTTGCTCGCGCGAAATCGCCTTGTACCGCCGCCAGGCCGGAGCACAGTTCGTCGACTGGGTGGACGTCAGCGCATGCACGCCAGCGCAGCTCGGTCCCGGGTTGACCCGCGACGAGGCGCTGGCTCGATTGCATCTGCGGCGGCCCGATGGCAGGCTGGTCAGTGGCGCCGAAGCATTCACCACGCTCTGGCGCTGCCTGCCGGGCTGGGCCTGGGCTGGGCGCCTGCTCGGCACGCCGCCGCTGCTGTGGGTGCTGGAAGCGGGCTATCGGGCCTTCCTGATCGCTCGGCGTACCTGGCGTCGACCGTCATGAGACTGGCTGTGCTCGACGCCCTGGCCCTCTTTCCCACCGCCGCGTGCGCGGTTCTTTCTCGCGCTGCAGCGTCCATCGCCTCCTGCAGGCAATTTCACTTCCGGAGACTTTCCCCATGAACACCCGCCGTACCTTCCTGATGACCGTTGCAGCCGGCAGCGCAGCTCTTGCTTCTGCCGCCCACGCGCAGGCGAAACTGGATGCGAAAGATCCGCAGGCCGTGGCGCTGGGCTACGTGGCCGATGCAACCAAGGCGGACACCAAGCGCTTCCCGAAGTACGCCGCCGGCCAGCATTGCGGCAATTGCGCGTTGTACCAGGGCAAGCCTGCCGATGCCGCTGGCGCCTGCCCGATCTTCGGGGGCAAGCAGGTTCAGGCCAAGGGTTGGTGCAGCGCCTGGGCCAAGAAGGCCTGAACACGCGCTAGCGGTCCCGCGGCGCGCGCTGTGCCTGGGGCGGCTTTTCCCGGGCATGGGGGCTCGCCGTCTGCGTGAGGGTAGAGGGCGGCCGCCAGCCTGCGCCGCCTTGCCAGCACAAACGGAGTGCGGCAGCACTTGGCGCAGCGGTCACCGCCGGGTGGCAGGTGTGCGCTCTACCGCGATGGGGTGACACGTAATCGTTTCGTAGTCGTCCAGGCGCCGGCCTGCCTCCATCCGCCGGGTGGATGCAACTCCGGGTCGACGGGCAGCTCCAAGGCAGGGCTGTGTGGGGCGTTCACAATCCCTACCCGGGCCTGCGCCGCCCAACAGGAGGCGCGGTCGGCGCTTGCCACGCCCCAGCAACATGTTTCCGATCCTCGCCTCCATCCCCCGCGCACCGTCGACCAAGATGAAATTCAAGCCCTCCAACCTCCTGCCCCTCGCTTGTGCCATTGCCGCCGCCACCCTGTGGCCTGGCGCGGACGCCTGGTCGGCAGTGCACCATCCGCACAAGCACGCTTCCAGCAAGCACCAGGCTCCCAGGAAGGCCGTCCGCAAGACCGAAGCCGCCGCCGAGTCCGCCATGCCGCCCCTGGCGGCCCAGACCGCGCTGGCCGACGGCGCGCCAGCGCTGCCTGCCAAGGCCTGGCTGCTGATGGACTTCGACTCGGGGGAGGTGCTCGCCTCCGCCAACGCGGACGAGCCGCTGCCGCCGGCGTCGCTCACGAAGATGATGACGAGCTTCCTGGTCGAGCAGGCGCTGCGCTCCGGCAAGCTCAAGCAGGACGACCTGGTCAGCGTCAGCGAGCACGCCTGGTGCCGCGGCTCGAGCGTCGAGTCGTGCATGTACCTGCCGCTGCATGGCCAGGCCAAGGTGATCGACATCCTGCGCGGCATCATCGTCCAGTCCGGCAACGACGCGGCCAAGGCGATCGCCGAGCACATGGCCGGTTCGGAGGAAGCCTTCGCCAAGCTGATGAACGCCGAGGCCCAGCGCCTGGGCATGACGCACACGCACTTCGTCAATGCCACGGGCCTGCCCGACCCGGACCACATGGCGTCGGCGCGGGACCTCGCCATCCTCGCGCGCGCGGTGATCCGCGAGAGCGCGGACTACTACCCGATCTACGCGGAGCGCGACTTCACCTACAACGGGATCAAGCAGGGCAACCGCAATGCCCTGCTGTACACCGATCCCTCCGTGGACGGGCTGAAGACCGGCCACACCGAGGCGGCGGGCTACTGCCTGGTGACCTCCGCCAAGCGCAACGGCATGCGCCTCATCACGGTCATCCTCCACACGCCGACCTCGCAGGCGCGCGCGGACGAGACGCGTGCGCTGCTGGGCTGGGGCTTCGGCAGCTTCGAGAAGGTCACGCCCTTCGATGCCAATGCGACGGTGGCGACGGCCAAGGTGGCCTTCGGCAAGGCGGACACCGTTCCCGCGGTCCTGGCGTCCCCGTGGTCCGTCACGGTGCCGCGCGGCCAGAAGGTGCAGACCGCGGTGCAGATCAAGCCCGACCTGGAAGCCCCGGTGGCCAAGGGCGCCGTGGTCGGCAAGGTGGTCGCCAGCGCGAACGGCAAGACCCTGGCGGAGGCGCCGCTGGTGGCGCAGGCCGACGTGCAGCGGGCCGGCTTCCTGCAGCGCGCCTGGCAGCACCTGCTGCGCATCGCCGGCAAGTAGGCGGGCCGGCGGGGCGTCGCGCAGGTCAGCCTCCGCCTCGCACCAGCTTGAGGACCGCGCCTGCGAATCCCTGGGGCCACTCCTGCGGCAGGTTGTGGCCGACACCGGGCACGACCTGGTGCTCGCGAGCGCCGACGAAGTGGCGTGCGTGCGCCGCTGCCTGCTGCGCCGCACGCACGCCGTCATCGGCGCCGTCGAGGGTGACGGCAGGCACGGTGATGGGGGGCTGCGCTGCCAGCCGGGCCTCGATCGCCGCCACGTCCGGGTCGCCGGGGACCAGCCCGTAGCGGTGGCGATAGGAGTGGATCACCACGTCAACGAAGTCCGGGTTGTCGAAGGCCGCGGCGCTGCGTTCGAAAGTGGCGTCGTCGAATTTCCAGGTGGGCGACCAGTCCTGCCACAGCAGCCGGCAGAGGCCGCGCCGGTCACGCTGCAGCCCGAGCCGGCCGCGCTCCAGGTGGAAGTAGTACTGGTACCAGTAGACCTTCTCGTTGGCCGGCAGGTCCGGCTCCATGGCGCGAGCGATGTCCTGGATGTTGTAGCTGTTGACGGAGACCAGGCCCGTGCAGCGCCGCGGCCAGAGGGCCGCCACCACGCAGGCTGCACGACCGCCCCAGTCGTAGCCCGCCAGCACGGCCCGCGGCAGGGCCAGCGCATCCATGAAGGCGACCAGGTCCGCGCCGAGCACGGCCTGCTCGCCCGAACGCGGCGTGCGGTCCGACAGGAAGCGCGTGGGGCCGTAGCCCCGCAGGTAGGGCACCAGCACCCGGCATCCCTGCTGCGCCAGCAGGGGGGCGACACCCTCGTAGCTGTGGATGTCGTAGGGGAAGCCGTGCAGCAGGATGACCGGCGGACCCGCAGCGGGGCCGCACTCGTGGTACGCCACTTCCAGCACGCCGGCGCGCACGCGGCGGATGGCGTTCATGATCCCCCCGCCTGTTCACTCGACGCGTTGAGCATGGCAAAGCGTGCTGCCCGTACGTGGCAGCTCATGGCATCGCGTGCCCAGGAGCGGTCGCGCGACTGGAAGGCATCGATCAATTCACGGTGCTGGTGGAAGCTGCGCTGCAGCTGTGCGGTGCTGTAGCGGCGAAATGTCTGCTGGACCACCGGGGCTTCGATGGCGTTGGTCAGCATGCCGACCGTTCGAGGACTGTCGCTGGCCTGCGCGATCAGGCGGTGGAACTCGCGATTGAGGCCTGCGATGCGCTCGAGGTTGTCGCGGCCGAGGTCCAACCCGCGTTCCTCGATGCGCTGCTGCAGCACGGTCAGCTGCTCGAGTTGCTCGCCGGAAATCCGCAGGGCGGCGGCGCCGGCGACTTCCGACTCGAGCAACGCCCTCAGCTCGAACAGCTCGCTGATCTCCTTGGTGGAGTAGGAGCCCACGAAGGTGCCGACATTCGGGCGGAACTGCAGGAACCCGTCGCCCACCAGCCGGCGCATGGCCTCTCGCACCGGCGTGCGCGAGGTGCCCAGCGCATCCGCGATCTGCCATTCCGTCAGCCGCGTGCCCGCGGCGAAGTCTCCCGAAATCACGCGCTCGCGCACGTAGGCATAGGCCTGGTCCGCGGCGTTGGCCTGCTTGTGCTCCATGCAGCTCCTTCCCCTTCAGCGTTCTTGGGCCTCCGCGAATCATCGCGGAGGCCCGATTGTGCACACCAAATGCTGTTCGTCTGGGCCATCCACGGGAAATCCCTGGGATCCTTCACGGATCGGCCCGCATAAAGTTTGCCGTTGTGCACAACAAGAGATTGATGCACCGACTTGCCTCGGTTCAAGGCAATCCCCATTCGAATAGGAGACTGGCATGTTTCGACTCTTTCGCGCCGCGGTGGCGGCAACCGGGATACTCGCGGCGACTTCGGCCCTGGCGGTGGATCTGACCGTCACGCACTTCGGAACGGGCATGTACGGCGTGCCCTTCGCGATCGCCCGCGAGAAGGGCTGGTTCAAGTCGGATGCCGGCATCGACGTCACGGGGTTCATCACCTCCGCGGGCGGCGGGACCACGATCCGCAACGCACTGGCCTCCGAGATTCCCTACGGCGAGGTCGCGCTCCCGGCGGCCATCGCGGCCATCCAGCAGGGCGTGAAGCTCACCATCGTCCACGGCGGCGTGCTGTCCGTGGCCGACCAGGTGTGGATCACGCGCAAGGACGATGCCAGCATCAAGAAGTTCGCGGACCTCAAGGGCAAGAAGCTCGGCTACTCCAGCCCCAAGTCGGTGACGGACATCATCACCTCGGTCATGCTCAAGGACGAGAAGCTCGAAAGCTCGGTCGAGCGCAAGTCGGTGGGCGGCATCGGCTCGGGCCTCACGGCCTTGCGCGAGGGGGGCGTGGACATGACGTACGTGACCGAGCCCGTGTGGAGCAAGGAGAAGAACAACTTCCGCGCGGCCTGGTGGTCCTCCGACATCGCCCCGCGGGTGACCCAGACGGTCGGCATCGTCCGCACGGACTACCTGCAGAAGCACCCCGACGTGATCCGCGGCATCATCTCGGCCCGCCGCAAGGCGGTGGAGTTCATCCAGGCCCATCCGGACGAGGCCGCCCCCATCATGGCGCGTGAATACAAGATCCCGACCGAACAGGCGAAAGCCGCCATCGACAGCGTGCTGGCGGCCAAGGGGGTCTACTGGAGCCGCGGCGGATTCGACTACGAGGGGATGGCCTTCATGCTCAAGGGACTCCAGATGGTGAAGGCGGTGCCCGAGGGGCCCTTCGACTGGAAGACCGTCGTCGACGAAAGCTACCTGCCGGCCGACCTGCGCAGCAAGTGATGGTCGCGGATCCCGCCCCGGTGCGCCTGCACGAGGCCGCAGGCGATGTCGTCCCGACAGGCATGGCGCAGCCGGCCCACGCGAGCCTGCGCGGCGTCACCCGTGTCTACCCCGGGGCGGCGGGTGCGCAGCCGGTGCACGCACTTGGCCCGATCGACCTGGACCTGCGCCGCGGCGAGTTCTTCTCGGTGGTGGGGCCCTCCGGCTGCGGCAAGTCGACGTTGCTGGACGTCCTTGCCGGGCTCGCCCGGCCGTCGGGCGGCACGGTGGAATTCGAAGGACGGCCGGTCGACGCAACGGTGCCGGACGGCGTGGGAATCGTGTTCCAGCAGGACGCGAGCTTTCCCTGGCTGACGGTGTACGAGAACGCCGCGTTCGGGCTGCGCAGGGCTGGCATGGACGGCGCCGAGATCCGTTCGCGGGTGGACCATGCGCTGTCGTTCATGGGCTTGCGCGGATTTGCCGGGCACTACCCCGCCCAGCTGTCGGGGGGCATGCGCCAGCGCCTGTGCATTGCCCGCACCCTGGTCATGCGCCCGCGCCTGCTGCTGCTCGACGAACCGTTCGGCGCGCTCGACCAGCAGACGCGCCTGCTCATGGGAGACGAACTGCTCAAGCTCTGGCGGGACACGGGGGCCACCGTGCTGTTGATCACCCACGCGCTGGACGAGGCGGCCATGCTGTCGGATCGCGTCGGCGTGATGTCGGCGCGCCCCGGGGTGTTCCTCGACGTGGTGACCACCGGCTGGCCACGCGAGCGGGACAGCAACATCGTCACCGACGAGCGCTTCGGCCGCATCACGGCGCGCCTGTGGTCCACCCTGCGCACCGAATCGCAGAAGTCCCTGGCCTACGGCCAGTCCGCGGGGATGGCATGAGCTTCGTCAGCCGTGCCGGCTGGGTTCGCCTGGCCGTGGTCCTCGCTGCGCTGGCCGCACTCGAGGCCGCCTGCCGGGCCGGTCGCATCGATCCGGTGGCGGTGATCGCGCCGTCGCAGATGCTGCGGGGCGCGTTGCGCCTGCTCGCCTCCGGCCAGTACACCGCGCACATTCTCCTGACGCTCACGAACGTGGCCATCGCCTGCGGGCTCGCCGTGATCGTGGGCTTCGGCATCGGCTGGCTCCTGTACCGCATGCCGCGCCTGCGCGTGGCGGCCGACCCGCTGCTTGCCAGCTACTACGCGGTGCCGACCTTCGTCTTCTATCCGCTGTTCATCGTACTGTTCGGACTGAACCGCTGGCCCCTGGTGGCCATCGGGTTCATCTTCTCCTTCGTCGCCATGGCGATGAGCACCCTCCAGGGTTTCGAGCGTGTTCCGCTGGCACTGCGGCGCACCGCGCGCGCATTGCGCCTGTCGCCCCTGCAGGAGATGGTCCACGTCGTCCTGCCCTCGTGCGCGCCTTACCTGTTCACAGGCTTGAAGTTGTCGATCGCCTATTCGTTCATCGGGGTGATCGCCGGTGAGTTCGTGCTCAGCGGCGCCGGCTTCGGATTCGACATCGCCTTCGCCTACAACAGCTTCGACAATTCCACCATGTACGGACTCATGGTGCTGCTGCTCGGATTCGTGGGTGGGTTGAACATGGTTCTCCACACCTGGGAGCGACGCATGTACCTCAAGCGCGGAGGCCGCTGATGTCAGTTCCCGCGATGGGTGCGTTGCCGGGGACTGGCTCGGGCTCGCGGCAGGTCCTGCAGGACCGGCTGCTGCTGCTCGCGATCTTGCTTGCGGCATGGCAGCTGCTGTCGTGGGCCGCGGGAGCGCAGGTCCTCACCTCGCCGACGGCCACTGTACGCAAGCTCGCGCATCTGGTGCTGGCACCCGACTTTGCCGGCCACGCCATGGAAACCGGCCGCGCATTCGCCCTGGCGCTGGTGATTTCTCTGGCTGGAGGACTGGGCCTGGGCGTGGCGCTGGGGGCCCACCGGCTCTCGGGCGAGGTCGCGGAGCCGCTGCTGGTGGGTCTGTATTCGATCCCGAAGATCACCCTCTACCCGATCGTGCTGCTGCTCTTCGGCCTGGGCATGTCGGCCAAGGTCGCCTTCGGCACCATGCACGGCATCATCCCGGTGGTGCTGTTCACCATGAACGCCGTTCGCAACATCCCGCAGGTGTACGTGCGCGCGGCCCGGGCGATGCGCCTGGGTCCCGCGCAGATGTTTGCCCACGTGCTGGTGCCGGCGAGCCTGCCGGAGATCGTCACCGGTTTCCGCTTCGGATTCTCCCTGACGCTGCTGGGCACGCTCATCGGCGAGATGTTCGCGTCCCAGCGCGGTATCGGCTACCTGCTGATCAAGGCCATGGAGAGCAACAACACCGACGTCATCCTCGCGCTGGCGCTGCTGCTCGTTTTTCTCGCGACCGTGGCGAGCTGGCTGCTGCTGGCCGTGGAGCGCCGTGTCCACGGGCGATTCGCCGGCTGATGGACGGCCGTCCCGATCGCTCGCATTCGTTGAAAGGATCTTCACATGACTTCCACCACGCGCCTGAAGGACTTGCTGACCCGCGGGGAATTCGTCCTCGCTCCCGGCGTCTTCGAGATGTTCTCGGCCCGGATCGCCGACCGGATGGGATTCAAGGCCCTGTACATGACCGGCTATGGCATCTCCGGCTCCCATCTCGGTCGTCCCGACGCGGGCCTGGCCACCTACACCGACATGGTCGGTCGCGCGCGCACGATCGCCGAAGGCACCTCCACGCCGCTGATCGCCGATGCCGACACGGGATTCGGCGGCCTGCTCAATGTGCGCGAGACGGTGCGCGGCTACGAGGCCGCGGGCGTGCAGGCCATCCAGATCGAGGACCAGGAGATGCCCAAGAAGTGCGGGCACACGCCCAACCGCAGGGTGGTCCCGATGGTCGACGCGGTGCGCCGCATCGAGGTGGCCGTCCACGCCCGCCGGCATGACGACACGCTGATCATCGCCCGGACGGATTCGCGCACCGCCCTGGGCCTGGACGAGGCGATCCGGCGCGGCCAGGCCTTCGCCGCCGCCGGGGCGGACATCGTGTTCATCGAGGCGCCGGAGTCGGGGGACGAGTTCAGGCGGGTGGGCGATTCCATCGATGCATGGCTGCTCGCGAACATGGTGCCCACGGGCAAATCGCCCGAGATTCCCCGGCAGGACCTGCAGGCCTGGGGCTTCGACATCGCGATCTACCCTTCGGCCGGCATGGGCGTGGTGTGCGCGGCCCTGGAGCGCAACTTCGCCTGGCTGAAGGAACATGGCAGCACGGCCGGTTCGCCGGTTCCTGCCTTCACCATGGCGCAGCTGCACGAACTGGTCGGATTTCCCGAGGTGTGGGAGTTCGAGAAGCGCTACGTGGAGCCGGCGAACGCATGAACGCGGTCGCTGCGCAGGGCGCCCGGACCCTCTTCGACAAGCTGTGGGACAGCCATGTCGTGGCGCAGCTGGGCGATGACACGGCGCTGCTGCACGTGGACCGGCACCTCGTGCACGACCTGGTCGGCGGACCGGCGTACGCGGAGCTGGACGGCCGCGGCATCGCGGTCCACAGCCCCGCGCTGACCTTCGCCACGGCGGACCATGTCGTCTCGTCCCGGCCCGACCGAACCGGCCGCGAGAATGCGTGGGCCGAAGCCCTGGTGGATGCGCTGGAGCAGGGCAGCCGCAAGCGCGGCATCCGCATCTTCGAGCGCGACCAGCCCGGTCACGGCATCGTCCACGTGATGGGTCCGGAGCTCGGCCTGACCCTGCCGGGTTCCCTGGTGGTCTGCGGCGACAGCCACACCAGCACGCATGGCGCACTCGGGGCCCTGGCCTGGGGCACGGGAACGAGCGAGATCACGCACGTGCTGGCCACGCAGACCATCGTGCAAAGGCGTCCGCTGCGCATGCGCATCACGATCACCGGGCGGCTGCAGCCCGGCGTGGGCGCCAAGGACCTGGCGCTCGCCATCATTGCGAAGCTGGGGACCTCCGCCGGGACGGGCCATGCCGTGGAATATGCGGGGCCGGTCGTGGAGGCCCTGGACATGGCCGGACGGCTGACGCTGTGCAACATGACCATCGAGCTGGGCGCCCGCATGGGCATGATCGCGCCCGATGAGGTCACCTTCGGATGGCTCGCGGGGCGACCGTACGCGCCGAAGGGGGCGGACTGGCAGCGGGCGGTGGACGCCTGGCGAAGCCTGCGAAGCGACCCCGAAGCGCGTTTCGATCGTGAAGAGGCGATCGATGCCAGCGCCATCCAGCCGCAAATCACCTGGGGAACGAGTCCCGAGCAGGCCATCGGGCTGGGTGGGCACGTCCCGGATCCCCTGCGGGCGTCCGATCCGGCAGCGGCAGGGGCGATCGCGCAGGCGCTGGCCTACATGGACCTGCGGCCCGGGCAGCCCATCGCGGGCACCCGGGTGGACCGCGTATTCATCGGGTCCTGCACCAACGGCCGCATCGAGGACCTCCGGCAGGCCGCCGCCATGGTGCGCGGACGCCGGGTCGCCGCCCACGTGACGGCCTGGGTCGTTCCCGGGTCCGAGGAGGTCCGGCGAGTCGCCGAGGCCGAGGGGCTGGACCGGGACTTCGCCGCCGCGGGATTCGAGTGGCGCCGTCCTGGATGCTCCCTGTGCGTGGGGGCCAACGGAGAGACGGTAGCGCCTGGGGAGCGTTGCGTCTCCACGTCCAATCGCAACTTCGTGGGAAGGCAGGGGCCGGGAGCCCGCACGCACCTCGCGAGTCCGGCGGTCGCCGCGGCCTGCGCGGTCCGTGGTGCCATCGTGGACCGGGTCGACGGCGGGCGGGTCGCATGAAGCCGGTGCGCACGATCACCGGGGTGGCCGCGCCCCTGCCGCTGGCCAACGTGGACACCGACGTCATCATCCGGATCGAGAAGCTGGCGCAATGCCCGCGGGAGCATCTGGGCCGGTGGGCGCTGGAGCCGCTTCGGTTCCTGGCGGACGGCTCGGAGAATCCCGGCTTCATCCTCAACCAGGCCGGCTGGCGGGAAGCCAGCATCCTGGTGACGGGCCCCAATTTCGCCTGCGGCTCCTCGCGCGAGCATGCCGTGTGGGCGCTGCAGGGGCTGGGTATCGGTTGCCTGATCGCCCCTTCCTATGGCGATATCTTCCGCAACAACTGCTACCAGAACGGGCTGCTGCCGATCCAGCTTCCCCCGGACCAGGTGGAGTGGCTGCTCGATCGCCTGGAGCAAAGCCGGCGGCGCGGGCAGCCCGTGCAACTCGTCGTCGATCTGGAAAATGGCGTGGTCCAATGGCCGGGACAGTGGCAAGCGGCGTTCCACATCGATCCGCGGCGCCGCCAGGCCCTGCTTCAAGGACTCGATGCGATCGACTCGACCCGCACCATGCTGCCTCGGATCGCCGAATGGCAGGAGCGTGATCGGGCGATGCGACCCTGGATCTGGATGGATTGAAATGGCCACGACATGGAGCATCTGACACCGGGTCAGCGATTTCGCCGGGCGCTGCGGGACGAACAGCCCCTGCAGATCGTCGGGACGATCAATGCCCACCACGCGCTGCTGGCGCGCGGTGCGGGCTATCGTGCCATCTACCTGTCCGGCGGCGGCGTCGCCGCCGGATCGCTGGGCCTGCCCGACCTGGGCATCAGCACGCTGGAGGACGTCCTGGTCGACGTGCGGCGGATCACCGCGGTCTGCGAAACGCCGTTGCTGGTCGATATCGACACCGGCTTTGGTCCCAGCGCATTCAACATCGCGCGCACGGTGCGCAGCCTGATCCAGGCCGGTGCGGCGGCCTGCCACATCGAGGACCAGGTCGGTGCCAAGCGCTGCGGACACCGTCCCGGCAAGGAAATCGTGCCGGTCCAGGAGATGGTGGACCGCATCAAGGCCGCGGTCGATGCGCGCACCGACGAGAGCTTCTACCTGATCGGGCGCACGGACGCCATCGCCGGCGAGGGGGTGGACGCGGCCCTGGAGCGCTGCGCTCGGATGGTCGAAGCCGGTGCCGACGGGATTTTCGTGGAGGCGGCTTCCGAGCTCGAGACCTACCGCCGGTTTGCCTCCAGCCTGGGCGTGCCCATCCTGGCCAATATCACGGAGTTCGGCAGGACGCCCCTGTTCACCGTCTCCGAGCTTGCGGCGGCGGGCGTGGCCATGGCGCTGTACCCGCTCAGCGCGTTCCGCGCCATGAACCGTGCTGCCGAGACGGTCTACCGGACGATTCGCCGCGACGGGACGCAGGCGGCGATGGTCGGGACGATGCAGACGCGCGAGGAGCTCTACCAGGCCATCGGTTACCACGAATTCGAGCGCAAGCTGGATGCCTTGTTCGCCAGCGGGGAAGGCCGGCTCTGACAGGCGCCTGCGCACGGGGATAGCCTGGCGGGGCGCCTGTTCGCCCGGTCTGCGGCGCGGTGACCCTTTGCCGGCCTGCATCCTTCCTGGAATTGCCCTAGCATGCGGGCTTCATCTGGAAGGAGAGCAGCGTTGCAGCAGCGTCGTCTTGGCCACAATGGCCCGCAGGTCAGCGCGATCGGCCTGGGCTGCATGGGCATGTCGGAGTTCTACGGGCCGGCGGACGAGGCCGCGTCGATCTCGGTGATCCACCGCGCCATCGAGCTGGGCGTGAATTTCCTGGACACCGCCGACATGTATGGCAGCGGGCACAACGAGGAGTTGGTGGGCCGTGCGCTGCGTGGCAGGCGCGATCGCGTGGTGCTGGCCACCAAGTTCGGCAACGTGCGCGGTCCCGGCGGCAGCTTCCTCGGCGTCGATGGGCGTCCCGAGTACGTCAAGCAGGCTTGCGACGCGAGCTTGCGACGGCTCGGCGTCGACGAGATCGACCTCTACTACCAGCACCGCGTCGACTCTCGCGTGCCGATCGAGGAGACGGTGGGTGCGATGGCCGACCTGGTGCGCAGCGGCAAGGTTCGCTGGCTGGGACTGTCGGAGGCGGCGCCCGCGACCATCCGGCGTGCCCATGCCGTCCACCCCATTGCGGCCCTGCAGACCGAATACTCGCTGTGGACCCGGGATGTGGAGCCGGAAATCCTGGCCACGACGCGCGAGCTGGGCATCGGGTTCGTCGCCTACAGCCCCCTGGGGCGCGGTTTCCTGACCGGCGCAATCCGAAGCGCGGAAGACCTCCATCCGGCGGACTACCGGCGCAACACGCCCCGATTCCAGGGCGACGCCCTGGCAGCCAACCTGCGCCTGGCCGATTCGGTGCGTCAACTCGCTGCGGCGCGAGGCTGCACGCCGGCCCAGCTCGCGCTGGCCTGGCTGCTCGGGCGTGGCAGCGACATGGTGCCCATTCCAGGCACGCGCAGCATCGACCGGCTCCAGCAGAACCTGGCAGCGGTGCAGATACAGCTGCGGACGGACGAAATTCAAGCCCTCGAGAGCGCGCTGCCGCCTGGTGCTGCCCGCGGCGAGCGCTATCCCCAGGCAGCCATGCAGGCGGTCAATCGCTGAAGGGCCCACGGCGCATCGGGACGCCGCGTTCCTCCTGCGGATGAGGCCCTGGCGGTCTCTTGCGTGAGCGCAACGCCGTTCGCAGCCCAGCCCTGGACGAGCCTTCGGACGCCGGGTCACTGCAGGGGGAGTCGATGCACGCCCACCATGGACGCGAGGGCGCACGCCCTACATGCCGAGCAGATCGGAGGCAAACAGCGACGCGAGCACCAGCTCGAGCACCACGCTCACCAGGATCGCGGCTGCCGCGCGCCGGGCGATGAACTCGTACACCCCGAGCGCCGCCAGGGCGACCAAGGCCAGGAGCATCCCCGCCGACAGGGCGGTTCGCAGCGGCGACGCCGGCTGCGTGCGGGCCAGCAGCAGGATGACGCTCATTCCGAGGTAGACGGCGCCCAGGCGCCGGCCGACAAGCAGCGCAGCCGGATCGGGCCCGATGCGCCATCGCTTGAGCAATAGCGGTCCGGCGAAAAGCCAGCCCGTACCCAGGGCGATGGCGGCGCCGCCCGTGGCGGTCGCTGCGATGGCAAAACTCATGGATCACTCCTTCCTTACCGGGCGCATGCGCGCCCCCACGGCGACGGTCCAGGCGGTGAATGTGCGCCCACGGGGATTGGTGCGCGCGCAGTGGTCTCATGCTGCTCCATCGTCGCAGACCCAGGAACACGTGCGCTGCGGGCCCATCGAGGACTTTCCCTGATGAAAAGTATATTTAATACGTTTAAAACAAAAAGTCTTTCGATCCATTGAGGAGATCCCATGGCACGTTGCGTCGCGCAGTTCGTCTTCAAGCCCAATCCGGGTGCTGACATGTCCAAGTACAGGGCCAGCATCCAGGCCGCCGTGGTGCTTTGGAGGAAGCACGGGGCTCAAGCTTCCGTCTGGACCGTGACCGGAGGCGAGGTGGGCAACACGGTCGTGTCCTTCATGTTCCCGGATTTCAAGGCTTACGGCGAATGCATGGATCGATTGACGGCGGACCCCGGATTCCAGGCCTGGCGGGCCGACAACGTCACTTCGGGCCTGAGCAGCTGGGTGCGCAGCAACATCGCCCAGGAGCTGCCGGTTGACTGAGTCGCGGGTGGCTTCGTGCTGCTGCGGGGGGCTGCGGGCGGAGTGCAAGGGCCAGCCCGAGCGCACGGGTGCCTGCAGCTGCACCGAGTGCCAGAAAAGAACGGGCTCCGTGTTCGGTGTGAGCGCCTATTTCCCGCGGGCCCAGGTCTTGATTTCGGGAGAGCGCAGGACGTATCGGCGCGGTTCGGACGCAGGGCGTGGCATCGAGTGCTACTTCTGTCCGACTTGCGGCTCGACGGTCGCCTGGACCGCCGAAGTCTTTCCGCAATCCATCGGAGTGGCGGTCGGCTGCTTCGCCGACCCATCGTTCGGTGCTCCGCAACGAGCTGTCTGGACCCGGCACAAGCACGACTGGGTGTCGTTCCCGCCGGAGATGCCGCAGTTCCCAAGCCAGGCGGCCCCTTGATGGCCAGGCCGGGCCTCGATGGCCCTCCCATCCCACGGGGCGGATCCGCAACGCGATCGCCTGGAGATCTCATGTCAGACACTGACTCACTGAAGCGGGCTGCAAGCCAGTTTTCGACGCGCACTCCGCCGAAGTTCGCGACGATGGAAGAGGAGCGAACGCACCTGCGGGCGAGGCTGGTGGCGGTCTGTCGCGTTTTCGGGAAACTGGGTTTCGCCGAGGGGCTGCTCGGGCACGTGACGGTGCGCGATCCCGAGCATCCCGAGCTGCTGTGGGTGAACCCGGTCGGCGTGTCCTTCTCGCGCATCACGCCTTCCGACCTGCTGTGTGTCGATCATCGCGGCCAGGTGCTCATAGGAACGAGGCCTGTCAACCCCGTGGGGCTGCTGCTGCACTCGGCGATCCACGAGGCCCGCCCGGAGGTTTCCGCGGTCTGCCATGCCCACACGCCGCATGGCAAGGCATGGGCCAGCCTCGGTCGGTTGCTCGATCCGATCTCGCAGGACGCTTGCGTGTTGTTCGAACAGCAGGCCCTCATCCGCGAACCTCGTATCGCATTGACCAGGGAGGACGCCGCACGCTTCGCCGATGCATTCGGACCGTGCAAGACCGCCATTCATGTCGGTCACGGACTGTTCAGCACCGGTCGCACCGTCGACGAGGCCGCCTGGTGGTTCGTCTGCATGGAAAGAGCGTGCCAGGTCCAGTTGGCCGCAGAAGCGGCAGGCCGCCCCGAAATCTGGCCACCGGAAGCGGCGCGTGGCCTGGCCCGGACCCTGGGTTCGCCCGATTTCGGTTGGCTGTCGTTCCAGATCCTGTCGGACGAACTGGAGAAGTCGCACTCCGACGGGATCTGACCGCCCGCGGCAAACTGTCTGCGAGCGGAAGATCCGGTCAGTGCCGGTCCACCAGCACCGGTGCGCAAGCGTCCGGCGCCAGGTTGGCTGGCGCCGCCGGGGCGTGCAGGCCCAGCTCGGCCCGCATCAACGCCGCGATCGCCTGCGGTTGGTCGTGCAGCAGGTAGTGGTTGGCGCAGGGTGCCAGCCAATAGGACGCGGGTGCCGCGCGCGTGGCCAGCGCGCTGCTCCAGACGTGGTTCGCCACCCGCACCGGCGACACCATGTCGTGCACGCCCCAGATCAGCGTCACCGGGACGTCGCTCGCAGCCAGCGACGCCAAGTAGCCGTCCTCGAACTTCTTGCGCTCGTTCAGGTATTGGATCGTCGCCGGGATCACCCGCACGCCGTCCTGGTAGGCGAAGTTGTACTCCAGGGCCCGCACTTCCGCATCGTCCGGCGGCAGGGGCGGGGAATACTGCGTTTCGCCCATGCCGATTGCCAGTTGCTTCGGCGTGACCTGGCTCACGGCAACGGCGCTGGTCTGCGGATTCAGCATGACCTTCTGGAAGTGGGTCAGGTTGGCCAGCGGCAGGTACAGGTTGGCATTCGTCAGGAACTGGTGCGTCACCACGAATGGCCGGGTCGGGGCGGCCTGGTAGAGCTGGAGGAATCGCAGCGCCACGCTGTCCCCGCGATCGTGCGAGAACAGGATGAACTCCTTCACGCCCAGGATCCGGGAGACGAAGTCCCACACCAGCTGCGCGTCCTGCGAAAGCGAATAGACGAAACCGTCGGCGGGCTTGTCGGACAGGCCGAAGCCGGGAAAGTCCAGGGTGCAGACGTGGAAGTCGGCCTGCAGGAGGTCGAACATCGGGCGGAAGTCGAAGCTGCTGGTCGGGAAGCCGTGCAGCATGACGAGGGTCGGCTTCGCAGGATCCCCGGCGCACCGATAGAACACCTTCACGCTGCGGCCGTGGTTCTCGGGCAGCGGCGACACCCAGTTGAAATGGCTCCCGGAAGCCTGCCACTGCTCGGCGGGCTCGGTGGGTTCGGCCGCCGCCGCCGGAGCGACCATGAGGGAGCCAAGGGCCGCGGCGAGGCCGAGGTGACCGATCAGATGGCGCAGCATGTTCATTTCCTTCCTTTCGGGATGTCGTGCAGCGTGCGAAAGGCCCCACTCGCCTGCGGAGGCCTTGTGCGCGTGCGTCGATGGCTGGCAGGATATGAGCTTCGCTCACATTCGGGTACTCGCATTCCGACGCCCCCTTCATGACCCGAAAAACGCAAACGGATCAAGGACTTGTGCGCAGGGCGCCGAGCCAGGCGCGGGCCCGGCACAAGGTCGAACTCATATTGGAGGCGGCCCTTCGCATCCTGGACCGGGAGGGCGAGGCTGCGCTGACGACGAACCGCATTGCCGCGGTGGCCGGCGTGAGCATCGGCACCCTGTACCAGTACTTCGCCGACCGCCAGGCCATCGTGGATGCGCTGGTCCAGCGCGAGCTCGGGTCGCTCGGCGAGCGCATCCTGGAATCGCTCAGCGGTCCGGCGCCGTCGGAACCGGGGGACCGCATCCGCCTGGCGGTGCGCGCCGTGCTGAAGGCGTTCGGCGGACGCACCGCGGTGCAGCGTCAACTCCTGCATGGCGCGACCGCCGGCAAGGGCCCGGTTTCCCCGCAAGCGCTGCGCTCGATCGCGGTGGGCCTGCTGGCCTCCAGCGGCGTCGTCGCGCACGATCAGCGGGTTCGCAAGCTGCCCCGGGCCGAGGCCTTCGTCCTGGTGCACGCCTTCGTGGGCGTGCTGCAGGGCATCCTGGCCGCGCCGCCCGACGTGCCGCTTCCCGCCATCGAGGATGCGCTGGTGCGCTACGTCATGGCGTTCCTCTTGAACTAGCCATGCGGTTTGCGCGCGAATCCACCTTGGACTGCGCGCAACGTCCGGTCGTTGCGAAGCAGGAAACTAGGTCTGTCGCGGACGGCCGTGCGCCCGCGCCCCGGTGGAGCGTCCCAGCAGGACGACCTCGGAGGCGCCCGCCAGCGCGACCCGCGCATCCAGGCGCTCGTACTCCGCTGGAGTGCAGGTCCAGCTGCCCGTGTGGCTGCCGAATGCGGGCAGCACGAGTTCGTGCGCCGTGATGGCGAAGCAAGGCTGGCGCAGCCGGTCCCCGCTGCGGGAGCGCAAGAGCACGGCTGGATGGAGGTGTCCGGCCAGGGTGAAGCCGGCCCGCGGGGCGGCCGCACTGGCCAGGGCGGGCTCGTGCGCAGCCGTGAATGGGCCCACGGCCAGCCGGCCGCGCTCGACCTGCAGCGGCAGCCGCGCGGCCGCTTCGGGGGCCACGGTGCGATCATGGTTGCCCAATATCACCGTGGTGGGCCAGCGGGTCGCGAACTCGGCCACGCCCGCCTCGAGCGCCGGGCCCAGGCCGCTGCGGTGGTGCCAGAAGTCGCCCAGAACGACCACGCGCGCCGCACCGCAGGCCCGAGCCGCCGAAGCCAGCCTCTGAAGCGTTGCGCTGCTGCCGCCGGCCGGCAGCGGCTGGCCCATGGCACGGAAAGCCGCGCCCTTGCCCAGGTGCAGGTCGGCCGCGAAGAGCACTCCCTCGTCGGGCCACCAGACGGTGCGGTCGGGTCGCAGCCACAGCCGCGTGCCGGCCACGTCCAGTGCGAGGGCGCCGGACGCCCTCACCGGCGCCTCCGCGTCGGGCGCCGGGCTGCGCCCTGGTCCGGATCGGCGCCGAAGCGCAACCGCTCGGTGAGATCCGCCGGAGCCTCGCCGCCGGCGGCCGCCTCCAGCTCGCCGAGCATGCGTCCCAGGCGCTGCGCCAGGGTCTCGGTGCTCAGGCGCTCGCGCAGCCGCTCCACGATCAAGGGCAGGGCCAGCGGCGTCGCCCGCGGGGGCGCGATCAGGTGCAGCCGCCGCGTCGCCAGCGCCCGCAAGGTCCGATCGAGCTGTTCGACCGCGAGCTCCTCGCTCAGCAGCTCCTCTTGCGCCTGGCGCAGCAGCCGGTTGTCGGGATCGTGCTGGCGAAACACATCGAAGTACAGCGAGCTGGACGCCTGCAGCTGCCGCTGGCTGCGGGCCTCGCCCGGGTGGCTCTGGAAGATCAGGCCGCTGATGCGCGCGATTTCCCGGAAGCGCCGGCGGGCCAGCTCGCCCGCGTTCAGGCTGGCCAGCACTTGCTGGCGCAACGTGGCCAGATCGGTGGGCACCAGCGCCACCGGCAGCATCGTCGCCCAGTCGATGGGTGTCGCGCTCAGCAACTCCAGCCCGTAGTCGTTGACGGCCATGCTGAACGTGGCCGGCGTCGCACTCGCCAGCCGCCAGGCCAGCAGCGTCGCCAGGCCCAGGTGCACCGTGCGGCCGGCAAACGGGTAGACGAACAGATGATGGCCGTCCGGCGACGTGAGCCTCTCGGCGACCAGCGTTTGCGGAGTGGGCAGCGCCGACCAAGCCGCTTGCAGCGCCAGCACCGGCTGCACGGCCTGCATTTCCGCATCCGCTGCTTCCCCGCTCGCGGCCTGGGCCAGCCGCTGCAGCAGCGCCTGGCCCAGGGTGTCGGAGATGGGCAGCTGGCCGCCGCCCCAGCGCGGAAGCAAGGCGCGGCCGGACTGGGCCAGGCGCACGTAGGCGGTCAGCCCTTCGCAACGCACCAGCTCCAGGCGCCGGCCCCCGAGCAGGAAGACATCGCCCGGCTGGAGCCGCGCGATGAAGCTTTCCTCGACACTGGCGATGCGCTTGCCCCCGAGGAACTGCACGGTCATGGAGGCCTGCGACACGATGGTGCCGATGTTGCTGCGGTGCCGGCGCGCCAGGCGTGCGTCGGGCACGCGCCAGACGCCGTCGGCATCGGGCACGACCCGCTGGAACTGGGGATACGCGCGCAGACTGCGTCCACCATGGCGCACGAAGGCCAGCGCCCAGTCCCAGTCGGCGTCGCCCAGCTGTCGGTAGCTGGGCGCGCTGCGCACCTCGGCCAGCATCGCGTCGGGCTGGAACCCGCCTCCCAGGGCCACGGTCACCAGGTGCTGCACGAGCACGTCCAGCGGCGCCCGGGGCGGGCGGCGCGGCTCGATGCGGCCGGCCTGCACCGCGGCGCGCAGGGCCGACGCCTCCACCAGCTCCCAGCTGTGGGTAGGCACCAGCGTGACCCGCGAACGCCGCCCCGGGGCATGTCCGGAGCGGCCCGCGCGTTGCATCAGCCGTGCCACGCCCTTGGCCGAGCCGATCTGCAGCACCTGTTCGACAGGCAGGAAGTCCACGCCCAGGTCCAGGCTGGCGGTGCACACCACCGCCTTGAGCTGGCCGGCCTTCATCGCGCGCTCCACCCACTGGCGGGTGTCGGCGTCCAGCGAGCCGTGGTGCAGCGCCAGGCGGTCGGCCCAGTGCGGCCGCGCGTCCAGCAGCGCCTGGAACCAGCGTTCCGCCTGCGAGCGGGTGTTGGTGAAGACCAGGCTGCTGGCGGCGGCCTCCAGCCGCGCCACCACTGCGGGCAGCATCGACAGGCCCATGTGCCCGGCCCATGCGAAGCGCTCCACCGCCGGCGGCAGCAGCGTGTCGATGACCAGCTCTTTGTCCTGCGCCCCCTGGACCAGCTCGGCGCCAGGGGCGAGCGTGTCGCATGCTTCGGCGAGGTTGGCCAGCGTGGCGGACAGGCCCCAGGTGACCAGGGCCGGGTTCCAGCGCCGCAGCCGCGCCAGGGCCAGTTGCAGCTGCACGCCCCGCTTGCTGCCCAGCAGCTCGTGCCATTCGTCCACGACGACCAGGCGCACGCCCCTCAGCAGGGCGGGCGCGTCCGAACGCGCGAGAAGCAGGCTGAGCGATTCGGGCGTGGTCACCAGCCCCGTGGGCCAGCGCTTCTGCTGCGCGGCACGCTCGCCCGGGGAGGTGTCGCCCGTGCGCATGCCCAGCGTCCAATCGGGCGCGAGCGCGCCGGCGGCGTCCTGGAGCGCCTGCAGCGTGTCTTGCGCCAGGGCGCGCATCGGGGTGACCCACAGCACCGCCAGCGGCCCGGCGGCCCGGATGTGCTGCAGCGCACCGAGCCAGACCGCCAGCGTCTTGCCTGCGCCCGTGCTCGCATGCAGCAGGCCCGAGCGGCCGGCGCGCAGGTGCTCCCAGACCTCGCGCTGGAAGCCAAAGGCCTGCCAGCCGCGCGCCGCCAGCCAGTCTTCAGGCCCCATCGGCCGTCTCCATCAGCCGCTGCAGCGTGACGAGCGAATCGGCCTCGTGCAGCGGCTTGTCATCCCGGATGCGCAGGATGCGCGGAAACCGCACCGCGATGCCGCTCTTGTGGCGCGGGCTGGACTGCAGGCCCTCGAATCCCAGCTCGCACACCAGCGTCGGCCGAACCCGCCGCACCGGGCCGAATTTCTCCAGCGTGGTGCTGCGCACGAGCCGGTCGACACGCCGGATTTCCGGGTCGCTCAGGCCTGAGTAGGCCTTGGCGAAGGAGACCAGCTGCAAGTCTCCCTGCGGCGCCTGCAGCGCCGCCGCCGCCTCGTCCGCATCCACGGGTGGACGGCTCCAGACGGCGAAGGTGTAGTCCGTGTACAGGCTGGCGCGCCGTCCGTGGCCGGCCTGGGCGTAGATCAGCACCGCGTCCACGCTCAGGGGCGAGAGCTTCCACTTCCACCAGGCCGCCTCGCCGCTGCCTGTGCGCCCCAGGCCATAGGTGCCGTCGCGATGCTTGAGCATCAGGCCCTCCATCCGGCGGGCGCGCGACTGCTCGCGCAGGCTCGCGAGTCCAGCCCAGTCGGTTGCACCCAACAGCGGCGACGCCGCGATGCCCAGCGCCTCCAGTCGAGCGCGCCTCAGGTGCAATGCTTGCCCGCGCAGGTCCTGCCCGGCCTCCTCCAGCAGGTCGTATGCCAGCAGGCGGACTGGCGCCGAGACGAGGATCGCCCTGGACAGCGTCTTGCGGGCGATGCGCTTTTGCAGCAGCGCGAACGGTGCCGGGTCGTTGTCGCCCGGCCGCCAGGCCAGCAGCTCGCCATCCACGACTGTGCCGTCCGGCCAGCGCGCAGCCTCGGCCACCACCTCCGGGAAGCGTTCGGTGACTAGTTCCTCTCCGCGCGACCAGACCCAGACCCGGCCGTCGCGCTTGACCACCTGGACTCGGATTCCGTCGTACTTCCACTCGGCCCACCAGACCTCGCGCGGCCCCAACCGGTCGGGCGGGCCGGGCAGCGGTTGCGCCAGGAAGAAAGGGTAGGGGTGTCCGCCGCGCGGCCCGCTGCCGTCCGTAGCGGCCGGGGCGGTCCAGGCCTCGTAGTCGGCAGCGCCTGGGGGACGGCTGCCGTCGGTGCAGCCCATCATGCGCTGCGCGACGAGGGCCGGCGGCAGGTCGTGCAGCTCGGCCAGCGCGCGTTGCACGAGGCCGCGGCTCACCCCCACCCGAAAGCCGCCACCCACCAGTTTCACGTACAGGAAGCGGCCTTCGGCTGGCAAGCCGGCCCAGGCCTCCCGCAAGGCCGCGGCGCGCGCGGCCGGATCCAGGCCACGCAGCGGCGCGATGCGATGCTCCATCCAGTCGGCGAGGCTGCCGCCATGGTCGGTCACGGGCGCGGGCAGGATGTAGGCGATGGCCTCGGCGAGATCGCCGGTGGCGGCATAGCCGGCTTCGAACAGCCAGTCGGGCAGTCCGGCCAGCTCGCACGCGAGGTCGCGCAGCTCGCGCGTGGGCACCGCGCGGCGCGGCCGGCCGCCGGCCAGCAGGTAGGCGGCCCAGGCCGCATCGCGCGGCGCGGCGGCGGCGAAATGGCGCTTGAGGGCCTGCAGCTTGTCCAGGGTGCCGGTGCTGGCATCGAGCGCCAGGTAGAGCGCGGTGAAAGCCTTCATGCCGACGGGCCCGGCGGGTCGGCATCACGGTCGTCGAACTCCGTGGCCAGGCTTTCGGCTTGCAGCCCATGCTGCTCGCGCAGCAGCCGGATGAGCGCGTCCTCGTCCCCATGGGTCACGATGATGCGCGCCGCACCGCTGGCGGCGATGGCCTGCAGCAGTCCCGGCCAGTCCGCATGGTCGCTCAGGACGAAGCCGCGATCCACGCCCTGGCGACGGCGCGCGCCGCGCAGCCGCATCCAGCCGCTGGCGAAGGCGTCGCGATGCGGCCCCAGCTTGCGCGCCCAGGCACTCCCGTGCACGGCCGGCGGGGCGATGACGAGGGCGCCGCGCAGGCGCCTGAAGTCAGTGGAGGCATCGACGGTCCCGACTGCCGGCAGCACGACCCCGCCGGCGCGGTAGGCTTCGTTGAGTTTGGCCACCGAGCCGTGCACCAGCACGGGCCCAGGCGCATCGTCGCCCGCGAGGCCGGCCAGCAGGTGCTGCGCTTTGCCGAGGCTGTAGCCCAGCAACAGCGCATGCCGGCCTTCCGATGCGCACTCGGCCCACCAGGACCGGATCTGCGCCATCAGGGCCGCCTGGGACGCCCAGCGGTAGATCGGAAGACCGAAGGTGCACTCGGTGATGAACGTGTCGCATCGCACTGGCTCGAACGGGGTGCAGGTCGGGTTGTGGTCCCCTGCGCCGCTGACGAAGTAGTCACCCGAGACCACCCAGACCTCACCGCGGTGCTCCACCCGCACCTGTGCCGAGCCCAGCACATGGCCCGCCGGATGCAAGCTGACGACGACATCCCCGATCCGCAGGCGCTCCCCGTAGGCGAGGCCTCGTACAGAGATGTCATCGCCCAAGCGCACCCGCAAGAGCGCCTGCGCATCGCTTTGCGAAAGGTAGTGGGCATGGCCCCGGCGGGCATGATCTGCATGGGCGTGGGTGATCACCGCGAGATCCACCGGCCGCCAGGGGTCGATGTAAAACCCACCGGGGGGACAATAGAGGCCCTCGGGTCGGCGCTGAATCAGGTCTTCTCGAGCACGCGCAGACGGCGGCATCAGCGCACCAGCGGCCGCACTGTCGTGAAACCGCCATCGACCGCGACGACCTGGCCTGTGAGGCGGATGGCAGCGTCGGAAAGCAGCCAGGCCATCGTGTCGGCGACATGGTCGGCAGTCTGCAACCCTCCGAGCGGGTACTGCCTGGCGGCAGCCTCGCGCATCGCGTCAGCCTTCAGCAGGGGGGCCGTCATCGGGGTGTCGGTCATGCCGGGAGCGACCGCATTGATGCGCAACCCGGACGCGGCGTAGGTCGCGGCGGCGCCGCGCACCAACGCTTCCAGCCCGCCCTTGGCCGCCGCGATGACCTCGTGGTTGGCCACGCCAATGCGCGCGACCACGCTGGACATCAGAACGGCCGAACCCGGCAGACCTGCGCTGCGCATCGCCTCCACCCAGGCCTGGAGCGTGAACAGGGCGCTGTCGAGGTTGACGCGCAGTACCTCGCGAACCTGCGCCGGGCTGCAGCGGTGCAGCGGCGCGATCAGGGTGCTTCCGACGCAGTGCGCCAGCTGCGACGGTGGTGCGGCGAATGCGTCCAGGCAGGCAGCCAGTGCCGCAGCCGCACCCTCCGGCGTCGTGGTGTCGGCCGTGATGTGGGCGTCCGCAGCGAGGTCCGCCATCAGGGTTGCATCGCGTCCGACGGCTGCGACACGAAGGCCGCTGGCGCGCAACTTGGCCACGAGCGCGCGGCCGATGCCTCCGCGGGCGCCAGTCACCATGGCAATGGAAGGAGGGGTCATGAGAGGAATTCGGAGTTGGCCCGATGATCAGGCAGAAACTGCTCAGGCGAAGCAGGGGGTGCCGAAGACCCCCATGGCGCAGCAGGAAACCTGGCGCTGGTTGCAGGCGCATGCGCTTGAAGGCAGGGCGCTTGCAGGTCCTCGCGGGTCGTCGGGACGCGGCAAACCCTGCGGACGCGGCTTGGCGCGCACCGACGGATCCGCACGGGCCCGGGGTTCGCTCGGGCAGCAGCTCTGGATGCTTGGGCGCGTTCGCGTGCCAAGGCCTGTAGCGGCTCGGGGCCAGGACGAAGGCTGGCTGCCCGACCTCGCACCCTCTGCTGGCCGGGGGCTGGGCCCGACGGGATGCTCGATTTCATGCTTCACGGTGATTTCCACCACCCGCAGGCAGGATCGTCCAGAGACCATCCATCCGAGCCGACCGCGAAGGCGGTGCAGCCCCGGCGCCGCTGCAGCCTCCTCATCACCGCTGCAGATTCAGCCGATGTCCACCGTCACCGGCGCGTGGTCGCTCGGCTTCTCCCACTTGCGCGGGGTGCGGTCGATCGAGCAGGACTTCACCTGGGGCTTCAGCGCGTCGCTGACCAGGATGTGGTCGATGCGCAGACCGCGGTTCTTCGGGTAGCCCAGCATGCGGTAGTCCCACCAGCTGAAGCTCTTCTCCGGCTGCTCGAACAGGCGGAAGCTGTCCACCAGGCCCAGCTCCAGCAGCCGGCGGAAGTGGTCGCGTTCCTCGGTGGTGTGGTGGATGGTCTCGCGCAGGCCCTCGGGGTCGAAGGAGTCGCGGTCCTCGGGGGCGATGTTGAAGTCGCCCAGCAGCACCAGGCGCGGGTGCCGCGCCAGCTCCTCGCGCACCTGGTCGCGCAGGCCGCGCAGCCAGGACATCTTGTAGTCGAACTTGTCGGTGCCGGGCGCCTGGCCGTTGACGAAATAGCCGTTGACCAGCCGCACCTCGCCGGCCGGCGTGTCCAGCGTGACCGACAGGAGGCGGGAGTTCTCGTCGGCGAAGCCCGTGATGTTGCGCACCACGTCGCGCAGCGGCCGGCGGCTCATCACCGCCACGCCGTTGTAGGTCTTCTGCCCGAACACCGCGCAGTGCTCGTAGCCCGCCGCCTGCAGCGCCTCGAGCGGGAACTTGTCCTCGGTGAGCTTGAGTTCCTGCACGCACAGGACGTCGACCGGGTTCGCGGCCGTCCAGTCCAGCACGTGCTGCAGGCGCGCGGTGAGGGAGTTGACGTTCCAGGTCGTGATCTTCATGCGTAGAACGTCAAACGTGGAAGGCCGCGGCGATGCCGACGGCCACGCCCACGGCGCCCACGCCGAACATGCCCATCTCCAGCCACTTCTTCTTGGTGAGCAGCGCGATGGCGGCCAGCGCGATCGACACCTGCAGCGCCGTGGTCGCCTGGGCCCACCGGTGGTGCACGTGCATCTGGGCGTCGCTCTTCTTGTCCCACTCGGTGGCCTCGGCCTCGAGCTTGTCGGCGGCCGCCTTGATGTCGGCCTTTTCCGCCTTGTAGCGCTCGATCTCCTTGGCGTAGAAGGGCTTCTTGTCCTCCGCCACCAGGGCCATCGCCAGCTCCGAGAGGTTCTGCTTGCTGCTCTTGGACTGGTAGTAGTTCCACTGGTTGGAGGCTTCGGTCTTCTTGATGGCCGCGTTGTTCTTGTACAGGCCGGCATTGGCCTGGGTGGCGCCGGCCATGTACGAGAAGATCGCGCCCACCGTGGCGATCACGGCGGTGAACAGCGCGACCTGGTTGGTCAGGCTGCCGCCGCCCACCCCGTGGTGGCCTTCGGCCGCATGCTGGGTCGCGTGCTCCAGCTCGTGGTCGTGCGGTCCGTGCACGTGGAATCCGCCCTCTGACATGTCAATCCTCCGGATGTGTGTTCTGGTAGCTCACGAAACTGTAGGCGAGACCCGTCTTCGATACATGCCGCTCGCGCGCGGTCTCGCGCCAGCCGGGCCCCAGCGCCGGCGCGTGCACGTCGCCGGCGAAATCCGCGTCGATCTCGGTCACGACGGCCAGGTCGGCAAGGGGGATGGCCAGCCGGAAGATCTCGGCCCCGCCGGTGACCCAGACGGCGGCCGCATCCCCGCACAAGGCGATCGCCTGCTCCAGCGTCGTCGCATGCTCCGCACCCTCCGCGCGCCATTGGGGATCGCGGGTGATCACCACATTGCGCCGTCCGGGCAGGGGCCGGAACCGCGGCGGCAGCGAGTCCCAGGTCTTGCGGCCCATGATCACCGGCGCACCCAGGGTCGTGCGCTTGAAGTGCGCCAGGTCCTCGGGCAGGTGCCAGGGCATGACGCCGCCCTGGCCGATGACGCCGTTGCGCGCCTGCGCCCAGATCAGGCCGAGCTTCATCAGACGGCCACGGGCGCCTTGATCGCCCCGTGGCACTGGTAGTCCAGCACCTCGAAGTCCTCGTACCGGTAGTCGAAGATCGAGGCGGGCTTGCGCTTGATGTTCAGCGTGGGATAGGGGTAGGGCTGGCGGCTCAGTTGCAGCTCCACCTGCTCGTGGTGGTTGCTGTAGATGTGGCAGTCGCCGCCGGTCCAGATGAAGTCGCCCACGCCCAGGTCGCACTGCTGCGCCATCATGTGCGTGAGCAGCGCGTAGCTGGCGATGTTGAAGGGCACGCCGAGGAAGATGTCGGCGCTGCGCTGGTACAGCTGGCAGGACAGCTTGCCGTCGGCCACGTAGAACTGGAAGAAGGCGTGGCAGGGCGCCAGCGCCATCCTGGGGATGTCGGCCACGTTCCAGGCGCTGACGATGATGCGGCGCGAGTCCGGATTCGTCTTGATCGTCTTGACCGCCTCGGCGATCTGGTCGACGTGGCCGCCGTCGGGCGTGGGCCAGCTGCGCCACTGCACGCCGTACACCGGGCCCAGGTCGCCGTCCTCGCGGGCCCACTCGTCCCAGATGGTCACGCCGCGCTCGCGCAGGTCGTTGTTGTTGCTCGAGCCCTCCAGGAACCACAGCAGCTCGTGGATGATGGACTTGAGGTGGACCTTCTTGGTCGTCACCAGCGGGAAGCCCTCGTTCAGGTCGAAGCGCATCTGGTAGCCGAACACGCTGCGCGTGCCGGTGCCGGTGCGGTCGGTCTTGGGCGTGCCATGGGTGTACACATGGCGCATGAAGTCTTCGTACTGGGAGCGGACGGGGCGCGTCATGGGGGGATTATCTCAATGGCCGCCCGGCACCACCCGCCCCGGATTCAGCAGCCCCTGCGGGTCCAGCGCCAGCTTCAGCGAGCGCATCATCGCGATCGCCACCGGCGACTTGTACTCGGGCAGCTTGCCCACCTTGAGCGCGCCGATGCCGTGCTCCGCCGAGATCGAGCCGTCGAAGCGCTTGACCTGGTCGTACACCAGCTTGTTCACCCGCTCCTCGTTGGCGTCGAGGAAGGCCTTCATGTCGCCGCCTTCGGGCGCCTGCACGTTGTAGTGCAGGTTGCCGTCGCCCAGGTGGCCGAAGTTGACCAGCCGCACGCCCGCGATCTCCTGGCGCAGCAGGGCGTCGGTCTCGGCGCAGAAGGCCGGGATGCGCGACACCGGCAGCGAGATGTCGTGCTTGATGTTCAGGCCTTCCTCGGCCTGGGCCAGCGGGATCGACTCGCGGATGTGCCACAGCTGCCGTGCCTGGCCGATGTTCTCGGCCACCACGGCGTCGGCCGCGCAGCCGTCCTCCAGCGCGGCTTCCAGCAGCCGCTCGAACTGGCCGCGGGCATGGCTTTCGGATTCCTGGTCGGCGTTCTCCAGCAGCACGCAATAGGGATGGTCGCGGAACAGGGGCACACGCAGGTGGGGGTAGTGCTTGTCGGCCAGGCCCAGGGCGAACTGCCCCATCACCTCGAAGCCGGTGAGGCCCGCGCCCAGGTGCCTGCGCGCCAGCCCCAGCAGCGTCACGGCCGCCTCCAGCGAGGGCACCGCGGCCCAGGCGGTGAGCGTGGCCGCGGGCAGGGGGTAGAGCTTCAGGGTGGCGCCGGTGATCACGCCCAGCGTGCCCTCGCTGCCGATGAACAGGTCGCGCAGGTCGTAGCCGGTGTTGTCCTTGCGCAGGCCGGTCAGGCCGTTCCAGACCTCGCCCTGCGCCGTGACCACCTCCAGGCCCAGGCACAGCTCGCGCGTGTTGCCGTAGCGCAGCACCTGGGTGCCGCCGGCGTTGGTGGCGAGGTTGCCGCCGATGGTGCAGCTGCCCTCGGCGGCCAGGCTCAGGGGGAACAGCAGGCCGGCCTCCTCGGCGGCCAGCTGCAGGTTCTGCAGCACGCAGCCGGCGTCCACCGTCATGGCGAGGTTGGCCGGGTCGATGGCGCGGACCTTGTTCATGCGCGTGAGGCTCAGGACCACCTCGCGGCCCGAGGCATCCGGCACGCCGCCCACCACCAGGCCGGTGTTGCCGCCCTGGGGCACGATGGGCGTGCCGGCGGCGGCGCAGGCGCGTACGACCGCCGCCACTTCGTCGGTGGAGCCGGGCCGCACCACGGCCAGCGCCTTGCCGCGCGAGCGCTTGCGCCAGTCCTGCTCCCAGGCACTGAGGTCGCCTTCGGTGAGGACGTTGGCGGCGCCGACAGCGGCGCGCAGGTGCGGGATCAGGGCGTTCATTTCGGTGAGTGGCGCAGGCGCAGGCGCACGTGCAGCCCGCAGGCGAGGAAGAGGCTGAGGGACAGCGCGATCTCCAGCGCCGGGGCCAGGCCCTCGTTCGCGCGGACCACGCCTTCCATGAAATAGGGCCACACCAGCAGGCTGACCCAGCGATAGGTGTACATGCGGCGCTTGAGCAGCCCGGCGACGGGGATGCACAGGGGCAGCACCTTCACCGCCCAGGGGCTGGGACGCGCGGGCAGCCACAGCTCCCACACGAGGCCCAGGACGATCAGCCCGAGCAGGCTGGCCACGGCGATCCAGCGGGTGGCTTCGACGGCGGGGGGGACGGGGACGGCGGGGCTTTTCATGGGGCAATGGCATCATAGCGAGCAATGAATCCGCGCCAGTTCCTCGCCGACCTCGCCCGCTTCCCCTGGGTGCCGACGCTGGCGACGCTGCGCGAACGCTTCCGCGAGGACCGCCTGGGCCTCACCGCCAGCAGCCTGACCTTCACCACCACCATCGCCCTGGTGCCGTTCTTCACGGTGGCCCTGGCGATCTTCACGGCCTTCCCCATCTTCGGCAAGCTGCAGGCCAACCTGCAGGCCTGGCTGGTGCAGAGCCTGGTGCCCGAGGCGATCTCGCGCCAGGTGCTGGGCTACCTCACGCAGTTCGCCGGCAAGGCGAGCCGCCTGGGCGGCGTCGGCCTGGCGGCGCTGGTGGTGAGCGCCACCGCCCTGGTGCTGACCATCGACCGCACGCTGAACAACATCTGGCGCGTGCGCCGCCCGCGCCCGCTGGGCCAGCGCGTGATGATCTACTGGGCCACGCTCACGCTGGGCCCGCTGCTGCTGGCCGCCAGCCTGGGCACCACCTCGTACGTGATCTCGGCCGGCCGCGGCCTGGTGACCCGGCTGCCCGGCACGCTGGGCCTGCTGATCGACCTGGTGGAGTTCGCGCTGTTGGTGGGCGCCTTCATGGCGCTGTACCGCTACGTGCCCAACACCCCGGTGAAGCGCCCCCATGCGCTGGCCGGCGGCCTGTTCGCCGCGGTGGGACTGGAGCTCGCCAAGCGGATGCTCGCCTGGTACATCGCCAAGGTGCCCACCTACTCGATGGTGTACGGCGCCTTCGCCACCGTGCCCATCCTGCTGGTCTGGATCTACATCACCTGGGTGATCGTGCTGCTGGGCGCGGTGATCGCGGCCTACCTGCCGGCGCTGCTGGCCGGCCCGCGCCGGCTGCCCGGCGGGCACGGCTGGCAGTTCCAGCTGGCGCTGGAGGTGCTGGCGCTGCTGAAGCGGGCGGGACCCACCGCCCGGCACGGTCTCACGGCGACCGAGCTGGGCGCGCGCATGCAGGTCGACGTGCTGCAGCTCGAGCCGGTGCTGCAGGCCCTGGTGCAGCTGGACTGGATCGGCCGCCTCAACGAGCTGGAGGACCAGGACGGCACGCGCTACGTGATGCTGGCCGACGTGCGCTCCACCTCGCTGGAGCCGCTGATGCGGGCGCTGCTGCTGCCCGTGAACGTGGCCACCGCGAAGATGTGGGAGAGCGGGCGGCTGTCGTCGCTGTACCTGAGCGACGTGCTCTGAGCCGCAGGCGAACCCCGGCTCCCCGCTCACTCCACCGCGAACGGCGCCCGCAGGAACCCCCGGAACCGCGCCCGCCCGCCGCGCGTCGGCGCTTCGGTGAGCCGGTAGCGCGGGAAGCGCGCCAGGAAGCGCCCGATCGCGATGCGTCCCTCCAGCCGCGCCAGGCTCAGGCCCGCGCACTGGTGGATGCCGAAGCCGAAGGCCAGGTGCCGGTTGTCTTCGCGCCGCAGGTCCATCACCTCCGCCTCGCCGAACTGCGCCGGGTCGCGGTTCGCCGCGCCGATGCACAGCGTCACCAGCGCACCCTCGGGCAGCGCCACGCCGCCCACCTCGCAGGCGCGCAGCGCCCGCCGGTTGCCCAGCTGGTTGGAGGACTCGAAGCGCAGGAACTCGTCGACCGCCAGCGTCATGAGCGGCTCCAGCGCCGCCCAGTCCGGCCGCCGGCCGATCGCGGCCAGCAGCCGCTCCTTCTCGCCCGGCCACTCCTGCAGCGCCACCAGCGCATTGCCGATCAGGTTGGTGGTGGTCTCGTGGCCGGCGTTGAGGATGAAGATGCAGTTCTGCAGCAGCTCGGTCTCGGTCAGCTGCTCGCCGGCGCCTTCTCCCTGGATCAGCCGCGTGAGCACGTCGTGCTCGGGGTCGCCCGGGTGCCGGCGGCGCTCGGCCACCAGGATCTTCAGGTAGTCCAGAAATTCGAGCACGCTGCGGTTGCCCAGGTCTTCCTGCTCGCGCGTGAGCTTCGGCTCCAGCGCGCCCAGGATGGCCAGCGACCAGCCGCGCAGCGGCCCGCGCTCGGCATGCGGCACGCCCAGCAGGTTGCCGATGATCTCCACGGGAATCGCCGAGGCGAAGTCCTCGATCAGGTCGCCGCCGCCCTTCGCTTCGATGGCGTCCAGGAGCTGGTCCACCAGCTTCACCAGGCCGGGCTCCATGTCGGCGATCGCGCGGCGGGTGAGGGCGCCCATGATCAGCTTGCGCACGCGCGTGTGCAGCGGCGGGTCGTTGAAGACGAGGCTGGTGGTGTGGTGCTCCAGCAGCGGGGCGCCCTCGCCGTATTTCGGCGTGAACTCCACCTTCTTGTCGGAGCTGAACCCCTGCGCGTCGCGGTACACCGCCACCAGGTCGGCATGGCGGGTGAGGAACCAGGAGCCGTCCGGCATGCGCCGCACCGGCTCCTGTTCGCGCAGCGCGGCGTAGACCGGGTAGGGGTTGGCGTGGAAGTCCGGCGGCAGCGCGCGCAGGTCGAAGGACGCGGCGATCTCGCGCGCGCGCCCGGGGCTCATCGGCGGCGTGACCTGCATCGCGTCAGCCTTGCAGGAAATCGCGCAGCGCGAACAGCACCGCGTCGGGCGCCTCCGCCATCATCTGGTGGCCGCCGTCGACCAGCACGGTCTTCGCCTGGCGGGCCCTTGCCTGCAGCGACTGCGCTGCCTTGGGCGGCGTCATCGCGTCGTTGCGCCCCAGCAGGAACAGCACCGGGCACTGCACCTTCGCCATCGCCTCCTCGCCGCCGGCGTAGCTGTCGCAGGCGACGAAGCCGCGGTGGAACACGTTGACCTGCCGGTTGCTGGCCAGCACCCGCTTCATCAGCGCACGCGAGCCGCCGTACAGCCAGGTGCCCGGGCCCAGGGCCGAGGGCGGCGGCGCCAGCGTCGACAGCGAATAGGTGTTCACCATGGCTATCGCCTTCAGCGGCGCGTTGAGGGAGTTCTCCAGCAGCGCGGGCGAGACCTTCATCGGGAAGGCCGTGCCCACCAGGGCCAGGTGCGACACCCGCTCCGGTGCGCGCGCGGCCGCTTCCAGCACGGCCAGCGAGCCGAAGCTGTGGCCCACCAGCGCCGCCTTGCGCACGCCGGCGGCGTCCAGCAACGCCAGCACGAACTCGGCGGCCTCCTCGACGCTCTTGGGCGGCTCGCCCTGGCTCTTGCAGTGGCCCGGCAGGTCGGGCGCCAGCACGTTCCAGCCGTGGTGGGCGAACCAGCGGGTCTGCAGGATCCAGACGCTGTGGTCGTTGAGCACGCCGTGCACGAACACCACGGTGGGTTGGGCGGGGTCGAACGGCCGGCCGCCGGTGTAGCAGAAGGTGCGCGCACCCTGGACGATCAGTTCCATCGTGGCCTCCTCATGCCTTCTCGGCGGCGCGCAGGGCCCGCTTGAGGTCGTCGACCAGGTCGTCCGGGTCCTCCAGGCCGATCGACAGGCGGATGGTGCCGGGGCCGATGCCGGCGGCCTTGAGGGCTTCGTCGGTCATGCGGAAGTGCGTGGTGCTGGCCGGGTGGATCACCAGCGAACGGCAGTCGCCCACGTTGGCCAGGTGGCTGAAGATCTTCAGCGTCTCGATGAAGCGCTTGCCCTGTTCGCGGCTGCCCTTCAGGTCGAAGCTGAACACCGAGCCGGCGCCCTTGGGCAGCAGCTTCTGCGCGAGCGCGTGGCTGGGGTGGGACTCCAGCATCGGGTGGCCGACCCGCGTGACGAAGGGATGCGCGGCCAGGAACTCCACCACCTTGCGGGTGTTGGCCATGTGGCGCTCCATGCGCAGCGGCAGCGTCTCGATGCCCTGCAGGATCAGCCAGGCGGTGTGCGGGCTCATGCTGGCGCCGAAGTCGCGCAGGCCCTCGCGCCGCGCGCGCAGCAGGAAGGCGCCCACCGTCGCCTCCTCGCTGAACACCATGCCGTGGAAGCCCTCGTAGGGCGCGGTGAGCTCGGCGAAGCGGCCCGAGCCCTCCCAGTCGAAGCCGCCGCCGTCCACCACCACGCCGCCGATCACCGTGCCGTGGCCGGACAGGAACTTGGTGGCCGAGTGGTAGACCAGGTCGGCGCCCAGGTCCAGCGGCTTCATCAGGTAAGGGGTGGTGAAAGTCGAATCGACCAGCAAGGGCAGGCCGGCGTCGTGCGCGATCGCCGAGACGGTGGGGATGTCCAGCACGTCGAGGCCGGGGTTGCCCACCGTCTCCCCGAACAGCAGCTTCGTCTCCGGCCGGATGGCGGCGCGCCAGCCGTCGACGTCGCCCGGCTGCACGAAGGTGGTTTCAATGCCGAAGCGGCGCAGGGTGTAGTGCAGCAGGTTCTGCGAGCCGCCGTAGAGCGCGGTGCTGGCCACGATGTGCGAGCCGGCGCCCATCAGGGTGGCGATGGCCAGGTGCAGGGCCGCCTGGCCGCTGGCGGTGGTGATGGCCCCGACCCCGCCCTCCAGCGCGGCCACCCGCTGTTCGAGCACGGCGTTGGTCGGATTGCTGATGCGCGAATAGACGTGGCCGGAGCGCTCCAGGTTGAACAGGGCGGCGGCGTGGTCGCTGGACTCGAAGACGAACGAGGTGCTCAGGTGGATCGGCACGGCGCGGGCGCCGGTCGCGGGGTCGGGAGCGGCGCCGGCGTGCAGGGCCAGCGTGTCGAATCCGGGGTCGGAATAACCGGGCATGGGGCGAAACCCTCCAGTGGAACTGCTGCGGATTGTGGGCTATATTCCTTCCGACCCGGTACCCGAAAGTACGCCGGGCCCTAGGAGGCAGCCATGAAAGTCAGCGACATCCTGCGGGTGAAGGGCAACACCCTGTACACCGTCTCGCCCGACGAGCCCGTCGCACGCGCAATCGAAGTCATGGCCGACAAGGATATCGGTTCCCTGGTGGTGATGGAGCACGGCGACCTGGTGGGCATGCTCACCTTCCGCGAGGTGATCCAGTGCTTCGTGGCCAGCAGGAACAAGGTGGGCGACACGCTCGTGCGCACCGCCATGGACGACCACCCGCTCACCTGCACCATGGAGACCGAGCTCGACGAGGTCCGCCGCATGATGCTGGAGCGCCATGCCCGCTACATGCCGGTCATGGACGCCCGCATGCTGATGGGCGTGATCAGCTTCTACGACGTCGCCAAGGCGGTCGTGGACAGCCAGAACTTCGAGAACCGCATGCTCAAGGCCTACATCCGCGACTGGCCGGCCTCGGACGACGCGCAGCCGACCGCGCAGCTCTGAGCCCCGGCCGCCCGGGGTCGGCGACGGCCTCTGGGATAATCGCCGCATGAGCGGCAACACCTTCGGCACCCTGTTCGCGGTCACCAACTTCGGCGAGTCGCACGGGCCGGCCATCGGCTGCGTGATCGACGGCTGCCCGCCCGGCATGGAGCTGTCCGAGGCCGACATCCAGCCGGACCTCGATCGCCGCCGCCCCGGCACCAGCCGTTACGTCACTCAGCGCCAGGAAGAGGACAAGGTGGAGATCCTCTCGGGCGTGTACGAGGGCCGCACCACCGGCACGCCGATCTGCCTGCTGATCCGCAACACCGACCAGCGCAGCAAGGACTACCGAGAGATCGCGAGCAAGTTCCGCCCGGGCCACGCCGACTACACCTACTTCGAGAAGTACGGCCTGCGCGACCCGCGCGGCGGTGGCCGATCCTCCGCCCGCCTCACCGCCCCCATGGTCGCGGCCGGCGCGGTGGCGAAGAAGTGGCTGCACCAGGAGTACGGCACCCTCGTGCGCGGCTGCATGCAGCAGGTCGGCGAGATCGCAATCCCGTTCCAGGGCTGGGAGCACGTGCCGCGCAACCCCTTCTTCGCGCCCGTGGCCGACGTCTCGGACCTCGAGGCCTACATGGACAGCCTGCGCAAGTCCGGCGACTCCTGCGGCGCGCGCATCCGCGTCACCGCCACCGGCATGCCGGTGGGCCTGGGCCAGCCGTTGTTCGACAAGCTCGACGCCGAGATCGCCTACGCGATGATGGGCATCAACGCGGTCAAGGGCGTGGAGATCGGCGCCGGCTTCGGCAGCGTGGAGCAGCGCGGCTCCGAGCACGGCGACGCGCTCACGCCGGGCGGCTTCGCCAGCAACAACGCCGGCGGTGTCCTGGGCGGCATCAGCACCGGCCAGGACCTGGAGGTGTCGATCGCGATCAAGCCCACCAGCTCCATCATCACGCCGCGCGACACCATCGACGTGCAAGGCCAGGCGACGCAGATCGTCACCAAGGGCCGCCACGACCCCTGCGTGGGCATCCGCGCCACCCCGATCGCCGAGGCCATGCTGGCCCTGATGCTGGTCGACCTGGCCCTGCGCCACCGGGCGCAGTGCGGCGACGTCGCAACGCCGCTGGCGCCGATTCCCGCTTCCGCCCGCTGAGCGGCGCGGGCCGCGCCCGCCGCCGTGCAGGAATTCCGGGCCCGCCCCACAATGGGCCCCCATGGCCCCGGCCGCACGCACGCTGCGCTACCTGTGGGCGGCACCGTACACGGTGCCGGGGCTGCTGCTGGGCGCGGTGGCGGTGGTGTTCGGCGCCCGGGTGGCCCGCCGCCAGGGCGTGGTGGAAGTCTGCGGCGGCCGCATCGGCGCCGTGCTGGGGCGCGGGCCCGCCGGCCTGGGCTTCTCGGCGATGACCCTGGGGCACGTGATCCTGGCCGTGGACCGTTCGGCCCTGGAGCAACTGCGCCTGCACGAGCAGGTGCACGTGCGCCAGTACGAGTGGTGGGGCCCGCTGTTCGTGCCGGCCTACCTGCTGGCCAGCCTGGTGCAGCTGCTGCGCGGCCGCCATCCCTACCGCGACAACCCGTTCGAGCGCCAGGCCTGCGCGGCCGTCGTCGAGCGGCGCCGTCTGACACGGGAAAGCACCCGCTTCTGACAGGGCCAACGCGACGGGGCGGACCGTTCGGGGTCATCATGAAGTCCCCGGAAGAAAGGAGCCTGTGCATGGACTACACCACCAGCTCGTCCGACGGCAGCCGCCGCATCGACCTGACCCGGCAGACCGACGTCCAGTTCTGGTGCCGCGTGTTCGACCTGAGCATGGACGAACTGCGCGAGGCCGTCCACCATGCGGGCCACCAGGTCGAGGAAGTCGAGCGCTACCTGCGCCAGAAGAACGGCCCGCCGCACTGAGGGGCGCCGGGCGCGGCCGACCCTGCCGGCGGCGCGGGCGGCCGGAACTTGCCAGAATGGCGCCCATGAAACCCCTGCGCATCGATTTCGTCTCCGACGTGGCCTGCCCCTGGTGCGCCGTCGGCCTCGCCTCCCTGGAGCGCGCCCTGCAGAAGCTCGACGGCGAGGTGGCCGTCGACCTGCACTTCCAGCCCTTCGAGCTCAACCCGCAGATGGGCCCCGAGGGCCAGGACGTGACCGAGCACATCGCGCAGAAGTACGGCGCGACGCCGGAGCAGCAGGCGAGGAACCGCGAGAACATCGCCCAGCGCGGCGCAGCCGTGGGCTTCCAGTTCCGCAAGGAAGGCCGCGGGCGCGTCTGGAACACCTTCGACGCGCACCGGCTGCTGGCCTGGGCGGGAGAGCAGGGGCCGCAGCAGCAGCGCGACCTGAAGATGGCGCTGCTCAAGGCCTACCACGGCGAGGCGCGCAAGGTGGCCGACCACGCCGTGCTGGCCGAGGTGGCCGCCTCGGTGGGCCTGGACCGCGCCCAGGCGGAGGAAGTGCTGGCCAGCGGCCGCTACGCCGACGAGGTGCGCGAGCAGGAGCGCCACTTCCAGTCGCTGGGCATCCACGCCGTGCCCTCGGTGATCATCAACGACCGCCACCTGATCCAGGGCGGTCAGCCGCCGGAGCTGTTCGAGCAGGCGCTGCGGCAGGTGGCCGCCGAGCCGGCCTGAACGGGGCTTCGGTGGGGGGTCAGTGCCCGCCCGCGGCGCGGGCCAGCTTGACGCAGTAGTCCAGCAGCGCCTCCGTCTCCATCGCCTTGTCGAACACGCCGTCGGCGCCGAGTTCCTCGCAGCGCCGGCGCACCTGCGGGTCGGCGGTGGCGGTGAGCATCACGGCCTTCTGCGTGACGGCGCGCTGGCGCAGCGCCTGCAGCACGCCGAAGCCGCTGCCGCCGCCGGGCGCCAGCACGAGGTCGACGACGGCGATGTCCCAGTGGTGGGCGGGATCGCGCAGCCAGGCGACCGCCTCGGCCTCGGTGGCGGCCCAGCCGGCGGTGGCGATGCCGACGATCTCCGACAGGGCGGCCATCAGGCTGTCCCGGACCGCGGCCTGGTCCTCCACCACGAATGCCTTGAGCGACAAGAGGCCTCCTGCACGCGGCGCAGCCGCCGCGCGGGCGCCATTGTGCACTTGCGCCTGGCGGCACGACGGTACGACGGCATGGGGCCGCTGGTACTTTCGTCTGTCGCGCCCCGGTCGCGCTGCCTCGGGGTTTTCCCGGCGCAGCTCGGCCCTTTCGTGTTTACCCCCACACCGATGCAGCGCGACCTCGCGAGAATCCGCCCTACGCGCGGGCACCGGCGAGCGACCGGATGCCCGTGCGCACCTTGCATTCGAGGAGATTCATCATGAAACGTCGCACCGTTCTCCTGGCCGCGGGCTCCGCGGCCCTGGCAGGCTCGCCGGCCGTGTTCGCTCAGCAGCCCATCGTCATCAAGTTCAGCCACGTGGTGACCAACGACACCCCCAAGGGCAAGGGCGCGCTGAAGTTCAAGGAGCTGGCCGAGAAGTACACCGGCGGCAAGGTGAAGGTCGAGGTCTATCCCAACTCCACCCTGTACAAGGACAAGGAGGAGCTCGACGCCCTGAACAGCGGTTCGGTGCAGATGCTGGCGCCGTCCACGGCCAAGTTCCGCCCGATCGGCGTGCCCGAGTTCGAGGCGCTGGACCTGCCCTTCGTCTTCAACGGCGAGGAGGGCTACAACAAGGTCGTCAAGGGCCCGATCGGCCAGGGCCTGCTCAAGAAGCTGGAGGCCAAGGGCATCACCGGCCTGGCCTTCTGGGACAACGGCTTCCACATGGTCTCGGCCAACAAACCGCTGCTGATGCCCGCGGACTTCCAGGGCCTGAAGATCCGCATCTCCGGCTCCAAGATCGCCGACCTGTACTTCCGCAAGCTCGGCGCGCTGCCGCAGATCCTGGCCTTCTCCGAGGTCTACCAGGCGCTGCAGACCGGCGTGGTCGACGGCTGCGAGAACACGCCCTCGAACTACTACACCCAGAAGTTCTACGAGGTGCAGAAGCACATCACCAATTCCCAGCACGCCCACCTGCAGTACGCGCTGATCACCAACACCAAGTTCTGGAACGGCCTGCCGGCCGACGTGCGCGGCCAGCTGGAAAAGGCCGTGACCGAGTCGACCGACTACTCCAACGGCATCGCCAAGGAGGAGAACGTCGACGCGCTGGCCAAGATCAAGGCCTCGGGCAAGACCACGCTGCACACCCTCACCCCCGAGCAACGCGCGGCCTGGGTGACGGCGCTGAAGCCGGTCTACAAGGAGGCCGAGGGTCGGGTGGGCAAGCAGGTCGTGGATGATCTCCTCAAGGCTGCCGGCATCACTGCCTGACCCCGGCGCCGGGACGCGGGTGGCCCGCGTCCTCGGCCGGCTGCTGGACCATCTGGAGGAGTGGCTGATCGCCACCCTCATCGCCGTGGCCACCGTCCTCGTGTTCGTGGCGGTGGTGCACCGCTACGGCACCTCCAATTCGATCGACTTCGCCAAGTGGCTGGAGGCGCACGGCCTAGCGATCCTGTCGCCGCCGTTCCGGGCCATCTTCTCCTGGCTCGCGTCCAAGGACCTGTCCTGGGCCCAGGAGCTGTGCATCTACCTGTTCATCTGGATGGCCAAGTTCGGCGCCGCCTACGGCGTGCGCACCGGCATCCACGTGGGCGTCGACGTGCTGGTGATGCGCATGGAGCCGGCGCGGGCGAAGAAGGTGATCCTGTTCGGCCTGCTGGCCGGTGCCTTCTTCACCGCGACCATCGCCCGCTTCGGCGTCCACTTCACCTATGGGGTGTGGCAGTCCGGCTCCCGCTCGAACGACCTCGAGGCGCCGATGTGGATCGTCTACATGGCGATTCCGCTGGGCTCTTCGCTCATGTGCTTCCGCTTCCTGCAGGTGGCCTGGCATTTCTGGCGCACCGGCGCGCTGCCGCGGCACGACGCTGCCCACGTCGAGGGCGTCGAGGCCGGCGAGGCGCCACCGCCGCCGGTGCAGGCGGACGGCCCGGCGCGCGGCGCGCCCGGGCAGGGCCGCATCCTGGGCTGGGCGCTGCTGGCGCTGCCCTTCGTGCTGCTGGGCTTCGGCCTGCTGGCCAAGACCGGCGCGGTGCACCTGGGCGGCGGCGCCCGCGCGGGCCTGGTGTTCGCGATCCTGATCTCGATGATGCTCACCGGCATGCCGATCTCCATCGCGCTCGGCCTGACGGTGCTCAGTTTCATGTTCATGCTGACCGACGTCTCGCTCGACTCGGTGGCGATGAAGCTGTTCACCGGCATCGAGAACTTCGAGATCATGGCGATCCCGTTCTTCATCCTGGCCGGCAACTTCCTCACCCACGGCGGGGTGGCGCGGCGGATGATCAACTTCGCCACCTCGCTGGTGGGCCACTGGAACGGCGGGCTGGGGCTGTCGGCGGTGGTGGCCTGCGCGCTGTTCGCGGCGGTGTCGGGCTCGTCGCCGGCCACCGTGGTGGCGATCGGCTCGGTGCTGATGCCGGCCATGGTGGCCCAGGGCTACCCGCCCCGCTTCGGCGCCGGCGTGGTGACGACCGCCGGGGCGCTGGGCATCCTGATCCCGCCATCGATCGCGATGGTGCTGTACTCGGTGTCGACCAACACCTCGGTGGGCAAGCTGTTCATCGCCGGGGTGGTGCCGGGCATGCTGCTCGCCACGATGCTGGGCCTGACGACCTGGTACCGGGCGCGCCGCAACGGCTACCCGCGCATGCCCAAGGCCACCTGGGGCGAGCGCGCGCGCGCCGGGCGCGAGTCGCTGTGGGGCCTGATGCTGATCGTCATCGTGATCGGCGGCATCTACACCGGCATCTTCACGCCCACCGAGGCGGCGGCCGTGAGCGCGGTCTACGCCTTCGTCATCGCGGTGTTCGTCTACAAGGACATGCGCCTGAAGGACGTGCCGCGGGTGCTGCTGTCCTCGGCGAACATGAGCGCGATGCTGCTGTACATCATCACGAACGCGGTGCTGTTCTCGTTCCTGATGACCAACGAGCAGATCCCGCAGGCGATGGCCTCCTGGATGGTGGACCGCGGCCTGGGCTCGATCGGCTTCCTGCTGGTGGTCAACGTCATGCTGCTGCTGGCCGGCAACGTGATGGAGCCTTCGTCGATCATCCTGATCATGGCGCCCATCCTGTTCCCGGTCGCGATGAAGCTGGGGATCGACCCGATCCACTTCGGCATCCTGATGACCGTGAACATGGAGGTGGGGATGTGCCACCCGCCTGTGGGCCTGAACCTCTACGTCGCCTCGGGCATCGCGAAGATGGGGATCACCGAGCTCACGGTGGCGGTGTGGCCCTGGCTGCTCACCATGCTGGTGTTCCTGGGCCTGGTCACCTACGTGCCGGAGATCTCGCTGATCCTGCCGAGGCTGCTGGGGATGTGAAGGTGCGGGCGGGCCCGGTACCGGCCCGCGCCGCCTTCAGCCGACGCGCCACACCACGGCCGCCGCGAGCAGGCAGTAGATGCCGAACCAGTGCCAGCGTCCCTGCTCCAGCCAGCGGGACAGCCAGCGCAGCGCCAGCAGCCCGGCCAGGAAGCTGAACACCATGCCGGTCAGCCCCGGCGCCAGCAGGTGGGCGACGCCGCACGGCTGCGCCGCCAGCGCCTGGTTCTTCAGCAGCCGCCAGGCCTCGCGCGCGACCACCGGGGGCGTGAGCGCCACGGCCAGGGCGAAGCTGAATTCCTCGGCGCGCTGGCGCGCCGCTCCCAGCAGCATGCCGGCCGAGATCGTCGCGCCGGAGCGCGAAAAGCCGCGGAACGGCAGGCACAGGCCCTGGATCGCGCCGATCCAGCCGGCCTGGCGGAGGCTGATGTCGCGCACCGGCCGGTCGGCCCGCCGCGAGGCGACCAGGATCAGCAGGCCGGCGGCGACCAGGCCCCCGGTCATCACGCGCGCATCGCCGAACAGCTGCTCGATCTCGTAGTCGGCACGGCCGCCGGCCACCACGTGCTTGATCACCTGCAGCAGCGCCAGGCCGACCACGCCCGTGACGCCCGTGGCCAGCACCACGCGCACGAGGCTCGCGCGCAGCTGCAGCGCCGAGCCGAAGAAGGCGCGCCGCCAGGCGCTCCAGAAGTAGGCGATGACGGCGAACATGGTGCCGGTGTGCAGCATCACCAGCAGGAAGGTCATCTCGGGGGAGGTCGCATCCAGCCCCATGAGCTTCTCCGCCACGATCACGTGGGCGGAGCTGGACACGGGCAGGAGTTCGGCCGCGCCCTGCACGATGGCGAGCACGAGGATCTGGAACAGGTGCATGGGCAAGGGGACCGGGAGCCGGAATCAAGGCAACCGCGCATTATGGGCAGGGCCGGCTGACCGCTGGCCGGCGCCGCCGAGGGCTTCCGGTCAGGGGCCGCTTCCTAGAATCGCGCCTCCTGCGCCGCATGGGCGCCAGGACCGGCCGCGGCGGTTGCCGCGCCCCAGCGAGCCAGCCCAGCACGTGACCCCGACGCAAACGCCCCCGGCAGACGCCGCCCCAGACTCCCCCGAACCCGCATCCGATTCCGCCCCCGCCGCAGCCGCGCCGGCTGCCCCGGCCGCCCCGGCCGCGGCGCCGCGCCTGCTGCAGTGGCTGCGCTACTACGCGCACCTGCTCGGCCTGCAGGGCAAGGGCGGCTGGCTGCTCGCCGGGTTCGTCGCGATCGCCTGGATCAACTCCGGCCTCTACATGGTGCAGCCGGACGAGCAGGGTGTGGTGCTGCGCTTCGGCCGCTGGGTGTCGACCACCGGGCCCGGCCTGCACTACCACCTGCCCTATCCCTTCGAGATCGTGCTGCACCCGAAGGTCACGCAGGTCAACCAGTTCCGCCTCGGCAGCGCGGCGACGTCGTCGGCCGGCTCCGGCGGCGGCCCGGACGACACGCACGACGGCCAGATGCTCACCGGCGACGAGAACATCGTCGAGGCGGGCAGCACGGTGTGGTGGCGCATCAAGGACGCGGGCGAGTACCTTTTCCGGGTGCGCGACCCCGAGGGCGCGCTGAAGATCGAGGCCGAGAGCGCCCTGCGCGAGGTGATCGGCCGCACGCCGATCCAGGCGGCCATGTCGGACAAGCGCCAGGAGATCGCCAACCAGACGCGCGACCTGCTGCAGTCCCTGCTGGACCGGCAGCACGCGGGCATCCTGGTGACGCAGGTGCAGCTGCAGCGGGTCGACCCGCCCTCGGCCGTGATCGACGCCTTCAACGACGTGCAGCGGGCCCGCGCCGACCAGGAGCGCGCCCGCAACGAGGCCGAGGCCTACGCCAACGACGTGCTCCCCCGTGCGCGCGGCGAGGCGGTGCGCATCGCGCAGGACGCCGAGGCCTACAAGGCGCAGACGATCAACCTGGCGCAAGGCGACGCCCGCAGCTTCATGGCGGTGTACCAGAGCTACGCCAAGGCGAAGGACGTGACGGCCTGGCGGCTGTACATGGAAAGCGTCGACGAGGTCCTGCGCAAGGCCACCCGGGTGATCATCGACACCTCCGGCAAGGGCATGGCGGGCGTGGTGCCCTACATGCCGCTGACCGACAAGGGCAAGCCCGCCGTCGCGAAGGAGGGCGCCAAATGAGCCGCAACCGGCGCTTCGCCGCGGTGCTGGCCGCGATCGTCCTGGTCTGGCTCGCCTCCAGCACGCTGTACACCGTCGCCGAGGGCGAGCAGGTGCTGATCGTGCGCCAGGGCGCGCCGGTGGCCAGCGTGACCACCCCGGGGCTGAAGCTGCGCATCCCCCTGATCGACACGATCATCCCCTACGACGCGCGCCTGCTGACGCTGGAGACGCCGGCCGAGCAGGTGATCCTGGGCGACCAGAAGCGGCTGGTCGTGCAGGCCTACACGCGCTACCGCATCGTCGATGCCCTGCGCTTCAACCAGTCGGTGCGCACGCTCGAACTGGCCGACCCGCAGCTGGGGCAGCTGGTGAGCTCCTCGGTGCGCCGTGTCCTGGGCCAGGTGCAGCTGCCCTCGCTGCTGTCGGCGCAGCGCGCGCAGATCGTCGACCGCATCCGCGACGAGGTGGCCGAGCGCGCGCGCGGCCTCGGGATCGAGGTGACGGAGGTGCGCCTGCACAAGGCCGACCTGCCGCTGGAGACCAGCCAGGCGATCTACGACCGCATGAAGTCGGAACGCCAGCGTGAGGCCAAGGAGCTGCGCGCCCAGGGCTTCGAGTGGGCGCAGCAGATCCAGGCCAAGGCCGACCGCGACCGCACCGTGATCCTCTCCCAGGCGCAGGAACAGTCCCGCATCACGCGCGGCGAGGCCGACGCGACGGCCAACGGCATCCTGGCCGCCGCCTTCGGGCACGACCCGCAGTTCTACCGGATGTACCGCTCCCTGCAGACCTACCGCCAGGCGCTGGCCGACAGCGGCGCCACGGTGGTGGTGTCGCCGGACGCGGCGTTCCTGCGCGCGTTCAAGTCCGGCCCCGAGGCCGCGGGACACCGCTAGCGCCGGGGGCATGGACATCACGAGCGCCCTCCACCTCCTGGGGATGAGCCTGGAGGTCTTCCTGCTGGACCTGCTGCTGAGCGGAGACAACGCGGTCGTCATCGCGCTGGCCTGCCGCCGGCTGCCGGCCGCCGAGCGCCGGCAGGTGCTGGTGGCGGGCACCGGCATCGCCGTGGTGCTGCGCGTCGTGCTGTCGCTGCTCGCCTCGCTGGTGCTGCTGCTGCCGGCGCTCAAGCTGGTGGGCGGCATCGCGCTGGCGGTGATCGCGGTGCGGCTGATGCTGGACGACGACGAGGACCCGTCCGGGCCTTCGCGTCAGGACCACCCGGCCACGGCGCCGGACGCGGGCGCCGCGCTGCGCACTGTGGTCATCGCCGACGTGATCATGAGCATGGACAACGTGATGGCGCTCGCGGGCGTGGCCCATGGCCAGGTCGGCGTGCTGGCGCTGGGCACGGTGTTCAGCGTCCCGCTGCTGATGTTCGGCAGCTGGTTCGTGACCCGCATCGTGGCGGACTACCCGCTGCTCGTGCCCCTGGGCGGCGCGCTGCTGGGATGGGTCGCGGGCAGCATCGCGATGTCGGACCCGCTGTTCGCGACCTGGGTCGCGACCCAGTCGCCGCTGCTGCAGGTGGTGGTCCCGGCCCTCACGGCCGCTTACGTGGTGCTGCAGACGCGCATCGTGCGCGAGCGCAGCGCCAGCGCGCAGAAGCTGCGGCCCCGCCCCCTGCCGCGGCCGGTGCGGGCCAAGGCGGCGGCGCCCGCCTCCTTCGCTGCTGCTGCGGCGGCCCTGCCCGTCGCGCCCCCGCCGGC
>JAGWTH010000016.1 GCA_028868995.1 Burkholderiales bacterium | reverse complement strand
GTCTTGAGGAACACGTCCCGCTTGGTCGGCCGACGGAATTGTTCGAAGCCCTTGTCGAATTCCATGGCAAGAGTCTGCTGCTTCATATGGAGTTCAACGCCTCAGCGGGGCAGGCGGTGCACCTTTTTCAGCGTTGCCTTGGGGCACCTCGTTCATCGTGGAGAACAAGGGTGGCGTGGGCGGTCTGATCGGCAGCATGGAGGTCGCCCGCGCTGCTCCTGACGGCTACACGCTGCTCATGGGCTCGACCGGTCCGCTCGCGATCTCACCGCAGCTGGTCAAGGCCAGCACCTACGATCCGCGCAAGGACTTCACGCCGGTCATCGAGCTCGCGGGCGTTCCGCAGATGCTGCTGGTGCGGTCGGATTCGCCCTACAAGTCCGTGCAGGACCTGATCGCCGCAGCCAAAGCCAACCCGGGCCAGCTAACCTACGGCAGCGGTGGGATCGGCTCGCTTTCGAACCTCACGATGGAACTGTTCAAGCAGCGCGCCGGCGTCGACATCGTGCACGTGCCGTATAAGGGGGCTGCCCCGGCCTACAACGACCTGCTCTCCGGGCGCCTGCAGGTCATGTTCGACACTACGCCGGCTGCGCTCAAGTTCGTGCAGACGGGGCGGCTGCGATTTCTCGCTGCGTCCACGACGACCCGCACCTCGGCGGCCCCAGATGTGCCCACGCTCGGCGAAGCGGGTCTGCCGGGATTCGATGTGCTCGGCTGGCTCGGCATCGTGGCACCGCGCGGCCTCGCTCCAGCCAAGCGGAAGCGACTCAACGAAGGATTCCAGCAGGCGCTGCAGGATCCGGAGGTCCGCAATCGGCTCGAAGCGCTAGGGCTCACCCCCCTCGGCGGCACGCCGGAGCAGTTCGGCAGCTACGTGCGCTCCGAATACGACAAGTTCGCTGGGATCATCAAGACCGCAAAGATCACCCCCCAATAGGCGCGCAGCAGCAGCCGCTTCAGCCCCTGCCGCTGCAAGCGGGATCGAGCGAGGAGAGACGATGATGAACTGGTTCCGTTCCGCAGCGGTCGCCCTGTGCGCCTGTCTGCTCCCATGGGCCGCCCAATGCGGCGACGCCTACCCGAACCGGCCGATCCGGCTGGTAGTCGGATTTGCAATCGGCGGACCGACGGACGTGATCGCACGCGTGCTTGCCAACGAGATGTCGACCACGCTGGGGCAGATCGTGTACGTGGACAACCGGGTTGGCGCCAGCAGCATGATCGCCATCCGCGAAGTCAAGAACGCCGCGCCGGACGGCTACACACTGCTGTTCTCTGCGCCGGGACTGAACGTTAATCCCATCCTGCTGGGCGCTCAGGCCGGCTTCGACCCCCAGAAGGACTTCGTGCCCATTGGCAATGCTGCGACCTTACCGATGGTCGTCGTAACCTCCCCCAGCTCTCCGCTCAGGAGCATGGCCGACCTGATCGCCAAGGCACGCGCGAAGCCGGGCAGCGTCAGCTTCGCGTCCTCGGGAATCGGCAGCCCACCGCACCTGGCGGGGGAGCTGCTCGGCCAGCAGGCAGGCGTGAAGATGCTACATGTTCCTTACAAGGGAAATGGGCCAGCCTTGCTTGACGTCATGGCAGGTCGGGAGGATTTCATGTTTTATCCCGTGATCGGGATCGCGGACAAGTTCGCTGCTGGGCGGCTCAAGGTCCTGGCGGTGGGCACGGCCAAGTCGCTCGCTCAGTTTCCTGGTGTCCCCACGATGGCCGAGTCGGGATTTCCCGGCTTCGAAGAGACCGCACCCTGGGTCGGTATGCTCGCTCCGGCGCACACGCCGGGTGCCATTGTGAGGCGGCTAAATGCCGCGATGGTGGCAGCCCTCGCGAAACCGGACGTCAAGGCCCAACTGCACAAGCTCGGAGCGCAGATCGTGGGCGATTCCCCGCCCGAGTTTGCTGCCTACCTGCGGCGGGACTACGACCGCTGGCAAGGGGTGGCTCGCGCGGCCAAGGTACAGCTGCAAATGGAGTGAGAGCGCGATGGAGTCGAACGATCAAACCCCGGCCACGCCTCTGTGCGAAGAGCACAAGGCGCGCGGCGACTGGAATCCGCTTTGGGACCAGCTGCACGCCATGGATCCTGAGTTCATGGAGGCGTACCTGCGTCTGCGTAGCGTGCCCATTCGCGGAGCAGCCCTGCCTCCGAAGTATAAGGAGCTGATCCTCGTCGCGATCAACGCGGCGACGACGCACCTGTACGCACCTGGCCTGCGGCGGCACATGCGCAATGCGCTGACGCACGGCGCCACGCAGGATGAGCTGCTCGAGACCATCCAGCTCACCACGCTGCTCGGGATTCATTCCTGCAATCTCGGCCTTCCTATCCTTGCGGAAGAGCTCGCAGCCGCCGAGCAACGGAAGACCTAGGCGTAGGTCCGCCGGCCGGGTACGGCGGTGAAGCTATTTCCCCTCGCGCGCGGCGAGTAGCCGGTCCGCATACTCATGCCAGAGCACAACCTTCGGCAGGTCGCCGAAGAAGCCGGCACGCACCAGGTCAGCCAACCACTTCTCTCTGTCGGCGCTAGCGCTCGCCATGAGCGGTGCGAACCCAGCCTCGCGCACCGCTTTGGCCGACTCGCGCATCTCCTCGGCACGCCGCTGCCCGTTCTGGAGGACGCGGCTGAGAAGATGGGCGCCCTTTATGTAGGCCAGCAGGATTGCACCTTGATGCCGTACGGCGGCAATGAGGGGCATCACGCCTGCCTCAACGTAATGTGCGTACCGCGCGCATTGATGGCGGCGCACGCCCGCTGCTTGGCCCCCCAGCTAGGCCGAATTAAGGTCGAGGAACAACGCGCCGGGCAGCAAGAAGCTCGCGGCGCTCTTCGCCCCGGCTAGCGTGTTCGACGCGGTGATGGCGAAGATCACGAGCTCGCTCGGCTCGCCCAGCTCCTGCAGCGAGCCGCAGGCACCGATGCTGCGGGGTTCCGCGTGCCCGCGCTGGGTGTCGGCAGTTACCGCGGCCTCGAACTTCAGATCCCAGGCCGCTACCTGCGCCACCTGCGGCTTCAGTCCCCCGGCGAAGATTTTCCCTAGGATGTTGACAGGCACAAACCTGCTCCAAAGGTGTTCGGAATCAATCTGAAATGTTGTTCTGCTTCGCCCTCAAACGGACACCCGGGATGGCCGAAATCCGCATGCGCTCCGGTTCGGATTATTAGAGTTCTACAGGAGTAGCGCAGATCGTGGAAGGCACCCGACGCACGCTCACATCGACGATGTCGCCGTCGAACGCCTACGCCAGGAACTTTGGCGCTCCACGGCCACTACTTCTGCGTCCTCGTGTGGCTTCTGATCGCTGCGCTCGGCAGTGCTGAGCCTGCTATAGCTGTACGCCCTTGGTCAGTGCGCCATCAACAACCAGGTTGGTTCCGGTGATAAAACTCGCAGCAGGGCTTGCGAGGAAAACAGCGGCATTAGCCATCTCCTGCGGTGTGCCCATGCGCCCCGTTGGGTTCATGCCCAGTGCCATCTTGAAGAACTCGGGGTTGCCAGTCTCGATCTGGCTCCACACACCACCCGGGAAATAGGTATTGCCCGGTGATACGGTGTTGGCGCGGATGCCCTTGCCGGCGAGGTGGTAGGCCAGCCCCTGTGTGTAGTGCACGATCGCTGCCTTAAATGCGCCATATGGGCCGGAAGCAAAATCGATCTCGCGGCCGGAAACGCTGGAAATCGTCACGATGGCCGCCTTGCCGCTCTTCTCAAGATAGGGCATTGCGGCGTTAACGACCCTCACTGTGCCCATCATGTCGACATCGAAGCCGCGCTTCCAGGCGGCTTCATCGGTGGCGATCGCTAAGGCACTGACATTGGCCACCACGATGTCGATGCCGCCGAATTCGGTGGCCACTTCGTTCACCCATGCCGCCAGCGCGGGGCCGTCGGCCACGTCGACCACCGCGCCGCGAACCTTCACGCCGAAGCGGCCCATGTCCTTCTCGGCCTGCGCTACCTCGTCGGCATTCCGCGCACAGAAAGCCACATGCGCGCCTTCCGCAGCAAATGTCTGCGCGATTGCACGGCCGATGCCCTTAGTGCCACCGGTCACGACAGCCTTCAAGCCCTTCAGTCCCAGATCCATTGTTGCTCCTTGTAGGTCAAATCGAATGCGCGTGGCTCACGCCGGGGCCAGGTACTTCTTCGAAATGCCAGCACCGACCGTGTACTTCGGATCGACGAAGTTGCCCAATCTCACCTGCCCGCACTGGCTGAGCATCATGTACGCGTCCCAGCGGTCATAGCCGTACTCAGCCTCCATCCACAGAATCAGTTCCTTGTAGGCAATCCTTGTCGCGTCCTCGAGCGGGCGCGCGCTGCCGATGGCCATGATGACGGACTCGTTCTCGAGACGTGGCCACTCCAGCTGCCAGTTCTTGATCAGGTCGACCTGAATCGTCGTCGTGCTCGCAAATTCGACCGCCGTGCCGCACACCTCACCGTCGCCCTGACAAGCATGTGCATCGCCGATGAAGAGCCGCCCGCCCTCGCTGCGCACGGGAAGGTAAGTGATACTGCCCGGGCCCATATCCGGCAGGTCCATGTTGCCGCCATGCGAGTCGGGCGTCAGGGTGTTGATCGAATCGATCTCGGGACTGCAGCTGAGCGTGCCAATGTGCGGCTTGAAGGGCAGCGTCACGCGCTTGCTCCAGTACACGCCTTGCTCATCGACCTCCACCTTGCGCACGATCTCTGGGAGGTCGTCGGCGAGCAAGGCCGTCAAGGATGTGCCGCTGAGTGCACCAAACTGCGGAATCATGGCGCAGGTGCCGCGCGGATTGGCTCCGCGCGGGGCCATCTTCTCGATGTACACCGCCAGAACGTCGCCTTTGCTGGCGCCCTCCACCAGGATGGGACCGTTCTGGGGATTCACGAAAGGCATCGTCAAGACCTTCGAGGGCAGGTCTTGCTCGGTCTTCACCTTGCCCTCGAACGCATCGCGCGTTTCTACGACGACGCGGTCGCCGGGCCGGATCTTCAGCACGGGCTCTGAATAAGGCCCGATGGTGTAGTGATACTTGCCCTGCAATGCCTCCGTCAGCGCATGTGTCTCGGGGGTTCGGCCCTGGCCGACGCCGCGTCGCCGCATGATCGATTGTTCCAGCCATTTCATGGAGGTTCCTCAGGTCGTAGCTTTTTCGTGAGTGATGCTAACGGATTTCCAAGCCTGTCCGGCTTCGCCCTGAAACGGGTGTCCGGGATCGCTGAAATCCGCACCCTCGTTCGGCGAGAAGTGGCTGGCGAACATTATCTTGACCACCGGTCAGGATAATTTTCGCCAACCAGCCTCCAGACTTTGATGACGACCCCATCCATCGTCACATTGGCGATCTTCACTGGCAATCGAAGACGGTCAAGATGAACGCGGTACGTGTGTTGGATGCTCACTCGATCGGTGTCAGCCTGGAGCTCCGCCGGAATAGATCAACGACTCCACAGCCGCGATCAGGCGGCTCCAGAAGCGCGCCCGATGTCTCCATGAGCAGTAGGGCGGGCCACCGCCGCATTTGAAACGTCTGCGATCGCACTCCGCACTCGTTGCAGTTCGCGGCAGGCCTCTGAAGGCCTCACGCTCAGTCAATGCGCGCGCCTGACGCCTTCACCACCTTGGCCCACTTGACGATGTCTTCTTGCAGCACGCGGCCGAATTGCTCAGGCGTACTGGGGTAGGGATCGGCGCCGACGGCGGCAAACTTCTCCTGCACATCCTTTTCGTGCAGGATCTCGTTCACGTCGGCGTTGATCTTGCGAGTAACGGCTTCGGGCATACCGGCAGGCCCTAGCAGACCGAACCAGGGACTGATATCAAAACCGGTCAGGCCGCTTTCTCCGAAGGTCGGAACGGTCGGAAAGGCAGGGGAGCGCTTCTGCCCGGTGATCGCGATCGGGCGCAGCTTCTCTGTGCGGATGTTGCCTGCCACCGATGGCAGACTGGTGAAGACCATCTGCACCTGTCCGGCAATGGTATCAGTCATGGCGCCCTCCACGCCTTTGTAGGGAACGTGCACGAGCTTCGTGCCAGCTTGCATATTGACCATTTCGCCCAGGAGATGATTCAGCGAACCGTTACCCGCAGAGCCAAAGTTCACCTTGCCCGGGTGCGCCTTGGCATAAGCCACCAATTCGCTCATGTTCTTCGCCGGGAATTGCAGGTTTGTCACTAAGGCAAAAGGCACGGTAGCGACCGTGGCGACCGTCGTGAAGTCCTTGTACGGATCGAACGTAAGGTTCTTGTAGACGCTGCCGTTGATTGCTTGCGTGCCCACGTAGCTCATGAGAAGAGTCGTGCCGTCAGCAGGAGAGCGCGCAACGAAATCCGTGCCAACGTTGCCGCCTGCTCCCGGACGGTTCTCAACGATCACCGACTGGCCCCATCGCTCGGAAAGCTTCTGACCGACGATGCGCGCCAGCGCATCGGAGGCGCCGCCAGGGGTCTGAGGCACGATGATGCGTACCGGCTTCATCGGAAACGTGTCAGCGATAGCACCGGTCGCGGCAAGGGCGCCGGCGAGAGACAAGGCGACGGCCACGAAGGGCTTCAGGCGGAAGGACATGCAGGAACCTCAGGTAAAGATGCGATCAGCGCGGCGTATCGCCGGCCAGCGTGATACGGTGCATGGCACGGCGGAAGCCGTGGTAGTCGTTGACGGGGTTGTGCTGGACACACCGGTTGTCCCAGAACGCGAGAGAGCCCTGCCGCCAGGCGAAACGGCAGGTAAATTCTGGTTTGACTTGGTGCTCAAACAGATAATGCAGCAGCGGCGCGCTTTCCTCCGGTGTCATGCCTTTGAAATGAGAGGTGTGCGCGATATTCACGTAAAGCGCTTTGCGCCCGGTCTCGGGATGCGTACGCACAGCCGGGTGCTCGGCGACATACTCTTTCTTCGCGTCGGCGCGACCGTCGGATGCAATTCGGTCCTCGCGCGTCTTCGACACGTCGGCTTTGGCCGAACTGTTCACCGCAACGAGGCCATCGAGCAGGCTGCGCATGCCGTCCGAGAGACTTTCGTAGGCCAGGTACTGGCTGGCAAAGAGGGTGTCTCCCCCGTAGGGCGGAACTTCGAGCGCGAGCAGCATGGACCCCATAGGTGGTTGCTGCAAGTAGGTGGTGTCCGAATGCCAGATGCCGCCGAAGTTGGTCCGTTCGTGCTCTAGCTTCGTCACAGGGATGATCACGGGGTACCCGTCGATCCCTTTGACGAAAGGGTACTCTACGGGCTGGCCCATGGCCTGGGCAAACCGCAGGAAGTGCTCTGGGCTCAGATTCTGGTCGCGGAAGAAGATGACCTGGTGATCGAGCAGCGCCTGCCTGATTGCAGCGGCTAGGCTTTCAGTGAGTCGGGAGAGGTCGACGCCGAAGATTTCGGCACCGAGGGCGCCAGCGATGCGATGGATAGCGAGGGAAGACATTGAGGTAGCATGCTAACGCGTTATCCTTCTTTCAAGACTGCGGGATTCCCCCAAATCCTGGTCACCCCGGGCCCTGAAAGCTGTTCCGGTGTGCCGCTGCATCCGAACAATTGGAGCTACCCAGTTCCACCGTATTGGATTCCAGAACCATCAGCTTGTCATGATGAGTCGGATGGAAGCTGATTAGGCGCACATCTGCGCCAGAGTTAACCAGAGCAGACAGCGCCGCACGCGACTTGGGCTGCTGTCTTGCGCCGGATTGTTCTTCTGGTCGCCCGCGAGTTTGCCGTAACTCCCGAGTGTCCCGAGCGCCGTGAGACCGGCGGCGCAGATACCTGAGCGCGCCGATGATGGAGTGCCTGCGGGCAGCGCTCAAAGCGCCGAAGCGCCTGCCGGCATCTGCCGTTTCCCTGGCCGCCGCTGCGTTGGACGCGGGTGTGACGACGACCACGCTGCTGCGCTGGGTCGAAGCCGGCGAGGTCGACCGCATTAAGACCACCAGGGGCTGAGCCTACCCGCGACGCTCGGTGCGGGCACCCGCGCGTCGCTACTGGAGCGCGGTGTGGTATTCCACCCCAGGAGGTCCCCATGCAACGACGCCAACTCATCTTGCTCGCACCGGCATTGCTCGCCGCCGCCTCGGCCCGTGCGCAGGCCGACAAGGGCGCGCAGCAGGCCGAGATCCAGGCCAAGGCCCGGCAGGCGCTGCAGGACTTCTACAAGGCCGAGCCCAGGCTGAAGGGCGAAGTGGCCAAGGCGCCCGGCTACGCCGTGTTCACCACCTTCGGCCTCAGCTTCGGCTTGGGCGGCGCCGGAGGCAAGGGGGTTGCTCACGACAACATGTCGAAGAAGGACACCTACATGAACATCGGGCAGGCGAGCGCCGGCCTGTAGATCGGGGCCTCCGATACCCGCTACCTGTTCGTCTTCGACACCCGGAAGGCCTTCACGGACTTCGTCGAACACGGATGGGACGCGTCGGCTGCCGCCTCGGCCGGGGCCGGGACCGGCACCGATGCCCGCAACGTGGGCGCGGGCGCCGGGAACATCCAGGACGGGAGGATGTACGCCCTGACCAAGGCCGGCCTGCAGGTGGGCGCCGCCGTTTCGGGCCTGAAGGCCTGGAGGGACAAGGACCTGAACTGACGCCCGCGGAATTGATGCGCGTCAAGCGCCCGCGCGCGGGCACCCCTAGTCTTGCAGCGTGCGGCCGTACCGCGGCCGCGAGGAGAGCGGCATGATGTGGGGCGGCTACGGCGGTTATGGCTGGGGCATGGGCGGCTTCGGCTACCTCTTCGTCCACCTGCTCTGGTGGCTGCTGCTGATCGCGGGCGCGGCCGCGCTGCTGCGCTGGATGTTCGGCCACGGCGGCCGTTCCCGGCACGGGGAGGACCGCGCCATCGAGGTCCTGCGCGAACGCTATGCCCGCGGCGAGATCGACCAGGCCGAGTACGACGAGCGCCTGCGGCACCTGAAGCGCTGAACGTCGCGCGCCGCGATGGCGCCGACCTCAGGCGACGGCCGCCAGCGGAGGCTCGGCGCGCGTGACCATCACCTGGTCGATCCGAGCGCTGTCGACGTCCATCACCTCGAAGCGCAAGCCCTGCCAGACGAAGGCGTCGGTGCGGCGCGGGATGCGCCGCAGCATCACCATCAGGAAGCCCGCCAGCGTGTCGTACTGGCCCCGCGCCGGCAGCGCGTCGGGGTCGGCGTCGATGGCGCGCATGACGTCCACGATCGGCGTCAGGCCGTCCATCAGCCAGGAGCCGTCCTCGCGCCGCACGATCTGGCTCTCGCCCTCGGGCGCCACCATGCTGCCCATGACGGTGCTCATCACGTCGTTGATCGTGATCACGCCCACCACCAGGCTGTACTCGTTGAGGATGACGGCGAAGTCCTCGCGCGCCTGGCGGAACTGGCCCAGCACCTCGGTCAGCGTGAGCTGCGCCGGGATCAGCAGCGCCTTGCGCAGAACGTCGCGCGCCGGCTCCCCGCGCAGGGCGATGGGCTCCTGCCGCAGCAGGCGCGCGAACAGGTCGGCGGCATCGACGTAGCCCACCACGTGGTCGATGTCCTGGTCGCACACGAGGTAGGTCGAGTGCGGCTCGGCGGCGATCTGCGCCTTGATGGAAGCCTCGTCCTCGTCCTGCAGGAAGTACACGATGCGGTCGCGCGGCGTCATGGCGCTTTCCACCGTGCGGGTCTCCATCTCGAAGAGGTTCTCGATCACCTGCTGCTCCTGCGCGTGCAGCACGCCCGCCTCGGCGCCGGCCGCGGCCAGCGCCAGGATGTCGCCCGGGGTCACGCGGTCCTCGCGGTGCTGCGGCACGCCGAAGAGGCGGAACAGGCCCGCGGTGATGCCGCCGAACAGCCACACCATGGGCCGCAGCAGCCGCATCCACCACAGCATGGGCCTGACCACGCGCACGGCCACGCGCTCGGGCTGCGCCATGCCCACGCCCTTGGGGAAGAGATCGGAGAAGAGGATGAACAGGGAGGTGACGACCAGGAAGGACAGCACGACGCCCGTGGTGCCCGCCAGGCCCGCGGGCATGCCGGCCCAGGCCAGCGCGGCGACCACGTGCGGCGTGAGCGTGCCTTCGCCGGCCACGCCGCCGAGGATGGCCACCATGTTCTGGCCGATCTGGATCACCGTGAAGTAGTCCCCGGGCTCGGCCTGGATGGCGGCCACGCGCGCGGCGCGCGCTTCGCCGTCGTCGGCCAGCTGGCGCAGCCGCACGCTGCGCGACGCCGCCAGCGCGATCTCCGCCACCGAGAAGAACGCGCTGCAGGCGATCAGCGATGCGAGCACGAGCAGGCTGCCGGGAAGTCCCATGCGCACGAGTGTAGTGGGACGGTCGGGGGCGACCGTGCGTGCGCTAAGGGTTCCCCCCCGGACCGGCGCTGCGGGCCCTCCCTAGAATCTGCTGCGTCGCAATAGGAGAATGCGGGAGCCCATCCCGTCCCAGAGGAGCCTCGCTCGTGACCAGCAAGAAAGCCAACGGCCAGCCCAAGCCGGCGCAGCGCGTCATCAAGAAGTACCCCAACCGCAGGCTCTACGACACCGACACCTCGACCTACATCACCCTGGCGGAAGTCAAGCAGCTGGTGATGGAGGGCCAGCCCTTCGTGGTGCGCGACGCCAAGACCAACGAGGACCTCACCCGCAGCATCCTGCTGCAGATCATCCTGGAGGAGGAGGCGGGCGGCGCGCCGATGTTCAGCGAGGCGGCGCTGGCCAACATCATCCGCTTCTACGGGCACGCCATGCAGGGCTTCATGGGCAGCTACCTGGAGAAGAACGTCCAGGCCTTCACCGACTTCCAGCAGCAGATGGCCGAGCAGTCCAAGACCCTCACTCCGGAGATGTGGTCGCAGTTCCTGAGCATGCCCAACCCCATGCTCCAGGGCATGATGGGCAACTACGTCGAGCAGTCCAAGGCCATGTTCGAGAAGATGCAGGAACAGATTCAGAAGAACACCGAGCAGATGTTCGGGGCATTCGGCCTCAAGAAATAGGCCCGTACCCGCGAAGGCGGGGATCCATGGGGACTTGCGGACTCTGGGACAATACGGGGATGAGCGAGATCCCCGCCCCGGACGCCGCTGCCGTGCCCAAGGTGGGCTTCGTCAGCCTGGGCTGTCCCAAGGCCCTCACCGATTCCGAACTGATCCTCACGCAGCTGAGCGCGGAGGGCTATGCCACGTCCAGGACCTTCGAGGGGGCGGACCTGGTGATCGTCAACACCTGCGGCTTCATCGACGACGCCGTCAAAGAGAGCCTGGACACCATCGGCGAGGCCCTGTCGGCCAACGGCCGCGTGATCGTCACCGGCTGCCTGGGCGCGCGCGCGGGCGAGGGCGGCGGCAACATGGTGCGCGAGGTCCACCCCTCCGTGCTGGCCGTCACCGGCCCGCACGCCACCCAGGAGGTGATGGACGCGGTGCACTCCCACCTGCCCAAGCCGCACGATCCCTTCGTGGACCTGGTGCCGCCGGCGGGCATCAAGCTGACCCCGAAACACTATGCCTACCTGAAGATCAGCGAGGGCTGCAACCACCGCTGCACCTTCTGCATCATCCCTTACATGCGCGGCGATCTGGTCAGCCGGCCCGTCGGGGACGTGCTGAAGGAGGCCAGGGCGCTGTTCGAGGGCGGCGTGAAGGAACTGCTGGTGGTGAGCCAGGACACCTCCGCCTACGGCGTTGACGTCAGGTACCGCACCGGCTTCTGGGAAGGGCGTCCCGTGAAGACGCGCATGCTGGAGCTGGTGCAGGCCCTGGGCGAGCTCGCGGCGCCCCACGGCGCCTGGGTGCGCTTGCATTACGTCTACCCGTACCCCCATGTCGACGAAGTGATCCCGCTGATGGCGCAGGGGCTGGTGCTGCCCTACCTGGACGTGCCCTTCCAGCACAGCCACCCCGAGGTGCTGCGCCGGATGAAGCGTCCCGCCAGCGGCGAGAGGAACCTGGAGCGCATCGCCCGCTGGCGCGAGCTGTGCCCCGAGCTGGTCGTGCGCAGCACCTTCATCGCCGGCTTCCCCGGCGAGACGGAAGCTGAGTTCCAGCACCTGCTGGACTTCGTGCGCGAGGCGCAGATCGACCGCGCCGGCTGCTTCGCCTACAGCCCGGTGGAGGGCGCGGCGGCCAACGAGCTGCCGGGCATGCTGCCGCAGGAAGTGCGCGAGGAACGCCGGGCCCGCTTCATGGCGGTGGCCGAGGAGGTGTCGGCGCAGCGCCTGAAGCTCCGCATCGGCGCCACCATGCAGGTGCTGGTGGATTCGGCGCCGTCCCTGGGCCGCAAGGGCGGGGTGGGGCGCAGCTACGCGGACGCCCCGGAGATCGACGGCACCGTGCGCCTGCTGCCGCCGCAGAAACTCAGCAAGCGGCTGGCGGTGGGCGAGTTCACCCGGGCACGCATCGTCGACAGCGACGGGCACGACCTGATTGCCGAGCCGATCTGATTTCCGCTTCCCGCTGGAACGACAAAGCCGCCCGGGGGCGGCTTCCATTCAACTTTATCTCCTTCACAAACAACAAAGCCGGCGAAGCCGGCCTTATCATCCCTCTCGTGATCGAGAGTTGGTGCCCAGGAGAGGACTCGAACCTCCACGGAGTTACCCGCTAGTACCTGAAACTAGTGCGTCTACCAATTCCGCCACCTGGGCATTTCAGGAAAAACAAGATTGTATATCAAAAACGCAGAGAGAAACAACGCGGCCGGCCTGCTCGATGAAATCGAGGGCGTGGTCCAGGGACACCGCGACGGCCACGGGTTCGTGGTGCGCGACGACGGCGAAGCCGACATCTACCTTCCCCCCAACGAGATGCGCGCGGTGCTCCACCGCGACCGGGTGCGCGTGCGCATCGTGCGGCACGACCGCAAGGGCCGGCCCGAGGGCCGCGTCGTCGAGATCATCGAGCGGCCCGCGCAGCCCATCATCGGCCGGCTGCTGCACGAAAGCGGCGTCTGGCTGGTGGCGCCGGAGGACAAGCGCTACGGCCAGGACGTCCTGATCCCCAAGAGCGCCACCGGGCTGGCCAAGGCGGGCCAGGTCGTGGTGGTCGAACTCACCGAGCCGCCCAGCCTGTACGGCCAGCCGGTGGGCCGGGTGAAGGAGGTGCTGGGCGAGATCGACGATCCCGGGATGGAGATCGAGATCGCCGTGCGCAAGTACGGCGTGCCGCACGAGTTCTCCGAGGCCGGCATCGCCCAGGCGCGCTCGCTGCCGGACAAGGTGCGGCCGGCCGACCGCAGGAAGCGGGTCGACCTCACCGACGTGCCGCTCGTGACCATCGACGGCGAGGACGCGCGCGACTTCGACGACGCCGTCTACTGCGAGCCGGCCAAGGTCGGCCGCGGCAAGGGCTGGCGCCTGCTGGTGGCGATCGCCGACGTGAGCCACTACGTGGAGACCGGCGCCGCGCTGGACGTGGACGCCTACGACCGCGCCACCAGCGTCTACTTCCCGCGCCGGGTGATCCCGATGCTGCCGGAGAAGCTGTCCAACGGCCTGTGCTCGCTCAACCCCGAGGTGGAGCGCCTGTGCATGGTGTGCGACATGCTGATCACCGCCGCCGGCGAGATCCACGCCTACCAGTTCTACCCGGGCGTGATGTACAGCCACGCCCGCATGACCTACACCGAGGTCGCGGCGATCCTGGCCAACACCCGCGGCCCGGAGGCCGCGCGGCGCAAGGAGCTGGTGCCGCACTTCCTGGACCTGCACGACGTCTACCGGGCGCTGCTGAAGGCACGCAACCTGCGCGGGGCGGTGGACTTCGACACCACCGAGACGCAGATCATCTGCGACGAGAACGGCCGCATCGAGCAGATCGTGCCGCGGGTGCGCAACGACGCCCACCGGCTGATCGAGGAGGCCATGCTGGCCGCCAACGTCTGCTCCGCCGACTTCATCCAGCAGTCCGGCCACCCCGGCCTGTACCGCGTGCACGAGGGGCCGACGCCGGAGAAGAAGGAGATCCTGCGCGCCTACCTCAAGGCCATGGGCGTGGGCGCGACGATCTCCGACGACCCCAGCCCCATGGAGTTCCAGAAGATCGCCGAGGCGACCAAGGAGCGCCCGGACGCGCAGCAGATCCAGACCATGCTGCTGCGCTCCATGCAGCAGGCGATCTACACGCCCGTCAACAGCGGCCACTTCGGCCTGGCCTACGAGGCCTACACCCACTTCACCAGCCCGATCCGGCGCTACCCGGACCTGCTGGTGCACCGGGTGATCAAGGCCATCCTGGCCAAGGATCGCTACCAGCTGCCGGTGCTGCCCACGCCGGGCGAGGCGCACGAGAAGCTGGCCCGCCGCCTGGCCGCGCGCGCGGCGCCGCCCACCCAGAAGCCGCGCGCCAAGGTCGCCGCCTCGCCGCGCGAGTTGCAGGCATGGGAGGCCGCGGGCCTGCACTGCAGCGCCAACGAGCGGCGCGCCGACGAGGCCAGCCGCGACGTCGAGGCCTGGCTCAAGTGCAAGTACATGCGCGACCACCTGGGCGAGGAGTACTCCGGCGTGGTCACCGCCGCCACCAGCTTCGGCATCTTCGTTACCCTGGACGCGATGTACGTCGAGGGCCTGGTGCACATCACCGAGCTGGGCGGCGAATACTTCAAGTTCGACGAAGCCCGCCAGGAGCTGCGCGGCGAGCGCACCGGCATCCGCTACGCCATCGGCACGCGGCTGCGGGTGCAGGTGAGCCGGGTGGACCTCGACGGGCGCAAGATCGACTTCCGCCTGGTGCGCGAGGACGAGGAGTTCCTCGCCCGCGCCATGAAGGAAAAGGGCGTGGCCGCCGCCGGCCGCGACGGCCTGCCGCCCCAGCCGGTGGCCAAGCGCGCCGCGAAGAAGGCCGCGGGCAAGACCGGCAAGGCCCCCAAGGCCGCCGTGCGCGCCGCCAAGAAGGCCGCGTCCAAGGCCAAGCCGGCGCGCAAGCCGCGGCGCTGAGCATTCGAACGACAAGACAAGAGGAGATCCCATGGGCAACGAGAGCAGGGCGGCCGGCCAGGTCGCCATCGTCACGGGCGGGGGCAGCGGCATCGGCAAGGCCGCGGCCCTGGCGCTGCTGGGCGCAGGCTGGCGCGTCGCGCTGGCCGGGCGCCGGGCCGAGCCCCTGCAGGAGCTGGCGCGGCAGTTTGCCGGCCAGGCGCTCGCGGTGCCGACCGACATGACCGACCCCGACGCGGTGCGCGCCCTGTTCGACGAGACGGTCAAGGCCTTCGGCCGCGTGGACCTGCTGTTCAACAACGCCGGCCGCGGCCTGCCCGCGAACCCGCTGGAGGACATGTCGGTGGCCGACTGGAAGAGCGTGGTCGACATCAACCTCAACGGCATGTTCTACGGCATCCAGAATGCGTTCCGCGTGATGAAGGCGCAGGATCCCCGGGGCGGGCGCATCATCAACAACGGCTCGATCTCCGCGTACGCGCCGCGCCCGCACTCGATCGCCTACACGGCGACCAAGCACGCCGTGTCGGGCCTGACCAAGGCGGCGTCGCTGGACGGTCGCCGCTACGACATCGCCGTGGGGCAGATCGACATCGGCAACGCCATGACCGACCTGGCCGCGCGCATGGCCAAGGGCGTGCCGCAGGCCAACGGCGAAATCGCGGTGGAGCCGCTCATCGACGTGGGCATCGTGGGCCAGTCGGTGCTGTACATGGCCAGCCTGCCGCTGGAGGCCAACGTTCTGTTCCACACGGTGATGGCGACGAAGATGCCGTTCGTGGGGCGGGGGTAGGCGCGGCGCCGGACCTCGCCGATCTCACGCGAATCGGGAGGCCAGCGCCGACGCCGTGAGGGGCTCGCCCGCCGGCCAGCGGTCGGCCGCCAGCCCGTGCAGGTACACCGCGCCGCTGGCCGCCTCGAGGGCGTCCTCCCCGTTCGCCAGCCGCGCCGCCATCATCCCCGCCAGCACGTCGCCGGTGCCCGCGACCGCCAGCCGCGCGTTGCCGGTGGGGTTGACCCGCACGCTGCCGTCCGGCCCGGCGACCACCGATCCCGATCCCTTGAGCACCACCACGCTGCCGAAGCGCTGCGCCAGCGCGCGCGCCGCGCCCAGGCGGTGGCCCTGCACCTCGCCCGTGCCTTGCGCCAGCAGGCGCGCCGCCTCCAGGGGGTGCGGCGTCAGCACGGTGGCGGCCCCGCGCCGGCCGCGCGCGGCCAGCAGGGCCTGCAGCTGCGGGTCGGCCGCGATCGCGTTGAGCGCGTCGGCATCGAGCACCAGGGCCCGCGCCGCGAACGCGCGGGGAAGGGCGGCGCGCACCGCCTCGCCGCCGCCGCAGCCGCAGGCCACCGTCATGGCCGCGAGATCCAGGCTGTCCCAGGGCCGCACCATCAGGTCCGGCTGCCGCGCGTCGAGCGCCGGCGCGCGCGCATCGAGGAAGCCCACGAACACCCGTCCGGCGCCATGGTGCAGCGCGGCGCGGCCGCACAGCAGCGCGGCGCCCGCCATGCCCGGGGCGCCGCCGATGACGGCCACGTCGCCGTAGCTGCCCTTGTGGCTCGCGTGCAGCCGCGGCCCGGCCGCGGGCGGGCCGGACAGCAGCGCCGCCGCCGCTTCGCTCGCGGCGGCCTGCAGGTCGTCGAACCAGACCTCGCCCGCCGCGTCGCGGCCCTGCGCGGTGAACAGGCCGGGCTTGAGCGCCAGCAGGCTCAGCGTGTGCCGCGCGTGCACGCAGGCCGTGGCCGTGCCGGTGTCGGCATCCAGCGCGGAGGGCAGGTCCACGGCCAGCACCGGCGCCGCTCCCGCGTTCAGGCGTTCGATGTGCGCGAGCAGCGCTCCCCCGGGCGCACGCGTGCTTCCGATGCCCAGCAGGGCGTCCAGGGCGAAGTCGTACGCGGCCGGGGGCTCCGCGGCGAAGGTGACGCCGGCCGCGCGGGCCCGTTGCAACGAGGCGCGGGCGTCGTCCGGTGCGCGCGCCTCGTCGCCGAGCCAGGTGACGATGGGTTCCTTGCCCCACACCTTCAGGTGCAAGGCGGCCTCGAAGCCGTCGCCGCCGTTGTTGCCCGGGCCGCAGGCGACCCAGACCGTGCGCGAATGCGGTGCCAGCGCGAGGGCCAGCCGCGCCACCGCCAGGCCGGCGCGCTGCATCAGGGCGTGCGGGGGCAGACTGGCCGCGGCCCGCTGCTCCAGGCGGCGGATCGCCGCGACCTCCAGCAGCGGCCAGGGGCGGTCGGGGGTGACGCGGTCCATGGGGCGATTGTGCCCCGGCTGACTAGCTTTCCAGCCGCTCGATGCCCAGGCCTTCGAGGTCCACTTCCGGCGCCCGGGCCGACATGAGGTCCGCCACCGCGCGGGCGCTGCCGCAGGCGAGCGCCCAGCCGCTGGAGCCGTGACCGATGTTGATCCAGACACCGGGCACGCCGGTGGCGCCCAGCACGGGCGGGCCGTCGGGCAGCATGGGCCGCGCGCCCTTCCATTCCTGCACCGCCGCCCCGGTGTTGGCCAGCTGGGCCGCCCCCGGGAACCAGTCGTGCAGCACCTTGTAGAGGGTCTGGATGGCAGCCTGGCGCTTGACCGCCGGGTCGCCGCCGATCTCGGCGCTGCCCGCCACCCGCACGCGGTGGCCCAGGCGGGAGATCGCCACCTTGTAGCGGTCGTCCATGACGCCGCTGCGCGGCGCGTTCAGCGGCTCGCGGATCGGCGCGCTGACCGAGTAGCCGTGCACCGCCGCGAGCGGCACCTTCAGTCCCACCGGCTTGAGCAACTGCGCGGAGGCCATGCCGCCGCACACCACCACCGCGTCGAAGCGCTGGGTGACGGGCACCGCGTCCTCGCCGTGCGTGATGCGCAGCACGGTCGGCTGCGCCGCGTCGAGCGGCGCCACCGAGCAGTTGAACTCGAAGCGCGCGCCCAGGGCCTGGGTCTGGTTCTTCAGCAGCAGCGCGAACTGGCGGCAGTTGCCCACCTCGTCGTCCGGCAGGTGGATCGCGCCGGCGAAGGCGGTGTCGGGATTGAGCGCCGGCTCGATCTTCCGGGCCTCGTCCGCGTCGACCTCCCGGAACTTCACGCCGGCCTCGCGCAGCACCTGCAGGCCCGGCTGCACCAGCTTGCGGTCCTTTTCCGCGCGCAGCAGCACCATGTAGCCGTCCGCGCGGTCGTAGTCGAGCTGCAGGTCCTCGACCAGGCGGTGCAGGCGCTGGCGGCTGTAGAAGGCCAGGCGCTGCAGGCGGCCGCGGTTGGCGAGGTAGGTCTCGAGCTCGCAGGCCCGGCGCCAGCGCAGCATCCAGCCCAGTTCGTGGGCGGCGAGCGGCCAGCGCACTCGCACCGGCGAGTGCCGGCTGAACAGGTGGCGCAGGACCTTGGCCGACATGCCGGGCGCGGCCCAGGGGGTCACGTAGCCCGGCGCGACCACGCCGGCGTTGGCGAAGCTGGTCTCGAGCGCGGCGGCGCCGTGGCGCTCGTAAACGGTCACTTCATGGCCGTCGGCGGTCAGCTCGTACGCTGTGGTCACGCCGATGATGCCGGCGCCCACGATGGCGATTCTCATCAGTGCGGGAGGGAGGAGGCGAGCAGCTGCTCGATCTGCAGCGAGAGGTTCAGGATCGCATCGTCGCGCAATGCGCCGTGCCACACCATCAGGCCCACGGGCAACTCGCCCGGGGCCTGGCAGGGCAGCGACAGGGCGCAGCCGTCCAGCATGTTGACCACGCTGGTGTTGCGCAGCAGCAGGGCGTTGACGCGGAAGAAGGCCTCGTCGCGCTCGGCACCCGGGGCCAGGTCGGCGATGGGCGGGGCCACCATCGGCACGGTGGGCGAGAGCACGGCGTCGTAGCCGGCCAGGGCCTGCTCCACGTCCGCGATCCAGGCGGCGCGCGCCTGCTGCAGCTCGATGTATTCCCAGGCCTTCATGGCCGCGCCGCGCTCGATGCGCAGGCGCACGCGCGGGTCGTAGCGGACGCCCAGGTCGACCAGCTGGCGGCGGTGGAAGGTGTAGCTCTCCGCGGCCGCGAAGCCGCCGGCGGACTGGATCGTGCCCAGGTCCTGAATCTGCGCCAGGTCGATCTCCTCGATCTTCGCGCCGGCATGGCTCAGCCAGCCCAGGGTGCGCTCGAAGGCGTGGGCGACGGTGGCGTCGAGCCCCTCCAGCATCTGGGTGCGGGCCACGGCGAGGCGGTAGCCGGACAAGGGACGGTCGCTGCGGGCCACGCGCCGGTCGGCCAGGACCTCGTGGGCCAGGATCGCGTCGCGCACGCTGCGGGTCATGGCGCAGACCGTGTCGAGCGTCCAGGACAGGGGGTAGGCGCCGGCCAGCGGCGTCAGGCGCGCGGTGTTCTTGAAGCCGACGATGCCGCACAGCGCCGCCGGGATGCGGATGGAGCCGCCGGTGTCCGAGCCCAGGCCGATGAAGGCCGCGCCGGTAGCCACCGAGACGGCGGCGCCCGAAGAGGAGCCGCCCGGGATGCGCGGCGTGGCCGGGTCGCAGGGGTTGGCCGGGGTGCCCAGGTGCGGATTGATGCCCACGCCCGAGAAGGCGAACTCGGACATGTTGGTGCGCCCGACCACCACGCCGCCGGCCGCGCGCAGCCGCGCCACCGACAGGGCATCGGCGCTGGCCGGCGCGGCGCCCGCCAGCGCGACCGAGCCGGCGGTGGTCACCTCGCCGGCCGCATCGAACAGGTCCTTGATCGACACGGCCAGGCCGGCCAGGGGGCTGGCCGGGGCGGCCCCGGCGGCCTCGGCGGCCTCGGCACGGGCCGCCTCGGGGCGGGTCTTCAGGAAGGTGTGGGCGTTGGCCGGCGCGGCGGCGGCGGCCAGGGCGGCCTCCAGTTCGGCGGCGGCGGAGCCTTGACCCTGGCGCAGGCGCTCTCGGGTGGCGTGGAGGTCGGGAAGCGGCATGGATGGGGCGGGTGAAGGGGAGGCCTGTGCTAGAATCTCGGGGTTTTGCCGGATGGCACGCGTGAGGTGCGCATGGCGTTTGCCGGCAAGACAAATCGCGGATCCCGCCCCTCGAGGTGTCGCAGCTGTCCGGTTGCGATTCAGGCCGGGATTCTAGACCCAACCTTCGGAGCTCCCATGACCGTATCCATGCGTGAAATGCTGGAAGCCGGTGTCCATTTCGGGCACCAGACGCGCTTCTGGAACCCCAAGATGGCCCCGTTCATCTTCGGCCACCGCAACAAGATCCACATCATCAACCTCGAAAAGACGTTGCCGATGTTCGAGGAGGCGGCCAAGTTCGCCAAGCAGCTGGCCGCCAACCGCGGCACCATCCTGATGGTGGGCACCAAGCGCCAGGCGCGCGAGCTGGTGGCCGCCGAGGCTCGGCGTTGCGGCATGCCCTTCGTCGACCAGCGCTGGCTGGGCGGCATGCTGACCAACTTCAAGACCGTCAAGACCTCCATCAAGCGCCTGAAGGACATGAAGGCCCAGCAGGAAGCCGGCCTGGAGTCCATGTCCAAGAAGGAACAGCTGATGTTCCAGCGCGAGATCACCAAGCTGGAGAAGGACATCGGCGGCATCCAGGACATGAACACCCTGCCGGACGCGCTGTTCGTGATCGACGTGGGCTACCACAAGATCGCCGTGGCCGAGGCCCAGAAGCTGGGCATCCCGATCATCGGCGTGGTGGACTCCAACCACTCGCCCGAGGGCATCGACTACGTGATCCCGGGCAACGATGACTCGTCCAAGGCCGTGACGCTGTACGCGCGCGGCATGGCCGACGCCATCCTCGAGGGCAAGAGCAGCGCCGTCACCGACGTGCAGCGCGCCGTGGCCGAGGGCAGCGACGAGTTCGTGGAAGTGCAGGAAGGCGCCGCCTCCTGATCCCCTGGCTGCCGGCCGCGACAAGGGGGCTTTCGGGCCCCCTTTGCACAGGCCGGTCCGACTGAACAGAGACTGAGAGAGGACACGATGGCTGCAATCACCGCAAGCATGGTCGCCGAACTGCGCGCCAAGACCGACGCCCCCATGATGGAGTGCAAGAAGGCCCTGACCGAGGCCGAGGGCAACATGGACAAGGCCGAGGAGATCCTGCGCGTCAAGCTGGGCAACAAGGCCGCCAAGGCCGGTTCCCGCGTCACCGCCGAAGGCGTGGTCGCCGCCTCCATCGAGGGCACCACCGGCGCCCTGCTGGAAGTGAACTGCGAGACCGACTTCGTCACCAAGAACGACAGCTTCCTGGCCATGGCCCGGGCCGCCGCCGCACTGGTCGCGAAGAGCAACCCGGCCGACATCGCCGCCCTGGGCGCGCTGCCCTACAGCCAGGACGGCTTCGGCCCGACCCTGGAGGACGTGCGCAAGGGCCTGGTGGGCAAGATCGGCGAGAACATGAGCTTCCGCCGCTTCAAGCGCTTCTCCGGCGACAACAAGCTGGTGAGCTACCTGCACGGCACCCGCATCGGCGTGGTGGTGGAGTACGCAGGTGACGACGTCGCAGCCAAGGACGTCGCCATGCACGTGGCCGCCATGAAGCCGGTGGCCCTGTCGTCCGCCGACGTGCCCGCCGACCTGATCGAGAAGGAGCGCAGCGTCGCCACCGCCAAGGCCGCCGAATCCGGCAAGCCGGCCGACATCGCCGCCAAGATGATCGAGGGCTCGGTGCAGAAGTACCTGAAGGAGGTCTCCCTCCTGAACCAGGCCTTCGTGAAGAACGACAAGCAGACCGTCGAGGCCATGCTCAAGGCCGCCAACACCACGATCAAGGGCTTCACCCTGTACGTGGTGGGCGAGGGCATCGAGAAGAAGGTCGACGACTTCGCCGCCGAGGTGGCGGCGCAGGTCGCCGCCGCCAAGCAGGCGGCCTGAGCGTCCAGCCGCCACGGCCGTCCGGAGGAGGGCTCCCGGACGGCCGGTTTCCAGCGCCCGCCGTTACACTCACGCTCGTTCCACCCAGGAGACCCGCCCCCATGCCCGCCCAGCCAGCCCACAAGCGCATCCTGCTCAAGCTGTCCGGTGAGGCCCTGATGGGGGAGGACGCCTTCGGCATCAACCGCGCCACCATCGTGCGCATGGTGCAGGAGATCGCCGAGGTGGTGAACATGGGGGTGGAGGTCGCCGTCGTGATCGGCGGCGGCAACATCTTCCGCGGCGTGGCCGGCGGCTCGGTCGGCATGGACCGGGCCACCGCCGACTACATGGGCATGCTGGCCACCGTGATGAACGCGCTGGCGCTGTCCGACACCATGAACAAGCAGGGCCTGGTCTCGCGGGTGATGTCGGCCATCGCGATCGAGCAGGTGGTCGAGCCCTACGTGCGGCCCAAGGCGCTGCAGTACCTGGAAGAGGGCAAGGTCGTGATCTTCGCGGCCGGCACCGGCAACCCGTTCTTCACCACCGACACGGCCGCGGCCCTGCGCGGCGCGGAGATCGGCGCGGAGATGGTGCTCAAGGCGACCAAGGTCGACGGCGTGTACTCCGCCGACCCGCAGAAGGACCCCGCGGCCGAGCGCTATTCGCGCATCAGCTTCGACGAGGCGATGATGAAGAACCTGGGCATCATGGACGCCACCGCCTTCGCGCTGTGCCGCGACCAGAAGCTGCCGATCAAGGTGTTCTCCATCTTCAAGCACGGCGCCCTCAAGCGCGTGGTGCTGGGCGAGGACGAGGGAACCCTGGTCTACGCCTGAATCTCAGAAGAGGAAGAACATGGCAACCATCCCCGAAATCAAGCAGACGGCGCAGTCCAAGATGGACTCGACCATCGCCGCGTTCAAGGCGACCCTGGCGAAGATCCGCACGGGCCGCGCCAACCCCGGCATCCTGGACACGGTGCACGTGGACTACTACGGCTCCAGCGTGCCGATCAGCCAGGTGGCCAACGTGTCGCTGCTGGATGCCCGCACGATCAGCGTGCAGCCCTGGGAAAAGGGCCTGGGCGCCAAGATCGAGAAGGCCATCCGCGACAGCGACCTGGGCCTGAACCCGGCCGCCATGGGCGACCTGATCCGCGTGCCGATGCCGCCCATGTCCGAGGAGCGCCGCAAGGAGATGACCAAGCTGGTGCGCCACGAGGGCGAGAACGCCAAGATCGCCATCCGCAACCTGCGCCGCGACGCCAACGAGCACGTCAAGAAGCTGGTCAAGGACAAGACCGCCACCGAGGACGACCTCAAGCGCGCCGAGGCCGACGTGCAGAAGGTCACCGACAGGCACATCGCGGAGATCGACTCGCTGGTGGCGGGCAAGGAAAAGGAGATCATGGAGGTCTGAGGACCCCGTGACCCCATGAGCACGACCGAGCGCATCGTCCCGCACCACATCGCCATCGTGATGGATGGCAACGGCCGCTGGGCCACGAAGCGCTTCCTACCCCGCGTGGCCGGGCACAAGAAGGGCGTCGATGCCCTGCGCGCCTGCGTGCGCCACTGCGGCGACATCGGGGTGAAGGTGCTGACCGTGTTCGCCTTCTCCTCGGAAAACTGGAACCGGCCGGCCGAGGAGGTCTCGGGCCTGATGGAGCTGCTGGCCATGGCGCTCGCCCGCGAGGTGCCGCAGCTGCAGTCCGAGGGCGTGCGCATCCATTTCGTGGGCGACCGCTCCGCCCTGTCGGAGAAGGTGCGCCAGGGCCTGGTGCAGGCCGAGGCGCGGACCGCCGGCAACGAGCGGCTGGTCCTCAACGTCTGCTTCAACTACGGCGGCCGCTGGGACATCGCCCAGGCGGCGGCGAAGCTGGCCGAGCGCGGCGAACCCATCACCGAGGCCAGCCTGGACCGCGCGATGGCGCTGGCGCACGTGCCGGACCCGGACCTCCTGATCCGCACGGGCGGCGAGCTGCGCATCAGCAACTTCCTGCTCTGGCAGGCGGCCTACAGCGAGCTGTACTTCACCCCCAGGCTGTGGCCCGAGTTCGATGCCGCCGCGCTCGACGAGGCGATCGCCGACTACGGCCGGCGCGAGCGCCGCTTCGGCCGCACCTCGGAGCAGGTGGGCACGCCCTCCGGCACGAACCGCAAGGCGGCATGAAGCCCCTGCCGCGATGCTGAAGCAGCGCGTCATCACCGCGGTCGTCCTGCTGGCCATCCTGCTGCCGGCGCTGTTCTGGCGCACGCCCGAGCCCTTCCTCGCCCTCACGCTGGTGCTGCTCGCCGCCGGCGGCTGGGAGTGGGGCCGGCTGAACCTGCTGGGCGCGGGCGCCAGCATCGCCCTGGGCGCGCTCACGCTCGCCCTGTGCGCCGGCGCCTGGGCGGCCGGCGCCCCGCGCCAGCCCGCCGCCCTGCCATGGCTGATCGTGGGCGCCGCCTGGGTGCTGGCTGGCGCGGCCCTGGTCAAGGGCGGCGTGGACGGCTGGCCGAGGATCCAGCGGCCCGTGCGGGTGGCCGGCGGCGTGCTCGCCCTCGTGCTCGCCTGGCTGGCCATGGCGCAGGCGCGCGTCATCGGCGTCAACTTCCTGCTGTCCATCCTGGTGCTGGTCTGGGTGGCGGACATCGCCGCCTACTTCGCCGGCCGGGCCTTCGGCGGCCGCTTCACGCAGCGCCGGCTGGCCCCGGTCATCAGCCCCAAGAAGAGCTGGGAAGGCGTCTGGGGCGGGCTGGCGGGCGTGGTGGTGCTGGCCGTGGCCTGGACCCTGGCCGACCAGGCGACCCAGGCCGCCGTTCCCAGCCTGTACTCCCGGCTGGCTCACCTGGGCTGGCCCCTGCTGGTGCTGGCCGCGCTCTTCCTCGGCGCCATGAGCGTGGTCGGCGACCTGGTCGAATCGCTGGTCAAGCGCAGCGCGGGGATGAAGGATTCCAGCCAGCTGCTGCCGGGCCACGGCGGCGTGCTGGACCGCGTCGACGCCTTGCTGCCGACGCTGCCGCTGGCGATGATGCTCGCCACTCTCTCCCAACGATGAAACAACGGATCGCCGTCCTCGGCTCCACCGGCTCGATCGGGACCAGCACGCTCGACGTGATCGCGCGCCACCCGAACCGCTTCGAGGTGTTCGCGCTCAGCGCGGCCTCGCAGGTGGACCTCATGCTGCGCCAGTGCCTGCAGTTCCGGCCCGCCCTGGCCGTGATGGCGCGCGAGGACGCGGGCCGTGCGCTGGCCGCGCGCATCGAGGCGAGCGGCCTGGCCACCCGGGTGCTGTGGGGGCCCCACGCCCTGGACACCGTCGCCGGCCACCCGGAGGTGGATGCCGTGATGGCCGCCATCGTCGGTGCCGCCGGGCTGTCCTCCTGCATCGCCGCCGCGCGGGCCGGCAAGAAGCTGCTGCTGGCCAACAAGGAGGCCCTGGTGGTGGGCGGCGAGCTGTTCCTGGCCGCGGTTCGCCAGGGGGGAGCCACGCTGCTGCCGATCGACAGCGAGCACTCGGCCATCTTCCAGTCGCTGCCCGAGGACCCGGCCACCTGGGACGCGCGGGTGGAGAAGATCATCCTCACCGCCTCCGGTGGGCCCTTCCGCACCCGCGACCCGGCCACCCTGCGCGACGTGACGCCCCAGGAGGCCTGTGCCCACCCGAACTGGGTGATGGGGCGCAAGATCTCGGTGGACTCGGCCACCATGATGAACAAGGCGCTGGAGGTGATCGAGGCGCGCTACCTGTTCGGCCTGCCGCCGCAGCGCCTCGAAGTGGTGATCCACCCGCAGAGCGTGATCCATTCGATGGTGCAGTACCGCGACACCTCGGTGGTGGCGCAGCTGGGCACGCCCGACATGCGTGTGCCGATCGCCTACGGCCTGGCCTGGCCCGAGCGGGTCGTCTCTGGGGCGCAGCCGCTGGATTTCGGTACGCTGGCGGACATGAGCTTCGAATCGCTGGGCAGCCGCGGCCACCGCGAGCGCTTCCCCGGACTGCAGCTGGCCTGGGACGCCCTGGCTGGCGCGCCCGGCACCCCCGCGGTGCTGAACGCGGCCAACGAGGTCGCGGTGGCGGCCTTCCTGGACGGCCGCATCCGCTTCGACCAGATCCACGCGGTCAACCTCGCCACGCTGGCGGGGCTGGCCCCGTCCCCGCCACGATCCCTGTCCGACCTGCTGGCCCTGGACGCGGAGGCCCGCCGCGCGGCGGACGCCGCGCTCCGCAAGCTGGCCCCCTGAGGCAGCCGCAGCCATGCTCACCGTCCTCGCCTTCCTCGTCGCCCTGGGCCTGCTGATCGCCGTGCACGAGTACGGCCACTACCGCGTGGCGGTCGCCTGCGGGGTGAAGGTCCTGCGCTTCTCGATCGGCTTCGGCCCCGCGCTGCTGCGCTGGCACGCGCGCCGGCCGCGCCCCGGCCAGGACACGGAGTTCGTCCTGGGCGCGTTCCCGCTGGGCGGCTACGTGAAGATGCTCGACGAGCGCGAGGGCCCGGTGGCCGCGTTCGAGCGCGACCGCGCCTTCAACACCCAGCCGCTGCGCGCGCGCGCGGCCATCGTCGCCGCCGGCCCGGCGGCCAACCTGGTGCTGGCCGTGCTGCTCTATGCCGCCGTCAACTGGCTCGGCGTGAGCGAGCCGCAGCCGGTCCTCGGCAGCCCGGTCGCCGGCTCGGTGGCGGCCCAGGCGGGCCTGCAGGGCGGCGAGCGGGTGCTGGCCGGCGGCTTCGATGGCGACGCCCTGCAGCCGGTGCGCTCCTTCGACGACCTGCGCTGGCTGCTCACCCGCGGCGCCCTCGACGGCCAGGACGTGCGGCTGCAGCTCGCCCGCGACGGCGGCGTGCGCGGCAGCGAGGAGGTCGTGCTGCCGCTGGCGCAGCTGGACGCGCGCGACGCCGACACGAAGCTGATGCGCAAGGTGGGCATCCTGGCGCCCTACAGCCCGCCGGTGCTGGGCGAGGTGATGGCCGGCGGCGCCGGCGAGCACGCCGGCCTGCGCAAGGGCGACATCGTGCTGCGCGTGGGCGAGCAGGACGCGGGGGACGCCCAGCACCTGCGCGACCTGATCCGCGCCCAGGTGCTCGACGGGCGCGGCCTGGCGGCCACCTGGGAGGTGGAGCGCGGCGGCCGGCGCATGTACCTGCGGGTCACGCCCGACGTGGTGAGCGACAAGGGCACGCCGGTGGGGCGCATCTCCGCCTACGTGGGCGCCCCGCCGGCGATGACAACCGTGCGCTACGGCCCGGTGGAGGGGCTGGTGCTGGGCGCGCAGCGCACCTGGGACGTGTCGGCGCTGACGCTGCGCATGATGGGCCGCATGGTGACCGGCCAGGCCTCGGTGAAGAACCTGAGCGGGCCGCTCACGATCGCCGACTACGCGGGCAAGTCCGCGAGCCTGGGTTTCACCCAGTACCTGCTGTTCCTGGCCCTCATCAGCGTGAGCCTCGGCGTGCTGAACCTGCTGCCGCTGCCGGTCCTGGATGGCGGTCACCTGATGTATTATCTTTGGGAGGCCGTCACCGGCAGGAGCATCTCCGAGGCCTGGATGGAGCGCCTGCAGCGCGGTGGCGTGGCGGTGCTGCTGGTGATGATGTCGATCGCCTTGTTCAACGACGTCGCACGGCTCTTTGGATAGAACAAAACCTTGCAGCTGCCGCCGCGGCGACCACCCGGTCGCGCCGGCGCCTTTCCGGATCCGATGAAGAACAACTTGAAGCGCTTCCGCGTGCGTACCGTCTCGGCTGTCGCGGCCCTCGTCTTCGCCGTCAATGCCTGGGCCGTCGAACCCTTCACGGTGCGCGACATCCGGGTCGAGGGCCTGCAGCGCGTGGAGCCGGGCACGGTGTTCGCCTCCCTGCCGTTCCGCGTCGGCGACCAGTACACCGACGACAAGGGTTCGGCCGCCATCCGGGCGCTGTTCGCGCTGGGTCTGTTCAAGGACGTGCGCCTGGAGGTGCAGACCGACGTCCTGATCGTGATCGTGGAGGAGCGCCCCACGGTCGCCGACGTCGAGTTCGTCGGCACCCGGGAATTCGACAAGGACACCCTCAAGAAGGCGCTGCGCGAGATCGGCCTGACCGAGGGCCGGCCCTACGACCAGGCGCTGGCCGACCGCGCCGAGCAGGAACTCAAGCGCCAGTACATCAACCGCAGCCTCTACGGCGCCCAGGTGGTGACGACGGTGACGCCGATCGAGCGCAACCGCGTCAACCTGACCTTCACCGTGACCGAGGGCGAGCCCACGCGCATCCGCGAGCTGCGCATCGTCGGCAACCATGCCTTCAGCGAGTCGACGCTGCGCGGCCTGATGGACCTGAACACGGGCAACTGGCTGTCCTGGTACACCAAGTCCGACCGCTACTCGCGCAGCAAGCTCAACGCGGACCTGGAGACGCTGCGCTCCTACTACCTCCAGCGCGGCTTCCTGGAGTTCCGGATCGACTCCACCCAGGTCGCGATCTCGCCGGACAAGCAGGACATCAGCATCACCATCCGCGTGACCGAGGGCCAGCGCTTCGTCGTCTCGGGGGTGAAGCTGGAGGGCAACTACCTCGGCAAGGAAGACGAGTTCAAGCGGCTGGTGAAGATCAAGGCCGGCGAGCCGTACAACGCCGACGAGGTGACCGAGACCACCAAGGCCTTCACCGACTACTTCGGCAACTTCGGCTACGCCTTCGCCCGGGTGGAGGCGCGCCCCGAGATCGACCGCGCCCACGACCGCGTGGCCTTCGTGCTGGTGGCGGAGCCCTCGCGCCGGGCCTACGTGCGCCGCATCAACATCTCGGGCAACAACCGCACCCGCGACGAGGTGATCCGCCGCGAGTTTCGCCAGTTCGAGGCGAGCTGGTATGACGCCGAGAAGATCAAGCTGTCGCGCGACCGCGTCGACCGCCTGGGTTTCTTCAAGGACGTCAACATCGAGACCAGCGAGGTGCCCGGCGCCCCGGACGAGGTCGACCTGAACATCAACGTCACCGAGCGGCCCACCGGCAGCCTGCAGCTGGGCGCGGGCTACTCCAGCGCGGACAAGCTGGGCCTGTCCTTCGGCATCAAGCAGGAAAACGCCTTCGGCACGGGCAACTACCTGGCGGTGGATGTCAACACCAGCAAGTACAACCGCACGATCGTCTTCAACACGGTCGACCCGTACTTCACGCCCGACGGCATCTCGCGCACCATCGACCTGTACCATCGATCCTCGCGGCCCTATCAGAATCAGGGCGGCGACTACCAGCTGGCGACCACCGGTGCGAGCTTGCGCTTCGGCGTGCCGTTCAGCGAGGTGGACACGGTGTTCTTCGGCGCCGGGCTCGAACGCACCCAGATCATCGCCGGCACGAACATCCCGGCGGCCTACCTCGCGTACGCGGAGAGGTTCGGCTCGACCAGCAACACGCTGCCGCTGACCATCGGCTGGTCGCGCGACGACCGGGACAGCAGCCTCGCGCCGACCACGGGCCGCTACCAGCGCTTCTCCAGCGAATGGGGAGCCGCCGGCGAGGTCCGCTACGTCCGCGCCAACTACCAGTTCCAGCAGTACGTGCCCCTGAGCAAGGCCTACACGCTGGCGCTCAACAGCGAGTTCGGCTGGGGCAAGGGCCTCAACGGCCAGCCTTTCCCGGTGTTCAAGAACTTCTATTCGGGCGGCCTGGGCTCCGTGCGCGGCTTCGAGCAGGGCACCCTGGGCCCGCGCGACATCACCGGCGCGGCCATCGGCGGCCCGAAGAAGATCACCCTCAACGGCGAGTTCTTCGTGCCCTTCCCGGGCGCCGGCAACGACCGAACGCTGCGCATGTTCGGCTTCGTCGACGCCGGCAACGTCTTCGGCGAGGACCAGAAGGTGAGCTGGGCCGACATCCGCGCCTCCACCGGCTTCGGCCTGTCCTGGCTGTCGCCGGTGGGGCCGCTGCGCATCGCCTATGCCATCCCCGTGCGCAAGCAGCCTGGCGATAGAATCCAGAAATTCCAATTCCAGATCGGGACTTCGTTCTGATGAAGCATCTGACCCGTGCATGGCTGGTGTTCCTGCTGGGCGCACTGGCGTTGGCCGTCCAGGCCCGGGCGGAGGACTTCCGCGTGGGCTTCGTCAACACCGACCGGATCTTCCGCGAGGCCAACACGGCCAAGGCGGCGCAGGCCAAGCTGGAGCAGGAGTTCTCCAAGCGCGAGAAGGACCTGAACGACCTGGGCGCGGCGCTGAAGGCCGCCTCCGAGAAGTTCGAGCGCGAGGCGCCGACCCTCAGCGAGAGCCAGCGGGCCCAGCGCCAGAAGGCCCTGATCGACCAGGACCGCGACTTCCAGCGCAAGCGCCGCGAATTCCAGGAAGACCTGAACGCGCGCAAGAGCGAGGAGCTGCAGCAGGTGCTGGACCGCGCCAACCGCGTGGTCAAGCAGGTCGCCGAGCAGGAGAAGTACGACCTGATCCTGCAGGAGGCGGTCTACATCAATCCCAAGTACGACATCACCGACAAGGTGATCAAGGCGCTGAACGCGTCCATCCCGGCGGCCTCGGCCGCCAAGTGACCGCGCGCCCGTGAGCCCGTGGCCCTGACCCTCGGCGAGATCGTCGCGGCCCTCGGGGGCGAACTGCACGGCGACCCCGGCGTCCGGATCGAGGCACCGGCCCCGCTGGAGTCGGCGGGGCCGCAGCAGATAGGCTTCCTCAGCAACCCCAGGTACCGCCCGCAGCTGGCGGCCTCGCGCGCCGGCTGCGTGATCGTGGCGCCGGACCTGCGGGAGCCGGCGCTGGCGCGCGGCGCCTGCATCGTCGCCGACGATCCCTACCTCTACTTCGCCCGCCTCACGCAGCTGTGGAAGCGCACGCATGCGCGTCCCGACGGCCCGGCCATCCACCCGAGCGCCGTGATCGACCCTTCGGCGGTGCTCGGGCAGGGGGTGCGGATCGGCCCGCATTGCGTCGTCGAGCGCGGCGCGCGCCTCGGCGACGGCACCGTGCTCAAGGCCCGGGTCCACGTGGCCGAGGACTGCACGATCGGCGCGCGCTGCATCCTGCATCCGGGCGTGGTGATCGGGGCCGACGGCTTCGGCTTCGCCCCCGGCCCGGACGGCTTCGTGAAGATCGAGCAGCTGGGCACGGTGCGCATCGGCGACGACGTCGAGATCGGCGCCAACACCTGCATCGACCGCGGCGCGCTGGCCGACACGGTGGTCGAGGACGGCGTGAAGATCGACAACCTGGTCCAGGTCGGGCACAACTGCCGCATCGGCCGGCACACGGTGATCTCCGGCTGCACCGGCATCGCCGGCAGCGCCACGATCGGCGCGCACTGCATGATCGGCGGCGCCGCCATGATCCTGGGGCACCTCACCATCGCCGACCGGGTGCACATCTCCGCCGGCTCGTTCGTCGCGCGCTCGATCTCCAGGCCGGGCCTGTACACCGGCATCTTCCCCATCGACGACAATGCGTCCTGGGAAAAGAACGCCGCGACGCTCAAGCAGCTGCACTCGCTGCGCGAGCGCCTCAAGGCGCTGGAAAAGAAACTCTGAATCCGTCCATGGACATCCACCAGATCCTCAAGAAGCTGCCGCACCGCTACCCGTTCCTGCTGGTGGACCGCGTGCTGGCCGTCGACCCCGGCAAGTCGATCCAGGCGCTGAAGAACGTCACCATCAACGAGCCCTTCTTCGCGGGCCACTTCCCGCACCGTCCGGTGATGCCCGGCGTGCTGATGCTCGAAGCCATGGCGCAGACGGCCGGCCTGCTGGCCTTCGCCGACGACTCCGGCGGCCGCGACCCGAACTCGGTCATCTATTTCGCCGGCATCGACGGCGCGCGCTTCAAGCGGCCGGTGGAGCCGGGCGACCAGCTGGTGATGGACGTGGAGATCCTGCGCCACAAGGCGGGCATCTACAAGTTCAAGGCCGTCGCCCGCGTGGCCGGGAAGGTGGCCTGCGAGGCCGAGCTCATGTGCACGATGCGCAGCATCGCCTGAGCGCGCGCATGGCCGCCATCCATCCCACCGCCCTCGTCGACCCCCAGGCGCAGCTGGACGCGACGGTCCGGGTGGGGCCGTACACGATCATCGGCCCGCACGTGAAGATCGGTTCCGGCACCACGGTCGGCCCGCACGTGGTCATCGAGGGCCACACCACGATCGGCCGCGACAACCGCATCTTCCAGTTCGCCTCGATCGGCGCCGCCAACCAGGACAAGAAGTACCAGGGCGAGCCGACCGAGCTGCTGATCGGCGACCGCAACACGATCCGCGAATTCACGACGCTGCAGGTGGGCACCGTGCAGGACAAGGGTCGCACCACGATCGGCAGCGACAACTGGATCATGGCCTACGTGCACGTCGCGCACGACTGCATCGTGGGCAACAACGTCAACATGGCCAACAACGCCACGCTGGGAGGCCACGTGGAGCTCGGCGACTGGGTCAACGTGGGCGGTTTGACCGGGATTCACCAGTTCGTCAAGGTCGGCGCCCATGCGATGCTCGGCTTCCAGAGCGCGGTTTCACAGGACGTCCCGCCCTTCATGCTGGTGGACGGCAACCCGCTCGCGGTGCGCGGCATCAACGTGGTGGGCCTGCGGCGGCGCGCATTCGGCGAGCGCCGCATCGCGGCGATCAAGCAGATGCACAAGCTGCTGTACCGCGAGGGCCGCACCCTCGACGCCGCCCGCGCCGCGATCGCCGCTCTGGCGCAGTCCCATCCCGAGGCCGCCGACGACATCGCGATGATGGGCGCCTTCCTGGCCGCCGCCACGCGCGGCATCGCGCGCTGAATGTCCACCCCCGAAGCGCCTGCGGCGCCTCCCCCTCGAGGGGGCGCCCCCAGCGGCCCGGCAAAGCCGGTTCCGCGGCGGCACTGGAATGGATAGCTCGTGTCTTCGTCCGGGATAGATCCTGCTTTCCCGCGCGCGGCCCTGGTCGCCGGCGAAGCCTCGGGCGACCTGCTGGGCGGGCTGTTCCTGCAGGGCATGCGCCAGCGCTGGCCGCAGCTGGAGTCCTTCGGCATCGGCGGTCCCCAGATGGCCCGCCATGGCTTCGAGCCCTGGTGGCCCTACGAGAAGCTGGCGGTGCGCGGCTACGCCGAGGTGCTGCGCCACTACCGCGAGATCGTGGGCATCCGCAACGCCCTGCGGGAGCGGCTGCTGCGCGAACGCCCTGACGTGTTCATCGGCGTGGACGCGCCCGACTTCAACCTGGGCCTGGAGACCGACCTGCGCGCGGCCGGCATCAAGACCGTGCACTTCGTCTGCCCCTCGATCTGGGCCTGGCGCATGAAGCGGGTGGAGAAGCTGCAGCGCGCCTGCGACCACGTGCTGTGCATCTTCCCCTTCGAGCCGGAACTGCTGGCCCGCCACGGCGTGGCGGCCACCTACGTGGGCCATCCGCTGGCCGGCGTGATCCCCATGGAGCCGGACCAGGCCGCGGCACGCCGCGCGCTGGGCCTGCCGGGCGAGGGCGAGGTGGTGGCCGTGCTGCCCGGCAGCCGGGCCTCCGAGATCGAGGCGCTCACCGGGCGTTTCCTGGCGGCGGCGGCGCTGCTGGAGAAGGACCGCCCCGGCACCTGGTTCGTGCTGCCGGCGATGCCGGCGCTGCGCTCGCGCATCGAGGCGATCGCCGCGCGCGGGCCGGCGCCGCGCCGGCTGAAGATCGTGGCCGGCCAGTCGCACGCGGTGCTCGCCGCCTGCGACGTGGCCCTGGTGGCCAGCGGCACGGCGACGCTGGAGGCGGCCCTGTTCAAGCGGCCGATGGTGGTCTCGTACCACACGCACTGGCTGACCTACGCGCTGATGAAGCCGCGCCACCTGCAGCCCTGGGTGGGCCTGCCCAACATCCTGTGCGGCGAGTTCGTCGTGCCGGAGCTGCTGCAGGCCGAGGCCCGTCCCGAGCGGCTGAGCCGGGCGCTGGCGGACTGGCTGGCCAGCCCTGACAGAATGCGTGCCGTGCAGCAGAGATTCCGCGCCCTGCACGGGGAGCTGCTGCGTGACACCGCCACGCTTGCCACCGATGCCGTCCAGAAAGTCCTTCAAAGCTGAGCCTCAGCAAGTCCGGCTGGACTGGGACCCGCTGGGCCTGGTCGCCGGCGTCGACGAGGCGGGCCGCGGCCCGCTGGCCGGGCCGGTGGTCGCGGCGGCGGTGATCCTCGACGACACCCGCCGCATCGCGGGCCTGGCCGATTCCAAGGCGCTCACGGCCCTGCAGCGCGGGCGGCTGTACGACGCGATCCGCGAGAAGGCCTTGTGCTGCTCGGTCGGCTCGGCCAGCGTGGAGGAGATCGACCGCCTGAACATCCTGCAGGCGACCATGCTCGCCATGCAGCGCGCCGTCGAAGGGCTGCGCCTGCGGCCGGCCAAGGTGCTGGTGGACGGCAACCGGCTGCCGCGGCTGGAGGTCCTGTCGGAAGCCATCGTCGGCGGCGATGCCAAGGTCGAGGCGATCTCGGCGGCCTCCATCATCGCCAAGGTGACGCGCGACCGGCTGCTGATCGAGCTGGACGGGCAATTCCCGCAGTACGGCTTCGCCGCGCACAAGGGCTACGGCACGGTGGAACACCTGGAGGCCCTGCGCCTGCACGGTCCCTGCCTCCACCACCGCCGCAGCTTCGCGCCGGTGGCGGCCCGGTTCGCGCAGGGGGAGCGGCCAGCCGGCGCCGGACGGCTGCCATGAGCGCGGTTCAGCCCATCCATTCCCGCGACAACCCGCTGCTGAAGGACCTGCGGCGGCTGGCGCAGGACAGCACCGCCTACCGCAAGCAGGGACGCATCTGGCTGGAGGGTGACCACCTGTGCCGCGCCGCTCTGCAGCGCGGGCTGCGGCCCACCCATGCCGTGTTCCAGGCCTCGTGCTGGGATGCCAGCGGTCACGAGTGGGACCTGGGCGACGCCCGCGTGGTCACCGTGGAGGACGGACTGTTCACCGGCCTGAGCGGCCTGGAGTCGCCGGGCCGCATGGGCTTCGTGCTGCCGCTGCCGGCGGCGCCGGCGCTGCAGCCCGGTGCGCCGACCGTGATCCTCGACGGCCTGCAGGACGCGGGCAACGTCGGCACCATCCTGCGCAGCGCCGGCGCCTTCGGCTTCCGCCAGGTGCTGGCGATGAAGGGCACGGCAGCCCTGTGGAGCCCCAAGGTGCTGCGCGCCGGCATGGGCGCGCACTTCGGCCTGGCCCTGCTGGAAGGCCTGGAGCCGGCGGCGCTGGATGCGCTGGCGGTGCCGCTGCTGGCCACCAGCTCGCACCAGGGCGAGTACCTGCACCGCGCCCGGCTGCCCTGGCCCTGCGCCTGGGTGCTGGGCCACGAAGGGCAGGGGGTGAGCGCCGCGCTGGCGCAGCGGGCCGCGGCCTTCGTGCGCATCGTCCAGCCCGGCGGCGAGGAGTCGCTCAACGTGGGCGCGGCCGCGGCGATCTGCCTGCACGCGAGCGCGGCGGCGCAGGCCTGAATCCGGGGAGGCGCGAGCCCCGCGCTCGCTCAGGGAAAGGCCTCCTCGGGCTATAATGAGAGGCTTTCCCGCAAACCCCAGCGTACGCCTAGCGCAGCCAGCCACTCCCCCGACAAAAGCAACATCGAGAGCCAAGCTTTCGGTCGCGTTCTGGGCGTACCCGTCATCATCCGGAGAACCCAGTGCTTTCGTCGCTTCAGGGAGCCTTCCCGCCCGCCATCCTGGCGCTCGCAGACGGCACGGTCTTTATCGGCAGCTCGATCGGTGCCGCAGGCGCCACCAGCGGCGAGGTCGTGTTCAACACGGCGCTCACCGGCTACCAGGAAATCCTGACCGATCCCAGCTACGCCCGCCAGATCGTCACGCTCACCTATCCGCACATCGGCAACTACGGCGTCAACGCCGAGGACGTCGAGGCGGACCGGGTCCACGCCGCCGGCCTGATCATCCGCGACCTGCCGCTGATCGCCTCCAGCTTCCGCGCCGAGGCGACGCTGCAGGACTACCTGCGGCGCGAGCGCACCGTCGGCATCGCCGACATCGACACCCGCAAGCTCACCCGCATCCTGCGCACCCAGGGCGCGCAGAACGGCTGCATCCTGGCCCTGCAGCCGGGCGAGCAGGTCACGCAGGCGCGCATCGACGAGGCGGTGGCGCGCGCCCGCGCCGAGCGCTCCATGGCCGGCCTGGACCTGGCGCAGGAGGTCAGCGTCGCGCAGCCCTACGACTGGGAGCAGACCGAGTGGCGCCTGGGTTCGGGCTACGGCCGCCTGGAGAACCCGCGCTACCGCGTCGTCGCCTACGACTTCGGCGTGAAGAAGAACATCCTGCGCATGCTGGCCGAGCGCGGCTGCCAGGTCACCGTGGTGCCGGCGAAGACGCCCGCCGCCGAGGTGAGGAAGATGAATCCGGACGGCGTGTTCCTGTCCAACGGCCCCGGCGACCCGGAGCCCTGCGACTACGCGATCGCCGCCACGCGCGAGCTGATCGAGGCCGGCTACCCGACCTTCGGCATCTGCCTGGGCCACCAGATCCTGGCGCTCGCCTCCGGCGCGAAGACCTTCAAGATGAAGTTCGGCCACCACGGCGCCAACCACCCGGTGAAGGACCTCGACACCGGCCGGGTGAGCATCACCAGCCAGAACCACGGCTTCGCGGTGGACGAGAAGACGCTGCCCGCCAACCTGCGTCCGACCCACGTGAGCCTGTTCGACGGCACCCTGCAAGGGCTGGCGCGCACCGACAAGCCGGCCTTCTGCTTCCAGGGCCACCCGGAAGCCTCCCCGGGCCCGCACGACATCGGATATCTCTTCGACCGGTTCACCGGATTGATGGACCAGAACAAGAAGTAACGACATGCCCAAGCGTCAAGACATCCAATCCATCCTGATCATCGGCGCCGGCCCGATCATCATCGGCCAGGCGTGCGAGTTCGACTATTCCGGCGTGCAGGCCTGCAAGGCCCTGCGCGAGGAAGGCTACCGGGTCATCCTCATCAACTCCAACCCGGCGACGATCATGACCGACCCGGCCACGGCCGACGTCACCTACATCGAGCCGATCACCTGGCAGACGGTCGAGAAGATCATCGCCAAGGAAAAGCCCGACGCGATCCTGCCGACCATGGGCGGCCAGACGGCGCTGAACTGCGCGCTGGACCTGTGGCGCAACGGCGTGCTGCACAAGTACAAGTGCGAACTGATCGGGGCCACCCCCGAGGCGATCGACAAGGCCGAGGACCGCCTGAAGTTCAAGGAGGCGATGACCCGCATCGGCCTGGGCTCCGCCCGCTCGGGCATCGCCCACTCCATGGAGGAGGCCTGGGAGGTGCAGAAGAACGTGGGCTTCCCCACCGTGATCCGCCCCAGCTTCACGCTGGGCGGCACCGGCGGCGGCATCGCCTACAACCCGGAGGAGTTCGAGACGATCTGCAAGCGCGGCCTGGAGGCCTCGCCGACCAGCGAGCTGCTGATCGAGGAATCGCTCCTGGGCTGGAAGGAGTACGAGATGGAGGTGGTCCGCGACAAGAAGGACAACTGCATCATCGTCTGCTCCATCGAGAACCTCGACCCGATGGGCGTGCACACCGGCGACTCGATCACCGTCGCCCCGGCCCAGACGCTGACCGACAAGGAATACCAGATCATGCGCGACGCCTCGCTGGCGGTGCTGCGCGAGATCGGCGTGGACACCGGCGGCTCCAACGTGCAGTTCTCGATCAACCCGAAGGACGGTCGCATGATCGTCATCGAGATGAACCCGCGCGTGTCGCGCTCCTCGGCGCTGGCCTCCAAGGCCACCGGCTTCCCGATCGCCAAGGTCGCGGCCAAGCTGGCCGTGGGCTACACGCTCGACGAGCTGCGCAACGAGATCACCGGCGGCGCGACCCCGGCCTCGTTCGAGCCCTCGATCGACTACGTGGTCACCAAGATCCCGCGCTTCGCCTTCGAGAAGTTCAAGGACGCCAACGACCGCCTGACCACGCAGATGAAGTCCGTGGGCGAGGTCATGGCCATGGGCCGCACCTTCCAGGAGAGCTTCCAGAAGGCCCTGCGCGGCCTGGAGGTGGGCGTGGACGGCCTGAACCAGAAGACCACCGACCGCGAGGTGCTGGAGAAGGAGCTGGGCGAGCCCGGCCCCGAGCGCATCTGGTACGTCGGCGACGCCTTCGGCATGGGCCTGTCGGTGCAGGAGGTGCACGAGCTCACCAAGATCGACCCGTGGTTCCTGGTGCAGATCGAGGAGATCGTGAAGATCGAGCTCGACCTGGACAAGCTGGTCGAGGAGAAGGGCGGCGCGGCGCTGGACGCGCTGGACGCGCAGATGCTGCGCACCCTCAAGCGCAAGGGCTTCTCCGACCGCCGCCTGGCCAAGCTGCTCAAGACCACCGACCGCGCGGTGCGCGAGCGCCGCAAGGCGCTGAAGGTGCGCCCGGTGTACAAGCGGGTGGACACCTGCGCCGCCGAGTTCGCGACCAACACCGCCTACATGTACTCGACCTACGAGGACGAGTGCGAGGCCGAGCCGACGAACCGCAAGAAGATCATGGTGCTGGGCGGCGGGCCCAACCGCATCGGCCAGGGCATCGAGTTCGACTACTGCTGCGTGCATGCCGCGCTCGCCCTGCGCGAGGACGGCTACGAGACCATCATGGTCAACTGCAACCCGGAGACGGTCTCCACCGACTACGACACCTCCGACCGCCTGTACTTCGAGCCGCTGACGCTCGAGGACGTGCTGGAGATCGTCGACAAGGAGCAGCCCACCGGCGTGATCGTGCAGTACGGCGGCCAGACGCCGCTGAAGCTGGCCCTGGGCCTGGAGGCCGAGGGCGTGCCGATCATCGGCACCTCGCCCGACATGATCGACGCCGCCGAGGACCGCGAGCGCTTCCAGAAGCTGCTGCACGAGCTGGGCCTGCGCCAGCCGCCCAACGCCACCGCGCGCACCGAGGCCGAGGCGCTGGAGAAGGCCCAGGCGCTGGGCTACCCGCTGGTGGTCCGTCCTTCCTACGTGCTGGGCGGCCGCGCGATGGAGATCGTGCACGAGCAGCGCGACCTGGAACGCTACATGCGCGAGGCGGTGAAGGTCTCCAACGACTCGCCCGTGCTGCTGGACCGCTTCCTCAACGACGCCATCGAGTGCGACGTCGACTGCATCGCCGACGGCACCGGCCGCGTGTTCATCGGCGGCGTGATGGAGCACATCGAGCAGGCCGGCGTGCATTCGGGCGACTCCGCCTGCTCGCTGCCGCCGTATTCCCTGGCCAAGGAGACGGTCGAGGAGCTGAAGCGGCAGACCGCCGCCATGGCCCGGGCCCTGAACGTCATCGGCCTGATGAACGTGCAGTTCGCCATCCAGGAGAAGGACGGCCAGGACGTCATCTTCGTGCTGGAGGTGAACCCGCGGGCCTCGCGCACGGTGCCCTACGTGTCCAAGGCCACCGGCATCCAGCTGGCCAAGGTGGCGGCGCGCTGCATGGTCGGCCAGACGCTGGACAGCCAGGGCATCGCGAAGGAAGTGACGCCGCCGTACTTCAGCGTGAAGGAAGCCGTGTTCCCGTTCGTGAAGTTCCCGGGCGTGGACACCATCCTGGGCCCGGAGATGAAGTCCACCGGCGAGGTCATGGGCGTGGGCAAGACCTTCGGCGAGGCCTTCGTGAAGAGCCAGATGGGCGCCGGCACCCGGCTGCCCCGGCCGCAGGACGCGGACGGCAGGTCCACCGGCAAGGTCTTCCTGACCGTGAAGAACAGCGACAAGCCGCGAGCGGTGGAGGTGGCGCGCCGGCTGCAGGCGATGGGCTTCCCGCTGATCGCCACCAAGGGCACCGCCGCCGCGATCACCGCCGCCGGCATCCCCTGCGAGACCGTCAACAAGGTCACCGAGGGCCGCCCGCACGTGGTCGACATGATCAAGAACAACGAGATCGTGATGGTGGTGAACACGGTGGAGGAGCGCCGCAACGCCATCGCCGACTCGCGGGCCATCCGGACCTCGGCCCTGGCCGCCCGCGTGACCGCGACCTTCACGACCATCGCCGGGGCGGAAGCCGCGGTGGAGGGCATGAAGTCGATGGACAACCTGGACGTGATCTCGGTGCAGGAGATGCACTTGCAGCTGGCGACCTGACGATGGAGTCGCCGCTGCTCGTCCTCCACCTGGCGGACTGGTTCGCCGCGGCGGGCGAGGCTTCCTGGGCGCAGGCTCTCGAGGCCGGGAAGGTCCTGTACTTTCCCGGCCTCGCGTTCCGGCTGGAGCCGCAGGAGGCTCCGCTGCTGACGCCGGCGCTGCTGGCCGAGGGCGTGCGCAACATCAGCCTCGATGCCCAGGGGCGGCTGAAGGGGGTGGCCGGCGACGAGGCGACGCAGGCCCGGGTGGCGGGCATGATGGAGCGCTTCGCCCGCCAGGCGCGGGCGCTGCTGAAGGGGCTGGTGCCGGCCTACGACGCCCACCTGCGGCCGGCGCCCACCAGCCTGCGGCCGGCCCAGGTGTCGACCCGCAGGCAGTCGGTGCGGGCGGACGACCGCCGCATGCACGTCGACGCGTTTCCCACCCGCCCCAACTACGGCGAGCGGATCCTGCGCGTCTTCACCAACATCAACCCGCACGGGCAGCCGCGGGAGTGGCGCATCGGCGAGCCGTTCGAGGACGTCGCCCGGCGCTTCCTGCCCCGGGCCCGTCCCTATTCGCCCCGGCAGGCGCAGTTGCTGCGCCTGACCAAGAGCCTGCGCAGCGAATACGACCACATGATGCTGCAGCTGCACGACCTGATGAAGGCCGACGAGGACTACCAGCGCGACGGGCCGCAGCTGGGCTTTCCCTTCCCGCCGGGCAGCACCTGGGTGTGCTTCTCCGACCAGACGGTCCACGCGGCCATGGCGGGACAGTACATGCTGGAGCAGACGCTGCACCTCCCGGTGGCGCACCAGTACGATCCGCAGGCCAGTCCGCTGGCGATCCTGACCCGGCTGGCGGGTCGCCCGCTGGCCGGCGCCCCTTTGCCACCATCCAAGGCATAATCGGGTCCAACCACCGCCGAGCGGCAACGCCCGGCGGTTTGCTTTTGGAGACAACCGATGGCCACCATCCCCATCACCATCCGCGGCGCCGAGAAGCTCAAGTCCGAACTGCACCGCCTGAAGACGGTCGACCGTCCGGCCGTCATCAACGCCATTGCCGAGGCGCGGGCGCAGGGCGACCTGTCCGAGAACGCCGAATACGACGCCGCCAAGGACCGCCAGGGCTTCATCGAAGGCCGCATCCGCGAGCTGGAAGGCAAGCTGGCGGCGGCGCAGGTCATCGACCCGTCCGCCCTGGATGCCGGCGGCCGCGTCGTGTTCGGCGCCACCGTCGAACTGGAGGAGGAAGACTCCGGCGAGACCGTGAAGTACCAGATCGTCGGCGAGGACGAGGCCGACCTGAAGCAGGGGCTGATCAACGTGTCCAGCCCGATCGCCCGCGCCCTGATCGGCAAGGAGGAGGGCGACACCGCCGAGGTGCAGGCCCCCGGCGGCACCAAGCGCTACGAGATCGTCGCGGTCCACTACCTCTGACAGCCGGCGCGACATGACCTGGCGTTTTCGGCTCGCGGTGCTGGCGGCGGCCCTGTGGTGGGGCAGCCTGAGCGCGATCGGCTTCATGGCCGTGCCGCTGCTGTTCGCCAACGCGGCCTCGCCGATGATCGCCGGCAACCTGGCTGGCCACCTGTTCAGCGCCCAGTCCTGGCTGGGACTGGCCTGCGGCGTGGTGCTGCTGGCTGGCGCCCGCGGCGAGGACGGGACAGCGGCCATGGGCTGGGCCCGCGGCGCGGTCGCCTACGTGCTGCTGGGGATGCTCGCGGCGCTGCTGCAGGAATTCGCCATCGCGCCGCGCATCCTGGCGCGCCAGGACCTGGCGTTCTGGCATTCCGCGGGCACGGCCACCTACGCGGTGCAGTGGCTGTGCGCGCTGCTGGTGCTGTGGAAGGTGACGTCCGAAGGACGCCATCCCCGCGAAGGCGGGGATCCAAATTGATTCCCGAAGGACGGGGAAAGGCTAATCCGCCCGGGTCTTCTTGACCGATTTCTGCTTCGGCTTGGACTTCTTGACCATCCCGCCCGGGGTGAGCCGCTGGTTGCCCAGGACCCGCACCCGCCGGACCTCGGGGCGCTGGCCGCCCCGGCTGGAGTTCTTGACGACCTTGAATTCGCGCGGGCCGGGCTTGCGATCCTCGTCCTCCGCCTTCACCTTCTTCGGCAAGGGGCGCCAGAGCACCAGCAGCTTGCCGATGTGCTGGATGGGGGCGGCACCCAGGGCGTCGCACAGATCCTGGAAGATGGCTTCCCGCTGCTCGCGGTCGTCGCCCAGGACGCGAACCTTGATCAGGCCGTGGGCGTTGAGGGCGGCGTCGGTTTCCTTGCGGACGGCGGGCGTCAGGCCGTCGCTGCCGATCATCACCACCGGGTCCAGGTGGTGGGCTTCGGCCCGATGCGCCTTGCGCTCGGCCACGCTCAGTTGAATTGCAGGCATATCCGTATTATCGAGCCCAGATGAAAGTTCGCACCAAGAGCAAGAAGGTCAACAAGGCGTGGCTCAACGACCACGTCAACGACCCGTACGTCCGGCTGGCCCAGAAGGAGGGCTATCGGGCGCGGGCAGCCTACAAGCTGAAGGAGATCGACGAGGCGCTCGGGCTGATCAAGCCCGGCTACTTGGTCGTGGACCTGGGCTCCACCCCGGGCGCCTGGAGCCAGTACGTGCGGCGCAAGCTGGCGCCCGAAGGGGCCGCCTCCGGGGTGCTGGCCGGGCAGATCCTGGCCCTCGACATCCTGCCCATGGAGCCGATCGAGGGGGTCACCTTCCTGCAGGGCGACTTCCGGGAGCCGGAGGCGGCCGAGCAGCTGGCGCAGGCGCTGGCCGGGCGCAAGGCGGACGTGGTGGTGTCGGACATGGCGCCCAACCTGTCGGGCATCCCGTCCTCGGACGCCGCCCGCATCGCCCACCTGGTGGAGCTGGCGGTGGAATTCGCCGAGGCCCACCTGAAGCCCGAGGGCGCCCTGGTGTGCAAGGTGTTCCACGGCAGCGGCTACAGCCAGCTGGTGCAGCTGTTCAAGGAGCGATTCCGCATCGTGAAGCCGCTCAAGCCCAAGGCGTCCCGGGACAAGTCGTCCGAGACCTTCCTGGTCGGCATCGGCCTGAAGCCCGGCCGATGAAGGGGCGCCCGGACCGGGCGGACAGCGCCCTGCGTCCTATGGGGGAGCTAGGGAAAATTGATGGCCTGCCTGCTTGAAACCCCTAGAATGGGCATCAACTGGCTCGAGAACGGGCCTATCGGCTCCCGGAGATTCTTTTGAACAATCAGTGGTTTTCCAAGATCGCCGTCTGGCTGGTGATCGCACTGGTGCTTTTCACCGTGTTCAAGCAGTTCGACACGCGCGGCACCGCCGGCGCGGCCACGGTGGGTTACTCGGACTTCCTGGAGCAGGTGCGCAACCACCAGATCAAGAGCGCGATCATCCAGGAAGGCCAGAGCGGCACGGACATCGTGGCCGTCACGACCGATGACCGCAAGGTGCGCACTACGGCCACCTACCTCGACCGCGGCCTGATCGGCGACCTGATCAACAACAATGTCAAGTTCGACGTCAAGCAGCGCGAGGAAGGCTCCCTGCTCATGACGCTGCTCGTGAGCTGGGGCCCGATGCTGCTGCTGATCGGCGTCTGGATCTACTTCATGCGGCAGATGCAGGGGGGAGGCAAGGGCGGCGCCTTCTCCTTCGGCAAGTCCAAGGCGCGCATGCTCGACGAGAGCAGCAACCAGCTCACTTTCTCGGACGTGGCCGGCTGCGACGAGGCCAAGGAAGAGGTCAAGGAGGTCGTCGACTTCCTGAAGGACCCGCAGAAGTTCCAGAAGCTGGGCGGGCGCATCCCGCGCGGCCTGCTGCTGGTCGGCCCCCCGGGCACCGGCAAGACCCTGCTGGCCAAGGCCATCGCTGGCGAGGCCAAGGTGCCGTTCTTCTCCATCTCCGGCTCCGACTTCGTCGAGATGTTCGTCGGCGTCGGCGCCGCGCGTGTGCGCGACATGTTCGAGAACGCCAAGAAGAATGCGCCCTGCATCATCTTCATCGACGAGATCGACGCGGTCGGCCGCCAGCGCGGCGCGGGCCTGGGCGGCGGCAACGACGAGCGCGAGCAGACCCTCAACCAGATGCTGGTCGAGATGGACGGCTTCGAGACCAACCTGGGCGTGATCGTGATCGCCGCGACCAACCGCCCGGACATCCTGGACGCCGCCCTGCTGCGCCCGGGCCGCTTCGACCGCCAGGTCTACGTGACGCTGCCGGACATCCGCGGCCGCGAGCAGATCCTGAACGTGCACATGCGCAAGATCCCGATCGGCCAGGACGTGAAGGCCGAGGTGATCGCGCGTGGCACGCCGGGCATGTCCGGCGCCGACCTCGCCAACCTGTGCAACGAGGCCGCCCTGATGGCCGCCCGCCGCAACGCGCGCGTGGTGGAGATGCAGGACTTCGAGAAGGCCAAGGACAAGATCATCATGGGCCCGGAGCGCAAGTCCATGGTGATGCCCGAGGAGGAGCGCCGGAACACCGCGTACCACGAGTCCGGCCACGCCATCATCGGCAAGCTGCTGCCCAAGTGCGACCCGGTGCACAAGGTCACCATCATCCCGCGCGGCCGCGCGCTGGGCGTGACCATGAGCCTGCCGGAGAAGGACCGCTACAGCTACGACCGCGAGTACATGCTGAACCAGATCAGCATGCTGTTCGGCGGCCGGATCGCCGAGGAAGTGTTCATGAACCAGATGACCACCGGCGCTTCCAACGACTTCGAGCGCGCCACGCACCTGGCGCGCGACATGGTGATGCGCTACGGCATGTCCGACGCGCTGGGCCCGATGGTCTACGCCGAGAACGAGGGAGAGGTCTTCCTCGGACGCTCGGTCACCAAGACCACCAACATCTCCGAGCAGACCATGCAGAAGGTCGACTTGGAGGTGCGCCGCATCATCGACGAGCAGTACGCCCTGGCGCGCAAGTTGATCGAGGACCACAGCGACAAGATGCATGCCATGGCCAAGGCGCTGCTCGAATGGGAGACCATCGACGCCGAGCAGATCGACGACATCATGGCCGGCAAGGAGCCGCGCCCGCCCAAGGACTTCGCCCCCCGCACGCCCAGCTCGGGCGGCACCGGCGGTCCGGCCGTGGGCGGCGCCGATGCGGCCCCCACCGCCGCCTGATCCCTTCCTCCCGTGACAAAAAGGGGCCATTCCGGCCCCTTTTTGCTGGGCGCGCTGGCGCACAATCCCCCCCATGCAGTGGCAGACCTCCCGTTTCGCGATCGGCCTGGACCGGCCCCGGGTCATGGGCATCGTCAACGTCACGCCCGATTCCTTCTCCGACGGCGGGCGCTGGTTCGCCAGCACCCGCACGGCGCTCGAGCACTGCGAGCAACTGGTCCGCGAAGGCGCGGACATCCTGGACATCGGCGGTGAATCCACCCGGCCGGGCATCCCGCCGGTGCCGCTGGAGGAGGAGAAGGCACGGGTGCTGCCCGTGTTGCGGGAGGCGGTGAAGTTCGGCGTGCCGGTCTCGGTCGACACCTACAAGCCGGAGGTGATGCGCGAGGCGCTGGACCTGGGCGCCGACATCATCAACGACGTCTGGGCACTGCGCCGTCCCGGTGCGCTGGACGCGGTGGCGGCGCATCCGTCCTGCGGCGTGTGCCTGATGCACATGCACGGCGAGCCCATGACCATGCAGCGCTCGCCGATGGCGGGCGACGCGGTGCCCCAGGTGCGCGACTTCCTCCACGAGCGCAGCGAGGCGCTGCGCCGGCGCGGCGTGTCGGCGACGCGCATCGCCTGGGACCCGGGCATCGGCTTCGGCAAGACGGTGGAGCAGAATTTCGCGCTGCTGGCGCGCCAGCGCGAGCTGCTGCGCGACGGCTACCCGCTGCTGGCGGGCTGGTCGCGCAAGTCCTCGCTGGGCGCGGTGACCGGGGAGCCGGTGCACGAGCGCGTGGCGGCCAGCGTGGCCGCGGCGCTGCTGGCGGTGGACAAGGGGGCGGCGATCGTGCGCGTGCACGACGTCCGGGAAACGGTGGCGGCGCTCAAGGTCTGGAGCGCCACCCAGGCGGCCCTGGGAGGCCAGGCAGGAACGACGACGACATGAGCAGAACCTATTTCGGCACCGACGGCATCCGCGGCACGGTGGGCCAGCCGCCCATCACCCCCGACTTCGTGCTGCGCCTGGCGCACGCGGTCGGCCGCGTCCTCAAGCGCGGCGAGGAACGCCCTACGGTGCTGATCGGCAAGGACACGCGCATCTCCGGCTACATGCTGGAAAGCGCGCTGGAATCGGGCTTCAACTCCGCCGGCGTGGACGTCGTGCTGCTGGGCCCGCTGCCCACGCCGGGCGTCGCCTACCTCACCCGTGCCCAGCGCGCCAGCCTGGGCGTGGTGATCAGCGCCAGCCACAACCCCTTTGCCGACAACGGCATCAAGTTCTTCAGCGCCCAGGGCACCAAGCTGCCCGACGAATGGGAGGCGCAGGTCGAGGCCGCGCTGCAGGAGCCGCCCCAATGGGCGGACTCGGCCACGCTGGGCAAGACGCGCCGCCTGGACGACGCGGCGGGGCGCTACATCGAGTTCTGCAAGAGCACCTTTTCGCAGGACCTCACGCTCAAGGGCATGCGCGTCGCGGTGGATGCCGCCCACGGCGCGGCCTACCACATCGCCCCCAAGGTGTTCCACGAACTCGGGGCGGACGTGGTGGCCATCGGCTGCGCGCCCGACGGGCTCAACATCAACGACCAGGTCGGCGCCACGCACCCGGATGCGCTGGTGCGGGCCGTGCGCGCGAACCATGCCGACTTCGGCGTCGCGCTGGACGGCGATGCCGACCGGCTACAGATGGTGGACGCGGCCGGCCGCCTCTACAACGGCGACGAACTGCTGTACCTGATGGTCACGGACCGCCTGGCGCGGGGCCAGCGCGTGGCCGGTGCGGTGGGCACGCTCATGACCAACCTGGCCGTGGAGCTGGCGCTGAAGGCGCGCGGGGTGGAATTCGTGCGCGCCAAGGTCGGCGACCGCTACGTGCTGGAGGAGCTGGAGCGGCGCGGCTGGATGCTGGGCGGCGAGGGCTCCGGCCACCTGCTGTGCCTGGACAAGCACACCACCGGCGATGGCCTGGTCAGCGCGCTGCAGGTGCTTCAGGTCTGCGCCCGCAGCGGCAAGTCGCTGGCGCAGCTGCTGGAGGGCGTGGAGCTGTTCCCCCAAACGCTGATCAACGTGCGCCTGGCCGACGGCCAGGACTGGAAGAGCAACGCCAGGCTGCAGACCGAATGCGAGCGGCTGGAGCGGGAGCTCGATGGCTCCGGCCGCATCCTGATCCGCGCCAGCGGCACCGAGCCCGTGCTGCGCGTGATGGTGGAAGCCAGTGACGAACAGGCTGCCCGCCAGGGCGCCGAGCGCCTGGCGGGGGCAGCGCGGGCAGGGTAGTTTTTTCCGTCTTCCGCCGGCTTCTGCCGATGATCTGCCGGCTTCTTGTGAGAAAGGCCTCCTGCGGCGGCACCCTGGTGGTAATGGCGTCGACAGTCGCCTGCGGCTTGGGCGCCACGCCCCGGGATCCGCGCGGCCCCTCTTGCAGCCCGCTCGTCGCGCGCCCACCACATAGGAATTCGGTCACTGTGCATGGCAAGGGGCCACGGTCTACATTGTTCCCATGCACCGTCCGAACCCCCTGCCTGCCACCGTCCGCGCGTTTGCGGCGGGTGTGCTCGCGTGCGGGCTGGCGGCCCCTGCGGACGCCCAGCTGATCGCCCCGGACTACGCCCTCACCGCGCCCACCTGGCTGCTGCCCGGGTCGCATCTGGCCGACAGCGAGATTCCGCCCGGCCTGTCGCTGGCGACCTGGGGCCCGCTGCGGCTGGCGGCGGCCGGTTCGTCGTCCGGCACCGGGCTCTCGCTGGAGGCAGGGGCGCCATGGTTCGCCCGTGCCGGCCTCGGGCGCAGCCTTGATGCCAGCCTGGTGAGTCTGGGCGGCGGCTACCGTTTCGCGGCGGGCGACGCCGTCTCCATGCAGTTCACCCGGCAGAGCGGCCGGGAGCGCCTGGGATTGGCCGTGCGTTACGACTGGCAGAGCACCTGGCTGCGCCTGTCCTACGAGCAGCAGCAGCGCGCGGTGCCCGGCACCCCCGACCTGCTGCGCTTCTCCGCCGGCGTTCGCTTCTGATCATCCCTTCCAGAAGGCCTGCGCATGCTGCGCTGCCTTGCGGCACGCCCGTGCGCAGTCCCGCGCCAGCGCCTGCTCCCGCGCCGCCAGCCAGCCAGCGCCGAACCAGGCGCGCGGATCCTGTGCGGCCCGTGCGGTCAGCAGCTGGCGGCCCGCGACCGTGTCCTGGTAGCTGCCCAGGGCGTCCTGCAGGCGCTTGAGGGAGTCCACGTAGCGGTCCACGTCGGCCGCCCGGAACAGCGGGCGGACCAGCTCGCTCAGGTAGCGCAGCCGCTTGAGCCGCTTGCGCACGGTGTGGCGCTGCGGCTGGGCCAGCGCGTCGAATCGGGCACCTTCCCGTAGCGTCCGGCGGTGCAGCTTGCGCAGGCGCGCCTGCAGCTGCCGGCGCGCCGGCGCCAGCTTGCCGTCGCCGCGCGAGCGCAGGTCGTGCACCAGCGCGACCAGTTGCAGCACCGCCGACTGGAAGGGCGGCGAGCGTACGGCCGCCGCCAGGTCCGGCAGCTCCGGCGTCCAGGCGAGGTCGGGCCCGCCGGCAGCGATCAGTTCCTGCTGCAGCCGCGGCAGCAGCGTCGAGCGGTCGCGGTGCTCACCCAGCACGACGAACAGGTCCTCCAGGGGCGGCTGCAGCTGCGCCGCGGCGGCGCCGAGGTCGGCCAGCAGGGGCAGCTCGCGCAGCGCCGTGCGCAGGCGGCGCAGGCCCACCCGCAGCTGGTGCACGTGTTCGTCGCCTCCCGTGCCCGCCGCGAGTTCGCGCGCGTTGCCCAGCACCTGCTGCAGGCCCGAGTCGAGGATGGCCGCCAGCAGGGCCGGGGGATCCGCGGCCCGCGGGACCTCGCCGGCCGGCACCGCGGCGGGCTCGGCCATCCCCAGCGCCAGCCGCCGCCCGATGGCGGCCTTGGGCAGCGGGTCCAGCCACAGGCCATGGGTTTCGCACCACGACTGCGCCAGCTCGAACAGCGCCGCCGGGCTGCCTTCCTTCAGCTCGAACTCCAGCTCGCATACCGGGATGCTGGCCGAACCCGCCCGGATGTGCCCCTGGTCGAAGGCGATCTCCACGGCCGCGCCGGCGGCCTTCCACACCCGGGCGCGGCGCACCACGTCGGTTTCGAACCAGGGCTTCAGCGGCGCGCCGGCCTCGGCCAGGGCGCGGCGCAGGGCTTCGCCCACCGGCTGGCCCGCATGCAGCGCCGGGTCGGGCTCGGTCGCCGAGGCAGGCACGGGCACGTCGTGCTCCAGGCGTTCGAACGGGCCCGCCCCCGGGCCCTTGGCGGTCTGCACGTGCGCGCGGCCTTCCTGGCGCAGGCGCAGCGCCAGGCCATGGCGGGCCAGGTCCTCGCCTTCCGTGTCGAAGTAGCGCGCCCGCAGGCGGGTGTGTTCGACCGCACCGCGTTGCAGCGCGGCCTGCACCGCGGCGGCGCGCTCGCGCGGCACCTGGAACTTCAGCTCGAACTCGGTCATCGCCCGCCCAGTATCGCTCGGGAACGGACGTATCGGGCGGGAGCGGGCGCTGCTTGCGCTGCATGTCACGGCGGCGTCACCGTCGCGCCCTAGGCTGCCCGCGCAATGGCACGAATGAGGAGGAGCGGTTCATGGCATCCGGGCGATCGCGCCGCACCGCGGGTGGCGCGCGCTGAAGGAATCAGCGGCCGCGGCCTTGCAGCCGCGCGCGCAGGCGCCAGCCTTGCAGCCGGGCCAGCTCGGCCAGGCCCGAGGCGAGGGCGCCCACCAGCACCGCGCAGCGCAGCATCCGGGTCCAGGGGTTCAGGGTGTCCATATGGAAGCGGACGGTAGCGCCGCGGCATGGCAGTTCGATGACGAAGAACGATTCGCTCGCGGGAGCCGGCTCCCTGCCCGAGCTCGAGGCCCTCGAAGCGGTGATCGCGCGCGGGCGCGCCCACCTGCGCTGCGAGGTCGCCTGCCGGGTGGAGCACCTCGGGCGCAGCCTGCCGGTGCACGCCATCACCCTGGGCGGGGAGGACCCGGCGCTGCCGGCCGCCGGCTTCTTCGGCGGCGTGCACGGGCTGGAGCGCATCGGTTCGCGGGTGGTCATCGCCTTCCTCGAGCAGTTGGTCGCGCGCCTGGACTGGGACCGCACCCTGCACCAGCAGCTGGCGCAGGTGCGCCTGCTGTTCATGCCCATCGTCAATCCGGCCGGCATGGCGCGCGGCACCCGCGCCAACCCGGCCGGGGTCGACCTGATGCGCAACGCGCCGGTGGAAGCGCGCGACCCGGTGCCCTTCCTGCTGGCCGGCCAGCGCCTGAGCCCGGGCCTGCCCTGGTACCGCGGCGCCGCCGGCGCGCCCATGGAGGCCGAGAGCGCGGCGCTGTGCGCCTGGGCCGAGCGCGAGCTGCTGGGACGGCCGCTGGCCCTGGCGCTGGATTGCCACTCGGGCTTCGGCATGCGTGACCGCATCTGGTTTCCCTTCGCGCACCGGCGCGCGCCGTTCGCGGCCCTGCCGGAGCTGCACGCGCTGCATGCGATCTTCGCCGGCTCGCACCCGCGCCATCCCTACGTCTTCGAGCCCCAGAGCGCCCAGTACCTGGCCCACGGCGACCTGTGGGACCACCTGGTCCTGCGCGCGGACGGCCGGCCCGGGGTCTTCCTGCCCCTCACCCTGGAGATGGGCTCCTGGCTGTGGGTGAAGAAGAATCCGCGCCAGCTGTTCTCGCGCCACGGCGTGTTCAACCCGCTGATCGAGCACCGGGAGCAGAGGGTGCTGCGGCGGCACCTGCCGCTGCTCGATTTCCTGTTGCGCGCGGCGGCCTCGCAGGCCCACTGGCTGCCGCAGGCGCAGGAGCGGGAGCGCCACCGCCGCGAAGCACTGGCGCGCTGGTACGGGGGCAACCGATGACGACCTGGATCCTGCTGCGCGGACTGGGGCGCGAGGCGCGCCACTGGGGCCGGCTGCCGCCGCTGCTGGAGGAGCGGCTGCCCGGCGAGCGCGTCCTGACCGTCGACCTGCCCGGCAGCGGCCGCTGGTGGCAGCAGGCGAGCCCGGCGAACGTCGCCGGCATGGTGGAGGCGGTGCGCGCCGAGCTGCGCGCGCGGTCGCGGCCCGGTCCCTACGTCGTGCTCGCTCTGTCGCTGGGAGGCATGGTGGCCATGGAGTGGGCCGCCCGCTTCCCCGGCGAACTCCAGGGCTGCATCCTCGTGAACAGCAGCGCGGGACGCCTGTCGCCGTTCTGGCAGCGCCTGCGTCCGGGCGCGTGGCTGCAGCTGGCCCCCTGGCTGCAACCGCGCGCCGGGGACCTGGACCGGGAGAGGGCGGTCTACCGCGTCACCAGCAACCTGCCGCTGCACGACGCGGTGGTGGACGACTGGGTCGCCTTCGCGCGCAGCCGGCCGGTTGCGCGCCGCAACCTGGCCCGGCAGCTGTTCGCCGCCGCGCGCTACCGGGCCCCGGCGCGGCTGCCGGTGCCGGCCCTGGTGCTCGCTTCCGCGCAGGACCGGCTGGTGTCGCCGAGGGCCTCGGAAGCGATCGCGCGGGCCTGGAGCCTGCCGCTGAACCTGCATCCCTCGGCCGGCCACGACCTGCCCCTGGACGACCCGGACTGGGTCGTGCAGCAGGCCGTCGACTGGGTGCTGCGCGGCTTCCCCGGCGCGTGACCGCTTCGTGATGGGCCCCCGGGGCCGTCATCGAACTGCCATGCAAACGCCACGAGGGCGTCATGCATGAGCACGACACTGCCTCCATGCCGCAGGAGCCCCGCATGACCGAGCTGCCGAACCGCACGCAATCCGTTTCGACCCTCGCCGTGCCGCGACCCGCAGCGCCGGGTCCGGCGGACGAGGCCGGCGGCATCACCGTCGCCTGGGCACGCCATGCCGACGAGGTGCGGGCCGCCCAGCGGCTGCGGCACGAGATCTTCGCCGGCGAGATGGGCGCGCGGCTGGCCACCCCGGTCCCGGGGCACGACGTCGACCTGTTCGACGACTACTGCGAACACCTGCTCGTGCGCGAGGCGCGGACGCAGGAAGTCATCGGCACCTACCGCGTGCTCACGCCGGCCCAGGCGCGGCGCGTGGGCAGCTTTTACAGCGACACCGAGTTCGACCTGTGGCGCCTGCGCGGCCTGCGCGAGCAGATGGTGGAGCTGGGGCGCAGCTGCGTGCACGCCGACTGGCGCCAGGGCGGCGTGATCATGGCCCTGTGGGGCGCGCTGGCGGAGTTCATGCAGCGCAACGGCCTGGACACCATGATCGGCTGCGCCAGCATCCCCATGATGCACAACGGCGTGGCCAGCGGCGACGTCGCCGCCAGCATCTGGAACCAGTTGAAGCGCACCCACCTCGCGCCGATCCAGCACCAGGTGGTGCCGCGCCTGCCCCTGCCGGTGGAGCACCTGGACGGCGGGCTGCCGGTGGAGCCGCCGCCGCTGATCAGGGGCTACCTGCGCCTGGGCGCCAAGGTGCTGGGCCCGCCGGCGTGGGACCCGGACTTCAACAGCGCGGACCTGCCCATGATGATGCGCATCCCGGACCTGCCGCCGCGCTACCGCAAGCACTTCCTGGGGGCCTGATGCGCACCACGTTCGACGCCCTCGGTTCCCTGGTCGCAGGCTTTCCTGTCCCCCCGGTCGACGAGCGCGACGAACGCGACGACGGGCCGCCGGGCCGGCGCGTGCGCAGCATCTTCATCTCCGACCTGCACCTGGGGACCCCGGGCTGCCAGGCCGGCCCGCTGCTGGACTTCCTCAAGTCGCACCCGAGCGAGCACCTGTACCTGGTGGGCGACATCATCGACGGCTGGCAGCTGCGCAAGCGCTGGTACTGGCCGCAGGCCCACAACGACGTCGTGCAGAAGCTGCTGCGCCGCGCGCGCAAGGGCTGCCGCGTCGTCTTCGTGCCCGGCAACCACGACGAGTTCGCCCGCCAGTTCGCCGGCCACCATTTCGGCGGCATCGAGGTGACGCAGGAAGCGGTGCACGTCACGGCCACCGGCCAGCGGCTGTGGGTCGTGCACGGCGACCATTTCGACGGCGTGGTCCAGTGCGCGAAGTGGCTGGCCCACCTGGGCGACACCCTGTACGAGTTCACGCTGCGCATGAACCGGCACCTCAATTCGCTGCGGGCCCGCCTGGGCCTGCCGTACTGGTCGCTGTCGGCCTACCTGAAGCACAAGGTCAAGAAGGCGCTGAACTACGTGATGGACTTCGAGGCCGCGGTCGCCCACGAGGCCCGCCGGCGCGGCCACCAGGGCGTGGTCTGCGGGCACATCCACCGTGCCGAGATGCGCCGCATCGCCGGCGTGCTGTACTGCAACGACGGCGACTGGGTGGAAAGCCGCACGGCGCTGGTCGAGCACTTCGACGGCCGGCTGGAACTGCTGGCGTGGCAGGCGCGCGGCCAGGTGACCGCCGTCGCCCACGCGACCCTCACGGAGATGGCATGAAGATTTCCCTGGTCACGGATGCCTGGCTGCCCCAGGTCAACGGCGTCGTCACCACCCTGGTGGAACTCGGGCGCGAGCTGCGCGCGGCGGGGCACCAGGTGCAGGTGATCGAGCCGGGCCAGTTCCGCACGCGGCCCTGCCCGGGCTATCCGGGCATCGACCTCGCGGTCGCGCCGGCCCGGGAGCTGGGCGAGAAGCTGGATGCCTTCCAGCCCGATGCGATCCACCTGGCCACCGAAGGCCCCCTCGGCTGGGCGGCCAGGCGCTACTGCCTGCGGCGGGGGCTCGCCTTCACGACCGCCTTCCACACCAAGTTCCCGGAGATCGTGAACGCGGCAGTCAAGGTGCCGCTGCGGCTCGGCTACGCGGTGATGCGGCACTTCCATGCGCCGTCCTCCGGCGTCATGGTGCCCACGCCCAGCGTGCTGGAGATGCTGCGCGGCCGCGGCTTCGCCAACCTGCGCGAATGGACGCACGGCGTCGACACCGACCTGTTCTCCTTCCGCCCCGACGCGGGCCTGTTCCCGGGCCTGGAGGACGCGCGACGGCCGCTTTCGCTGTTCGTGGGCCGGGTGTCCTACGAGAAGAACATCGAGGCCTTCCTGCGCACGGACCTGCCCGGCACCAAGGTGGTCTGCGGCGTGGGCCCGGTGGAGGAGCAGCTCAAGCGCAAGTATCCGCACGTGCGCTGGGTGGGCCTGCTGCCGCGGCCGGAGCTGGCGAAACTCTACGCGGCGGCCGACCTGTTCGTGTTCCCCAGCCGGGCCGACACCTTCGGGCTGGTGATGGCCGAGGCCCTGGCCTGCGGCACCCCGGTCGCGGCCTATCCGGTCGACGGTCCGCTCACCGTGCTGGCCCGCCGGCGCGAGGACGGCGCGGGCGCCCTGGGCGGCGCCATGCACGAGGACCTGCAGCAGGCCTGCTTCGCCGCCCTGGCGGTGCCGCGCCACGAGGCGCGGCGGCGGGCCCTGGACTTCAGCTGGGCCCGGGCCGCCCAGCTGTTCGCGAGCTACCTGGTGCCCGCGCGCGACCGGGCGGCGCCCGGGGGCACCCCGGCGGCCGTCACGCATCTGTCATAGATCAACGGCACACTGTCACGGTCCCGTCATCATCCAGACATCTTCCATGAATGACGTCGCGCCGACGACGGTGCCCTTTCTCGATCGTGACCGCAGCATCCTCGCCTTCAACGAGCGGGTGCTGGACTGGGCGCAGCGCCCGGGGGTGCCCCTGCTCGAGCGCCTGCGTTTCCTCACCATCGTCTCCTCCAACCTGGACGAATGGTTCGAGGTGCGGGCGGCCGACCACCTGTCCGCCGCCCTGGCCAGCGAGCTGAAGGGGCCCTACAGCGTCTCCAGCTACGAGAAGCTCTCGGCGGCGGCGCACAAGCTGGTGGCGCGCCAGTACGCGCTCTACAACGACGAGCTGATCCCGGCGTTCGCCAGGCAGGGCATCGCGATCGTCTCCCACGGCGAGCGCAACGCCCAGCAGCAGGCCTGGGTCCGCGACTACTTCGAGCGCGAGGTGCGGCCGCTGCTGATCCCGGTCGGCCTGGACCCGGCGCACCCTTTCCCGCAGGTCGCGAACAAGTCGCTCAACTTCATCGTCCGCCTGTCCGGCAAGGACGCCTTCGGCCGCGAGAACGAGATCGCCATCGTCAAGGTCCCGCGGGTGCTGCCGCGCCTGATCCCGATGCCGCCCAAGGTCTCGGGCAAGCGCCGGCTGCTGGTGTCGCTGTCCAGCGTGATCCGGGCGCACCTGGACCTGCTGTTCCCCGGGCGCCAGGTGGGCCAGTTCTCGCAGTTCCGCCTCACCCGCCACTCGGACCTCGCGGTCGGCGAGGAGGAGGTACGCAACCTGCGCACGGCCCTGCGCCTGGGCCTGCAGCAGCGCCACTACGGCCAGCCCGTGCGCCTGGAGGTGTCGGCCGGCTGCTCCGAATTCCTGTCGGACTTCCTGCTCAGGCAGTTCGGCCTGCCGGCGCCGGCGCTGTACCGCGTGCCCGGCCCGGTGAACCTGGCCCGCCTGCAGCAGATGATCGACCTGGTGGACGCGCCCCGCCTGCTGTTCCCGGTCTACGTGCCGGGCTGGCCGCGCGGACTGGTGCCCGGCCGCCCGATCTTCCCCCAGATCAAGGCGCGCGACGTCCTCATCCACCAGCCCTTCGAGAGCTTCGACGGCGTGATGGCCTTCCTGCGCGAGGCGGTGCAGGACCCGCAGGTGCTGGCGATCAAGCAGACCATCTACCGCACCGGCAACGACCCGCAGATGATGGAGCTGCTGCGCGAGGCGGTGCGCCGGGGCAAGGAGGTGAGCGTCGTGGTGGAGCTCAAGGCCCGCTTCGACGAGGAGGCCAACATCAACTGGTCCGAGGCGCTGGAGCAGGTCGGGGCGCAGGTGGTCTACGGGGTGGTGGGCCTCAAGACCCACGCCAAGATGCTGCTGGTCACCCGCAGGGAGGGGCGCGCCCTGGTGCGCTACGCCCACCTGGCGACCGGCAACTACAACCCGCGCACCGCCCGCCTGTACACCGACCTCAGCCACCTGACAGCCGACCCGAAGCTCACCTGGGACGTGGAACAGCTGTTCGTGCACCTGGCCAGCCAGAGCAAGTTGCCCCGGCTGCACCACGTGTGGGTGGCGCCGTTCCAGTTGCAGCGCAAGCTGATCGAGCAGATCGACCGGGTGGGCGCCGCCGCCGCGCGCGGGCAGGATGCGCGCATCGTGCTGAAGATGAACGCTCTCACGGACGAGCCCCTCATGGAGGCGCTGGTCCACGCCGGCCGGCGCGGGGCGCGCATCGACCTGATCGTGCGCGGCGCCTGCATGCTGCCCGCCGGGGTCCCCGGCGTGAGCGAAAACATCCGGGTGCGCTCCGTCGTCGGGCGCTTCCTGGAGCATTCCCGCGTCATGTACTTCCGCGCCGGCCGCGAGGAGCAGCTGTACCTGTCCAGCGCCGACTGGATGAACCGCAACATGCTGCGTCGGGTGGAACTGGCCTGGCCGGTGCTCGATCCCCAGCTGCGCCAGCGCGTGATCGACGAGTGCCTGGTGGCCTACCTGCACGACCACCGCGATGCCTGGGACCTGCAGCCGGACGGAAGCTACCGGCGGGTCAAGGGCGCCGAGGACCCGCGGGGCCACGGGGCCCAGGCAGCCCTGATGGACCGCTACGCGGCCCCGCCGGGCGACGAGGAGGTGCACACATGGACCTGATCTTCTGGCGCCACGCCGAAGCCGAGGACCCGGGCGAGGGCCTGGCCGACGTCGACCGGCCGCTCACGTCCCGGGGCGAGAAGCAGGCCGCGCGGATGGGGGCCTGGCTGGACCGCCACCTGCCGGATGGCACCCGCGTCCTGTGCAGCCCGGCGCTGCGCTGCCAGCAGACGGCGCTGGCCCTGGGCCGCAAGTTCAAGCTGCGCGACGAGCTGGCGCCCGGCACCCGCCCCGAGGGGCTGCTGGAGGCCGTGCAGTGGCCCGGCGCGCGCCACCCGGTGCTGGTGGTGGGCCACCAGCCGGCGCTGGGCGAGACGATCGCCCGGCTGCTGCGCATGCCGGACGGCAACTGCGCGATCCGCAAGGGCGCGGTGTGGTGGCTGCGCACGCGCGAGCGCGACGGCCACGAACAGACGCTCCTCTGGGCCGTGCAGTCGCCCGAGACGGTCTAGGAATCCGACTTCGCGGGACGGCCGGTCTTCACGGCCGGAACGGCGCCGACACTGGACAGGAAGGCGGCGTCGCCCATGGCGGCCAGCGCCATGACACCGGCGCGCAGGATCTCGCTCTTCTTGGCCGGCCGGCCCAGCTTCGCCGCGCGCAGCTTGAGGTCTTCCAGCGCGGTGTATTCGTTCTTGGGGATGGTGAAGCTGTCGCGCACCAGCTTCGGCTTCTTCGGCTTCTCGGACTTCTCCGCCTTGGGGGCCTTGTCGGCCTTGGGCGCCTTCTGCGCCGGGGCGGCGGCAGCGGGTTTCGGCGCCGGCGCGGCGGCCTTGGCGGCCGCACGGGCGGGGGTCTTCTTGCGGGTGGCGGCCCGGGCGGCCACCTTCTTCACTGCGGGCATGGATCGCTCTCCGTGGAATCGGGGAAACAGTATAAACAGTACATACCGTTTTCCGCTACCGCGCAGGACGCCGATTCAGGCCACGACGAAGCTCCAGGGCGTCTTCTGCCAGGCCGCCGTCTCCTCGCGCAGCAGGTGGGCCGACTGCGGATAGTTCTGCGACCAGGCCGGCGGGACTTCCATGCGAAACTCGGGGCCGCCGTTGGCCAGGCGCAGGCCGCGCAGCTCGGGGTCGCGGCGCGCGTGGCACAGGATCACGGCCAGCCGCAGGCACAGCAGCTGCTGCACCAGCACGGCGTCGTCGAAGTCGGCCTCCAGCTTGCGCAGCTTGCCGCGGTGGCCCAGCACCAGCAGGCTGAGTCGGTGCAGCTCGTGCTGGGAGAAGCCCGCCGCGTCCGTGTTGTCCAGGATGTAGGCGCCGTGCTTGTGGTAGTCGCTGTGGGAGATCAGGCTGCCGATCTCGTGCAGGTGGGCGGCCCATTCCAGCTTGCGCTCCAGTCGCAGCAGCTCCGGCGCGGCGTCCTGAGGGCGCAGCTGGCGCAGGAAATGGCGCGCCACTCGGGCCACCCGCTGCGCCTGCGTCGGGTCGGCGCCGAACTGCGTGGCCAGCCGCTGCACGGTGCGGGTGCGCACGTCGGTGGCCGCGTCGCGCCGGTCCAGCATGTCGAACAGCACCCCGTGCCGGAGCGCGCCGTCGGCGGCGTGCATGCGCTCCACCTGCAGCAGCGAGAACACGGCGCGCAGCACGCTGACGCCGCCGCCGATCACCGGCCGGCGGTCCTCCTTCAGCGCGGGCAGGCGCACGCGCTCGGCGCTGCGGGCCTGCACCAGCTGCTTGACCAGCCAGTCCAGGCCCTCGCGGCTCACCTCGCCCGGCGGGTAGCCGCAGGCGCCCAGCACGTCGGCCACCGCCCCGATCGTGCCCGAGGAGCCGTAGGCGACATCCCAGCTGGCGGGCGAATAGAGGGTGAGCGCCTCGTCCAGCACCGCCTGCGCCGCGATCTCGGCGCGCTCGAAGGCGGCGTGGGTGAACTGGCCGTCGGGGAAGTAGCGCATGGACCAGGCGACGCTGCCCACGCGGTAGCTCTCCATGACCTGGGGCTGCATGCGGTGGCCCAGGATCAGCTCGGTCGAGCGGCCGCCGATATCGACGACCAGCCGCCGCTCCTCGGAATCGGGCAGCAGGTGGGCGACGCCCTGGTAGATCAGCCGCGCCTCCTCGCGCCCGGAGATCACGTCGATGGGGAAGCCCAGGATCTCGTGGGCGTGCGCGAGGAAGACGTCGCGGTTGCGCGCCTCGCGCAGCGTCTGCGTGGCCACGGCGCGCACCTGGGCCGGCTGGAAGCCGGCCAGCCGCTCGGCGAAGCGCGCCAGGCAGGCCCAGCCGCGCTCCATGGCCTCCCGGGTCAGGTTGCGTGCCTCGTCCAGGCCGTTGCCCTGGCGCACGGTCTCCTTCAGGTATTCGACGCGCTGGACCTGGCCATGCTCGAGGCGGCCGATCTCCAGGCGATAGCTGTTGGAGCCGAGGTCGACGGCGGCGAGCAGGGTACCGGAGGGCATGCGGGGGCGGAGGGGGACGGCGGCCAGCATAGCACCGGCCGCGCGACGCGGCGCGCGCTCCAGCAGCGCTTCAGCCGACGACGCGGCCGTCGGGCGTGAGCATCGATTGCGTGACGAAGGAGGCACTGCGGCGCTGTCCCTGGAAATTGACGCGGTAGCCGCCGACGTCGAGGTCCTGGCGGCGCTGGAAGGCGGCGAGCGCCGAGGCCCGGGTGACCGGGCCCTCGATGCCGGCGAGGACCTCGAAGGTGTAGCGCGCGGCGATGAAGCCGGCCAGGCTCAGCGCCGCGGGCGGCTCGTCGAACAGGCGGGCCAGCACCTCCCGGTAGCGGCGCACGACCGGCAGCGGCGAGGTGGGCAGGGGCACGGCCTGGGTGGCGATGATCGGGGTCACGCGGGCACCGCCCAAAACTGCTGCACGGTCTGCAGGTTGACGTCCGCCAGCGCGATGACATAGCGCTGGCGCGCCTGGCGATCCAGTCCCTGGGTGAACTGGACCAGCTCGGGGGTGCCGCCGACGAACAGCAGCAGGGCCGGCGTCGAGGGGCCGAACCGCTGGCCCAGCTGGCCGAGGTTGCCGGCGCCGGTCCAGGTCGCCAGCTTCAGGCCGGCCTGCGCCGCCGCCCGGACCACGTCCTGGCGATAGGCGCCGGCCTCGCGCTCGGAGGCGAACACGGCGCCGACCTCCTGCACGCCGCCGACGGTGAGCGACTTCAGCGCGTGGGCGATCTGCTCCTGGCGGCCGGCGAAGATGGCGAAGGTCCGGTCGTCCAGCTCCACGGCGGAGTTCTGCAGCCAGGGGGCCGCGTGGGCGATGGCGGTTCCCTCATGGCGCAGCAGGCCGGCCAGCTCGGTGGCCACCGGGTCGCTGACGGTGCCCGACAGCACCACGCAGGCCGGGTTGTCGCGGGCGGCCTGCCAGGCGTCGCGCACGCTCGCCGGGCTGCCGTCCACCGCCAGTTCGATGTGCTCCACCGGCCGGCCACCCAGGCCGCCGCGCGCGTTGATGTCCTGCCAGGCGGCGCGCGAACCGATCAGGAAGTCCTTGGAGACGTCCTGCTCGCGGGCGGAGCTGTCGAAGATCTGGACGACGGCTGGCGACCGGGCCACGCCGCGGGACTGGGCGAGGGCGAGGGCGGGCAGGGCAACGGCCGCGGCGCCGGCGACGAGGGCGCGCCGGCTCAGGAGGATGGAGGGCATGGGAAGCGGGCTAGGGGGCCGGTGGACCGGCCGGTTCTCGGGCTGGGGAACTCCCTGGGGGGCGCGAGGCAGCTTAGGGCGCCGCCGTGACGGCTTCGTGACGCTTGTGTGTCGGCCGGATGACGGCGCCGGGCCCGGACCGGGGGGGGCGGGCGGGGTTTTGACATGTGTCATGGAGCTGTCACAGACGCCGCCTACATTGCCGGCATCGCAATCTCCCAACCCAGAGGACCCTCGATGAACAACTTCAAGATTTCCGTGGCTGCCGTCGGCCTGGCCGCGCTGGCTTTCTCCGCGGCCGCCTCGGCCGAGGATGTGACGGGCGCCGGCTCGTCCTTCGCACAGCCGCTGATCGCCAAGTGGGCCGCCGCCTACAACAAGGCCACCGGCGCCCGCATCAACTACCAGTCCGTGGGCTCCGGCGCCGGCATCAAGCAGATCGATGCCAAGACGGTCGATTTCGGCGCCTCCGACATGCCGCTGACCGACGACGTCCTGGAGAAGAAGGGCCAGATCCAGTTCCCGATCCTGATCGGCGGCGTGATCCCGGTCACCAACGTGCAAGGCGTCGGCCCCGGCCAGCTCAAGCTCAACGGCCAGCTGCTGGCCGACATCTACCTGGGCAAGATCACCAAGTGGAACGACGCGGCGATCAAGGCCCTGAACCCCGGCCTGAACCTGCCCGACGCGGCCATCTCCACCGTGCACCGCGCGGACGGCTCCGGCACCACCTTCATCTTCACCAACTACCTGTCCAAGGTCAGCCCCGAGTGGAAGACCAAGATCGGTGACGGCACCACGGTGAACTGGGTCGGCGGCGCCGGCGGCAAGGGCAACGAGGGCGTGGCCACCTTCGTGAGCCGCCTGCCCAACTCGATCGGCTACGTCGAGTACGCCTACGTCAAGCAGAACAAGATGCACTACGCGCTGATGGCCAACAGCACCGGCAAGTTCGTGACGCCCGACGAGAAGGCCTTCAAGGCCGCCGCCGCCGGCGCCGACTGGTCCAAGAGCTTCTACCAGATCCTGACCAACCAGCCGGGCGCCGATTCCTGGCCCATCACCGGTTCGACCTTCGTGCTGATGCACAAGGTGCAGGACAAGCCGGCCCAGGGCGCCGCGGTGCTGAAGTTCTTCGAGTACGCGTTCAAGGACGGCGACAAGGCCGCCGACGAGCTCGACTACGTGCCGATGCCCGCCGCCGTGAAGGCCCAGATCGAGAAGGAATGGTCCTCCTCGATCAAGGACGCCGCCGGCAAGGCCATCGCCTACAAGTAAGCTGCGCGACGCAGTGAAAGAACCGCCGGGGCCCAGTGCCCCGGCTTTCCATTCCTGCAGGGCTGATCCCGTGTCCTCTACACTCCCGGCCGATGAGGCCAAGCTTCCTGAACCTTCGGCGCTGTCCGGGCGCCGCCAGGCCGTGAGCGCGCCCCCGCCCGCCGGGCGGGCGCGCACCGGCGCCCTGATCGACCGCGTCTTCGGCTGGACCGCCCGGGCGGCGGCGCTGCTGACGCTCGCCCTGCTGCTGGGCATCCTGGTGTCGCTGTTCATCGGCGCCCGGCCGGCCATCGAGAAGTTCGGGCTGGGCTTCTTCACGTCCACCGTGTGGGACCCGGTGAGCGAGAAGTTCGGCGGGGTCGTGATGATCTACGGCACGCTGGCCACCTCGCTGATCGCCCTGCTGATCGCCGTGCCGGTCAGCTTCGGCATCGCGCTGTTCCTCACCGAGCTGTCCCCGGCCTGGCTCAAGCGGCCGCTGGGCATCGCCATCGAGCTGCTGGCGGCCGTGCCCTCGATCGTCTACGGCATGTGGGGGCTCATGGTGTTCGGGCCCATCCTGGCCACCTACGTGCAGCAGCCGCTGCAGGCGCTCTTCTCGGGCGTGCCCGTGCTGGGCGCGCTGTTCTCGGGGCCGCCGGTGGGCATCGGCCTGCTGTCCGCCGGGATCATCCTGGCGATCATGATCATTCCCTTCATCGCCGCCGTCATGCGCGACGTGTTCGAGGTCACCCCGCCCATGCTCAAGGAGTCGGCCTACGGGCTGGGCTCGACGACCTGGGAGGTGGTGCTGCGCGTCGTGCTGCCCTACACCAAGACCGGCGTCATCGGCGGCATCATGCTCGGCCTGGGGCGCGCCCTGGGCGAGACCATGGCGGTGACCTTCGTCATCGGCAACTTCAACCAGCTGGACTCGATCAGCCTGTTCCAGCCCGCCAACAGCATCACCTCGGCCCTGGCCAACGAGTTCGCCGAGGCCCAGTCCGGGCTGCACGCGGCCTCCCTGATCTACCTGGGCCTGGTCCTGTTCTTCATCACTTTCGTGGTGCTCGCGCTGTCCAAGCTGCTGCTGATGCGCCTGCGCCGCAACGAGGGGACCCGTTCATGAGCGGCACCGGCGACGACCTGATCCGCGCGGCCGACTCCGCGCAGCAGCGCGAGCGCAAGTACGCCGCGCGCAAGCGCGTCAACCGCATCGCCCTGGCGCTGTCGCTGGCGGCGATGGTGTTCGGCGTGTTCTGGCTGGTCTGGATCCTGTGGGAGACGCTGCGCCTGGGGATCGGCGGCCTGACCTGGACCGCGTTGAGCCAGAGCACGCCCGCCCCGGACGAGGCCGGCGGCCTGCTCAACGCCATCTGGGGCTCGGCGCTGCTGGTGTCGCTGGCCACCTTCGTCGGCACGCCGATCGGCATCATGGCCGGCATCTACCTGGCCGAATACGACCCCAAGGGCTGGCTCGGCTCGACCACCCGCTTCGTCAACGACATCCTGCTGTCGGCCCCGTCGATCGTCATCGGCCTGTTCGTCTACGGCGTGGTGGTGGCGCGCTACAAGCAGTTCTCCGGCTGGGCCGGCATCGTGGCGCTGGCCCTGATCGTGATCCCGATCGTGATCCGCACCACCGAGAACATGCTGCTGCTGGTGCCGGCCGGCCTGCGCGAGGCGGCCTACGCGCTCGGGACGCCCAAGTGTAAGGTCATCACCCGCATCACGCTGCGCGCGGCCCGCGCCGGCGTCGTCACCGGCGTGCTGCTGGCGGTGGCGCGCATCGCCGGCGAGACCGCGCCGTTGCTGTTCACCGCCCTGAACAACCAGTTCTTCTCCTCCGACCTGTCCGGACCGATCGCGACCCTGCCGGTGACGATCTTCAAGTTCGCCATGAGCCCCTACGAGAGCTGGCAGAAGCTTGCCTGGGCCGGCGTCTTCATCATCACGATGGCCGTGCTGGGACTGAACGTCCTGGCGCGCGTGCTGACGCGCAACCGCACCTGAACCCATGGACGCAACCCTTGCCCCCGAACGCGTGCGCGCCAAGCTGGCCGTGCGCAACCTGAATTTCTACTACGGGCGTTTCCACGCGCTGAAGAACATCAACCTGGACGTGCCGGAGAAGAAGGTCACGGCCTTCATCGGCCCTTCCGGCTGCGGCAAGTCGACCCTGCTGCGCACCTTCAACCGGATGTACGAGCTGTACCCCGACCAGCGCGCCGAGGGCGAGATCGTGCTGGACGGCGAGAACCTGCTCACCTCGAAGAAGGACGTGGCCCTGCTGCGGGCCAAGGTCGGCATGGTGTTCCAGAAGCCGACCCCGTTCCCGATGTCGATCTACGACAACATCGCCTTCGGCGTGCGCCTGTTCGAGTCCATGTCGGACGCCGACATGGACGACCGGGTGGAGTGGGCGCTGCGCAAGGCAGCCCTGTGGGACGAGGTCAAGAGCAAGCTGAACCAGAGCGGCTCCGGTCTCTCCGGCGGCCAGCAGCAGCGGCTGTGCATCGCCCGCGGCATCGCGATCAAGCCCGAGGTGCTGCTGCTCGACGAGCCGTGCTCCGCGCTGGACCCGATCTCCACCGGCAAGATCGAGGAGCTGATCGTCGAGCTGAAGAACGACTACACGGTGGTGATCGTCACCCATAACATGCAGCAGGCGGCCCGGGTCTCGGACTACACCGCCTACATGTACCTCGGCGACCTGATCGAGTTCGGCGACACCGAGCAGATCTTCTTCAAGCCCAAGCGGCAGGAGACCGAGGACTACATCACGGGCCGGTTCGGCTGAAAGGGGCGCCATGACCGACAAGCATCTTTCCACCCAGTTCGACAGCGAGCTCAACGCGCTGTCCTCGCGCGTCATGGAACTCGGTGGCCTGACCGAGTCCCAGATCCGGCAGGCCGTGTACGCGCTCGAGCACTTCAACGAGGACGCGGCGCGCCACGTGATCGACACCGAGTCGCGCGTGAACCAGATGGAGGTCGAGATCGACCGGGAGCTGTCCTCGGTGATCGCGCGCCGCCAGCCCACGGCACGCGACCTGCGCCTGCTGATGGCCATCTCCAAGACCACGGCCAACCTGGAGCGCGTGGGCGACGAGGCCGAGCGGATCGCCCGCATGGTGCAGTCCATCATCGCCAAGAGCGGCTCGGTGCGCACCCTGCCGGCCGGCGAACTGCGCGTGGCGGCGGACCTGGCCTCGGCCCAGCTGCGCAAGGCCCTGGACGCCTTCGCCCGGCTGGACACGGCCGCCGCGGTCGCGATCCTCAAGGAGGACAACCTCCTGGACCAGGAGTTCGACGGCTTCGTGCGCAAGCTGATCACCTACATGATGGAGGATGCCCGCACCATCTCCAGCAGCCTGGACCTGCTGTTCGTGGCCAAGGCGATCGAGCGCATCGGCGACCACGCCAAGAACATCGCCGAGTTCATCATCTACGTCGTCAAGGGCGCGGACGTGCGCCACAGCCCGATCGAGAGCGTCGAGTCGGCACTGAAGTAGGAAGGCGGATGAGGAACCAGCCACGCATCCTGATCGTCGAGGACGAGCCGGCGATCGCCGAGCTGATCGCGGTCAACCTGCGGCACAACGGCATGTCGCCGGTCTGGTCGGAGGACGGTGACTCGGCGCAGCGCGAGATCGACGCGGTGCTGCCGGACGCCATCCTGCTGGACTGGATGCTGCCGGGCGCCAGCGGCCTGCAGCTGGCGCGCCGCTGGCGCGCCGACCCGCGCACCAAGGGGGTCCCCATCCTCATGCTCACCGCCCGCGGCGACGAGCCGGACAAGGTCTCGGGCCTGGATGCCGGGGCCGACGACTACATCACCAAGCCCTTCTCCACCCAGGAGCTGCTGGCCCGCATCCGCGCGGTGCTGCGCCGCCGCTCGCCGGAGAAGGCCGAGGAGACGGTGGTCCTGGGCGGCATCACGCTGGACGCCGCGGCGCACCGCGTGCTGTGGAACGGCCGGCCGGTCAAGATCGGGCCGACGGAGTTCAAGCTGCTGAACTTCCTGATCAAGCACCCGGAGCGCGTGCACAGCCGCCAGCAGCTGCTGGACCGCGTCTGGGGCGACCACGTGTTCATCGAGGAGCGCACGGTGGACGTGCACGTCAAGCGGCTGCGCGAGGCCCTGGGCCCCGGCGGCGCGCTGGTGGAGACGGTGCGCGGCGCCGGCTACCGCATCACCGCCCAGCCCGCGGGCGGCTCGCGCGAGGCCGCCTGAGCCGGCCGTCCTGGGAGATCTCGTCCAGTGGCTACGCGCCTGATCGTCTTCCTCCTGTGCGTGGGGGGCGGCGCAGCCCTCGGCTGGTGGGCCGACACCGAAGCCGGTGCGGCCTTCGGCGTGGGCGCCGGCGCGGTGGCCTGGATCGTGATCGACACGACGCAGGCGCTGCGCACGCTGCGCTGGCTGCGCGCCCCCGACGTGCGCGACGTGCCCAGGCTGATGGGGCTGTGGGCCGAGGCCGCCGACCGGATCCGGCGCGCGCTCGCCGTGCGCGAGAGGCAGGCCCGCGACGCCGAGCTGCGGCTGGAGGATTTCCTCGACGCGATCCGGGCCTCGCCCAACGGCGTCGTGCTGCTGGACGCCCAGGGCCGCATCGAGTGGTGCAACCTGACCGCCTCGGAGCACCTGGGGCTGGATCCGGAGCGCGACCTGCAGCAGCACATCGTCAACCTGCTGCGCGACCCCGACTTCACTGCCTTCTTCCACGGCCGCAACCGCACCCAGGACGTGGTGGTGCCGGCGCCCGGAAGCACCTCGGCGCGGCCCCGGAAGCTGTCGCTGAACCTGCACTCGTACGGCGAGGGCCGGCTGCTGCTGCTGTCGCGCGACGTGACCTCGGTGGAGCAGGCCGAGGTCATGCGGCGGGACTTCGTCGCCAACGTCTCGCACGAGATCCGCACCCCGCTCACCGTGCTGGCCGGTTTCGTCGAGACGCTGCAGAGCCTGGACCTGCCGAAGGACGAGCGCTCGCGCTACCTGCAGATGATGGCGCAGCAGGCCCAGCGCATGCAGACGCTGGTGAGCGACCTGCTCACGCTGTCGCGGCTGGAAGGCAGCCCGCCGCCCAGTTCGGGCGAATGGACGCCGGCCGCGACCTTCTTCGGCCAGTGCGAGCAGGAGGCGCGGGCGCTGGCGGCGGCGCTGGGCAAGAAGCTCGACCTGCGCTTTCCCCCGCCGGCGCCGCTCGCCTTCGCGGGCGCGGCCAGCGAGCTGCAAAGCGCCTTCTCCAACCTGGTGAGCAACGCGGTGCGCTACACGCCCTCCGGCGGCGTCGTGGAAGTGCAGCTGCGCGAGGAGGGCGGCCGCGCCTTGTGGTCGGTGCGCGATACCGGTCCGGGCATCGCGCCGGAGCACCTGCCGCGCCTGACGGAGCGCTTCTACCGTGTCGACCGCAGCCGCTCGCGCGAGACCGGGGGCACCGGGCTGGGCCTGGCGATCGTCAAGCACGTGGTGCAGCGCCATGGCGGCGAACTGAGGATCGAGAGCAGCCTGGGCGTGGGCTCGATCTTCACCATCTGCCTGTCCGCGGCCCGCGTCCGCCCGCTGGATGCCGCTACGCCAGCCGGTGGCGCCGCACGGCCCGCCACAGAATCAGCGGCAGGATGACGGCCAGCAGGGCCAGGGCGAAACTGCTCGCGGTCCAGAACGCGGCGGGGCTCTGCAGCGCCGCCACCGGGCCGACGCCCCGGTAGGCGAGCTGGTAGCCGCCCACCACCCCCACGCCCCACAGCAGCACGCAGTAGGCGACGAAGGGCGCCACCGTGACGCGGTAGGAGCGCAGCACGAACACGCACAGCACCTGGGCCGCGTCGCCCAGGTGGTAGCCCGCCACCAGGGCCAGCAGGCCGGCGGCCACCGCCGCGACCTGCGGGTCGGCGGAATAGAGCGAGGCGATGCCCCCGCGCGCCGCCAGCACGCTGACGGCCAGCGCCACCGCCAGCGACAGTCCCATGCGGAAGCCGGTGCGGATGGCGGCACGCGCCTTCCTCGCGTCGCCGGCGCCGAGCCAGAAGCTCACCCGCGCGCTGGTGGCGATGGCGATCGACAGGGGCACCATGTACATCACCGCCGTCACGTTGGCCGCGATCTGGTGCGCGGCGGTCGAGAGGGTGCCCTGGCGGGCGATGAACAGGGACATCAGGGTGAAGGACGTGACCTCCACCACGACCGACAGGCCGGCCGGGACGCCGAGCCGCGCGAACTGCGCGATGGTGTGCCAGTGCGGGCGCTCCAGCGGGCGCCAGAGCGCATAGGGCCGGTAGAGCGCGTCCGTGCGCACCAGCCACAAGGCGACGGCGACGAACAGCCAGTTGGTGGCGACGGTGGCCCAGGCGCAGCCCACGGCACCCAGGGCCGGCACGCCGGCGCCGCCGAAGGCGAACCAGACGGTGAGCGGCACCTTCAGCGCCAGCGAGGCGAGCTGCAGCCAGGTGACCAGCTGCGGCTTGCCCAGGCTCTGGTTGAGCGTGCTGTACATGCGGAACAGCAGCGCGGGCGGCAGCGCCAGCGCCAGCACGGCCAGGTATTGCCGCACGTCCTGCTGCAGCGCGGCCGGCACCTCGGTGCGCTGCAGCAGCGCGCCAGGGAACAGCAGCCCGGCCACGCCCGCCACGGCCGCCAGCGCGGCCAGGTACAGCGCCTGGCGCACCGAGCGGCCGACGTCGTGCCGGCGTCCGGCCCCGTGCAGTTCCGCCCAGATCGGCAGCAGCGACTGCAGCACGCCCATCAGCGCGACGAAGACCGTGATGTACACCGCCGAACCGACCGACAGCGCGGCCAGGGCCTGCTGCGAATAGCGACCGGCCACCACCGTGTCGGTGATGCCGAAGGCCATCGTGGCCAGCTGGCCCGCCAGCACCGTGCCGGCGTGTCGTGCGATGATCCCGCGCTCGCTCACTTCTTGCGGTACAGCAGCAGGGTGTCCTCGGCGTCGGTGGGCCGCGCGATGCGGGCCACCAGGCGCCAGTGCCGGCGGTCGAAGGCAGTGGGCACGGAGGCTTGGAGGTCGCCCGCGGCCACCAGCCAGCGGCAGGTGCTGGTCGTGGACGCCCACTGCAGGTCCAGCTTGCTGTGGTACATGAGGGCGGCGATCTGCGGGCGGCCCAGCCCGAACACCTGCACGCAGCCGGGCCGGTCCATCCGGGCCACCAGGCGGTGCACCGCGGCGGCGTAGCTGCGGGCGTAGTCCAGGACCGGCAGCCACAGGGTCATCACCAGCACCCAGGCCAGCGCGGTGCCGCCGGCCGGCAGCACCAGGCTCTTCCAGATCGGGTGCCGGTGGCGGCTGGTGCGCCAGCGCACCAGCGCCAGCCAGGCGACGGTCGCCACCAGCGCCAGCGCGAAGGGCAGCAGGCTGAAGGAGGGCACGAAGCCGGGGGCCAGGCGCGCGACGTTGGCCGCCGGCTTGGCCGGCACGCCGGTCTGCAGCGAGATCCAGATCACCCAGATCACCAGCGCGCAGCCGCTGAAGAACAGCAGCGTGAACCAGTCGATCAGCGCCGACACGCTCCGGTCGAAGGTCGGCAGGGCGAAGGCGGCCAGGGCGGCCAGCGGGGGCAGGCTCAGCAGCAGGGCGCGGTCCGGATTGGGGGACAGCAGGGAGCTGAAGACGCACACCAGGGCAAACCACAGCGGCAGCGCCACGTGCCGCCGGTCCAGCTGGCGGCGCCAGCGCCACACGGTCCACAGGGCGAGCGGCCAGGCCGGCCAGGTGAACCACGCCAGCAGGCGGGCGAACGCCGTCCACTGCTCGCGGGAGAGTTCGGCCAGCGGCACCAGCCGCCACTCCCACATGTCCAGCGCTGCGGCGGCGAAGGCCGAGGCCAGGGCCGCCGCCAGGATGAGCGTTGCGCCAGGCCAGCGCGCCGCACCCCGTCCCGCATCCTCCGGCCAGTCGGTCAGGTGCAGCAGCGCGCCGCCGGCGGCGAACAGCGCGGCCATCGCCGGCGCGCCGCTGAGGCCGAGCCCGACCAGGCCCAGCGCCAGGCTCAGGCCCGGCAGCACCAGCCGGTAGGGCAGGGCCGCGAAGCCGAAGAAGGTGAGCGCGGTGAATCCCAGCTGCGCCAGCGCCGGCGTGGTCTCGTGGGACAGCTGCATCAGGCCCAGCGAGGCGATCAGGGCCAGCAGGCCGCCGTCGGCCATGGCCCGCGCATAGTCGGTGGGCCGCGCCTCGCCGCCGAAGGCGAAAGGCACCGGCTGGGCCGCCGGCGTGCGGGCCAGGTAGTAGACGCCGTACCAGGCCGCCACCAGGCTCAGCACGAGCAGGGCGATGAAGGGGATGCGGGCGGCGAAGTCCGGGTCCAGCCAGGCGGGAGCCAGCTGGATGGCCCAGGCGCCGAGCCAGTAGGGCACCAGCGCCTCGAATTCCGGCGGCAGTCCCAGCAGCTGCGGATGCAGCCAGGGGGCATGGCCGCGCGCCAGTTCGAGCATGTAGCCGAAGGCCATGATGTCCGCGTTCTTCCACGGGCCGCGGCCGATGAAGCCGGCCAGCACGTAGGCGGCGCACACCAGCAGCAGCGCCAGCCGCGGCAGGCGGCGCACGGCGCTCTGGGTGACGATGGCGGGAGTCGGCTGGTTCACGCGCGGGAGTGTGTCACAGGCGGCGGCTCGGGCGGGCAGCACGGGCGATGGGGCCACCGGCGCAACAAAAAAGGCAGCGCGAAGCTGCCTTTCCTGGGTCCTGCGACGTTCGCCTTACTTGGCTGCGGCCTTGTTGCCGAACTTCTTCAGGAACTTGTCCACGCGGCCGCCCATGTCGGTGACGGACTTCTGGGTGCCGGTGTAGAAGGGGTGCGACTCGCTGGAGGTGTCCAGCTTGAACAGCGGCAGCTCGCGGCCGTCGTCCATCTTGACCGTCTCGCGGGTGCTCACGCAGGAGCGGGTGACGAACTTGAAGCCGTTCGACAGGTCCACGAAGCAGACTTCGCGGTAGTTCGGGTGGATGCCTTCTTTCATGGGGTCCTCGTGCGGTTCGGGAGCCGCGCCGGCCGGTCCGGCGTACTTTCCGGGAATGGAGATCGCCATTATAGCGTTCCCGGCCCCGCTCCGCCTGCGCCGGGCCCGAGCTCCAGGGCCACGGGCTGGTGGTCGGACGCCCGGCTGGCGCCGTCCACGTCGATCCGCCGAACGTGGTCCTTCAGGCCGTCGGTGACGAAGAAGAAGTCGAAGGCCACCGGCTGCGGCAGGTACCGCTGCTCGTGGACGCAGAAGGTGGGCGGCTGCGGCCGGTCGCCGTGGACGAGCGGCCAGGCGTCCCGGAGCGTGCTGCGCTCGGAGGTCTCGGCGACGGCGGCGTATGCCTCGCTGCCCGGCGGGCTGTTGAAGTCGCCGCAGAGGATCGCCTCCGTCGCGAGCTGCCGTGCGTCCCGGGGCGGCGACCGGGCCTGGTCGAAGTACTCCAGGTGCAGCGCGCGCAGGGCCCGGGCCTGGGCCAGCCGCTGCCGCTGCGAATAGAACTCCAGGTGCGTGGTCATGACGCGCACGGGCCCCAGCCGCGGGTCCAGCACGGTGACCACGGTGCACATGCGCGGCGTCGACTCGGTGCCGGCATCGGCGGGAAAGGGCAGTGGGTGGTGCTGCAGCCGGGCGACGGGCAGGCGGGTCGCCACCAGGTTGCCGAAGCGCCTGCGCCGCCCGTCCTCGAAGCTGTCCTGCGCCGCGCCGAAGAAGACCCGGAAGCCGGGCAGGCGCTGCGCGATGTCCGCGGCCTGGTCGGCGCCGGGGCCGTCGTCCGAGATCTCCTGCAGGCACAGCACGTCGAAGTCCGCGAGCGCGAGCGCGCCGTCCACGATGCGCTGCGGGCTCACCCGGCCGTCCAGCCCGGTGCAGGACTGCGTGTTCCAGGTCACGAGCTTCATGCCGGCATGATCGGCTCGCGCGGGCCAAAAGAAAAGCCCGGCATGGCCGGGCTTGCAGGGGGAGCGAGGTCGCTCAGCCGCCCCGGCGCATCATGTCGAAGAATTCGACGTTGGTCTTGGTGGCCTTCATGGACTTCAGCACCATCTCCATCGCCTCGATCTCGTCCATGTTGTACATGAACTGGCGCAGGATGCGGGTCTTCTGCAGGATCTCGGGGGCCAGCAGCAGTTCCTCGCGCCGGGTGCCAGAACGATTGAGCTGGATCGAGGGGAATACGCGCTTCTCGTACAGGCGGCGGTCCAGGTGGATCTCGCAGTTGCCCGTGCCCTTGAACTCCTCGAAGATCACTTCGTCCATGCGGCTGCCGGTGTCGATCAGCGCGGTGGCGATGATGGTCAGCGAGCCGCCTTCTTCGACGTTGCGGGCGGCGCCCAGGAAGCGCTTGGGTCGCTGCAGCGCGTTGGCGTCGACGCCGCCGGTCAGCACCTTGCCGGAGGAGGGCACGACGTTGTTGTAGGCGCGGGCGAGGCGGGTGATGGAGTCCAGCAGGATCACCACGTCCTTCTTCAGCTCCACCAGGCGCTTGGCGCGCTCGATCACCATCTCGGCGACGTGCACGTGGCGGGCGGCCGGCTCGTCGAAGGTGGAGGCGATCACCTCGGCCTTCACCGAGCGCTGCATGTCGGTCACTTCCTCGGGCCGCTCGTCCACCAGCAGCACCATCATGTAGCTGTCCGGGTAGTTGGCGGCGATCGCGTGGGCGATGTGCTGCATCATCACCGTCTTGCCGCTCTTGGGCGGCGCCACCAGCAGCGCGCGCTGGCCCTTGCCGATGGGGGCGATGATGTCGATGATGCGCGAGGTGATGTTCTCCTCGCCCTTGAAGTTGTCACGCTCGAGGCGCATCTGCTCCCGGGGGAACAGCGGCGTCAGGTTCTCGAACATGATCTTGTGCTTGTTGTCCTCCGGCGCGCGGCCGTTGACCTTGTCCAGCTTGGTCAGCGCGAAGTAGCGCTCGCCGTCCTTGGGCGTGCGGACCTCGCCCTCGATCATGTCGCCGGTGTGCAGGTTGAAGCGGCGCACCTGCGAGGGCGAGATGTAGATGTCGTCCGTGCTCGCCGTGTAGCTGGTGTCCGGGCTGCGCAGGAAGCCGAAGCCGTCCGGCAGGATCTCCAGCACGCCGTCGGCGAAGACCTGTTCGCCGGCGCGGGCGCGCTTCTTGATGATGGCGAACATCAGCTCCTGCTTGCGCATGCGGCCGGTGTTCTCGATCTCGAGCTCTTCGGCCTGCTTGAGGACTTCCGAGACGTGCAGCGCCTTGAGTTCGTTCAGGTGCATGGAGGGACCCCTTGGGGGAGATGTTCTTGACGGTCTGGGGGGAGGTTCGGGGTGGGGCGAGAGATGCCCTGCGAACCGGTTCGAACTGCCCGCCTGCTCTGGCGGATCAGCGATCGGCCGGATTATGCAGCAAAACGGGCGGGGCGGGGTCCTGCCGTTGCTGCCTTCGAACAAACGGGGCCGAAGGCCCCGTCGAAGGGCGAGGTGCCGCCGGGCACCTCGTTTCCGCCTTGTCTACGCCAGCTGCTGGTCCAGGAAGGCCGTCAGCTGCGCCTTGCTCATCGCGCCGACCTTGGTCGCGGCCAGCTGGCCGCCCTTGAACAGCATGAGCGTGGGGATGCCGCGGATGCCGAACTTCGCGGGGATGTCGCGGTTCTCGTCCACGTTCATCTTGGCGATCTGCAGCTTGTCCTTGTAGGACTGGGACACCTCGTCCAGGATCGGGGCGATCATCTTGCAGGGCCCGCACCACTCCGCCCAGTAGTCCACCAGGACCGGCTTGTCGGCCTTCAGGACGTCGGATTCGAAGGAAGCGTCGGAGATGTGCTTGATCAGGTCGCTGGCCATGGATACCTCTCGGGGTGCGGGGACCGCCCCGCGCTGAAGCTACAGTCGCGTCATTGTGACAGAAACCAAGTCCCCTCGCCGACCGAGGACCGGCCAGCGCCAGCCATGGATGGGGTAGCGCCGGACCCTCCTTCCGCGCGGCGCTGGCGGGAGCTGATGCAGGGCCTGCGCCGCGAGATGGCGGAGCGCGGCGCGCACCCCGCGCGCACCGTGCTGCTCCTGCCCTACGCGCAGCTGATGCCGCTGGCCCGCCAGGCCTGGAGCGACGAGGCCCCGGACGGCTTCGCGCCGCGCTTCGAGACCACCATGAACTGGGCGCGCCAGCGTGCCTGGGCCCCGGGCGAGGCCGACCTGTCCTTCGATATCGGGCGCGACCTGCTGGCCGCGCGCGGCTGGCTGGAGCAGGGCGGCCTGCGCGCCCAGGCCGACG
>JAGWTH010000015.1 GCA_028868995.1 Burkholderiales bacterium | reverse complement strand
CGAGGTGTCGTGCTGGAACCCGTTCGACAGCTACGGCGAGGAGTACGACCGCGCCGCCGACAAGTACTTCGGCAGCAACCGCCGGCCCACCATCGACGAGACGGTGGCCTACTACCGCGAGAAGAAGATCGGCCTGGTGATGTTCACCGTCGACAGCGAGAGCCAGCTCGGCCGGCGCCGCATCCCGAACGAGGAGATCTGCGAGGCGGCGCAGAAGAACAGCGACATGATGATCGCCTTCGCCAGCATCGACCCGCACAAGGGCAAGATGGGTGCGCGCGAGGCGCGCCGCCTGATCGAGGAGCACGGCATCAAGGGCTTCAAGTTCCACCCCACGGTGCAGGGCTACCACCCCTATGACAAGATGGCCTGGCCCATCTACGAAGTGATTGCCGAGCACAAGATGCCGGCCATCTTCCACACCGGCCACAGCGGCATCGGTTCCGGCATGCGCTGCGGCGGCGGCCTGCGGCTGGAGTACAGCAACCCCATGCACCTGGACGACGTGGCGATCGATTTCCCCGACATGCAGATCGTCATGGCGCACCCCAGCTTCCCCTGGCAGGACGAGGCGCTGTCCGTGGCGACGCACAAGCCCAACGTCTGGATCGACCTCTCGGGCTGGAGCCCCAAGTACTTCCCGAAGCAGCTGGTGCAGTACGCCAACACCCTGCTGAAGGACCGCATCCTGTTCGGCTCCGACTACCCGCTGATCACGCCCGAGCGCTGGATGAAGGATTTCGAGGAGGCTGGCTTCAAGCCCGAGGTCATGCCCGGCATCCTGAAGGGCAACGCGGTGCGCCTGCTGGGCCTGGCCTGAGACCCAGGCGCGGCCTTGTCATGCCGCGCCTGACCTGCTAAGGTCTCCGGCTGTAAGCGGAGGCTTTCATGATCAGCAATTTCGAGCAGGTCCATAACTACTACGAGCGCCTGGTGTTCGAGGAGGTGCTGCGGCGCTCCTCGGGCTGGCCCGGCATGACGCCCGACCAGCTGGCCGACGTCGCCTGCGTGGCGCTGAACCGCCTGCCGGCGCGTTATGTGCGGCATGACGTGGACCTGATGTTCTACCTCACGGAGCAGGAACGCAACGCCATCGAACTGTCGCTGGAGGCGGCACTGGACTATGGCTTCCGGCTGGTGAGCGAGCGCTCCAGCCACGGCAAGCCCTGACTCGCCAGCCAGAAAAGAAAAGGCGGCCCGCAGGCCGCCTTTTTTCGTTGGCGCCGGCGGCAGCCGTGACTCAGGCTTTGCCCCAGACTTCCTGGGCCGTTTCCACCACCAGGCGCAGCTTGGCGCGCTGGTCTTCCACCGCGATGTCGTTGCCGTGCACGGTGCTGGAGAAGCCGCACTGGGGCGACAGGCAGAGCTGGTCCATGGAGACGTACTTGCTGGCCTCGTCGATACGGCGCTTGAGCTCGTCCTTGGACTCGAGCTTGCCGAACTTGGTGGTCACCAGACCCAGCACCACGATCTTGCCCGGGGCCAGGTAACGCAGGGGGCGGAAGTCGCCGCTGCGCTCGTCGTCGTACTCCAGGAAGTAGGCGTCCAGGTTCATTTCCTTCAGCAGCGCCTCGGCCACCGGCTCGTAGTTGCCGGCGGCGGCGTGGGTGCTCTTGAAGTTGCCGCGGCACAGGTGCATGGCCAGCAGCATGCCCTGCGGCTTCTGCGCCACCACCTTGTTGATGAACTTGGCGTAGCGGTGAGGCAGCTCGTTGGGGTCGTCGCCGCGCTGGCGGGCCGCCTCGCGCATCTTCTCGTCGCACAGGTAGGCCAGGTTGGTGTCGTCCATCTGCACGTAGCGGCAGCCGGCGGCGTACAGCGAGCGCAGCTCGTCGCCGTAGGCCTTGGCCACGTCGTCGTAGAAGGCCGGCTCCAGCTCGGGATAGGCTTCCTTGCTGATGCCCGCGCGGCCGCCGCGGAAGTGCAGCATGGTGGGCGAGGGGATGGTCACCTTGGGCGTGCGGCCGGCGGAGACCTGCGACTTCAGGTAGTCGAAGTCGGCCTTCTGGATGTCCCTGGCATGGCGCACCTTGTCGATCACGCGGATCACCGGGGGCGCGAGTTCCTCGGTGCCGTCCGGCTTCTTGATGGTGACCGGGATGTCGGTCTTGACGCCGCCCAGCTGCTCCAGGAAGTCGATGTGGAAGTAGGTCCGGCGGAACTCGCCGTCGGTGATGCTCTTGAGGCCCACGTCCTCCTGGAACTTCACGATTTCCGTGATCGCCTGGTCCTCCACCTTGCGCAGCTGCTCCGGGGTGATCTCGCCCCGGGCCTTCTGGGCGCGGGCCTCCAGCAGGTATTTCGGGCGCAGGAAGCTGCCGACGTGGTCGTAGCGGGCGGGGAGTTTCATCATGGCTTGTCTCTCTCTTGGGAATGGGGAATCTTAGCGGGTCGCGGCAGGGGCCGGCGCCCCGCCGCCAGCCTCACAGGTCCAGCACCAGCAGTTCGCTCTTCGCCCGCGAGCAGCAGGGCGTGAACTGGTCGTGCTTCGCCTTTTCCTCGTCGGTGAAGTACAGGTCGCGGTGGTCGCACTCGCCCTGCAGCACCCGGGTGATGCAGGTGCCGCAAACGCCCTGCTCGCAGGAAACCAGGACCTCGACGCCATGGGCCTGCAGCGCCTGCACCACGGTCTGGTCGGCCGGCACCTCGTAGGTGGCGCCGCTGCTGGCGATCTTGACCTTGAAGGCGCGGTCGCCGGTGGTGTCCTGGGCGGCGGCGCCGAAGTATTCCAGGTGCACCTGGTCCTTGCCCCAGCCCAGGCGCTCGGCGGTCTTCACCACCCAGTCGATGAACCCGGTGGGCCCGCACACGTACACGTGGGTGCCGTCCTGCGGCCGCGCCAGCACCTGTTCCAGCTGCAGCTTCTGGGCGGCGTCGCCGTCGTCGTGGTGGAACTGCACGCGGCCGGCATACGGGGAAGCGGCGATCTCCTCGCGGAAGGCCGTGCGCTCGGTCGAGCGGGTGCAGTAGTGCAGCGTGAAGTCGGCGCCGACCTGCGCCAGGCGCTGCGCCATGCACAGCAGCGGCGTCACGCCGATGCCGCCGGCGAACAGCAGGGTGCGCTGCGCGTGCACCAGCGGGAAGTGGTTGCGCGGCTCGCTGATCAGCAGCGTGTCGCCTTCCTTCACCGCGTCGTGCATGGCGGTGGAGCCGCCGCGCGAGGCCGGATCGCGCAGCACCGCGATGCGGTAGCGGTGCTGCTCCGCCGCGTCGTTGCACAGCGAGTACTGGCGGGTGAGGCCGCCGGGCAACTGCACGTCGATGTGCGAGCCGGCGCTGAAGCCGGGCAGGGCGGAGCCGTCCGGCTTCACCAGCTCGAAGCTGGCGATGTCCAGCGCTTCCTGCGTCTTGCGGGCGACCTTGACGGCGATCTGGGTCATGTCAGCCTCCGCCGAGCCGCCTCGAGGAGGCGGAAGTCCCCTCGGGGGGCAGCGAACATTCGTGAGCGTGGCGGTCCATGTGCTAGGCGGCGAGCTTCTGCGGCTGTTCCGCGGCGACCAGGCGGTCGATGATGCGCCGCGACTGCACGCCGCCGGCGTCGATGTTGAGCATGAGGAGGCGGCGGCCGGGGTTGGCCGACAGGTTGCGCTGCTGCGCCTCCAGCACCGCGGTGTCCTCGGCGAACACCTTGCCCTGGCCCTCGCGGATCTGGGCAGTGAGGGCCGTGTCCTGCGCGCTGAAATTGCGGGCCATGCCCCAGAAGTACCACATGCTCGTCTCGGTCTCGGGCGTCAGGAAGTCCACCACGATGCTGGACACCTTGTGCTCCTTGGGCGCATGGTAGCCGCCATGGCCGGCGTGGGCCACCCCGACCTCGATCATGATGTGGCTGGGCGCGTGGAAATGGCAGATCTGCCAGCGGTCCACCGGCACGTCGTCGGCCAGGCCGGCGCCACGCAGGTTGGCCCGCCAGAACGGCGGGGCCATCACGTTCTCCATGAAGCGGCTGGTGATGACATGGTCGCCCTCGGCCTTCGTGTTCACCGGCGTCTCGTCGATCTCCTTCTGGCCGATGCTGGTGGCGTGCACGTAGGTCTCGTGCGTCAGGTCCATCAGGTTGTCGACCATCAGGCGGTAGTCGCACTGCACGTGGTACAGGCCGCCGCCGTAGGCCCAGTCCGGGCTCTCGGCCCATTCCAGGGGGTGGATCTTCGCCGGGTCGGCCAGTTGGGCCTCGCCGGGCCACACCCAGATGAAGCCGTAGCGCTCCACCACCGGGTAGGCGCGGATCTTCGGGAAGCCCTGCACGCGCTGCAGAGGCATGGACACGGTCTTGCCGTCGCATCCCATCTGCAGGCCGTGGTATCCGCAGACCAGCTTGCCCTCGCAGACGTAGCCCAGGGACAGCTGGGCGCCGCGGTGCGGGCAGAAGTCCTCGACCGCCGCCACGCGGCCGCCTTCGCCGCGGTAGAAGGCGATCTTCTCGTTGCAGATCGTGCGGCCGAGCGGCTTGCCGTCGATCTCGTCCGGGGTGCAGGCGACGTACCAGGCGTTTTTCGGGAACATGGTGGAAGTCCGGCGGGAGGTGGTTGGAATGGGCCGGATGATACGACACGGGATACCGCATGTATACAAAAATCCGAAAAGAGCAGGGGGTCTGTTAGCTATGTCGGCGGGATTCTCTCGGATTGACGTCCGTGAAGGGTCCCGTTAACCTGTGAACATGTATACAGGAGAAGCCGAATGAGTGCCCGGATGCCCCTTTCCGCCGCGGACGAGACGGGGGGCTCGCAGGCGGTCAAGGCCCAGCTGCGCCTGCGCGAGATGATCCTGGCGGGCGAGCTGCCGGGCGGCGCGCGTATCGCCGAGCTGGCCCTGGTGGAGCGGCTCGGGGTCTCGCGTACCCCCATCCGCGCGGCGCTCATGCGGCTGGAACAGGAAGGCCTGCTCGAGGCCCTGCCCAACGGCGGCTACGCCGTGCGCACCTTTTCCGAGCGCGACGTGTCCGACGCCATCGAGCTGCGCGGCACCATGGAGGGGCTGGCGGCGCGCCTGGCCGCCGAGCGGGGCGTGGCGGCCGTCGTGCTGGCCGAGGCCCGCGCCTGCCTGGACGAGGTCGACCGGATCCTGCAGCCGCCGGCGGTGGACGACGAGGCCTTCAGCCGCTACGTGGTCCTCAACGCGCGCTTCCACGGCCTGCTGTCCGAAATGGCCGGCAGCCCGGTGATCGCGCGCGAGCTGGAGCGGGTGGTGAACCTGCCCTTCGCCTCGCCTTCGGGTTTCGTCGTGGTGCAGGCCAACACGCCTCGCGCGCGCGACATGCTGATCGTCGCGCAGGACCAGCACCGGCAGGTGCTCGACGCGATCGAGCGGCGCGAGGGCGCGCGCGCCGAGGGCATCATGCGCGAGCATTCGCGCATCGCCCAGCGCAACCTGCGCGAGGCGGTGCAGGCCCAGAACCTCGACCGGATGCCCGGCGTGCGGCTGATCCGCCAGCGCTAGGCCGGCGGGCCCGCCGGCCTCAGTAGATGATCTTGCCCTCGACGTCGACCACGCCGATGTCGACCCAGTGGCCGCCGATGTTGCCCTTGGAGAAGTCGACCCGGAAGCCGCCCAGGTCCATTTCGCCGGCGCTGTGCAGTGCGCGCTCCAGCGAAGCGGGCGTGATGTCGCGCTCCTTGCTGCGCCGCAGGGCTTCCACCACCACCCGGGCCGACAGGTAGCCCTCGAGGTGGAAGGGCGAATAGCGCTTGATCTCCGGATGGGCCGCCTTCATGGCGGCCTGGAAGTCGCGCTGCAGGGGCAGGACGATGCCATTCGGGTTCGGGAAGGTTTCGGCGATGCCCACGCCGCGCGCGCCCTCGGGGCCGGCCAGCTTGACCAGCAGCCCGGCCGGCACGTAGGACAGCACGTAGAGCGTCTGCGACAAGCCGGCCTTGCGCAGGGCGGCCACGCCGTCGGCCATGAAGCGCGGGGAGCCCACCAGCAGCACGGACTGGGCGTCCAGCTTCTTCACCTGCTGCGCCGCCTCGGCCAATGCCGGCAGGTCGGGCGCCGCCTTCACGCCCTGAATGTCCATGCCGCCTTCGGCCGCGGCGGCGGCCTTGGCCACCTCCCAGCCGGAGGTGCCGATCACCAGGTTCTGGTAGAGCACGGCCAGCCGGGTCGTGCCCAGCGTACGGGCGTTCTGCACGATCTTCTCGATCTGCTGCTTGTCGCCGGCGCGGATGTGGAAGACGCGCGGGTGCCCGGGATTGCGCAGGCTCTCGGCGCCCGGGATCACGTTCATGATCACCACGTCGTTGCTGTCCAGCAGCTTGTCCTTGTACATCGTGGACAGGGCGTCCGAGCCGATCGGCGAGAGCAGGGCCAGCGGCTTCTTTTCCATGGCCTTCTTGAACTGCTCCTCGAAGCCTTGGCTCGAATAGCGGTCGTCCAGGCTGAAAAAGTCGATCTTGTGGCCGCGCACGCCACCGGCCGCGTTGGCCGCCTTGAGGTAGGCGGTGATCCCGGCGTTCACCTCGGTGGCGTCGGGCGCCGGAAGCACCGTGAAGGGGCCGATCTGGCCCAGGGTGATGTCCTGGGCCCCGGCGCTGCCGGCTCCCAGCACGGCGGCCAGGAGGACAAAACGGGCGAAACGGGCGAAAACTGCGTGAACCGGCATGCGAACTGCTCCTCCTCAACGAGGGGTGCATCGTAGAGGTGTCCCCTGGTGGCGGCAAGCAAGAAGAACTTATGCTCGTGAAATAGCTCCATCTTCGTTATCGCAAAGCCTCATAACTGGTAGACCGGCGCGTGTTTTGCTCGGGCCCTCGGCGCCGTCAGAATGCGCAGCGCGCACTTTTTCCACGGGCGGGGCGGCGCGTGCGCCTGCCTGCCACCCATTACAGGAGACCCCACGCCATGCACAAGAGAACCCTCCTCCAGACCGCGGCCGCCCTGGCCCTGCTCGGCGCCAGCGGCCTGAGCCTGGCGCAGGACAACGTGTTCAAGATCGGCCTGATCCTGCCCATGACCGGCCAGCAGGCCAGCACCGGCCGCCAGATCGACGCCGCGGCCCGGCTCTGGATGGCCCAGAACGGCGACATGGTCGCCGGCAAGAAGGTGCAGCTGATCCTGAAGGACGACGCCAGCGTGCCGGCCAACACCCGCCGCCTGGCCCAGGAGCTGGTGGTCAACGACAAGGTCAACGTGCTGGCCGGCATGGGCATCACGCCCTCCGCCCTGGCCGTGGCGCCGATCGCCACCCAGTCCAAGACCCCGCTGGTGGTGATGGCCGCGGCCACCTCCATCATCACCGAGGCCTCGCCCTTCATCGTGCGCACCAGCTTCACGCTGCCGCAGGCCGCCGTGACGATCGCCGACTGGGCGCCCAAGAACGGCATCAAGAACGTGGTGACCCTGGTGTCCGACTACGGCCCGGGCATCGACGCCGAGAAGTTCTTCAAGGAGCGCTTCCTGTTCAACGGCGGCAAGATCGCGGACTCCCTGCGCGTGCCGCTGATGAACCCGGACTTCGCGCCCTTCCTGCAGAAGGTGCGTGACCTCAAGCCCGACGCGCTGTTCGTGTTCGTGCCCTCCGGCGCCGGCGCGGCGCTGATGAAGCAGTTCGCCGAGCGCGGCATGGACAAGGCCGGCATCAAGCTGATCGGCACCGGCGACGTCACCGACGACGACCAGCTCAACGAGATGGGCGACGTGGCCCTGGGCGTGGTGACCGCGCACCACTACTCGGCCGACCACAACTCGCCCGCCAACAAGAAGTTCGTGGCCGCCTTCGAGAAGGCCAACAAGGGCATGCGCCCCAACTTCATGGCCGTGGGCGGCTACGACGGCATGCGCGTGATCTACGAAGCGCTGAAGAAGACCGGCGGCAAGGGCGGCGGTCCCGCCCTGGTCGACGCCATGAAGGGCCAGATCTTCGAGAGCCCGCGCGGCCCCGTGTACATCGACGCGCAGACCCGCGACATCGTGCAGAACATCTACCTGCGCAAGGTCGAGAAGAAGAACGGCCAGCTGTACAACGTGGAGTTCGACGTCATCAAGGACGTGAAGGACCCGGGCAAGACGAAGTAAAGTCGGCGCGCAGGCGCCGCGGGGACTGGGGGCTAGGGGCTAGGGGCGAGGGGCGAGGGGAACAGCCGGTTCCCTCCCTAATCCCTAGCCCCCAGCCCCTCACCCCCAGCCATTCATGCTCACCATCCTCTTCGACGGCATCGCCTACGGCATGCTGCTGTTCGTGCTGGCGGTCGGCCTGGCCGTCACCATGGGCCTGATGAACTTCATCAACCTGGCCCACGGCGCCTTCGCCATGGCCGGCGGCTACATCACGGTGCTGCTGATGCAGCGCCTGGACGTGCCCTTCCTGGTCTGCCTGCCGCTCGCCTTCGCCGGCTCGGCGCTGCTGGGCGCGGTCCTGGAGCGCACGCTGTACCGGCCGCTGTACCACAAGCCGCACCTGGACCAGGTGCTGTTCTCCATCGGACTGGTGTTCATGGCGGTGTCGGCGGTCGACTACTACATCGGCTCCTCGCAGCAGATCCTGCAGCTTCCCGAGTGTCTCAGCGGCCGCAGCGATTTCGGCCCGCTGGGCATGGGCCACTACCGGCTGTTCATCATCGCGGTGTGCGCGGTGCTGACGGTGGTGCTGCAGTACATCCTGACGCGCACCCGTTTCGGCAGCCGCCTGCGCGCCTCGGTGGACGACCAGCGCGTGGCCGCCGGACTGGGCATCAACGTCAACATCGTGTTCCTGTCCACCTTCGCCTTCGGCTCCGGCCTGGCGGGCCTGGGCGGGGCGCTCGGCGCCGAGGTGCTGGGGCTGGATCCGACCTTCCCGCTGAAATTCATGATCTATTTCCTGATCGTGGTGGCCGTCGGCGGCACCGCCTCGATCACCGGCCCGCTGCTGGCCGCGCTGCTGCTGGGCATCGCGGACGTGGCCGGCAAGTACTACATCCCCAAGATGGGGGCCTTCATCGTCTACACCCTGATGATCGTGATCCTGCTGTGGCGGCCCAACGGCCTGTTCGTGCGCCAGGGAGGCAAGTCATGATCCCGGCGCAGGCCGACCTGCTGCGCTCGGTGCGCATGAAGTGGTGGGAGCCCCTGCTGTGGCTGGCGCTGTTCGCGGCGCCGGTGCTGATGCCGACGCAGGCGCCCCTGATCAACGAGACCATCATCTGGGCGCTGTTCGCGCTGTCGCTGGACCTGGTGCTGGGCTACGCCGGCATCGTGTCGCTGGGCCACGCCGCGTTCTTCGGGCTGGGGGCCTACAGCGCCGCGCTGTTCGCGCAGCGCGTCAGCCCCGATCCCCACCTGGGCCTGCTGGTGGCCATGGCCGCGGCCGCCGTGCTGGGCCTGGCGGCCAGCTTCACGATCCTGCGCGGCACCGACCTGACGCGCCTGATGGTGACCCTGGGCCTGGCGCTGATCCTGCTGGAGCTGGCCAACAAGATGGAAGGGATCACCGGCGGCACCGACGGCATCCAGGGCCTGACCATCGCGCCGGTGCTGGGCCGGTTCGAGTTCGGCCTGGACGGCCGCACCGCTTCGTATTTCTCGCTGACGCTGCTGCTGCTCGCCTTCCTGGTGGCGCGGGTGATCGTGAATTCGCCCTTCGGCGCCACGCTCAAGTCCATCCGCGACAACCGCCTGCGCGCCATGGCCATCGGCGTGCCGGTGCATGCGCGCATCGTCGCCATCTACACGGTCGCCGCGGCGATCGCCGGCGCCGCCGGCGCGGCCTTCACGCTGACCTCCGGCTACGTTTCGCTGGAGACGCTGTCGTTCGACCGCTCCGCCGACGTGATGCTGATGGTGGTGATCGGCGGCATCGGCTGGCTGTACGGCGGCATCATCGGCGCCGTCATCTTCAAGGTGGTGCAGGACGTGCTGTCGCAGATCACGCCGCAGTACTGGATGTTCTGGATCGGCCTGTTCCTGGTGGTGCTGGTGCTGGTCGGCCGCGAGCGGCTGCTCAAGCCCTGGACCTGGTTCAAGGGAGGCGCGAAATGAGCGACGTCGTCCTCTCCTGCCAGGGGCTGGTGAAGAAGTTCGGCGGCATCACCGCCACCAACAACGTCACCCTGGAGCTGCGGCGCGGCGCGCGCCACGCCCTGATCGGGCCCAACGGCGCCGGCAAGACGACCCTGATCAACCTGCTGACCGGCGTGCTGGAGCCCACCGCGGGCCGCATCACGCTGGAAGGCCAGGACATCGGCCACCTGCCGCCCCACCAGCGGGTGCGCCGCGGACTGGTGCGCACCTTCCAGATCAACCAGCTGTTCGCCTCGATGACGCCGCTGGAGACGCTCGCGACCGTGGTGTCGCAGCACCGCGGCCTGGGCGCGCGCTGGTGGCGCTCGCTGGGCAGCGATGCCGGCGTGGCCGAACGCGCCCAGCAGCTGCTGGAGCAGTTCCACCTGGCCGAGGTCGCAGGGCAGAAGACCGAGCACCTGGCCTACGGCAAGCGCCGGCTGCTGGAGATCGCCATCGCACTGGCCTGCGAACCGCGCGTGCTGCTGCTGGACGAGCCGGTGGCCGGCGTGCCCGCGGGCGAACGCGAGGAGCTGCTGCAGACCGTGGCGGCGCTGCCGGCCGACGTGTCGGTGCTGCTGATCGAGCACGACATGGACCTGGTCTTCAGCTTCGCCAGGCGCATGACCGTGCTGGTCAACGGCACGGTGCTGACCGAGGGCACGCCCGAGGAGATCGAAGCCAACCCCGAGGTGAAGGCCGTGTACCTGGGCCACGGCGACGAGATCAACGAGGCCCTGCCGGTGGAGGAGCACGCCCGTGGCTGAACTGCTGAAGGTCGAGGGACTGTCCGCCGGCTACGGCGAGGCGGTGGTCCTGAACAACGTGGGCTTCGCCCTGGGCGAGGGCCAGACGCTGGCGCTGCTGGGCCGCAACGGCACCGGCAAGACGACGCTGATCAACACCCTGGCCGGCGCCACCCGCCAGCACGCCGGCAGCATCACGCTGGGTGGCGTCCCCCTGCACAAGCTGCCCTCGTTCCAGCGGGCCGCCGCCGGCATCGGCTGGGTGCCGCAGGAGCGCAACATCTTCAAGTCGCTCACGGTGCACGAGAACCTCACCGCGGTCGCGCGGCCGGGGCGCTGGACGCCCGCGCGCGTGTACGAGATGTTCCCGCGCCTGGCCGAGCGCAAGGGCAACCTGGGCACGCAGCTGTCCGGCGGCGAGCAGCAGATGCTGGCCATGGGCCGCGCCCTGGTGGTCAACCCCAAGCTCCTGCTGCTGGACGAGCCGCTGGAGGGCCTCGCGCCCATCATCGTGAGCGAGCTGCTGCGCGCCATCGCGCGCATCACCCGCGAGGAAGGCCTGTCGGCCATCATCGTGGAGCAGCACCCGCAGGCCATCCTGGCGATCTCGGACCGGGCGATCGTCCTGGACCACGGCACCGTCGTCCACACCGACACGGCCGCCGCGCTGCGCGCCGCGCCGGAACTGCTGGACCGGCTGCTGGGCGTGGCACGATAGCGCCATGAACACACCTTTCTCCCGCCGGCAGGCGCTGGCCGCGCTCGGCGCCACCGTGGCCGCGCCCTGGGCGCGCGCCCAGTCGAAGTGGCCCACCAAGCCGATCCGCATCGTCGTGCCCTTCGGGGCCGGCGGCGTGGCCGACCTCACTGCCCGGGCCGTGGGCCAGAAGCTCGCCGAGCAGATGGGCCAGGCCTTCGTGATCGACAACCGGCCGGGCGCCGGCGGCATCGCGGGCGGCAGCGTGGTTTCGCAGGCGCATCCGGACGGCTACACGCTGCTGCTCATGAGCAACGGCACCGCCGTGAGCGAAGGGCTGTTCGCCAGGCTGCCGTTCGACGCGCGCAAGGACTTCGCTCCGATCTCGCTGCTGGGCACCTTCGACCTGGCCGTGGTGGTGCCGCAGAACTCGCGCTTCAAGACCCTGAGCGAGCTGCTGGCCGAGGCGAAAGCCCATCCGGGCAAGCTGAACATCGCGACCATCGCCGTGGGCAGCACGCAGAACCTGGCGGCCGAACTGTTCAAGACCACCGCCGGCATCCAGGCCCAGGTGGTGCCCTTCAACGGCACGCCGGCGGTGATCACCGCGCTGCGCGGCGGCCAGGTGGATGCGGCGGTGGAGATCCTGGCGCCGCTGAAGTCGCAGATCGACTCGAAGGCGCTGCGCGCCCTGGCGACCTTCGGCGAGAAGCGCGCCCTCGGCCTGCCGGACGTGCCCACGGCCGCCGAGGCCGGCGGTGCGCTCCAGGGCCTGCACATCGCCTCCTGGAACGCCCTGGCCGCGCCGGCGAAGACCCCGCCCGAGGTGGTCGAGCGCCTGAACCACGAGTGCCAGCTGGCGCTGGCCAGCCCCGAACTGAGGAAGAAGCTGGCCGACCTGAGCGTGGAGGCGAAGTCCAGCACGCCGCAGCAGCTCGCCGAGCTGCTCGCCAGCGAGATCCAGCGCTGGAGCGGCGTGATCGAACGGGCGAAGATTCCGCGCATGTGAGGAGCGGGCGATGGAGATCCGGAACATCGGCGTGGTGGGCTACGGCGAGGTCGGCAAGATCTTCGCGGCGGGCCTGAAGCCGCAGGTGGCCCAGGCGAGCGCCTGGGACCTGAAGTTCGCGCAGGCGGCGACCGCCGAGGCGGAGCAGGGCCATGCGCGGCGCCAGGACATCCGGGCCTGCGGCTCCATGCAGGAGCTGTGCGAGGCGAGCGACCTGGTGATCTCCGCCGTGACCGCCTCCAACACGCTGGCCGTGGCCGAGGAGGCGGCGCGCTTCCTCCGCCCGGGCAGCCTGTTCCTGGACCTGAATTCGGCCTCCCCAGGCACCAAGCAGAGAGGCGCCGCGGCCATCGAATCGCGCGGCGCCCATTACGTGGAGGCGGGCGTGATGACCTCGGTGCCGCCCTACGGCATCCGGGTGCCGATGCTGCTCGGTGGCGCGCAGGCGGCCGCACTGGCTCCGGTGCTCGTCGCCTGGGGCATGGATGCCAAGGTCCTGAGCGAGAAGCTCGGCGTGGCCAGCGCCATCAAGATGTGCCGCAGCGTGATGATCAAGGGCCTGGAAGTGCTGGTCATCGAGAGCTACAGCACCGCGCGCGCCTACGGCGTGGAGGACCACGTCCTGCCCACGCTGCAGGAGACCTTTCCCTCGATCGACTGGAGCGGGCAGGGCGCCTACTTCTTCAGCCGCGTCGTGCAGCACGGCCAGCGCCGCGCCGAGGAGATGCGCGAGGCCGCCAACACGGTGCGCGAGGCGGGCTTCGACCCCATCATGACCGGGCCCATCGCCGACAAGCAGCAGTGGCTGGCCGACCTGGCTCGCGACGGCGTCTTCCGCGACCTGCCGAAGAAGGCAAGCTGGCAGGAGTACGCGGACCGGCTGCTGGGCGCGCGCAGGAAAGGCTAGATCGCCCGGGCCACCACCCCCGGCGCCTTGACCCGGATCAGCTCCAGCGTCGCCTTCTGCACCGGCGTGGCCGGGCGCTGCAGGCTGGTGGCCAGGGACAGGTGGATGCGCAGCGGCGGGCTGCCGATCTGGCGCGCGATGTAGGCCGAGGGCCGAGGCGAGTTGAGCAGCGCGTTGCGCGAGAGGATGGCGCTGCCGGCGCCATCGAGCACCAGGTCGAGGATGGCCGAGACGCCGTCGATCTCCAGCACCACGTTGGGCCGGTAGCCGATGTCGGCCATCTCGGCTTCCACGTGCATGCGGATGGCATTGGGCCGGGTCGGGATCACCAGCGGCAGCTTCGCCACCTCCTCCAGCGGGATCGGGCCGGGCGGCGGATCCTCGTGCAGCCCCGGCGGCCGGGCCTGCACCAGCAGCAGGTCCTCCTCCAGCAGCGGGGTCAGGTCCAGCTCGCGCGAAGGCTGGGCGTTGTACAGCACCACGATGTCCAGCCGGCCGCTGGAGAGGCCTTCCTGCAGGCTGCTGGACAGGCCCTCGCTGATGGACAGGCGCGCTTCCGGCAGCGCCTCGCGGAAGGCGCGGGTGAGGGGGACGGTGAGCACCCGGGCCACGCTGTTGGGCAGGCCCACGGCGACCCGGCCGGCCAGGCCGCCACGCAGGCGGCCCAGGTCCTCGCGGGCCCGCTCCACCTGGTGCAGGATGCCGCGGCCGTGGTCCAGCAGCAGCTTGCCCGCCTCGGTGGGCACGGCGCCCCGGCCGTTGCGCACCAGCAGGTTCTGGCGCAGTTCCACCTCCAGCAGGCGCACCTGTCGGCTGAGGGCCGGCTGGGCCACGTCCAGTTCGATGGCGGCGCGCGTGAAGCTGCCGAGTTCGGCCACCCGGACGAAATATTCGAGCTGCTTGAGATCCATGAAGAGGAATAGCTAGACCGTCATTATGCCGAAGCGGCATAGCTGCTAGTGCCCCCCTTGGCTTTGAACCGCGATGGGTGGCGCCCACAATCGCCGCCATGAATGCGCTGAAGGGAATCTCCTCCATGGCCACGCGCCAGGTGCTGGGCGAGCTGGCCGAGGCCTACCACCAGCGCACCGGCCAGGCCGTGGTCGTGGAGTCCGTGGGCGGTGTCGATGCCGCGAAGCGGGTCGCCGCCGGCGAGGCCTTCGACTTCGTGGTGCTGGCCTCCGATGCGATCGACAAGCTGGTCGCGGCCGGCCAGGCGGTGGCCGGCAGCCGCGTGGACCTGGTGGACTCCGGCGTCTCCATCGCCGTGCGCTCCGGCGCGCCGCGCCCCGACATCTCCAGCGAAGAGTCCCTGCGCAGCGCCGTGCTCGCGGCCCCCACCGTGGGCTATTCCACCGGCCCCAGCGGCGTCGCGCTGCTCAAGCTGTTCGAGCGCTGGGGCATCGCGCAGCAGCTGCAGGGCCGCCTGGTGCAGGCGCCCCCCGGCATCCCGGTCGGCTCGCTGGTGGCCCGCGGCGAGGTCGCCCTGGGCTTCCAGCAGCTGAGCGAGCTGATCCACCTGGAAGGCATCACCGTGGTCGGTCCCCTGCCGGCCGCCGTCCAGATCAACACCACCTTCTCCGGTGCCTTGTGCCGGGTGTCCGCGCAGGGCGAAGCCGTGCGTGCGATGCTGGCCTTCATGGCTTCGCCGGAGGCCGCCGCGGCCAAGCGCCGCAACGGCATGGAACCCGCCGCCTGAACAACCCGCCGACCGGCCGGCACGCCCGAGGAAAGACAAGCAATGAGCCTGATCATCGATTGCCACGGCCACTACACCACTGCGCCCAAGCAGCTGGAGGAGTGGCGCAACAAGCAGATCGCCGGCATCAAGGACCCGTCGGCGATGCCGAAGGTCGCCGAGCTGAAGATCTCCGACGACGACATCCGCGAGTCGATCGAGAGCAACCAGCTGCGCCTGATGAAGGACCGCGGCAACGACATGACGCTGTTCTCGCCGCGGGCGAGCTTCATGGCGCACCACATCGGCGACTTCAACGTCTCCAGCACCTGGGCCGGCATCTGCAACGAGCTGTGCCACCGCGTGAGCCAGCTGTTCCCCGACCACTTCGTGCCGGTGGCCATGCTGCCGCAGTCGCCCGGCGTGGACCCGAAGACCTGCATCCCCGAGATGGAGAAGTGCATCCGGGACTACGGCGCGGTCGGCATCAACCTGAACCCGGACCCGTCGGGCGGCCACTGGAAGGAGCCGCCGCTGACCGACAAGTGGTGGTACCCCATCTACGAGAAGATGGTGGAGTACGACGTGCCGGCGATGATCCACGTCTCCACCAGCTGCAACGCCTGCTTCCACACCACGGGCGCCCACTACATCAACGCCGACACCACGGCCTTCATGCAGCTGATCCAGGGCGACCTGTTCAAGGACTTCCCGACGCTGCGCTTCATCATCCCGCACGGCGGCGGCGCGGTGCCCTACCACTGGGGCCGCTACCGCGGCCTCGCGCAGGAGATGAAGAAGCCCCTGCTGGACACCCACGTGATGAACAACGTGTTCTTCGACACCTGCGTGTACCACCAGCCGGGCATCAACCTGCTCAACACCGTGATCCCGGTGAAGAACGTGCTGTTCGCCTCCGAGATGATCGGCGCGGTGCGCGGCATCGACCCGACCACGGGCCACTACTACGACGACACCAAGCGCTACATCGACGCCTCGCCGATCCTGTCCGCCGAGGACAAGCAGGCGATCTTCGAGGGCAACACGCGCCGTGTCTTCCCCCGCCTGGACGCCCAGCTGAAGAAGCGCGGCCGGTAATCCATCGAATCAGGAGACTGACCATGTACGAACTGGGTGTCGTTTACCGCAACATCAAGCGCGCCGACCGCGAAGTGGCCGACGGCCTGGCGAAGTTCGGCTCCGCCACCGTGCACGAGGCCATGGGCCGCGTCGGCCTGATGAAGCCCTACATGCGGCCCATCTACGCCGGCGCGCAGGTGTCCGGCACCGCCGTGACCGTGCTGCTGCACCCGGGCGACAACTGGATGCTGCACGTGGTGGCCGAGCAGATCCGTCCCGGCGACATCGTCGTGGCCGCCTGCACCGCCGACAACACCGACGGCTTCTTCGGCGACCTGCTGGCCACCTCGTTCCAGGCGCGCGGCGCCCGCGCGCTGGTCATCGACGCCGGTTGCCGCGACGTGAAGACGCTCACCGAGATGGGCTTCCCCGTGTGGAGCAAGGCCATCAGCTCCAAGGGCACCGTCAAGGCGACCCTGGGCTCGGTGAACATCCCCGTGGTCTGCGCGGGTGCCCTGGTGACCCCGGGCGACGTGATCGTGGCCGACGACGACGGCGTGGTCTGCGTGCCCGCGGCCCTGGCGAAGAAGACGCTGGAAGCCGCCGCGGCCCGCGAGGCCAACGAGGGCGAGAAGCGCGCCAAGCTCGCCAGCGGCGTGCTGGGCCTGGACATGTACAAGATGCGCGAGCCGCTGGAAAAGGCCGGCCTGCGCTACATCGACTAGGGACGACATGAGCGGCAAACCCACCACCGGCGGCTTCGAGAAGACGCCCGGCTGGCTCGACTGGTACACCGGCCCGAGCCAGCCGCAGTTCAAGCTGCCCGCCAACGCCGTCGACGCGCACTGCCACGTCTTCGGCCCGGGCGAACTGTTCCCCTACGCGCCCGAGCGCAAGTACACGCCCTGCGACGCCAGCTGGCAGCAGCTGTTCGCCCTGCGCGACCACCTGGGCTTCAGCAAGAACGTGATCGTGCAGGCGACCTGCCACGGCGCCGACAACCGCGCCCTGGTCGACGCGCTTGGGCGCGCCAACGGCAAGGCCAAGGGCGTGGCGACGGTCAGGCGCAGCGTGACCGACCAGGAGCTCCAGGACATGCACGCCGCCGGCGTGCGCGGCGTGCGCTTCAATTTCGTCAAGCGCCTGGTGGACTTCACGCCCAAGGACGAACTGCTGGAGATCGCCGGCCGCATCGCCCCGCTGGGCTGGCACGTGGTGATCTACTTCGAGGCGGTGGACCTGCCCGAGCTGTGGGACTTCTTCACCGCGCTGCCGACCACCGTGGTGGTGGACCACATGGGCCGCCCGGATGTCGGCAAGCCCATCGACGGCCCCGAGTTCGAGCTGTTCCTGAAGTTCATGCGCGAGCACCCGAACGTCTGGAGCAAGGTGAGCTGCCCCGAGCGCCTCTCGGTGGCCGGCCCGCCGGCCCTGAACGGCGAGCGCAACGCCTACCGCGACGTGGTGCCGTTCGCGCGCAAGGTGGTCGAGTCCTTCCCCGACCGCGTGCTGTGGGGCACCGACTGGCCGCACCCCAACCTGAAGGGCCACATGCCCGACGACGGCCTGCTGGTGGACTTCATCCCGCACATCGCCCCCACGGCCGAACTGCAGCACAAGCTGCTGGTGGACAACCCCAACCGGCTGTACTGGCCGGAAGAGGGGAAAGGAGCCTGACATGTCGCTCGAGAAACCCTATGCCGGCATCCCCGGCACGACCATCTTCGACGCGGACCAGAGCCGCAAGGGCTACTGGCTCAACCAGTTCTGCATGTCGCTGATGAAGGCCGAGAACCGCGAGCGCTTCAAGTCCAACGAGCGCGCCTACCTCGACGAGTGGCCCATGACGGAGGACCAGAAGCTGGCCGTGCTGGCCCGCGACCTGAACCGCTGCATCGCCCTGGGCGGCAACATCTACTTCCTCGCCAAGATCGGCGCCACCGACGGCAAGAGCTTCCAGCAGATGGCCGGTTCCATGACCGGCATGAGCGAGGAGGCCTACCGCGACATGATGATTTCCGGCGGCCGCCCGGCGACCTGGGGCCGCGAGAGCAAGGACACCAGGTAATGGCCCGCATCACCGCCTCCGTCTACACCTCGCACGTGCCGGCCATCGGCGCGGCGATGGACCTGGGCAAGACCCAGGAACCGTACTGGCAGAAGGTCTTCGCCGGCTACGACTTCTCCCGCCAGTGGCTCAAGGACAACAAGCCGGACGTCGTGTTCCTGGTCTACAACGACCACGCCACGGCCTTCAGCCTGGAGCTCATCCCCACCTTCGCGATCGGCACCGCTGCGCAGTTCAAGGTGGCCGACGAGGGCTGGGGCCCGCGGCCCGTGCCCGACGTGGTGGGCGCGCCCGACCTCGCCTCGCACATCGCCCACTCGGTGATCCAGCAGGACTTCGACCTCACCATCGTCAACAAGATGGACGTCGACCACGGCCTGACCGTGCCGCTGTCGCTGATGTGCGGCCAGCCCAGGGAGTGGCCCTTCAAGGTCATCCCCTTCGCGGTGAACGTGGTGCAGTACCCGGTGCCCAGCGGCATGCGCTGCTTCCGCCTGGGCCAGGCGATCCGCAAGGCGATCGAGAGCTACGACGAGGACCTGAACGTGCAGATCTGGGGCACCGGCGGCATGAGCCACCAGCTCCAGGGCCCGCGCGCCGGCTTGATCAACAAGGAGTGGGACAACCGCTTCCTCGACCGGCTGATCGAGGACCCGGAGGGCCTGGCGAGCGTGCCGCACATCGAGTACGTGCAGGAAGCCGGCAGCGAAGGCATCGAGCTGGTGATGTGGCTGATCGCGCGTGGCGCGATGGCCGACGTGGCCGGCGGCAGGAAGCCGACCGTCAAGCATCGCTTCTACCATGTCCCCGCCTCGAACACCGCAGTGGGTCACCTGATCCTGGAGAACAACCTATGAGCAAGACCGTTCGCATCGCCCTGGCCGGCCCGGGCGCCTTCGGCATCAAGCACCTCGACGGACTGAAGAACATCGAGGGCGTGGAGGTCACGTCCATCATCGGCCGCGAGCTGGGCAAGGCCCAGGAAGTGGCGCAGAAGTACGGCGCGAAGCATGTCACCACCAGCCTGGACGAGGCCCTGGCCCGACCGGACGTCGACGCCGTGATCCTGTGCACGCCCACGCAGATGCACGCGGCGCAGTCCATCGCCGCGATGAAGGCCGGCAAGCACGTGCAGGTGGAGATCCCCCTGTGCGACAAGCTGGAGGAGGGTCGCCAGGTGGCGGAGTGGCAGAAGAAGACGGGCCTGGTCGCCATGGTCGGCCACACCCGCCGCTTCAATCCCAGCCACCAGTACGTGCACAAGAAGATCGTCGCCGGCGAATTCAACATCCAGCAGATGGATGTCCAGACCTACTTCTTCCGCCGCACCAACATGAACGCGCTGGGCCAGCCGCGCAGCTGGACCGACCACCTGCTGTGGCACCACGCCGCCCATACGGTGGACCTGTTCGCCTACCAGACGCGCAGCCGCATCGTGAAGGCCAACGCGATCCAGGGCCCGATCCACCCGAACCTGGGCATCGCGATGGACATGAGCATCCAGCTCCAGGCGGAGAACGGCGCGATCTGCACGCTGAGCCTGTCCTTCAACAACGACGGCCCCCTGGGCACCTTCTTCCGCTACATCGGCGACACCGCGACCTACATCGCGCGCTACGACGACCTGGTCAACGGCAAGGAGGAGAAGATCGACGTGTCCCGGGTCGACGTCTCCATGAACGGCATCGAGCTGCAGGATCGCGAGTTCATCGCCGCCATCCGCGAGGGCCGCGAGCCGAACTCCAGCGTGGCGCAGGTGCTGCCCTGCTACGACGTGCTGGACCAGCTGGAGCAGCAGCTGGAAGGCTGAGCGCCCTCACACCTTCCGGACGATCACCTCGATCTGCGCCAGCGCGTTCTCGCGCGTCTGGTCGATCGGGAAGCCCCCGGCCGGCGCGTTCAGTCGAGCGCCAGCACGGTGGGATACGTGCCCGGCGCCGCCGCGGACTGGTACAGCACGAAGACCCGGTTGTCGGTGCCGACGACGACCAGGTCCGGCAGGCCGTCGCCGTTCAGGTCCGCGGCTGCCACGCGATAGGCCTCCATCGGCATCATGTCGATCGCCTGCGCGGGCTGGAACAGGCCGCTGGGGTCCTGGAACAACGTGTACACGTGCGCCTGGCGCGTGCTCGAGGTGCCGTCCTGGGTGGTGGAGGCCAGCGCCAGGTCGGTCCGGCCGTCGCCATTGAGGTCGGAGAACGCCCCGGCCAGGGGACGATAGGCGCCCAGCAGCGTATCGGTGCGGGCGAAGGTGCCAGGAGCGGTCTGCAGCAGCCGCCGGGCCTGGGACTGGTAATCGGTGCAGCACGCGGAGAGGAATTCCAGGACGTCCCTGCGGCCGTCGCCGTCGGCGTCGACCACGGCGAGCCGTTCGCCATTCAACCCGATGGCGTCCGAGGGCAGCGCCGTCCAGGCGCCGAGGCTGCCGTCGGGGCGGCCCGCGAGGACGCCCAGCCCCGAATCCGCGACGCCCTGCGTCGCCGAGCGCACGACGCGGAAGACGAGGTCGTTGCGGCCGTCGCCATCGAGGTCGCCGAGGGCCACGTGCGTCGCAGCGCCCGGCAGGGGCAGGGCGAGCGGGGCGAGAAAGCTGCCGGCGTGCACCGGGTCCTGCGCGAGCAGGGTGGCGCCGACGGTGCCGGCCACGTCGGCCGCCACCACGATGTCGGGCTTGCCATCCCCGTTCACGTCGCCCACCGCGAGGTCGTAGGGCTTGTTGTCGGTGGTCACGAGGCTTTGCGCGGGGAGGAAGGTGCCGCGCACCGTTGCCTGCTTCAAGAGGAGGACGGCGCCGGTCGTGACGAACGGCGTGGGGTCGACGTCGCTCACCACCAGGTCGGGGGCGCCGTCGCCGTCGACGTCGGCGATCTGCAGCCGCCACGGGTAGCCGCCCGCGGGGTAGCTCCGGGGAGGGGAGAAGACGCCGGGAGCGGTCTGCAGGCGGACCTGGACGTAGCCGCTGCGGGTGGTCGGCGTGGCGTACTGGCCGATCGTCACGATGTCGGGACGCCCGTCCCCGTCGAGATCGGCGACCTGGACGTCGGTGGAGATCCAGAACGGCGGCAACTCGATGGTCCGGCCGCCACCCCCGCCACCGCCGCAGGCGGCGAGCACGAGGGCGAGCGCCGCTGCGGCGGCTGCGCGAGCTGGGCGGATGCTCTTCATGGCGTGCTCCCGTTGCCCGGGAAGACGGGCGTTGCGTGCATGGTGCGGGCAGGGTGGACCGGGGCTCTTGACCCAGGTCAGCGGCCGAACGCATCCCGCGGCCCGGGGCGGGGGGGGCACCGCGGTCCTGTGGAATGATCGGGGCATGTCTCCCGCCCCTTCCCGGAGTTTCGACTCGCTGGCCCTCTCCCCCGCCTCGCTGGACAACCTGCGCCGGCTGGGCTACCTGGAAATGACCGCGATCCAGGCGGCCAGCCTGCCGCCCGCGCTGGCCGGCCGGGACCTGATCGCGCAGGCCAAGACGGGCAGCGGCAAGACCGCCGCCTTCGCGCTGGCGCTGCTGGCGAAGCTCGACGCGCGCCGATTCGCCGTCCAGGCCCTGGTGCTGTGCCCCACCCGGGAACTGGCCGACCAGGTCGCCACCGAAGTCCGGCGGCTGGCCCGCGCCGAGGACAACGTCAAGGTGGTCACGCTCTCGGGCGGCGTGCCGCTGCGCGGGCAGGCGACCAGCCTGGAGCGCGGGGCGCACATCGTCGTGGGCACCCCCGGCCGCGTGCTCGACCACCTGGACCGGGGCAACCTGCAGCTGGGGGCGCTCGGCACGCTGGTGCTCGACGAAGCCGACCGCATGCTGGACATGGGCTTCGTCGACGACATCGCCAAGGTGGCGCGGCAGTGCCCGGGCGAGCGGCAGACGCTGCTGTTCTCGGCGACCTATCCCGAAGGCATCGCGAAGCTCGCCGCGCAGTTCCTGCGCGACCCGGTCACCGTGAAGGTGGAGGCGCAGCACGGCAGCGAGCAGATCGAGCAGCGCTGGTACGAGGTGGCCGAGTCCGGGCGGCTGCCGGCCGTCGCGCGCCTGCTGGAACACTTCCGCCCGGCGAGCACGCTCGCCTTCTGCAACACCAAGGCGCGCTGCCGCGAGCTGGCGGAGCTGCTGCAGGCGCAGGGCTACAGCGCGCTGGCGCTGCATGGCGACCTGGAGCAGCGCGAGCGCGACCAGGTGCTGGTGCGTTTCGCCAACGGCAGCTGCTCGGTGCTGGTCGCCACCGACGTGGCGGCGCGCGGGCTCGACGTCGCCGGCCTCGCAGCGGTGATCAACGTGGACGTGTCCCCGGATCCGGAAGTGCACGTGCACCGCATCGGCCGCACCGGCCGCGCCGGCGAGAGGGGGCAGGCGCTCTGCCTCGCCAGCCTCGACGAGATGGGCGCGGTCGGGCGCATCGAGCAGCTGCAGGGCCGCGAAACGGCCTGGCACCCGCTGGCCGAGCTCACGCCGGCGCCGGGAGGCCGCCTGCTGCCGGCCATGGCCACAGTCCACATCCAGGCCGGGCGCAAGGACAAGATCCGCCCCGGCGACGTGCTGGGCGCGCTGACGGCGGACCTGGGCTACACGCGCGAGCAGGTGGGCAAGATCGACATCAACGAGTTCGCCACCTACGTGGCGGTGGAGCGCGGCGTCGCCCACGAGGCCGTGGCGCGCCTCAACCAGGGGCGGATCAAGGGCCGCAGCGTCAAGGCGCGGCTGCTGTAGGACTGAGCGGGCCGCCCCATGCACCGCATTGCCGTCATCGACTTCGAGACCACCGGTCTCTCCCCCGCCATGGGCGACCGGGCCACCGAGATCGCCATCGTCCTGGTCGAGGGAACGCAGGTGGTCGGGCGCTTCCAGTCGCTCATGAACGCGGGGGTGCGCCTGTCTCCCTTCATCGAGGACTACACCGGCATCAGCAACGAGATGATCCGCGCGGCGCCCCCGGCCGACGAGGTGATGGCGGAGGCCGCCCGCTTCGTGCGGGACGTCCCGCTGGTGGCGCACAACGCGGCGTTCGACCGCCGCTTCTGGGCCGCGGAGCTGGAGCGGCTGGGCGGGGGCGTGCCATTGAACCCGCCATTCGCCTGCACCATGCTGCTGTCGCGGCGGCTCTATCCCCAGGCCGGCAGCTACCGGCTCGGCGCCCTGGCCGCCTTCCACGCCCTGCCTTCGGCGGGGCGGGCCCACCGGGCGATGGCCGACGCCGAGGTGGCCGCCGCGCTGCTGGGGCGCATCCGGGACGACATCCGGCGCGACCATGGAGTGGACGAGGTCCCGCATGGCCTGCTGGTGAGGCTGCAGCGCTGCCAGCGGCAGGCGGTGCCGAAGGCGGTCAGGGAGTACTTCGGGGACCGAGGGCACGCCGCCGCGTGAAGCACCCCAGGGCCCGCGGCACGGGGTTCGTGCCCGGCCGCACCCGTGCTACCGTGGCGGTCCCTTCAAAGGAGCCATCCATGCCGCGCCCGATCCTCGACGAATCCGCCATCCACTCCGCCATCCGCACGAAGGTCGCGGGCTGGAACCGTGGAATCGTCGACGAGGTGAAGGCGGCCGTGGCTGCCCATCCCGTCGTGGTGGTGGGCATGCGGCAGAACCCGTTTCCGGCCCGGGCGCGCAAGGCGCTCCAGGCGATCGGGCAGCCGTTCCAGTACCTCGAGTACGGAAGCTACTTCTCGATGTGGCGGCCGCGCAGCGCGTTGAAGATGTGGACCGGCTGGCCGACCTTCCCCATGGTGTTCGTCCGGGGCGTCCTGGTCGGCGGTGCGGGCGAGCTGCAGGCGCTGATCGACAGCGGCGAATTGAAGGCCCTTCTGGGCTGATTCGGACCGGATGCAGGCGGACCCGAAGGGACCGCCATGCTCGCCCGCTTGACGCCCCACACGCATGGACGATTCCAACCAGATCGAAGTCCCGCCGTCCTTCCTGGCGCTCTTCACTTCCCCGGCCGGCCACCGCCTGCTGCAACCGATGAAGCAGGTGCGCGAGCGCTACGAGCTGTGCGAGGACCTCGCGCAGATGCTCGTCGAACAGGCGCAGGCCGCGCGATTCAAGTCCGGCGGCGGCGAGCGCGAGACGCTCGCGAAGCTGGAGGTCGCGCTCTCGGACCCCGGGTCCGGGCTGGAACCGGGAGAGGTTTCCTGGGTGCTGACGCGACTGGCGGAGATCGTGGGCTGGAGCTGGCCGTGAGCTTCGAAGCGGGCGCCATCAGGCCACCCGGAACTCCGTATCCAGGATCCGCGAGATGTCCTCCCGCGTCTCCTCCAGCTGCACCAGCGTCGCCTGCCGCGCCGCCAGCGCGTCGCGGTTCAGGATGGCCGTGAGGATCGCCTTGTGCCGCGGCAGGGACAGGGCGTGGGTGTTGGGCAGCTTGCTGGAGAGCGTGATCGACTCGCGCAGCGCCAGCGACAGCATGTTGCCGATGTAGGCGAGCAGGTCGTTGCCGGTCGCCTCGGCGATGCGGCGGTGGAAGGCCAGGTCGGGCTCCAGCAGTTCCGCGGGCGTCTGCGCGGCCTCCATGCCGGCGTAGGCCTCGGCGATGCCCTGGCGCTGCTCCTCGCTGGCCACGCGCGCGGCCAGGGCGGCGGCGGCGGGCTCGAAGATGCGGCGCACGGTCATGAGGGCGGCCACGAACTCGCCGGTGGGCTGCGACTGGATCAGCCAGTACAGGACGTCCGGGTCCAGCAGGTGCCAGTCGCTGCGCGGGCGCACGATGACGCCGGCGCGCTGGCGCGAAACGACCAGGCCCTTGGCCACCAGCACGCGGGTGGCCTCGCGCAGCACCGAGCGGCTGACCTTGTACTGCTCGCACAGCACCGCCTCGCCCGGCAGGCGGCTGCCGGGCGGGAACTCGCCGGCGACGATGCGCATGCCGAGGTCGCGCACGATCTGCGCGTGCATGCTCTTGCGCTCCGGCGGGCGCCGGTAGCTGGAGTCGCGGTGGGAGGGCTGGACGGGCATGACGGCCGACACTATAGCGATCGCTTGCCCTTGTTCGCGACGTCCACGAACACCGCGGCCAGCAGCACCAGGCCCTTGATCACCTGCTGATAGTCGATGCCGATGCCCATGATGGACATGCCGTTGTTCATCACGCCCATGATGAAGGCGCCCACCACCGCGCCGAACACCCGGCCCACGCCGCCGGAGGCCGAGGCGCCACCGATGAAGCAGGCGGCGATCACGTCCAGCTCGAAGCCCAGGCCCGCCTTGGGCGTCGCGGTGTTCAGCCGCGCGGCGAAGACCAGGCCGGCCAGGGCGGCCAGCATGCCCATGTTGGCGAAGGTCAGGAAGGCCAGGCGCTCGGTCTTGATGCCCGACAGCCGCGCCGCCTTCTCGTTGCCGCCCAGGGCGTAGATGCGCCGGCCCACCGTGGTGCGCAGCGAGACGAAGTCGTAGCAGACGATCAGCACCGCCATCACCAGCAGCACGTTGGGCAGGCCCCGGTAGGCCGCGAGCAGGGTGGTCAGCAGCAGGATCAGCCCGGCGAACACGAGGTTCTTGCCGATGAAGAAAGGCAGCGGCTCCACCTCCATGCCGTGCCTCGCGGCCTGCTGGCGCTCGCGCACCTTGAAGAACACCAGGGCGCCGGCGGCCAGCACGCCCAGCAGCAGAGAGCTGAGGCGATACGACGCGCCCTTCAGCGGGTCGGGCAGGAAGCCGGTGGACAGCAGCTGGAAGTCCGAGGGGAAGGGCCCGACCGACTGCCCCTGCAGCACCAGCAGCGCCAGCCCCTTGAACACCAGCAGGCCGGCCAGGGTGACGATGAAGGAGGGGATGCGCATGTAGGCGACGAACCAGCCCTGGGCCGCGCCGATCGCTGCGCCCGCGGCCAGGCAGATCGGCGTGGCGAGGTACCAGGGCACGTTGTGCTCCACCATCAGCACCGCCGCCAGCGCGCCGGTGAAGCCGCAGACCGAGCCCACCGACAGGTCGATGTGGCCGGCCACGATCACCAGCAGCATGCCCAGCGCCATGATGACGATGTAGCTGTTCTGCAGGATCAGGTTGGTGACGTTCAGCGGCTCCATCAGCGTGCCGCCGGTCATGTACTCGAAGAAGGCCATGATGGCCACCAGCGACAGCAGCATGCCGTACTCACGCAGGTGGGCCTTCAGGAAGGTCAGGGCGCGGCCCGCGGTTGCCGCCTGGGCGGCCGGTTCCACGACTTGGGAGCTCATTGCAGCACTCCTGCGTTGACGATGGCGCGCATGATGCCCTCCTGGCTGGCCTCCATGCGGTCGAATTCGGCCACGAAGCGGCCCTCGTTCATGACGTAGATGCGGTCGCACATGCCCAGCAGCTCGGGCATCTCGGAGGAAATCATCACGATGCACTTGCCCTCGGCGGCCATCTGCGCCATCAGGCTGTAGATCTCGAACTTGGCGCCGACGTCGATGCCCCGGGTGGGCTCGTCGAGGATCAGCACCTCCGGCTGGGTGAACAGCCACTTGCCCAGCACCACCTTCTGCTGGTTGCCGCCCGACAGCTGCCCGACGGGCTGCGAGACGCCGGAGCACCGGATACGCAGCTGCTGGCGGAAGCCCTCGGCCACGCCGAACTCGCGGCCCTCGTCGACCACGCCGCGCGTCGACACGGCGGGCAGGTTGGCCAGCGACACGTTGCGGGCGATGTCGTCGTCCAGCAGCAGGCCGAAGCCCTTGCGGTCCTCGGTGACGTAGGCGATGCCATGGCGCACGGCCTTCTCCACGGTGGAGACGTCCACCTCCTGCCCGCGCAGCAGCACCTTGCCGGCGATGCCGCGGCCCCAGGAGCGGCCGAACACGCTCATGGCCAGCTCGGTGCGCCCGGCGCCCATCAGGCCGGCGATGCCGACGATCTCGCCGCGGCGCGCCTGCAGGTTCACGCCCTGGACCGCCAGGCGGTCGGCATGCAGCGGGTGGCGCACGGTCCAGTCGCGCAGCTCGAACACGGTCTCGCCGATCTTCGGCTCGCGCCTGGGGTAGCGGTCGGCCATCTCGCGGCCCACCATGCTGCGGATCACCACGTCCTGGCTCACCGGCTGGGCGTGGCAGTCGAGCGTCTGCACCGTGCTGCCGTCGCGCAGGACGGTGATGGTGTCGGCCACCCGCTCCACCTCGTTCAGCTTGTGCGAGATCAGGATGCAGGCGATGCCCTGGGCCTTGAGCTCCAGCAGCAGGTCCAGCAGGGCCGCGCTGTCGGTCTCGTTGAGGCTGGCGGTGGGCTCGTCCAGGATCAGCAGCTTCACCTCCTTGGACAGCGCCTTGGCGATCTCCACCAGCTGCTGCTTGCCCACGCCCAGGTCGTCGATCAGGGTCGAGGGCGACTCCTCCAGGCCCACCTTGGCCAGCAGCTCGCGGGTGCGCACGTAGGCGGCGTGGCGGTCCACCACGCCTCGCCGCGCCGGCTCGTTGCCCAGGAAGATGTTCTCGGCGATGGAGAGCAGCGGCACCAGGGCGAGTTCCTGGTGGATGATGATGATGCCCAGCGCCTCGCTGGCGGCGATGCCGCGGAACTGGCGGGGCTCGCCGCCGAAGCGGATCTCGCCCTCGTAGCTGCCGTGCGGGTAGACCCCGCTGAGCACCTTCATCAGGGTGGACTTGCCCGCGCCGTTCTCGCCCACCACGGCATGGATCTCGCCGGCGCGCACCGAGAGGTTGACGTCCCGCAGCGCGACGACGCCGGGGAAGGTCTTGGTGATCCCCCGCATTTCCAGCAAGGACGTCACGGCAAGTCCTCCATGCTTCGCATTCCGTCGGGTGGCGCCAGGCGGCTCACTTGAGCTGCGACTCCTTGTAGTAGCCGCTGTCGACCAGCACGTGCTTCCAGTTGCTGGCGTCCACGGCGACCGGCTTGAGCAGGTAGGATGGTACGACCTTCACGCCGTTGTTGTAGGTCTTGGTGTCGTTGATCTCCGGCGTCTTGCCGGTCAGCACCGCGTCCACCATGTCGGCGGCCACCTTGGCCAGCTGGCGGGTGTCCTTGAAGATGGTGGAGGTCTGCTCGCCGCGCAGGATCGACTTGACCGAGGGGATCTCGGCGTCCTGGCCGGTCACCACCGGGCAGGGCTGCTGCGGCGTGCAGTAGCCCACGCCCTTCAGGGACGACAGGATGCCGATCGACAGGCCGTCATAGGGCGACAGCACCGCGTTCACCTTGTCCTTGCCGTAGAAGGCCGACAGCAGGTTGTCCATGCGGGCCTGGGCGACGGCGCCGTCCCAGCGCAGGGTGCCCACCTTGTCCATGCCCATCTGCTTGCTGCGCACCACGAGCTTGCCGCTCTTGATGTAGGGGTCGAGCACCGACATGGCGCCGTTGTAGAAGAAGAAGGCGTTGTTGTCGTCGGGCGAGCCGCCGAACAGCTCGATGTTGAACGGGCCCTTGCCCTGCTTGAGGCCCAGCTTGTCGACGATGGAGTTCGCCTGCAGCACGCCGACCTGGAAGTTGTCGAACGTGGCGTAGTAGTCGACGTTCTTGCTGCCGCGGATCAGGCGGTCGTAGGCGATGACCTTGATGCCCTTGTCGGCGGCGCTCTGCAGCGCCTTGGTCAGCGTGGTGCCGTCGATGGCGGCGATCACCAGCACCTTGGCGCCCTTGGTGATCATGTTCTCCACCTGCGCCAGCTGGTTGGGGATGTCGTCGTCGGCGTACTGCAGGTCGGTCTGGTAGCCGCGCGCCTGCAGCACCTTGACCATGTTGTTGCCGTCGTCGATCCAGCGGGCCGAGGACTTGGTGGGCATGGAGATGCCGACCAGGCCCTTGCCCTGGGCGAAGGCGCCGGGCGCCAGGCCGAACAGCAGGGCCGTGCCGAAAGCCAGGCCGCCGAGGAAGCGTCGTGTAATGGGTTTCATGGGGTCTCCTTGAGGGGCTTTGCGTCTTAGTGGGAATGCCTGGGAACGCCGGCGCCCCGGCGGCCCACCAGAAAATCGAAATCGCAGCCTTCGTCGGCCTGCAGCACGTGCTGCACGTACAGCTTGCGGTAGCCGGAACGGTCCGCGGGGTCGTCCTGCCGCGCGGCCTGCCAGGCGGCCAGGCGCGCGGCCAGCTCCGCCTCCGGCACGTCCAGGTGCAGGCGGCCGGCATCGGCGTCCAGCTCGATCCAGTCGCCCTCGCGCACCACGGCCAGCGGGCCGCCGGCGCGCGCCTCCGGCGCGACGTGCAGCACCACGGTGCCGTAGGCCGTCCCGCTCATGCGCGCGTCGGAGATGCGCACCATGTCGGTCACGCCCTGCGCCAGCAGCCTGGGCGGCAGGCCCATGTTGCCGACCTCGGCCATGCCGGGGTAGCCCTGCGGGCCGCAGTTCTTCAGCACCAGCACGGAGTCGGCGGTGACGTCCAGGTCCGGGTCGGCGATGCGGGCCTTGTAGTCTTCCAGGTCCTCGAACACCACGGCGCGGCCGCGGTGCTTCAGCAGGTTCGCGGTGGCGGCCGAGGGCTTGAGCACGGCCCCGCGCGGCGCGAGGTTGCCGCGCAGGATGCGCATGCTGCCGTCGGCGGCGACGGGCCGGTCCCATTCGCGGATCACCTCGGTGTTGTGGACCGGCGCGTCCTTGACGTTGTCCCACAGGGTCTTGCCGTTGGCCGTGAGCGCGTCCGGGTGCGGCAGGCGCCCGGCCTCGCCCAGGCGGCGCAGCACGGCGGGCAGGCCGCCGGCGTAGTAGAAGTCCTCCATCAGGAAGCGGCCCGACGGCATCAGGTCCACCAGCGTGGGCGTGCCGCGGCCGATCGCCGTCCAGTCCTCCAGCGTGAGGTCGACACCGACGCGCCCGGCGATGGCCTTGAGGTGGATCACCGCGTTGGTCGAGCCGCCGATCGCGGCGTTGGTGCGGATCGCGTTCTCGAAGGCCTGGCGCGTGAGCAGCTGCGACAGCCTCAGGTCCTCCAGCACCATCTCCACGATGCGCATTCCGCTCAGGTGGGCCAGCACGTAGCGGCGCGAGTCCACGGCGGGAATGGCGGCGTTGTGGGGCAGGGTGACGCCCAGCGCCTCGGCCATGCAGGCCATGGTGGAGGCCGTGCCCATGGTGTTGCAGGTGCCGGCCGAGCGCGACATGCCGGCCTCGGCCGCCATGAACTCGTGCAGGGTGATGGCGCCGGCCTTGACCTGCTCGGAGAACTGCCACACGGCGGTGCCCGAGCCGATGTCGCGGCCCTGGTGCTTGCCATTGAGCATGGGACCGCCGCTCACGGCGATGGCGGGCAGGTCGCAGCTGGCCGCGCCCATCAGCAGGGCGGGCGTCGTCTTGTCGCAGCCCACCAGCAGGACCACGCCGTCGATCGGGTTGCCGCGGATCGCCTCCTCGACGTCGATGCTCGCCAGGTTGCGCGTGAACATCGCCGTGGGGCGCAGGTTGGATTCGCCGTTGGAGAACACCGGGAACTCCACCGGGAAGCCGCCGGCCTCGAACACGCCGCGCTTCACGTGCTCCGCCAGCTGGCGGAAATGCGCGTTGCAGGGCGTGAGCTCGGACCAGGTGTTGCAGATGCCGATGATGGGCTTGCCCTGGAATTCGTGGTCCGGGATGCCCTGGTTGCGCATCCAGCTGCGGTACATGAAGCCGTTCTTGTCCGTGGTGCCGAACCATTCGGCGGAGCGGAGCTTGACGGGCGGCTTGGGCATGCGGGAGATCCTGGCGGCGGAAAGGAAGACGCAAATATAGTCAGACTAATAATCCTTCAGATTCGGGGAAACCCGAAGAAATTTGCGTTTGAAATGGCATTTAGTCTGACTACATAATCGCCATCCTTTCCCAGTCCGAGAGACCGCATGAGCTCCTTCGCTGCTTATCCCAGCCTCGTCGACCGCACCGTGCTCGTGACCGGCGGCGCCACCGGCATCGGCGCCTGCCTGGTGCAGGAGTTCGCCGGGCAAGGCGCGAAGGTGGGATTCATCGACATCGCGCGCGAGGCCGGCGAGGCGCTGGCGCGGGAGCTCGCGGGCAGCCGCCATGCACCGCTGTTCGTGGCGGCGGACCTCACCGACACACCGGCGCTGGAGGCGGCCATCGCCCAGGTGCGCGCGCGCTTCGGGCCGATCCGCGCGCTGATGAACAACGCCGCCAACGACCAGCGCCACCGGATCGAGGACACCACGCCCGAGTACTGGGACCAGGCGATGGCGGTGAACCTCAAGCACCAGTTCTTCGCCGCGCGCGCCGTGGCGCAGGACATGCGGCAGGCCGGCGGCGGCGCCATCGTCAATTTCGGCTCCATCAGCTGGAAGCTCAAGCAAGGCGGCATGCCCGCCTACACCACGGCCAAGGCGGCGGTGCAAGGCCTCACGCGCAGCCTCGCGCGCGACTTCGGCCCGTTCCGCATCCGCGTCAACACGCTGGTGCCGGGCTGGGTGATGACCGACAAGCAGGTGCGCCTGTGGCTCACCGAGGAAGGCAAGGCCGACATCGCGCGCGGCCAGTGCATCAACGAGCCGCTGATGCCGCAGCACATCGCGCACATGGCGCTGTTCCTGGCGGCCGACGACAGCGCCATGTGCACGGCGCAGGACTTCGTGGTCGACGGGGGGTGGACATGAGTGGAGCGAGGCTCGTCGTCGATGCACGCGACCGCCTGGGCGAGTGCGCCCTGTGGTGCGAGCGGACCGGCAGCTTCTGGTGGACCGACATCGAAGGCTCGAAGGTCTGCCGGCTGGACGCCGACGGCGGCGTGCAGACCTGGACCCTGCCCGAGCGGGTGGGCAGCTTCGCGTTCTGCGAGGGCGGCGAGCGGCTGCTGCTGGGGCTGGCCTCGGGCATCGCGGTGTTCGACACGGTGACGCAGGAACTGGCGCCGGTGATCCCGGTGGAGGCCGACCGGCCGACCACCCGCATCAACGACGGCCGCTGCGACCGGCAGGGCCGCTTCGTGTTCGGCATGTACAACCCGAGGGAGGAGGCCATCGGCGGCTTCTACCGCGTGCACCCGGACCTGCGGGTGGAGCGCCTGCCGCTGCCCGCAGCGGCGGTGGCCAACGGCATTTGCTTCAGCCCGGACGGCGCCACCATGTACTACGCCGATTCGCCCACGCGCACGATCTGGTCGCTGGACTACCACGCCGACGGCCGCCTCGGCGTGCCGCGCGTGTTCGCGCGGCTGCGCGCGGACGAGGGCTTCCCGGACGGCTCCTGCATCGACGCGGCCGGCGGCCTGTGGAACGCGCAATGGGAAGGCCGCTGCGTCGTGCGCTACGACGCGGCCGGCGCTCAGACCGCGCGCATCCCGCTGCCGGTGTCGCGCCCCACCTGTTCCGCTTTCGGTGGTCCGGGGCTCGACATGCTGTACGTGACCTCCGCGCGCGGTGGCCTGTCGAAGGAGCGCCTGCGCGACGAGCCGCAGGCGGGCGGCGTGTTCGCGGTGGAACCGGGCTGGCGCGGCCTGCCGGAGTCGCGCTTCGTGCTGGCGCGATGAGCGCTCCGCGCGCCTTCACGCTGGACAACGGCGCGGGCCTGTCGCTCACCGCGCTCGATCTGGGCGGCTGCGTCACCTCGCTCAAGGTGCCCGACCGGCAGGGCCGCCTGGCCGACGTGGTGCTGGGCCTGAGCGCGCCGGCCGACTACGCGCGGCCTCATCCGCACCTGGGCGCGATCGTCGGGCGCTATGCGAACCGCATCGCCGGCGCCAGTTTCACCCTGGACGGCCGGGCGCACCGGCTGCCGGCGAACAACGGCGCCAACACCCTGCATGGCGGGCCGGCCGGCTTTGCCCGCCGCACCTGGGACGTGGAGCCGCTGCCGCGCGCGGCCGACGGCAGCGTGACGTTGCTGTTGCGGCTGGCGAGCGAGGACGGCGACCAGGGCTTTCCCGGCCGGCTCGACGTGGAGGTGCGCTACACGCTCACGCCGCGCATGGAGTGGCGCATAGCCTACCGGGCGCGCTGCGACCGGCCCACGGTGGTCAACCTGAGCCAGCATGCCTACTTCAACCTGGCCGGCGGCGGCGACATCCTGGGCCACCGGCTCGCCATCGCCGCCCGGAGCTACTGCGCGGTGGACGAAGCGCTGATCCCGACGCAGGTCGCGCCGGTGGCGGGCACGCCCTTCGACTTCCGCGCGCCCGCCGCGATCGGTGCACGCCTCGGCGAGCCGCATCCGCAGCTGCTGCGCGCGCGCGGCTACGACCACAACTGGGTCCTGGACGGCCAGGGCCTGCGCGTCGTTGCGCGGCTGGAGGACCCGGCCTCGGGCCGGGCGATGGAGGTCGCCACCACCGAGCCGGGGCTGCAGTTCTATTCCGGCAACTTCCTCGATGGCAGCCTCGCGGGACGCGACGGGCCGCTGGTGCGCCATGCGGGCCTGTGCCTGGAGACCCAGCATTTCCCGGACTCGCCCCACCGGCCCGACTTCCCCTCCACCGTGCTGCGACCGGGCGAGACCTTCGCCAGCACCACGGTCTACCGTTTCATCCCTTCCTGAACACTGCCATGCCGCATCCCCGCTACCAGGGCGTCTTCCCGGTCGTGCCCACGACCTTCCGCGAGGACGGCTCGCTGGACCTGGCCAGCCAGAAGCGCTGCGTCGACTTCATGATCGATGCCGGCTCCGACGGGCTGTGCATCCTGGCCAACTTCTCCGAGCAGTTCCTGCTGGCCGACGAGGAGCGCGAGGTGCTCACGCGCACGATCCTGGAGCACGTCGCCCACCGCGTGCCGGTGATCGTGACCACCACGCACTTCGGCACCGAGGTGTGCGCGGCGCGCAGCCGGCGCGCGCAGGAGCAGGGCGCGGCCATGGTGATGGTGATGCCGCCCTACCACGGCGCGACGCTGCGCGTGGGCGAGGAGAAGATCCACGAGTTCTACGCGCGGCTGTCGGAGCGCATCGCCATCCCGATCATGATCCAGGACGCACCGGTGGCCGGCACTCCCCTGTCGCCTGCCTTCCTGGCGCGCATGGCGCGCGAGATCGAGCACGTCGCCTATTTCAAGATCGAGACCGCCGGCGCCGCGACCAAGCTGCGCGAGCTGATCCGCCTGGGCGGCGAGGCGATCGAAGGTCCCTGGGACGGCGAGGAGGCCATCACGCTGCTGCCCGACCTGGAGGCCGGTGCCACCGGCGCCATGACCGGCGGCGGCTATCCCGACGGCATCCGCCAGATCATGGACGCGTGGCGCGCCGGCCGGCGCGAGGAAGCTGCGCAGGCCTACTACCGCTGGCTGCCGCTGATCAACTACGAGAACCGCCAGGGCGGCATCCTCAGCGCCAAGGCCTTGATGAAGGCGGGCGGCATCATCGATTGCGAGGCGCCGCGGCATCCTTTTCCGGCCATGCATCCGGCGGTGCGGGAAGGCCTGCTGGCGACCGCGAAGCGGCTGGATCCGCTGGTGCTGCGCTGGGGGCGCTGAGCGCTTCGGCCGCCGGATGGTGAGCGGAGCGAACCCCACCAACCTCAGGCGCGCGCTGCAAGCACTTCCCGTAGGCTTGCCACCCACGCAGCCGGTTCGACGCGGCCCCCCACGCACTGCCGCGCCGAGATCGTCCTTGCCGCCAGCGCGTCCGCCGCCTCAGACCGCCCGAACGCCTCCCCCAGCCGCGCCCACGGCGACGGCTCCAGCAGCGTGGCCGACCACAGCAGGATGCGGTCGCGATGCCAGGCCTGGGCGATGCCCACCAGCTTGCGGTCGTCGACGAGGACCTCACCCGGCCCGCGCCCGAGGAAGCAGGCCCAGTGGTCCTCGAACGGGCCGGCATAGAGCTCCGCGTCGGCGATGCCCAGGCCGCGCAGCCAGGGCAGGTGCAGGCCGCCGAACCAGCGCGCCAGCGTCGTCGGGCCCCCGCGCGCGAGAGGATGCGCGCGCGGCAGGCGCAGCAGCGCGCGCAGCATCCACGGCCCGGTGAGGACCGCTCCGCCGCCGCTGGCGCGGCGACGCACGCGCAACGCCGTGTCCGGCCGCAGCGCGTGCTGGGAGCGCCCCAGCACCAGTGCCGGCGTGCGGCCCACGGCCACCCAGGCGCGAGGGCCGGACACTAGGTCTCGATGCGCGCGAGCACCTGCCCGCGCGCGAAGTTGTCGCCGGCGGCGACCAGGAAACCCTGCATCTTCCCGGACACGGGCGCCTCGATCTCCAGCGTGGTCTTCACCAGCACGGCGCGCGCGAGCGGCTGGCCCGCCTCTACGGTCGCGTCGGCGGAGACCATCCAGGCATCGAGCAGCGCCTGCACGTTCGCATCCACGCCCTCCCAGAATCGATCGGGCAGCACGACATCCACGAGGTTCATGCGATGGCCTTCACCCCGGCGCCGACCAGCGCGACGCACGCCTCGGCGATGCGTTCGACTGAGGGGATCACGGCCTGCTCCAGCGGCCGGCTGTAGGGGATGGGCACCTGCGGCACCGCCAGGCGCCTGATCGGCGCCTTCAGCTTCACCTCGTCCATCCGTTCGGCGACGCAGGCGGCGATCTCGCCGCTGAAGCCGAAGCGCAGGTAGTCCTCGTCGGCGATCAGCAGGCGGCCGGTCTTCGCCACCGACTTCAGCACCGTATCGATGTCCAGCGGCACCAGCGTGCGCAGGTCGACCACCTCCGCCGAGATGCCTTGCGCCGTCAGCTCGTTGGCCGCGAGCACGGCCTTGTGCACCATCTGGCTGACCGCGACGATGGTCACGTCGCTGCCCTTGCGCACCACGGCCGCCTGGCCGAAGGGCAGGGTGTAGGGCTCGGCCGGCACCGTGGTGGTGGCGCCTTCGAAGTACTGCATCCAGGGCAGGCCCATGAGGCCCTTGTGGAAGAAGTACATCACCGGGTTGTCGTCGCGGATCGCCTGGATCATCAGGCCCTTGGCGTCGTAGGCGTTGGAGGGAACCACCACCTTCAGGCCCGGCATGTGCGCGAAGGTGGAATAGAGGCACTGCGAGTGCTGCGCCGCGTCGCCGTAGCCGCCGCCGATGGCCGTCATCAGCACCACCGGCAGCTTGACCGCGCCGCCGGACATGTAGGTGTTCTTGGCCAGGTGGTTGTAGATCTGGTCCATGCACACGCCGAAGAAGTCGACGAACATCAGTTCGGCGATCGGCCGCAGGCCTTCGGCCGCCGCACCCGTGGCCGCGCCGATGAAGGCGCTTTCCGAGATCGGCGTGTCGCGGATGCGCTCGGGGCCGAAGCGGTCCAGCAGGCCGCTGGTGGCGCTGAAGATGCCGCCGTAGCGGCCGATGTCCTCGCCCATCGCGAACACCTTGGGGTCGCGTTCCATTTCCTGGCCGATCGCCTCGGCGATCGCCTGGGCCATCGTGAGGTTGCGCGGGTCTGCCATGGCGTGCTCCTCGGTTCAGGCAAAGACGTCCTGCAGCGCCTCGTCCGCGGCCGGATAGGGGCTGCGGCGGGCGAAATCCATCGCGACCTGCACGCGGGCGGCGGCGCCGTTCTGCAGGCTCCTGTCCTTGGCGTCGTCCAGCAGCTGCTGGCGGCGCAGCTCCGCGGCCAGTGCGGGGATGGGGTCGTGCTTGCGCAGCTCCGGCACCTCGCCCTTGGGCCGGTAGACCTCGGCGTCGCCCTGGAAATGGCCGAACCAGCGGTCGGTCTTCACCTCGATGAGGGTCGGGCCGCCGCCGCCGCGAGCGCGCTCGACTGCCCGGGCCATGGCCTCATAGACGGCGATCGCATCGTTCCTGTCCACGGCGATGCCGGGGATGTCGTAGGCGGCGGCGCGCGCGGCATTGGACGGGATCGCCGTCGCGTGGTCCTTGGGCACCGAGATCGCCCAGCGGTTGTCCTCGCACACGAAGATCGCCGGCAACTGCCACAGGGCCGAGAGGTTCAGCGATTCGTGGAAGGTGCCCTGGTTGGCCGCGCCCTCGCCGAAGAAGGCGACGCCCACCGTCTTGCGCCCGGTCATCTTCGCCGCCAGCGCCGCGCCGCAGGCCGGCGGCAGGCTGGCGCCGACGATGCCGCTGCAGCTGAAGCGGCGCTCGGGGTCGAACAGGTGCATGTGGCCGCCCTTGCCGCGGCCGAGGCCCGTGGCCTTGCCGAAGATCTCCGCGGTCATCCGGTCCAGCGGCACGCCCTTGGCGATGGCGAAGTGGTGCGGCCGGTGCGTGCCCACCAGCGTGTCGGCGTCGGTGAGGTGGGCGCAGACGCCCACGGCCACCGGCTCCTGTCCCGCCGCCAGGTGCATCTCGCCGGGGATGGGCCCCGAGGCGATGTCGAAGGCCAGCCCCTTCTGGATGGCCGGCGGCAGCTTGCCTTCGAGGTAGACCTGGGCCAGCGCTTCCTCGTAGCGGCGGATGACGAGCATGGTCTCGTACATCCACAGCAGCTTCTCGGCAGTGGGTTTCATGCGCTCTCCTTGCGGTAGGGGAGCCTGCAATCTAGCCAGCGGACCCGCCGGTGCCTTGACGAATCTCAAGGGCGCCGCGCTGCGGTCGCCTCAGCTGCTGCCGAGCAGGTAGCGCTTGAGGCCGCCGAGGATCATCTCGATCGCCACCGCCGTCAGCACCAGGCCCATCAGCCGCTCGATGGCCGCGATCAGCGGATCGCCCAGCCAGCGGCGCAGCCTTTCGGCCGCCAGCAGCATGGCCAGCGACACCGTCATCGCCGCCAGCAGGGCCGCCGACCAGGTCAGCAGGCGCTCGGGGTAGCGGGAGGCGTGGACCAGCACCGTGGCCATGGCCGAGGGCCCAGCCAGCAGCGGCACGGCCAGCGGCACGATCAGCGGCTCGCCGCCGTTGTCGCTGTTCGACACGCCGATGGCGTCGGCGCGGCCGAACACCATGCGCAGGGCAATGATCAGCAGGATCACGCCGCCGGCCACCTCCAGCGAGCGCTGCGACAGGCTCATCACCTGCAGGAAACGCGGGCCCGCCAGCAGGAAGGCCAGCAGCAGGACGAAGGCGATCGCCGTCTCGCGCAGGGCCACGAGCCGCCGCCGCCCGGGGGCCACGTGCTGCATGACCGAGATGAACAGCGGCAGCGCCCCGAACGGGTCGAGCACCAGCAGCAGCAGGATGAAGGCGGACAGGAAGTCGTTGAACATCGCGTCGGGGCGGGCGTTTGCAGCGAGCTTAATCCGGAAGCGCGGCCCCGCCGGCGCCGTGCAGCCGGCGCATCAGCCCGACCTTGACTGGGTCGTTGAGCAGCAGGCTGCACGCCATCGCGTAGGCGAGCAGCAGCAGGACCTGGGCCAGGGGCAGCGGGTGCAGCTCCGCGATTCCGAGCTGGGACACGATCGTCCCGATCACCAGCTCCGAGGCCATCGCCGTGGCCAGCAGCCGGCCGGGCCGGGAGGCGCCGAACCAGCGGCGCTCGCGCAGCGACAGGATCGACAAGGGACCGAAATACAGCATCACCAGGAAGCTGAAGGCGTACAGCCGCCCGGCATCGGCGTCCAGCCGCAGCGGCCTCCAGGCGGCGGCCAGCGCCGCGAGCGACTCCAGCAGCATCAGCAGGCCCAGCACGACGGCGATCTTCACCTGCGGGGCGATGTCCCAGGACTCGGGCCGCGGCGAGGGCGCCACGCGGTCGGTGGCCAGCGAGACCTTCATCAGGTCGGTCATGAACACCAGCAGCAGCATGGCGAAGGCGGAGACCACGAAGCGGCCGGTGGCGACGAAGGCCACGGCGACGAAGCCCGCCTTGACGATCGTGCGGCTGATCTTGTTGAGGATCCAGGTCAGCACCCGCTGGTAGGCCATGCGGCCGTGTTCCACCAGGGGCACGATGTTGGTGAGCCCCGGCTGGGTCAGCACGACGCTCGCAGCCGCCTTGGCCGTGTCGGTCGCGCCGGCCACCGCGATGCCCACCTCCGCCTGGCGCAGGGCCGGGGCGTCGTTGACGCCGTCGCCGGTCATGCCCACCACGTGGTCCGCGGACTGCAGCTGGCGGGCCACCGCGAACTTGTCCTCCGGATAGACCTCGGCGAAGCCGTCGAGGGCGGCCAGGGCCGCGGCGTCGGGCGTGCCGTGCCCCTCGCCGGCGGGCGCCACCTGCGCATAGCGCGCGATCTCGCCCAGGCCGATCTGGCGAGCGACGCTGCGCGCCACCGGCAGCGCATCGCCGGTGAGCATCTTGATGTCGATGCCCAGGTCGCGCAGGCGCCGCACCAGCTGGCCGGCGTCGGGGCGCGGCGGGTCCTGCAGCAGCAGCAGGCCCAGCAGCACGGGCGGGCCGTCCCCCTCGGACCGGGCGACCGCCAGCGCGCGCTGGCCCGCCTCGCCCGCCTGGTCGACCCGGGCCAGCAGCGCCTGCAGCGCGTCGCCGGCCAGGCCGCAGGCCTGAGCCAGTGTGCGCACCGCGCCCTTCATCGCGCGCACCGGCCGGCCGTCCAGGCGCACCAGCGCCTCGGTGCGGCGGTTGGCCGGGTCGAAGGGCGAGAAGGAGATGCGGCTGCCGGGGCCGGGCCAGGGCAGGCCGCGGGCGGCCGCCGCGTGCAGCACGGCCAGGTCGATCGGGTCCTGGTCCGCCTCGTCGGAGGCCAGCGCCGCGGTCCGCAGCACCTCGTCCTCGGTGAAGCCCGGGAGGGCGACCAGGCCGGCGAGCTCGAGCTGGTTCCGGGTGAGCGTTCCCGTCTTGTCGACCAGCAGCGTGTCCATCACCGCCGCGTCCTCCGCCGCGCTCAGGTGCGTGACCAGCACGCCCTGGCGCGAGAGCTCCAGGGCCCCGGCCGCCATCGTCACCGTCAGCATCACGGGCAGCGCCACCGGGACCGCGCTCATGAGCAGCACCAGGGACAGCCGCGCGGTCTCCATCACCGGCTGGCCTTGCAGCCAGGCCAGCACGAACACGGCGGCCACCAGCGTCCCGACGATCAGCGCCAGCCAGCGCACGATGCGCGCGATCAGCGCCTCCACGTGCATCTGAGGCTGCGCATCGCGCACCAGCTGCGCGGTTCGCCCGAAGCGGCTGCGGGTGCCGGTGGCGGTCACTTCCGCGGTGGCCTCGCCGTGGCGCACCAGCGTGCCCGAATACGCCATGTCGCCCGCCTGCTTGGCGAGCTCGCGCGATTCGCCGGTCAGCACCGACTCGTCGGCCGTAAGAGAACCCGAGGCGATGCGCGCGTCCGCCGGAACCAGGTCGCCGGCGCGGCAGCGGATCACGTCACCCGGCACCAGCTCGCGCGCGGGCAGCTTCTGCCAGCGGCCGTCGCGCAGCACCCGCGCTTCGAGCTGCAGACGCTGCTTGAGCGCTTCCAGGGCCGCCGAGGCGCGCCGCTCCTGGGCGTAGGCGAGCACGGCGTTGAGCACCAGCAGCAAGGCGACCAGCCCCGCGTCGCCGTGCTTGCCCAGGAGCAGGGAGACGACCGCGATGGTTTCCAGCATCCAGGCCGAGGGGCCCCAGAACTTGGCGAGGAAGCGCTGCCAGCGGCGCTCGGGCCGGCCGGCCACCTCGTTGGCGCCGACGGTGGCCAGCAGGCGCTGCGCTTCCTGCGTGCCGAGGCCGCCGGTCGCGGGGTCAGGGGTCGCGGATGGCTCCATGGTCGGGCAATGTGGAGGGCGGCGGGCCGGGTGGGCTTGATTCGCGTCAAGCAGCGAGGGAACTCGCGCCGCCAGTGTCCCATCCCACGTAGACGCAACGGGAGTCAGCCATGGAGAACATCGTGCGGCGGACGGCGACGGGAGCCCTTGCCTTGCTGCTGCTGGCCGGCTGCGGCCTGGCCGCGGCCGCCGATCGCGGCCGCACCGCGGCCGGCGGGCCCTACGTCATGGGCGGCATCGGCCTGGACGAGGTCCAGGCGCTGCAGCAGGAGAAGGACCGCTACAACCTGTGGGTGCGAACGGCCGCCCGCGGCTCGGGCGAATACCTGGCCGACGTGCAGCTGCTGATCGCCGACGCCCAGGGGCGCGCCGTGTTCAACCAGCCGCTGAGCGGGCCCTGGCTGCTGGTCGACCTGGCGCCGGGGACCTACACGCTGTACGCGTCCTGGCATGGCCAGAAGGCGCCGCCCCGCAAGCTGACCGTTCCGCCGCAGGGCCGGCGCGACGCGGTCTTCTACTTCGACAGCCCGGACTGAGCCCCCGGCCGCGCGGCCGGGCGCGAATGACGGGAGAATAGGGGCATGCAGAACAGACAACTGGGCCCCTTCACCGTCACCGCCATCGGCCTCGGCTGCATGAACCTGAGCCACGCCTACGGCACCCCGCCCTCGGCCGAACAGGGCGAGAAAGTCCTGCGCGCCGCGCTGGACGCCGGCGTGACGCTGTTCGACACCGCGGCGCTGTACGGCTTTGGTTCCAACGAGACGCTGGTCGGCCGCGTGCTCAAGCCGCACCGCCACGAGATCACCCTGTGCAGCAAGGGCGGCATGGCGGGCGTGACCGGCGACGACGGCGTGACCCGCCGCGTGATCGACGGCCGCCCGGAGGCGATCCGCCGCAACTGCGAGGACAGCCTGCGCCGCCTGCAGACCGACGTGATCGACCTGTACTACCTGCACCGCTGGGACAAGGCGGTGCCGATCGAGGAGAGCGTGGGTGCGCTCAGCCGCCTGGTGGAGCAGGGCAAGGTGCGCACCATCGGCCTGTCGGAGGTGTCGGCCGCCACCCTCCGCCGGGCGCACGCGGTGCACCCCATCACCGCGGTGCAGACCGAGTATTCGCTGTGGACGCGCAACCCCGAGATCGCGGTGCTGGCCGCCTGCCGCGAGCTGGGCATCACCTTCGTGGCCTTCAGCCCGGTGGCGCGCGGCTTCCTGTGCGACGCGGTGCCCGACGTGGCCGCCTTCGACGCGAAGGACATCCGCAAGTCCATGCCGCGCTTTTCCCCCGAGAACCATGCGCGCAACCTGCAGCTGCTGCCCGCCTACAAGGCGCTGGCGCGGGAGGCCGGCTGCACGCCGGCGCAGCTGGCCCTGGCCTGGCTGCTGCACCAGGGCAGCGACATCCTCCCCATCCCCGGGACGACCAGCGTGGAGCACCTGCTGGAGGACCTGGCCGCCGCCGACGTGAAGCTGTCGGCCGGGCTGCTGGCCCGGGTGGGGGAGCTGGTCAACGAGAAGACGGTCGCGGGCAACCGCTACAGCGAGCAGTCCAATCGCGAGGTCGACACCGAGGTCTTCTGAGGAGCCCGTCCATGCCCCTTCCCCTCGAAGGCGTCCGCGTCCTCGACCTGACCAACGTGATGGCGGGTCCCTACTGCAGCATGGTGCTGGGCGACCTGGGCGCCGAGGTGATCAAACTGGAGAGCCTGGAAGGCGACAGCACGCGCAACTTCGAGCCCATGGTGCACGGCGAGTCCTACTGCTTCGCGGTCCTGAACCGCAACAAGAAGAGCATCGCGGTGGACCTGAAGGCGCCCGAGGGCCGGGAGATCGTGCACCGGCTGGCGGCGCGCTGCGAGATCGTGCTGGAGAACTTCCGCCCCGGCGTGGTGGGCAAGCTCGGGATCGCCTACGAGGACCTGAAGCAGGTCCATCCCTCGCTGATCTACGCGTCCATGTCCGGCTTCGGCCAGACCGGGCCCTACGGCCGCAAGGGCGGCTTCGACATCATCGCCCAGGGCATGTCCGGCGTGATGATGATGACCGGCTACCCCGGCGGGCGTCCGGCCAAGGTGGGCATCGCCATGAACGACATCGCCTGCGGCGTGACCACGCTGTACGGCATCCTCGGCGCCTACATCGGCCGGCTGCGCCACGGCCAGGGCCAGTACCTGGAGACCTCGCTGCTGGAGGCGGGGCTGGCCTGGAGCATCTGGGAGTTCGGCGCCTTCTTCGGCGGCGGCGAGCTGCCGGCGGCCACAGGCACGCGGCACCGCCGCTCGGCGCCCTACCAGGCCTTCCGCACCCGGGACGGCTACGTCACCGTCGGCGCCAGCGGCGAGAAGCTTTGGCGCGCCTTCGCGACGCAGGTGGTGGGGCAGCCGCAGTGGCTGGAGGACCCCCGGTTCGCGCGCAATCCGCTGCGGGTGAGGAACGCCGACGCGCTGCAGGAGGCGATCGAGGCCATCCTCGTGACGCAGCCCACGGCCCACTGGGTCGGCAAGCTGGATGCCGCGGGCGTGCCGGGCGGGCCGGTCTACACCTACGACCAGGCCCTGGCCGACCCGCAGGTGCGGCACCGCCAGATGGTGTACGACATCGACCATCCGAGGATCGGCCCGATGAAGACCCTGGGCCTGCCGCTGAAGTCCAGCGGCGACCTGACGCAGATCCGCCGGCCGGCGCCGCTGCATGGCCAGCACACCGGGGAGATCCTGCGCGAGACGGGCTACGGCGAGGACGAGGTGCGCGACCTGCTGGCTGCCGGCGTCGTGCGCGCCGCGGAGACGAAGGCATGAAGCTGCAGACCGAACGCATGATCGCGCGCCAGGAAGGGGCGGTCGGCTGGATCACCTTCAACCAGCCGGCGAAGCACAACGCGGTGTCGCTGGACATGTGGCAGGGGCTGCACGACGCCGTGGGCGCCTTCGCGGCCGACGACGAGGTGCGGGTGATCGTGCTCCAGGGCGCGGGCGAGAGGGCCTTCGTCTCCGGTGCCGACATCTCCGAGTTCGAGCAGAAGCGCTCCAGCGCCGGCACGATCGCCGGCTACGACGCCGTCGCCCGCCGGGCCACGGCCGTCCTGCAGGACGCGGGCAAGCCCACGCTGGCGATGATCCGCGGCTTCTGCATGGGCGCCGGCGTGGCCATCGCGCTGGCCTGCGACCTGCGCCTCGCCGCGGAGGGATCGATGTTCGCCGTGCCGGCGGCGAAGCTGGGCCTGGGCTACGAGTTCGAGGGCGTGCGCAAGCTGGTGGAGGTGGTGGGCCCGTCCTTCGCCCGCGAGATCTTCTACACGGCGCGGCAGTTCACGGCGCAGGAGGCGCTGGCCATGGGCCTGGTGAACCGCGTGCTGCCGGCGGACGGCCTGGAGGACTACGTGCGCGACTACGCCGGGCGGATCGCGGGCAACGCGCCGCTGACGGTGGCCTCCATCAAGACCCTGGTGGCGCAGGCGCTGAAGGACGAGTCGCAGCGCGACCCGGCGCTGTGCCGGGCGGTGGTCGAGCGCTGCTTCGCCAGCGCCGATTACGTCGAAGGGCGGCGGGCGTTCATGGAGAAGCGCAAGCCGAGGTTCACCGGGCGTTGACCGCCCCGGGGCTCAGGCGAACTCCTTCTCGTGCATCCACGCCGCGTGCTTCGGCGCGCGCCTCGTGCGGCTCCATTCCTCCAGCATCGCGACCTTCACCTCGTCGAGGCGCCGGAACATGTCGGGCGTGCCGGTGTTGGCCGCCAGCTCCACGCGGTGCCCGTTCGGGTCGTGGAAATAGATCGACTTGAAGATCGTGTGGTCGGTGATGCCGACGACGGGGATGCCGGCCGCCTCCAGCTTCGCCTTGGTGTCCTCCAGCTCCTGCACGCTGCCCACCTCGAAGGCGATGTGCTGCACCCAGGCGGGGGTGTTGGTGTCGCGGCCCATCGCGGGCGAATTCGGCAGCTCGAAGAAGGCCAGCACGTTGCCGTTGCCCGCGTCGAGGAACACGTGCATGTACGGGTCGGGCTCGTGGGTGGAGGGCACCTGGTCCTCGGCGATCGCCAGCACGAACTTCATGCCCAGGTGCCTGCCGTACCACTCGACGGTTTCCCTGGCGTCCTTGCAGCGGTAGGCGACGTGGTGGATCCTGCGGATGTTCATGGGGGCCTCTCAGATGTCGCGCCGGGCGATGGCCAGCGCCTCCTTCAGGACGGCGATGTCGCCGATGTGGTTGGCGAGCAGCAGGATCAGGCGCGCGTTCATGCGCTCGCTCTGCTCGTCGTCCAGGTCGCGGTGCGCCTCGATCAGCGCCTCGTAGAAGTCGTCGCCGGGGCTGAAGTCGCGGAAGTAGCGCCGGCCCGGTTCGTGGAACTGGGGTTGGAGTTGCAGCGGCATGGCGGGCCTTTCAGTCGTTGCAGGTGGCGCGGGCCAGGGCGGCGCGCACGTGGGCGGGTTCGAACGTGCGCCAGCGGGCGGCCACATGCTGGTCGGGACGCAGCAGGTAGGCCGCGCCGGCCGAGGCGTCGTAGCGGGCGGCCACCAGACCCTGGCGGTCGGCCAGCACGCGCAGCCCGGGCAGCTCGCCGCCGGCGGGCGTGACGACCACGGTCTCCACCGGGATGGCGCCCTGGGCCAGCGTCGCGATGCGGTCGCGCCACTGCGGCGTCACCTTGCCGGTGTCGCTCAGGAACAGCAGCAGCACGAAGCGCCCGCCCACCTGGTCCAGCAGCCAGCCGGGCTGGCCCGCGACGTCGACCGGCGCGTCGGCCATGGGCGCGCCCGGCACCATGTCGCCCTCGAAGGCCTCGGCGTCGGGCGTGTTCAGGCGCGAATGCACCAGGTAGCTGGGCACCGACAGCCGGCCCGAGTTGACCAGCTTGCGGGCGAAAGGCTGCTCGCGCGCCAGGTCCAGCACCGCGTTGCGGAAGGCCTTGCTCACCCGGCTCTTGGGCGTGATGAAGTCGGTGGAGCGCGTCGAGTTCATGATGTTCTCGTCGGCCGCGTAGACCCGGTCCTCGCTGTAGGTGTCCAGCAGCGAGGCGGGCGCCAGGCCGGACATGACCAGCCTGAGTTTCCACAGCAGGTCGTCGGTGTCCTGGAAGCCGGAGTTGGCGCCGCGGGCGCCGAAGGGCGAGACCTGGTGCGCGGCGTCGCCCACGAACAGCACGCGGCCGTGCCGGAACTCCTTCATCCGCCGGCACTGGAACGTGTAGATGCTGACCCATTCCAGCTCGAAGGGGCGCGCGTCGCCCAGCATGGCGCGGATGCGCGGGATCACCCGCTCGGGCTTCCTCTCCTCCTCCGGGTCGGCGTCCCACCCGAGCTGGAAGTCGATGCGCCAGACGTTGTCGGCCTGCTTGTGCAGCAGCACGGTCTGGTTCGGGTGGAAGGGCGGGTCGAACCACAGCCAGCGCTCGGCCGGCCAGTCGGCCTGCATCACCACGTCGGCGATCAGGAAGCGGTCCATGAAGATGCGCCCGTCCACGTCCAGGCCCAGCATGCGGCGGGTGGGGGAGCGGGCGCCGTCGGCGGCGATCAGCCAGTCGGCCTCGATCGCGAACACGCCGTCGGGCGTCTCCACCTGCAGCCGCACGTGGTCGGCGGCGGGCTGCACCGACACCACCTTGTACTTCCAGCGCAGGTCCGCGCCGAGCGCCCGGGCCCGGGCCACCAGCGCCTCCTCGAGGTGGTACTGCTGCAGGTTGATCATGCCGGGGCGCTTGTGGCCCGGCTCGGGCACGAGGTCGAAGCGGTAGACCTCCTGCTCGCGCAGGAAGGTGCGGCCGACGTTCCAGCCGACGCCGCGTTCGCACACCTCGTCGCCGACGCCCAGGCGGTCCAGGATCTCCAGCGCGCGCTTGGCGTAGCAGACGGCGCGCGAGCCGACCGAGACCGAGTCGTCCTCGTCGAACAGCAGCACCGGCAGGCCCTGCAGGCGGGCGTCGATGGCCGCGGCCAGGCCCACCGGGCCGGCGCCGATCACGACCAGGGGCCGGCGCTGGGGCGGCTCGCTGCGCAGGTCCCCGGGCGGGGTGTAAGGGAAGCGGGGATAGGTGTAGGTCCCCATGGGGCGCGTCTCCTTGAGGGTTGCGGCATGCGGCAACCGTGGCGCCGGAATTTACTATTGCGTAATGCGTTTCACTAAACGTAATCGCAGGAACCTTGATCCGGATCAACATGCAGCCAAACCTTGACCTGGGTCAGAGGGACGCGAGAGGCGCAATCCCATACTCGGCCGACAAGGAGACTCCCTCATGGAACAGGACATCCCTGGCACCACGATCTTCGACGGGGCCCAGGCGCTCAAGGGCTATGCCCTCAACCGCATGTGCTTCTCGTTCAACGACAAGGCCAACCGCGACGCCTTCAGGGCGGACGAGGAGGGCTACATGCGCCAGTACGGCCTGAACCCGCAGCAGGCCGAGGCGATCCGCAAGCGCGACGTTCTGGGCCTGATCGCCGCCGGCGGCAACGTCTACTACCTGGCCAAGTTCGCCGGCATCCTGGGCCTGGACGTGCAGGACCTGGGCGCGGCGCAGACCGGCATGACGAAGGACGAATTCAAGGCGCGCCTGGTGCGCCAGAACGAGCAGCCCGCGCGGCTGGCAGCCTGATCCCCGTCGACGACACTACAACAGGAACAATCGACATGGCCAGAATCGTTGGTGGCCTCACCACCTCCCACGTGCCCGCCATCGGCGGCGCCATCGCCAAGGGGCTGCAGGGCGAGCCCTACTGGAAGCCCTTCTTCGACGGCTTCCTGCCGGTGCACAAATGGCTGGACGAGGTCAAGCCCGACATCGCCGTCGTCTTCTACAACGACCACGGCCTGAACTTCTTCCTGGACAAGATGCCCACCTTCGCGGTGGGCGCCGCGCCCGAGTACCGCAACGCGGACGAGGGCTGGGGCATCCCGACGCTGCCGCCCTTCCGGGGCCAGCCGGACCTGTCCTGGCACATCATCGAGCACCTGGTGGAAAAGGAATTCGACATCACCACCTGCCAGGAGATGCTGGTCGACCACGCCTTCACGCTGCCTCTGAAGCTGTTCTGGCCCGAGGGCATCCCGGTGACCACGGTGCCGATCTGCATCAACACCGTGCAGTTCCCGCTGCCCAGCGCGCGCCGCTGCTACGCGCTGGGCCAGGCGGTGGGCGAGGCCATCCGCTCCTGGGACGGCGACAAGAAGGTCGTGGTGATCGGCACCGGTGGCCTCTCGCACCAGCTGGACGGCGAGCGCGCCGGCTTCATCAACAAGCCCTTCGACCTGAAGTTCATGGACAGCCTGGTGAACGACCCCGAGTGGGCGACCCAGTACAGCATCCACGAGCTGGTGGAGAAGACCGGCACCCAGGGCGTGGAACTGGTGATGTGGCTCGCCACCCGCGGCGCCGTCTCCGGCCCGGTGCGCAAGGTCCACACCAACTACCACATCCCGATCTCCAACACGGCGGCGGGCATGATGGCGCTGGAGGCGCTGGCTTAGGGTGGCGGTGAGCGGCGAAGCCCGCACCCCACCGCCCCAGCGCGCCTACCGCAACCGCGCCGGGCCGAGCATCGCCTCGGTGACCCCGCAGGCCGCGATGTGCGCCGGCAGCGGCAGCCCGCGCGCCAGCGCGGCGCAGGCCTCGCCCATCGCCGGCGAGGTCTGGATGCCGTAGCCGCCCTGCGCGGCCACCCAGAAGAAGCCCGGCGCCGCCGGGTCGAAGCCGCCCACCAGGTCGCCGTCGGCGACGAAGGAGCGCAGCCCCGCCCAGGTGCGCGCGGGACGGCGGATCTCCAGGGTGGTCATGTGCTGGATGCGGTCGACCGCGAGCGCGATGTCCAGCTCCTCGGGCTGCACGTCCTGCGGCTCCACCGGGTCGGCATTGGCCGGCGAGCCGAGCAGCATGCCGGCGTCCTGCTTCACGTACCAGGTCTCGTCGGCACTGATCAGGCAGGGCCAGTGCCGCACGTCCAGGCCCGCCGGCGGCGCGAAGGTGAAGGCGGAGCGGCGCCTGGGCTGCAGCCCGATGCGCGGCACGCCGGCGAGCGCGGCGACCACGTCGCACCAGGCGCCCGCGGCGTCGATCACGACCGGCGCGCGGAAGCTGCCGGCCCGGCTGCGGACCTCCCAGCGGCCTTCGCGGCGCTCCAGGGCCTGCACCTCGGCATCGCACACGACCGAGCCGCCCGCGCGCCGCACGCCGCGCAGGAACCCCTGGTGGATGGCATGCACGTCCATGTCCATGGCATCGGGCTCCAGCACCGCACCCATGACCTGCTCGGGGCGCAGCACGGGCACGAGCTCCAGCGCCTGCGCCGCGGTGAGGCGGCGCGCATTCGGCGTCATGGAGCGCAGCAGGTCCCAGTGCGCTTCGAGCGCCGCCTCCTGCCCGGGAGCGGCCACGAACAGGCAGCCGCGCGGGCCCAGCACCGGGTGCTCGGCGAAGCCCGCCGGCGGCGTGTCGAAGAAAAGGCGGCTCGCGCGCGTGAGGCCGCGCACCTGCGGCGTGCCGTAGCTCTCCAGGAACAGGGCGGCCGAGCGGCCGGTGGAGTGGTAGCCGGGCTGCGATTCCCGCTCCAGCAGCACCACGCGCGCATGCGGCGCGAGGAAGTAGCCCACGGAGGCGCCGGCGATGCCGGCACCGATGATGACGAAGTCCGCGTCTTGCATGCCCGATTGTCATTCCCGCGGAGGCGGGAATCCAAGGCTTCCAAGGAAAAAGCCGCCCGGTGGGCGGCTTTCTGAACGCCTTGGATCCCCACGTACGCTACGCTCCTCACGCAGGGATGACGTAACGTCCCCCGCTTGCGCGGGAGTGACGGGATCAGAGCGTGTCGATGAAGCTGCGCAGCTTGTCGCTGCGGCTCGGGTGCTTCAGCTTGCGCAGGGCCTTGGCCTCGATCTGGCGGATCCGCTCGCGGGTGACGTCGAACTGCTTGCCGACTTCCTCCAGCGTGTGGTCCGTGCTCATCTCGATGCCGAAGCGCATGCGCAGCACCTTGGCCTCGCGCGGGGTCAGCGAGTCGAGGATGTCCTTCACCACGTCGCGCAGGCCCGCCTGCATGGCGGCCTCGATCGGCGCGGTGTTGCCCGTGTCCTCGATGAAATCGCCCAGGTGGGAATCGTCGTCGTCCCCGATCGGCGTCTCCATGGAGATCGGCTCCTTGGCGATCTTCATGATCTTGCGGATCTTGTCCTCCGGGATCTCCATCTTGGCCGCCAGGATGCCGGCGTCCGGCTCGAAGCCGAACTCCTGCAGGTGCTGGCGCGAGATGCGGTTCATCTTGTTGATGGTCTCGATCATGTGCACCGGGATGCGGATCGTGCGGGCCTGGTCCGCGATCGAGCGGGTGATGGCCTGGCGGATCCACCAGGTGGCGTAGGTCGAGAACTTGTAGCCACGGCGGTATTCGAATTTGTCCACCGCCTTCATCAGGCCGATGTTGCCCTCCTGGATCAGGTCCAGGAACTGCAGGCCGCGGTTGGTGTACTTCTTGGCGATGGAGATCACCAGGCGCAGGTTGGCCTCGATCATCTCCTTCTTCGCGTCGCGCGACGAGGCCTCGCCCTCGTTCATGCGGCGGTTGATCTCCTTGAGCTCCGTCAGCGGCACGACCACCTGCGCCTGCAGGTCGATCAGCTTCTGCTGCAGCTCCTGGATGGCCGGCACGTTGCGCTGGAGCACGACGCTCCAGGGCTTGCCGGCCGCGGCCTGCTTCTCCACCCAGCGCAGGTTCAGCAGGTTGGGCGGGAATTCCTTGACGAAGGTCTCCTGCGGCATGCCGCACTTGTCGACGATGATGCGGCGCAGCTCGCGCTCCTTCTTGCGCACGTCGTCGACCTGGCCGCGCACCATGTCGCACAGCTTCTCGATGGTCTTGGCCGTGAAGCGGATGGTCATCAGCTCCTCGGACAGGGCGTGCTGGACCTTCTGGTAGGCGGGCGAGCCCCAGCCCTCCTTGTCGTAGGCCTTGTGCACCTTCTCGAACAGGCCGGCGATCCGCTCGAACTTCTCGAGCGCCGCGGCCTTGAGCTCCTCCAGCTTCCGGGTCAGGGCCTTGGAGCCGCCGTTGCCGTCGTCGTCGTCCTCGGCATCGAACTCGTCGAAGTCCTCCTCGGCCACGTAGTCGTCGGCCTCGTTCGGGTTGGAGAAGCCGTCGACGACGGTGGAGATGACGATCTTGCCTTCGCGGATCTCGGCGGCCATGCGCAGGATCTCGGCGATGGTCGCGGGCGAGGCGGAGATGGCCTCCATCATCGCCATCAGGCCGCCCTCGATGCGCTTGGCGATCTCGATCTCGCCCTCGCGCGTGAGCAGTTCCACCGTGCCCATCTCGCGCATGTACATGCGCACGGGGTCGGTGGTGCGGCCGAATTCGCTGTCCACGGTGGACAGGGCGGCCTCGGCTTCCTCCTCGGCTTCTTCCTCGGTCGCGGCGGTAGGGCCGGTGTTGGTGAGCAGCAGCGTCTCGGCATCGGGCGTCTGCTCGTACACGGCCACGCCCATGTCGTTGAGCATGGACACCACGACTTCCAGGGTCTCGGAATCGACCAGCTTGTCGGGCAGGTGGTCGGAGATCTCGGCGTGGGTGAGGTAGCCGCGGGTCTTGCCCAGCTTGATCAGCGTCTTCAGGCGCTGGCGGCGCCGGGCCATTTCCTCCTCGGTCAGGACGGTCTCGTCCAGGCCGAACTCCTTCATCAGCGCGCGTTCCTTCGCCTTGCTGATCTTCATGCGCAGCGGCTTCGCCTTCTCGGCGACCGCGGCTTCCTCGACGGCCGGCTCGCTGTCCTCGAACTCGGCCTCGATGTCGGCGAGGTCTTCTTCCTCTTCCTTGGCTCCGGCGGCCGCCTTGGGCTTGCGGCCGCGCTTGGCGCCGGCGGCGGCCTTGGGCGGGGTGGCGACCTCGGCGCTCGCCTTGGGCGGGCGGCCGGGCTTCTTCTTCGCCGGCTCGTCGGCGACGGCGGCGGTCTTGGCGGTCTTCTTCGTCTCTTCCTTGGCGGAGGCCTTGTCGGACTTGGCGGTGGACTTCGTGGGCACGGGCTTGGCGGGTCTGGTTGCGGCGGGCTTGCTGTCGGTCTTGACGACCTTCAAGCGGGCCTTGGCAGGGGTTGCGGACGCGGGTTGGACTGGTTTTCGGGCGGCGGGTTTCGGGGCGGCGGACGGTTTCGCGGACTTTTGAGCGGGCATACGACCTCGGTAAAGGACTGCGGATAGACAAATGCGCCACGAAACCCGGCGCGGGTCGGGCGGCCGGACGAGGGCCGCCTCAGGGGCAAGATGGGTGGGCGATCATTTGGTGTGCAGCCCTTGCGGTGATGTGGCCTATGCCCGCTGGGGGGCGCCGCTCGTGCGTGAGGGCCGGCCGGTCCGGAGGTGCTGCTGTCGCTCTTGCCGCCAGCAAACCCTACATTATAGGGGCGCCCGGAAATTTCAAGCCTTGGCGCCCGGTTTTTGCGCTTCCAGCAACGCCTTCTGCTTTCGGCTGAGCTCGTACAGGCGTTCCACCCGGTCCGAGTCCGAGGCCGGGAGTTTTCCGACCCGTGCGATTTCCTCGGCGAGGGCGTCGAGGTGGATGGCGGCCATGGACCGGCGCAGGGCCGCCTCGTCGACCTCTTCCACCTCGTGGGCCCGACCGGTTGGCTGAAGGTCGTCCAGGGCCACCAGGCGGCCAGCGAGTTCCGCGAACGGCTGGCCATCGATCCCCAGCTGCAGCACCGCCCAGGGCTCCACGCCATGTTCGTGGAACCGGGTGTCGATCCAGGAGAACAGGTCGCCATGCGGCGACTGCAGCTCGCACAAGACGTGGTGATCCTCGTTGGTGAGCAGATCCCAGGCCTGGGAATTGCGCAGCACCGCGCGGCCGATGTGCTCGGCCATCGCGATCGCCTTGGGCTTGATGGCATGCCGCGTCCCGGCGCCGTAGGCCCGCCGCTTGTAAGGCGACTCGGAGCCCTTGCCGCCCCGGGATGCGGGCTTGCCTTGCGCGCGGGCGACGCCCCAGAGCTCCAGGAGGTCGAGCTCCCCCAGCTGGGCCCGCTCGGCGATCGCGCCCAGCAGCTGCTTGCGCAGCGCCCCCTCGGGCAGCAGCTTCCACAGCGGGCCGGCGTTGCTCACCATGCGGGAGCGGCCCTCCGCGGTCCCGAGGTCGCAGCCTTCCGCCGCGGCATCCATCAGGAACTCGCTCAGGGGGACCGCCTGCCGGACGAACCGGGCGAAGGCGTCCTGCCCGTATTCCCGGATGTAGCTGTCCGGGTCGTGCTCGGGCGGCAGGAACAGGAACTTCACCGTGCGCACGTCGGTGGCATAGGGCAGGGCACCGTCGAGGGCCTTGCGCGCGGCGCGCCGGCCGGCGGCGTCGCCGTCGAAGCTGAACACCACGTTGTCGGTGAAGCGGAACAGCTTCTGCACGTGGTCGGTGGTGCACGCCGTGCCCAGGGTGGCCACGGCGTTGGGGAATCCCAGCTGCGCCAGGCCGATCACGTCCATGTAGCCCTCGGTCACCAGCACGTAGCCTTGCTCGCGCAGGGCGTTGCGGGCCTCCCAGAGGCCGTACAGCTCGCGGCCCTTGCTGAAGACCGGGGTCTCGGGCGAGTTCAGGTATTTCGGCGTCCCGTCGCCGAGGACCCGGCCGCCGAAGCCGATGCACTCGCCCTTGACGTTGCGGATCGGGAACATGATCCGGTCGCGGAAGCGGTCGTAGCGCTTGCCGTCCTCCTCGTTCACGATCACCAGGCCGCTCTCGGCCAGCAGCGGGTCGTCGTACTCCGGGAAGACGCTCGCCAGCGTGCGCCAGCCCTCCGGCGCGTAGCCCAGGCCGAACTGCCTGGCGATCTCGCCGGAGACGCCGCGGCCCTTGAGGTAGGCGATGGCCCGGGGCGAAGCCTTCAGGTGCTTGCGGTAGGCCGCCCCCGCCTTCTCCAGGACGTCGGTGAGCGTCGCCTGCTTCTGGCGCTGCTCCGCCTCGCGCGCCCGATCGGCCGGGGAACGGTCGTCCTCGGGTACCTGCATGCCGTACTGGCCAGCCAGGTCCTTCACCGCCTCGACGAAATTCATGCCGGCGTAATCCATCAGAAAGCCGATGGCGTTACCGTTCTTGCCGCAGCCGAAGCAGTGGTAGAACTGCTTGGAGGGGCTCACCGTGAAGGAGGGCGTCTTCTCGCCGTGGAAGGGGCACAGGCCCAGGAAGTTGGCGCCGCCCTTCTTCAGCTGCACGTAGCGGCCGACGATCTCGACGATGTCGGCGCGCGCGAGCAGTTCCTGGATGAAGTTCTGGGGGATGGCCACGGTGAGGGCTGCGTGTTCCACCCGGATTCTGCACCGGGCGGAAAAGGACTAACCTAGGCCCCGACATCCAGGAGACGAGACCATGGCCCGCATTTTCGACCAGGACCTGCCCCGCAACGAGGCGAACTTCACGCCCCTGTCCCCCCTGTCCTTCCTCGAGCGCGCGGCGGAGGTCTATCCGCAGCGCACGGCGGTGGTCCACGGCGGGCTGCGCCGCACCTGGGCCCAGACCTACGAGCGCTGCCGGCGCCTGGCCAGCGCCCTGCAGCGCGCCGGCCTGGGCCAGGGCGACACGGTGGCCGTGATGCTGCCCAACACCCCGCCCATGGTGGAGGCGCACTTTGGCATCCCGATGGCGGGGGCGGTGCTTAACACGCTCAACACCCGGCTCGACCCGGAGGCCATCGCCTTCATGCTCGATCACGGGGAGGCCCGGGCGGTGGTCGTGGATCCCGAATTCGCGCCGGTGATGCGCAAGGCCATCGCGCAGCGCCAGGGCACGCAGCCGCTGCTGGTGATCGACGCCGAGGACGCGCTGTTCGCCGGCGCCGCCGAGCGCATCGGCAGCACCACCTACGAGGAATTCCTCGCCGGCGGCGACCCGGACTTCGCCTGGGAGCTGCCGGCCGACGAATGGGATGCGATCGCGCTGAACTACACCAGCGGCACCACCGGCAACCCCAAGGGCGTGGTCTACCACCACCGCGGCGCGGCGACCAACGCCGTGTCCAACATCCTCGAATGGGACATGCCCAAGCACCCGGTCTACCTGTGGACGCTGCCCATGTTCCACTGCAACGGCTGGTGTTTCCCCTGGACGGTGGCCGCGCGCGCCGGTGTGAACGTGTGCCTGCGCAAGGTCGAGGCCAAGGCGATGATCGACGCGATCCGCGAGCACGGCGTGACCCACTACTGCGGCGCGCCCATCGTGCACGGCATGCTGGTGAACGCGCCGGAGGCGCTGAAGAAGGGCCTGCCCCAGGGCGTCAAGGCCATGGTGGCGGGCGCGGCGCCGCCGGCCTCGCTGATCGAGGGCATGGAGCAGCTGGGCTTCGACCTCACCCACGTGTACGGCCTGACCGAGGTCTACGGCCCGGCCACCGCCTGCGCGAAGCACGAGGAGTGGGAGGGCCTGGACATCGGCGAGCGCGCCCGCCTGAACGCCCGCCAGGGCGTGCGCTACCACCTGCAGCGCAGCGCCCGGGTGCTGGACCCGCAGACGCTGCAGCCGGTGCCCTGGGACGGCGAGACCATGGGCGAGATCATGTTCCGCGGCAACATCGTGATGAAGGGCTACCTGAAGAACCCCAAGGCCACCCAGGAGGCCTTCGCCGGCGGCTGGTACCACACCGGGGACCTGGCGGTGCAGTACCCGGACGGCTACATCAAGATCAAGGACCGCAGCAAGGACATCATCATCTCCGGCGGCGAGAACATCTCCTCGATCGAGGTGGAGGACGTGCTGTACCGGCACCCGGCGGTGCTGGCGGCGGCGGTGGTGGCCCGTCCCGATCCCAAGTGGGGCGAGACGCCCTGTGCCTTCGTGGAGCTGAAGCCCGGCTCCAGCGTCACGCCCGAGGACCTCGTCGCGCACTGCAGGAAGCACCTCGCGGGCTTCAAGGTGCCGAAGGCCATCGTGTTCGGCGAACTGCCCAAGACCTCCACCGGCAAGATCCAGAAGTTCGAGCTGCGCAAGCAGGCCGGGTCGGCCACGGCCATCGACGTCTAGCGCGGCCCCCGGCGCGATGTCCCGCCGCCTGCGCGTCCTGAGTCCGGCCGCGGCCTGGGTGCTGGCCCATCCCCATGCCTTCGCGCGCAAGGTGCTGCAGGGCTTCCAGGCCAACCAGGGCCTGCTGCTGGCGGGCGCGGTCGCCTATTACGCCCTGCTGTCCGTGGTGCCGCTGATGGTGCTGACGGTGATCGTCCTGTCGCGTCTGGTGGACGAGCACGAGCTGCTGGCCACGGTCGGCCGCTACCTGGAGTGGCTGACGCCGGGGCAGTCCGGCGCCATCGTGGCGGAGCTGGCGAACTTCGTCGCGCACCGCGACGTGGTCGGCTGGGTGCTGCTGGGCACCATGCTGTTCTTCAGCTCGCTCGCCTTCACGGTGCTGGAGAAGGCGATGGCGGTGATCTTCCTGCACCGCTTCACGGTGCGCCGGCGCCATGTCCTGGTGTCGGCGCTGCTGCCCTACTGCTACATCTTCTCGCTGGGCTTCGGCCTGCTGGTGGTGACCCTGGTGACGGGCAGCCTCCAGGCCATGGGCGAGGACAGCGTGGGGCTCCTGGGCGTGCAATGGTCGCTGCACGGCGTCTCGGGCGTGCTGCTGTACCTTCTGGGACTGGCCGGCGAGATCCTGCTGCTCACCTCGATCTACATGGTGATGCCGGTCGGGCGCCTGCGCTGGCGCCGCGCGCTGCTGGGTGGCGTGACGGCGGCGCTGCTGTGGGAGCTCACGCGCCGGGTGCTGGTCTGGTACTTCGGCACCCTGTCGGCGGTGAGCGTGGTCTACGGCTCGTTCACGACCGCGGTCGTGATCCTGTTCAGCCTGGAGATCGCCGCAACCCTGCTGCTGCTGGGCGCCCAGGTGATCTCCGAGTACGAGCGGATCGAGCGGCCTGCCGCGGCCCTCAGTCGCCCATGACGATGCCCTCGCGGCGCGGGTCGGCGCCGCCCAGCAGCATGCGCTGGCCGTGCACGTCGTCCACGCTGATCGCCTGCAGGCCGCTGGTCATGTCCATCTCCCGCACCTCGTGGCCGCGCGCCTGCAGCGCCTGCACGGTCGCGGCGGGGAAGCGGCCACGCTCCAGCAGGGTCGGGCCGCCGGTCGAGCCGAAGTTGGGCAGGTCGACGGCCTGCTGCGGCGTGAGTCCCCAGTCCAGCACGCCGTAGAGCGTCTTGGCCGTGTAGTGGATGATCAGCGCGCCGCCGGGGCTGCCGGTGCTCATGGCGAGCCGCCCGGTGGCCGCGTCGAAGACGAGGGTGGGCGCCATCGAGGAGCGCGGGCGCTTGCCGGGCTCCACGCGGTTGGCGACGGGGCGGCCCTGGGCGTCGGCGGGCGCGAAGTTGAAATCGGTGAGTTCGTTGTTCAGGAGGAAGCCGCGCACCATCTGGCGGGCGCCGAAGGCGTCCTCGATGGTGGTGGTCATGGCCAGGGCGTCGCCGTAGGCATCGACGATGCTGATGTGCGAGGTGCCGTGCTCCACCTGGTCGGCGGCGGGTGCATAGAGGCTCGCGAGCTGGCCGGGGTTGCCGGGCCGCACCTCCTTCATGCTGCGCGCACCGATCAGTCGCGCGCGCGAGGCGAGGTAGGCCGGATCGAGCAGGCTCGTCCAGCGCCCCGCGGGCGGCTGCACGAAGTCCGGGTCGCCCAGGTACTGGCCGCGGTCGGCGAAGGCCAGGCGCGCGGCCTCGGTGTACAGGTGCAGCCAGGCGGCCGAGGGCAGGCCGTCCTGCAGGGGCAGCGAGGCGGCATCGGTGTCGTTCAGGATGCCCAGGATCTGGCCGATGGCGATCGCCCCCGAGCTGGGGGGCGGGAAGCCGCAGATGCGCCAGTCGTGCCCGCGGGCGCGGTCGTCGAAGCAGATCGGCTCGCGCTCCTTGGCGCGGTAGCCGGCGAGGTCGGCCAGGGTCATCTTCCCCGGGTTGGTCGGGTGCCCGCGCACCTTGTCGACGATGGCCTGGGCGATGTCGCCCCGGTAGAAGGCGCTGGCGCCCTCGGCGGCGATGCGGCGCAGCACCGCCGCGAGCTGCGGGTTGCGCAACGTGCTGCCCACCGCGAGCGGCTCGCCATCGGGCTGGTAGAAGTAGGCGCGGGCGGCGGGATCCCGGCGCAGGTAGGGGTCGTGCCGGATCAGCGCGTGCAGCCGCGGGCTGACCCGGAAGCCTTGCTCGGCCAGGCGGATCGCCGGCAGGAACAGGCTGGCCCAGGGCAGCCGGCCGTGCTCGCGATGCGCCAGCTCCAGTGCCCGCAGCGTGCCCGGCACGCCCACCGCGCGGCCGCCGACCACGGCATCGTAGAAGGCAAGGGGCTTGCCGTCGGCGCCGAGGAACAGGCGCCCGTCGGCGGCGGCCGGGGCCGTCTCGCGGCCGTCGTAGGCCTGGACCCGGTGGCCGTCGTAGTGCAGCAGGAAGGCGCCGCCGCCCAGGCCGCTGGACTGCGGCTCGACCAGCGCCAGCACCATCTGCACGGCGATCGCCGCATCGACCGCGCTGCCGCCGGCCTTCAGCACCTGGTAGCCGGCATCGGTGGCGAGCGGGTTGGCCGCGGCCACCGCGAACCTGCGGGTCGCCCAGCCGGGCTTGGCCGTCAGGCCCGAGGCCGCCTCGGGTTGCGGCGGGACCTGGTCATCGAAGTGCCCGGGGGCGCCGGCACAGGCGGCCAGCAGGCCCGCCGCGGCGAGCGAGGCGAGCCAGGCGAGAAGGGGCCGGCGCATCGTGGTTCTCCTGTCGCGGGTGGTTTGCGTCCCGGGACTATAGGGGCGCGCCGCCCCGGGCGAGGGTCACTTCGGGGCCATGCGGATGGCGCCGTCGAGGCGGATCACCTCGCCGTTGAGCATGTCATTCTCGAAGATGTGCCTGGCCAGCTTCGCGTAGTCCCCGGGCGCGCCCAGGCGCGAGGGGAAGGGCACGCTGGCCGCCAGCGCGTCCTGCACCTCCTGGGGCATGCCGAACAGCATGGGCGTGCCGAAGATGCCGGGGGCGATGGTCATGTTGCGGATGCCGCTGCGGGCGAGGTCGCGCGCGATCGGCAGGGTCATGCCCACCACGCCGCCCTTGGAGGCGCTGTAGGCCGCCTGGCCGATCTGGCCGTCGAAGGCCGCGACCGAGGCGGTGGAGATGATGCAGCCGCGCTCGCCGGTGGGTTCGGGCTCGTTCTTCGCCATGGCCTCGGCGGCCAGGCGGATCATGTTGAAGGTGCCCACCAGGTTGACCATCACGGTCTTGCTGAACACGCCCAGGTTGTGCGCGCCGTTCTTGCCGACCGTCTTCTCCGCCGGGGCGATGCCGGCGCAGTTCACCAGGCCCATCAGCTTGCCCAGGGAGACGGCCTTGGCGACCGCCGCCTGCGCGTCGGCCTCCTGGCTGACGTCGCACTTCACGAAGGCGCCGCCGATCTCGCGGGCGACCTGCTCGCCCTTGTCCGCCTGCATGTCGGCGATGACCACCCTGCCGCCGTTGGCCGCGAGCATGCGCGCCGTGCCCTCGCCGAGGCCCGAGGCGCCGCCGGTGACGATGAAGACCTTGCCCTGGATGTCCATCTCTGCTCCTGGTATTACGTTGACGTAAACGTCAATTATCGGGCCTCGGGCGGGCGATTTCGACCCGCGGGACAATGCAGGTAGTCCATGGGCACCATGGAGACGGTCCTTTCGGGAGCGCCCGCTGCAGGGCGGAGCATGACGATTCACACGCGAAGCATTTTTCGGAACATCGGTGCGCGCCTGCGCCAGGCCGGCCTTTGCGGCCTGGCCGCCCTGCTGCTGGCGGGCTGCGCCGGGGCGCCGCCCAGGGCGCCCGAGCCGCCCCCGGCTCCTCCCGCCGCTGTGGCCAAGGTGCCACCGCGCATCGGCCTGGCGCTGGGCGGCGGTGCCGCGCGGGGCTTCGCCCATGTCGGCGTGATCGAGGTCCTGGAGGAGGCCGGCATCAAGCCCGACCTCGTGGTGGGCACCTCGGCGGGCAGCCTGGTGGCGGCGCTCTATGCCAGCGGCCGCAACGGGGCGCAACTGCAGCAGCTGGCCCTGGGCATGGACGAGGCGGCCTTCGCCGACTGGACGCTGCCGATCTTCAGCCGGGGCGTGCTGCGCGGCGAGGCACTCGCGCGCTACGTCGACGCGCAGGTGGACCACCGCCTGATCGAGGACATGCCGCTGCCGCTGGGCATCGTCGCCACCGACCTGCGCACCGGCCAGGGCGTGCTGTTCCAGCGGGGCGACACGGGCACGGCGGTGCGCGCATCGAGCTCGGTCCCGGCGGTGTTCCTGCCGGTGAAGATCGGCAGCCGCGAGTTCGTGGACGGCGGCCTGGTCTCGCCGGTGCCCGTGCACTACGCGCGGCAGATGGGCGCCGAGCTGGTGATCGCGGTGGACATCTCCAGCGCGCCGGAGGGCAACCCGTCCGGCGACACGCTGCAGGTGCTGATGCAGACCTTCGCCATCATGGGCAAGAGCCTCAACGGCTGGGAGCTGCGCGATGCCGACGTCGTGGTCCGGCCGGCCCTGGCGGGCATGGGCAGCGGCGACTTCGCGGGCCGGCGCCGGGCGATCGAGGCCGGGCGCGCGGCCATGCTGGCGGCCTTGCCGCAGCTGCGGGCGGCCCTGGCGGCCCGCTCGCATGCGCCCTCCTGAAGGCGGCAAGAAAAAAGCCGCCAGTCTTGCGACTGGCGGCTGAAGGGATCCCTGAACCTGTGAAGGTGTCGAAAGGACCCGAGGAGACAACCTGCGGAGGCTCCCGTCCGATGACGGGAGAGACCTTCCAATGATTCTCAGCTTAGCTGCGAAGTTCCCGCTTAACTCAAATCAAGTCAGGAACCCGAAATTCAAGCCTCAGGCGCGTTTGGCCTTGGCCGTGGTCTTGGTGGCGTTCACGGCGGTGCTGGCCACGGCGTTGAAGTTGGCTTCGGCCACGTCGGTGGCCTGCTTCACGGCCTTCTGCACCGACTCCAGGGCATTGTTGCCGGCGGCCACGGCGCTCTTGAACACGGCCACGGCGGTTTCGGAGCCGGCGGGGGCGTTCTTGGCGGCGTTGTCGACCACGGCCAGGAACTTCTTCTGGGCGTCGGCGAACTGGCCTTCGAAGGTCTTGGTGAACTCGGCGCCGGTGGTGGAGCCGATGTCGTACAGGTGGCGGCTGTAGGCGGCGGTCTTCTCGGCCAGGGGCTGGAAGAGGGCGGCTTGCAGGGCCAGCAGTTCCTGGGCGTCCTTGACGCTCAGCATGGACGTGGTGGTCTCGGCGGCCTCGGCCAGGGCGGCCTTGGTGGCGGTGACGTTCAGCTCGACGAGCTTCTCGACGCCTTCGAAGGCCTTGGAGGTCAGGCCGAAGAGGGTCTCGACGTTCGCCTTCTGGGCGGCCAGCAGTTGTTCAGCGGTCAGCATGGGGATTCTCCGGTGTGTGACAGGTTGGGGGTTCCTTGGCTGCTCTGATGTTGCAGTGCAGCATGGGTCGAAGTATAGGGGTGGCCGCCCCGAAAGCAAGCCTTTTTTGTTGCGGCGCAGCAAACTAGAGTCATTTCCCTAGGTTTCGGGGCCCCCGGACAATGGCCGGATGCAGGTGTTCCATGCCGACCAGTTCGTCCTGCCCCTGCCGCCGGGCCACCGTTTTCCCATGGGCAAGTACCGCCTGCTGCGTGACCGGCTGGCCGCCGAGCTGCCGGGCATCCGCCTGATGCCCGCCCCGCCCGCCTCGGACGGCGAACTGGCCCTGGTCCACACCCCGGCCTACATCCAGGCGATCGGAGACGGCTCGGTGGACCCGAAGATCCTGCGCGAGATCGGCTTCCCCTGGAGCGAGGCCATGGCCCAAAGGGCCCGCCGCTCTGTCGGCGCCACCATCGCCGCCTGCCGGGCCGCGTTCGAGGAGGGCGTCGCGGCCAATGTCGCGGGCGGCACCCACCATGCCTACCCGGACCGCGGCGGCGGCTTCTGCGTCTTCAACGACGCCGCCGTCGCGGCACGCCTGATGCAGGCGGAGCAGGGGCGCCGCACCCACCGGCCGCTGCGGGTGGCGATCGTCGACCTGGACGTGCACCAGGGCAACGGCACGGCGCGCATCTTCCGCGACGATCCGACCGTGTTCACCCTGTCGCTGCACGGCCAGAAGAACTTCCCCTTCCGCAAGGAGGCGGGCGACCTGGACGTGGACCTGCCCGACGGCACCGGCGACGACGCCTACCTGCAGGCCCTGGAGCGGGCCCTGGACGAACTCGCGCACCGCTTCGATCCCGGCCTGGTGATCTACCTGGCGGGCGCCGACCCGCACGAGGGCGACCGCCTGGGCCGCCTGAAGCTCACCTGGGACGGGCTGGAAGCGCGCGACCGGCGCGTGTTCGACTGGGCCTGGCAGCGCGGCGTGCCGCTGGCCTTCGCCATGGCCGGCGGCTACGGCCGCCGGCTGGAGGACACCGTGCAGGTGCAGGTCAATACCTTCGGCGTGGCGCTGGCCTATTCGCGCCGCTGGCACAATCGCCCGCGATGAGCGAATCCCCCGTTCCCAAGCCGCAGCCGGAGGGGCGCGCCGGCTACAAGGCCTTCCGCACGATCACCACGCGCTGGATGGACAACGACGCCTACGGGCACGTCAACAACGTCGTGTACTACAGCTGGTTCGACACCGCGGTGAACGCGCACCTGATCGAGCAGGGCGCCCTCGACATCCACGCGGGCGGGACCATCGGCCTGGTGATCGAGACCCAGTGCAACTACTTCGCCCCGGTGGAGTTCCCGCAGACGGTGGAGGCGGGCCTGCGCGTGGCTCGGATCGGCACGTCCAGCGTCCGCTACGAGGTCGGCCTGTTCCTGGCGGGCGAACCGCTCACCGTGGCCAAGGGCCACTTCGTGCACGTCTACGTGGACCGCGCCACGCGCCGTCCGACCTCCCTGCCCGAGCGCCTGAGGCGCGTCCTGGAGTCCCTGCAGTGAAACCGTCCCAGGTGGCCACCGTCGTGGCCGATCCCGCGAGCGTCGACGCCGCCATCGAGAGCCGCTTCTCCTGCCGCGCCTTCCTGCGCGACCAGCCGGTGCCGCGCGAGGACATCGAGCACATCCTCGCCGTCGCCAGCCGGGCGCCGTCCGGCACCAACACCCAGCCCTGGAAGGTCTACGTCCTGCAGGGCGCGAGCCGCGACACGCTGGTGGACAAGGTGTGCGCGGTGCACGACGCGCTCTACGCGAACCCGGCGCTGGCCGAGGAATACCGCGAGGAGTTCGACTACTACCCCACGAAATGGGTGCCGCCCTATATCGACCGCCGGCGCGAGAACGGCTGGGGCCTGTACGGCCTGCTGGGCATCGCCAAGGGCGAGAAGGACAAGATGCATGCGCAGCACCAGCGCAACTTCCGCTTCTTCGACGCGCCCGTGGGCCTGATGTTCACCATGGACCGCGTCCTGGGGCGCGGCTCGCTGATGGACTACGGCATGTTCCTGCAGAACATCATGGTGGCGGCGCGCGCCCGCGGCCTGCACACCTGCCCGCAGGCGGCGTGGAACGGCTACGCGAAGATCATCCTGCCGCATCTCGGCGCCGGCGGCGACGAGATGCTGGTGTGCGGCATGTCGCTCGGCTACCCGGACCTGCGGCATCCGGTGAACGGCTTCCACACGCCGCGCGAGCCGGTGGCTTCCTTCACCCGCTGGCTGGAGTAGCGCCCGGCGCCGGCCGCGCCCGCCGCATTGGGTATGCTCGGCGGCGCTGCAAGAAGAATGATCGGGCCGGGTCCGCCGGCCGACGAGGAGATCCGATGTCCAAGCTGAGGCCGCTGCTGCTGGCCAGCCTGCTGCTCTGCCCGGCCTGGGCGGCCGCCGCGCAGGTCGACGCCACCCGACTCTCGCCCCTGTGGGGCGTGCCCTTCGCCGGCATCCTGCTGTCGATCGCGCTGTGCCCGCTGCTGACCCCCTGGTTCTGGCACCACCACTTCGGCAAGGTGGCCGCCGGCTGGGGGCTCGCCTTCGTGGTGCCCTTCGCCGTCCTGTTCGGGGCCGAGGCGGCCGGCTCGGCGCTGGTGCACGTGCTGGTGGAGGAGTACCTCCCCTTCGTCATCCTGATCACGGCGCTGTTCACGGTGGCCGGCGGCATCTACATCCGCGGCAACCTGCATGGCAGCCCGGGGCTGAACACCGCCATCCTGGCCATCGGCGCCGTGCTGGCGAGCTTCATGGGGACCACGGGCGCCTCGATGCTGCTGATCCGGCCCCTGATCCGCGCCAACGACAACCGCAGGCACACCGTCCATACGGTCATCTTCTTCATCTTCATCGTGTCGAACGCCGGCGGCTCGCTCACGCCGCTGGGCGACCCGCCGCTGTTCCTGGGCTTCCTGCAGGGCGTGGACTTCTTCTGGACGGTGGCCCACGTCTTCCCCGAGACCCTGTTCCTGGTCGGCTCGCTGCTGGCGATCTTCTACGCGCTGGACTTCCACTACTACCACCGGCGCGAGGAGATCCGCCCGGTGGACCCCACGCCCGACACGCGCGGCATCGGCTTCGACGGCGCGCGCAACTTCTGGCTGCTGGCGGCCATCGTGGGACTGGTGCTGCTCAGCGGCTTCTGGAAGTCCCCGGTGGTGTTCCACCTGGCAGGCGCCGAGCTGGGCCTGCCGGACTTGGTGCGCGACGTGGGCCTGGTCGCCGTCACCTTCCTGTCGCTGAAGATCACGCCGGCGCCGGTGCACGAGGCCAACCAGTTCTCCTGGGGCCCGATGCAGGAGGTGGCCAAGCTCTTCGCCGGGATCTTCGTGACCATCGTGCCGGTGATCGCGATGCTGCGCGCCGGCCCCAACGGTCCCTTCGGACCCATCATCGCGGCCGTGACCCGGGCCGACGGCACGCCCGATCCCGCCATGTACTTCTGGGCCAGCGGCGCGCTCAGCTCCTTCCTGGACAACGCGCCGACCTACCTGGTGTTCTTCAACACCGCCGGCGGCGACGCCAAGGTGCTGATGACGCAGCTGGCCCCGGTGCTGGCGGCCATATCCGCCGGCTCGGTGTTCATGGGCGCCAACAGCTACATCGGCAACGCTCCCAACATGATGGTCAAGGCCATCGCCGAGGATCGCGGTGTCAAAATGCCCAGCTTCTTCGGCTACATGGCCTGGTCGGTGGGCATCCTGGTCCCGCTGTTCCTGGTCATGACCTTCCTCTGGTTCCGCTGACCCCCATGAGCAAACCCCGCATCCTCGTCGCCCGGGCCGTGTTCCCGCAGACCCTCGCGCGCCTCGAACAGCACTTCGAGGTGGAGTCCAACCAGGCCGACGCCACCTGGAGCCAGCCGGAATTGATCGCCCGCCTGCAAGGCAAGGTGGGCGCCTTCACCACCGGCACCGAGCGCATCGACGCCACGCTGCTGGCCGCCTGCCCGGATCTGAAGGTCTGCGCCAACATGGCCGTGGGCTTCAACAACTTCGACGTCCCTGCGATGAGCGCGCGCAAGGTGCTGGCCACCAACACGCCCGACGTGCTGACCGAGACCACCGCGGATTTCGGCTTCGCCCTGCTGATGGCCACCGCCCGCCGCATCTGCGAGAGCGAGCATTACCTGCGCGCCGGCCAGTGGACGAAGTGGAGCTACGACATGTTCGCCGGCGCCGAGGTCCACGGCAGCACGCTGGGCATCCTGGGCATGGGCCGCATCGGGCAGGGCATCGCGAAGCGCGGCGCCCACGGTTTCGGCATGAACGTGATCTACCACAACCGGTCGCGCCTGACGCCCGAACTCGAGGCCGCATGCAAGGCCCGCTACGTGGGCAAGGAAGAACTGCTGAAGACCGCCGACCACCTGGTGCTGGTGCTGCCCTACACGGCGGCGTCGCACCATGCGATCGGCGCGGCCGAGATCGCGCTCATGAAGCCGACGGCCACGCTCGTCAACATCGCCCGCGGCGGCATCGTCGACGACGCGGCGCTGGCCCAGGCGCTGAAGGCCGGCCGCATCGCCGCCGCCGGCCTCGACGTGTTCGAGGGCGAGCCCAAAGTCCATCCCGACCTGCTGACGGTGCCCAACGTGGTCCTGACTCCCCATATCGCCAGCGCCACGGTGACCACCCGCCGGGCGATGGCGGACCTGGCCGCCGACAACCTGATCGGCTTCCTGGTGGACGGCAAGCCGCTCACCCCGCTCAATCCCGAGGTGCTGGGCTAGTGGAATCCTGGATCGCGATCGGGCTGGGCCTGGCCAGCGTCGTCCTGCTGCTGGTGCTGCTGCGCAAGCCGCCGGCACCCGACACGGGCCGCGCCGAACTGATGGCGGCCAACGAACGGCTGGAGCGGGAGCTGCGGCGCGAGATCAGCGAGTCCTCGCGCGGGCTGCGCGGGGAGCTGACGCAGACCCTGTCGGCCTTCCAGCAGACCCTCATGCAGCAGGGCCAGGAGGCCACGCGCACCCAGAATGCGCAGATCGACGCCTTCTCGCAGCAGCTCACGCTGCTGCAGAAGACGCTCATGGACACCTTGAACAACCAGCTGCGCGACCTCAGCGAGGCCAACGCGCGCCGCATCGCTGAGGTCCGCACGACCCTGGAGACCCAGCTCGCCGCGATGCAGCAGACCAACGCCGCCAAGCTGGACGAGATGCGCAAGACGGTCGACGAGAAGCTGCAGACCACGCTGGAGGCGCGCCTGGGCGAGAGCTTCCGCCAGGTGGCGGAGCGGCTGGAGCAGGTGCACCACGGCCTGGGCCAGATGCAGACGCTGGCGCAGGGGGTGGGCGACCTGCAGCGCGTGCTGACCAACGTGAAGACCCGCGGCATGTTCGGCGAGGTGCAGCTCCAGGCGCTGCTGGAGCAGGTGCTGACGCCGGAGCAGTACGCCAGGCAGGTCGAGACCAGGCCGCGCAGCAACCAGCGCGTGGACTTCGCGATCCGCTTCCCGGGCCGCAGCGACGATGGGTCCGCCGTGTGGCTGCCGATCGACGCCAAGTTCCCGCGCGAGGACTACGAGCGCCTGCTGGAGGCGCAGGACCGCGCCGACCCGGCCGGGGTGGAGAGCGCCGGCCGCGCGCTGGAGACGCGCATCCGCGAGGAGGCGAAGTCCATCGCGGACTACTACCTGAGCCCGCCGCAGACCACCGATTTCGCGATCCTGTTCCTGCCCATCGAGAGCCTGTACGCCGAGGTCCTGCGCCGCCCCGGGCTGATGGACCGCATCCAGCGCGAGCACCGGGTGACGCTGGCCGGCCCGACCACGCTGCTGGCCATGCTCAACAGCCTGCACATGGGCTTCCGCACCCTGGCGCTGGAGCAGCAGGCGTCCGAGGTCTGGAAGGTGCTGGGAGCGGTGAAGACCGAGTTCGAGCGCTACGGCGAATGGGTCGCGCGCATCAAGGAGCAGGTGCAGAAGGCGGCTGATACGGTCGACAAGGCCGACACCCGGACCAAGCAGATGCGCCGCGCCCTGAAGAACATCGAGGCGCTGCCCGAGAACCAGGCACAGGCGCTGCTGCCGCCGGCCGACAACGGTGACGACAACGACGCCTGAGTCGCCCGCATCGGCGCGCGAGCTGGCGCGCCTGATCACCGGCCATGTCTTCCTGCACGCCTGCATGGCCGGCATGCGCATGGCCTCGCCGCTGCTGGCGCTGGCCGCCGGCTACAGCGAGCTGGCCGTGGGCGTCCTGATGTCGCTCTATGCGCTCACGCAAGTGTTCCTGTCACTGCCGGCCGGTCGCTTCGCCGACCGGCACGGCCTGAAGAAGCCCGTGGCGCTGAGCGTGACCGCGGCCGCGATCGGCACCGGCTTGGCCGTCGCCTTCCCGGTGTTCCCCGTGCTGTGCCTGGCCGCGCTGCTCACGGGCGGGGCCACCGGCAGCGCATTGATCGCCCTGCAGCGCCACGTGGGACGGGCCGCCGCCGGCCCGGACCAGCTCAAGCAGGCCTTCTCCTGGCTGGCGATCGGCCCGGCCTTCTCCAACTTCCTCGGGCCCTTCGCCGCCGGCCTGGTGATCGACCACGCCGGCTACCGCGCCGCCTTCGCGCTGCTGGCGACCTTCCCGCTGGTGTGCTGGTACTGGATCCGCACGGCCCGCGAGCTGCCGCTGCCGGAGGCGCACCGCAACCGGCCGCGCGGCCGCGCCTGGGACCTTTGGCGCGCGCCCCTGTTCCGCCGGCTGATCCTGGTGAACTGGTTCCTGTCCTCGGCCTGGGACGTTCACACCTTCGTCGTCCCGGTGCTGGGACACGAGCGCCAGCTGTCGGCCTCGGTGATCGGCACCATCCTCGGCGTGTTCGCCGCCGCGGCCGCCGGCGTCCGCGTCCTGCTGCCCTTGGTGGCTTCGCGGGTGCGGGAGTGGGTGCTGATCGTGGCCGCGATGGTGGCCACCAGCGCGATCTACTCCGTCTACCCCTTCATGCACCTGGCGCTCACCATGGGCCTGTGCTCCCTGCTGCTGGGTTTCGCGCTGGGCATGGTCCAGCCCATGGTCATGAGCATGCTGCACCAGATCACGCCGGAGCACCGCCACGGCGAGGCGGTGGGCATGCGCATGCTGGTGATCAACGCCTCCAGCGTGGCCACGCCCCTGCTGTTCGGCAGCTTCGGCGCCGTGGTGGGCGTCAGCGCCGTGTTCTGGACGGTGGCCACCTCGGTCGGCCTGGGCGTGCGGGTGGCCCTGGGGCTCAGAGACGATAGAAGGTCCTGATGATGTCCCAGGCCGCCTCGGGCTCGTCGGCGAACTGGAACAGCTCCAGGTCGGCCGGCGAGATGACGCCTTCCTCCACCAGCAGGTCGAAGTCCACCAGCCGCCTCCAGTAGTCGGTGCCGAACAGCACGATGGGCACCTGGCGCGCCTTGCGCGTCTGCACCAGCGTGATCACCTCGAACAGCTCGTCCAGGGTGCCGAAGCCGCCGGGGAAGGCGACGAGGGCCTTCGCGCGCATCATGAAGTGCATCTTGCGCAGCGCGAAATAGTGGAACTTGAAGGACAGGGCCGGCGTCACGTAAGGATTGGCCGCCTCCTCCATGGGCAGGGCGATGGACAGGCCGACGCTGATGCCTTCGGCCTCGTGGGCGCCGCGGTTGGCCGCCTCCATGATGCCCGGGCCGCCGCCGGTGCAGACGAACAGCATGTCGCGCGGCTCCTTGCCGGCGCTGTATTGCGCCACCAGGCCGCCGAAGGCGCGGGCCTTTTCGTAGTAGTGGGCGTTGCGCGCCAGCGCCCGGGCCCGGCGGATCACCGACTCGTCGTCGGACGCCTCGGCCGACTTCACCAGCTGGGCGGAGGTTTCGCTGTCGCGCAGCCGGGCGCTGCCGAACACGACGATGGTGTTCTCGATGCCGTGGGCCTGCTGCTCCAGGTCGGGCTTGAGCAGCTCCAGCTGGAAGCGGATGCCGCGTGTCTCGCGGCGCAGCAGGAACTCGGGGTCGGCGAAGGCGAGGCGGCCGGCGTCGGGGTCCAGGGGCAGGCCAGTGTCCGAATGGGCCTTGAGGGTCGCCCAGGCGTCCGCCAGGCGCCGGTCGTGGATGTTGCGGGTCGAAGACATATGGACCCATTGTGGCTGCATCCCGGGCAGGACGGGATCACGCCGGACGGCGCCTGCCGCTATCCTGTCGGGCATCGAAGGGGGCATCGTGGACAACCCGGTCTACCACGTGCTGCTCGACGGGCGCAGGATCGGTCCCTACGACCGGCGCACGATCGTCGGCATGAAGGTGAAGAAGGCGCTGAGCAGCCAGAGCGTGCTGGTCGGCGCCGACGGCACCGAGCTCACCGTCGGCGAACTGGTCCGCCAGGGGCAGCCGCAGGACGGGTCGGGCGCCATCCCGCCGGGCGCGCCGGGCGGCGGCAGCTATTCCGTCGTCCAGGGCATCCACGCCGCCCGGCTGCTGGAGGTGGAGGGCCGGGGTTTCAAGGTTCCCCCGTTCAAGGGCGAGGTGGAAGTCCGGGTCCAGACCAAGGCGCTGCGCGTCTCCGGCCGCTGGCGCGAGGGGCTGGCCTGGAAGGAAGACCGGGTGAAGTTCCCGCTGCCCGACATCGCCCATGCCCGCCTGCGCGGCACCGTGGTGGACCTGTGGATCCGCACCGCCGGAGCGTCCGGCACGCAGCGCATCAGCCTGGACCTGCTCAAGCCCGAGGCCGCCGGGGAGCTGGCCGAGAGCCTGCCCCACACCGCGCCCTATCCCGGCAGCGAGCCGCTGGCCGGGCGCACGCGCCGGCGTTCCGGCTCGCTGCATCCCATGCTCTGGGCGATCATCGTGGGCAGCATGGTGGTCGTCGCCGGCCTGCTGGTCTGGACGCTCGCGCGCCGCTGAGGCTCCCCCGGCGATCAGGCGTCGCGCGCGGCCAGCCAGGCCAGCAGGCGGTCCCGCGCCGGCGCCAGGCCCTTGTAGGCCAGCACCGCAGCGCTCATGGACGCGAGCGCATCGTGCAGGCGCCGCGCGTCCTCCACGGTCCGCACCGCCTCCGGCAACGGCTGCAGCATGACGCGGATCGTGAACACCGCCTGGCCGGGCGCTCCGGCGACCGGGAGGAAGGTCTGGCGTTCGGCGCGCAGGAAGCATCGGCGCGCGAAGGCCTGCGGGTCGGCCGCCTCCGGCCAGGGCTCGCGTGCATGCCGCAGCGGGTGCTGGTCGTGGCGGCCGCTAGCGCTCACGGTCCAGACGTAGCGCTCGAAGCGCTCGCCGCCGGTGACCAGGCGCACCAGCTGCCTGCTGGCGGCCAGCAGGGCCTGGCTGTCCGCCACCGGCGCATGGACGGCCGCGAAGGACAGGCCCACCTTTTCCTCGGGTGCCCAGTGCGAGGGCAGGCACACGCACAGCCAGGGCAGGGTGCCGCCGGCGGCCTCCAGCACGGCGAAGTCCTCCTCGAAGGCGAGTTCGATCGGCTCCTGCGCGGCGATGCCTTCGCTGCGCGCCTGGGCGAGGATGGCCGCGATGGCCGGCCCCGGGTCGAAGCCGGGCACCTGGTGCCGGCTGGCGCCGGCGTCCCGCACCCGCTTCTTCTCCTGCCACAGCGCGCTGCCGGGGGCGAGCGGCATCAGGTGGCGCGCACCGGCCGCCAGCCGCTGCAGCCCGGGCTGCATGCGGAAGGGGACGGCGATGCGGTCGAAGTCCAGGGGCATGAAACGAAAAAGGCCCCTTGCGGAGCCTTCGTCGGGGGTGGCCGGAGCTTACACGCGGCGGCGGTATTCGCCGGTGCGCGTGTCGATCTCGACCTTGTCGCCCTGGGCCACGAAGATCGGCACGCCGATCTCGAAGCCGGTCGCGATCTTGGCGGGCTTGAGCACCTTGCCCGAGGTGTCGCCCTTGACGGCCGGCTCGGTCCAGGTGATCTCGCGCTCGAGGCTGGTCGGGATCTCGACGGAGATGGCCTTGCCCTCGTAGAAGACCACTTCGGCGGGCATGCCGTCTTCCAGGTAGTTCAGGGCGTCGCCCATGTTGTCGGCCTCGACCTCGTACTGGTTGTACTCGCCGTCCATCCAAACGTACATCGGGTCGGCGAAGTAGGAGTAGGTGCACTCCTTCTTGTCCAGGACGATCTGGTCCATCTTGTCGTCGGCCTTGAACACGACTTCGGTGCCCTGGTTGTTCAGCAGGGACTTCAGCTTCATGCGGACGGTGGCGGCGTTGCGGCCGCCGCGCGAGTACTCGGTCTTGAGCACGACCCACGGCTGGGTGCTGTGCATGATCACGTTGCCGGCGCGGATTTCTTGAGCGATTTTCATGACGGTGTCTTCGGTGGAGAAGCCGCGGCGCGCGCAAGAACTGCGGTGGGCGGCATAGGGTGCGCGAGGCGGGCAGGCGCTGCCCGGTAACGCAAAGCTCTATATTCTACCGTGCCCGGCCGCGAAACGCAGAAGCTCAGTGGCGAGTTCCGGCAGGGCCTCGACCCGGCCCTGCGCCAGGCGCGCCGTGGCGGCCCAGGCGGCGAGGTCCGGCGGGGGCAGGGCGCCGGGGACCACGCCGTTCCAGGCCAGGACGAAATCCCGCAGGTCCGCCGGGGGCTGCAGCCAGTCCAGGAAGGCGAGAAGCTTGGCGTGGTGCGCACTGTCGTCCTGGGGATAGATCTGCCAGACCGAGGGAGCTGCGGCCAGCAGCCCGCGCACGAAGGAATCCTCCCCTCGCACGAAGTTCAGGTCGCAGGACCACAGCAGCTCGTCGTAGGCCCGCTGGCTCAGCCAGGGCAGCCAGTGCAGGCGCAGGCTGCCCCGGTCGCCGGCCCCGAGCGCCCGCACCGCGGCCGCGGCCCGCCCCGGCGTGACCAGCAGGTGCGTGATGCGTGCCTGGGCGGCCAGCTGGTCCAGCAACTGCGGCAGGGCCGGGGGCTCGTAGCAGAACAGGCTGATCACCTGGCTGCCGTCCGCCGGGATGCCTCGCTGCGCCAGCCAGGCGCCCCGGTCGAAGGCCGCGCGCCGCTCGCCCAGGTCCCGCTCGCGCAGCAGCCCGCCGGTGCGCGGCGTGAAGCCGGGATAGAAGAAGTGCTTGGTGAGGCCCGCCCCGGGGCCCGACATCACGGGCGAGGGCAGGCCGTGGCTGCGCTCCACGTAGGGCTCGGCCGAGAGGTATTCGAGGTTGAGCCACACGGGCGCCCGCGGGCGCGCGGCCATGCGGGCCACGAAGGCCTCGGGCGGGTCGCAGCCGAAGGCTTCCACGACCACGTCGCCTGGCTCCGCCGGGGGCAGGGCGCCGGTCCACGGGATCACTTCCACGCCCGGCGCGCCCTGCGGCGCCATCCAGGGCAGCATGGACACGTCGTCCAGCCACAGCCGCACCTGCTCGCCGCGCGCGCCCAGTTCCGCGGCCACGCGCCAGCCGACGCCCGCGTCGCCGTGGTTGTCGATGACCCTGCAGAAGATGTCCCAGCGCATGTGGCCGGGATAATAGACGGATGCATTCGGAGGAACTGCTCGCCCAGGTCGCGGCCCTGCCGTCGCTGCCCGGCGTCTACCGCTACTACGACGCGGAAGGCGGCGTGCTGTACGTGGGCAAGGCGCGCAACCTGAAGAAGCGCGTCTCCAGCTATTTCCAGAAGAACCATGGCGGCACCCGCATCGGCCACATGGTGGGCAAGATCGCGAAGCTGGAGACGACGGTCGTGCGTTCGGAGGCCGAGGCGCTGCTGCTCGAGAACAACCTGATCAAGGCGCTCGCGCCGCGCTACAACATCCTGTTCCGCGACGACAAGAGCTATCCCTACCTCAAGATCACCGGCTCGCCCGGGCGCGCCGGCGGCGAGGGCGCGGCGGTGTTCCCGCGCATGGCCTACTACCGCGGCGCCGTGGACCGCCGGCACCGCTATTTCGGTCCCTATCCCAGCGCCTGGGCGGTCAAGGAGTCGATCCAGCTGCTGCAGAAGGTGTTCCGCCTGCGCACCTGCGAGGACACCGTGTTCGCCAACCGCACGCGGCCCTGCCTGCTGTACCAGATCAAGCGCTGCTCGGGCCCGTGCGTGAACCTGGTGTCGCCCGAGGACTACCACCAGGACGTGCTGAACGCCGAGGCCTTCCTGCGCGGCGACGCCCAGGGCGTGCTGCAGGCGCTGGAGGCGCGCATGCTGGCGCATGCCGAGCGGCTGGAGTTCGAGCAGGCGGCCGAACTGCGCAACCAGATGGCGGCGCTGTCCAAGGTGCTGCACCAGCAGTCGGTCGAGACGGTCTCCGACCTGGACGTGGACATCCTGGCCGTGCAGGTCCAGGGCGGCAAGGCCTGCGTCAACCTGGCCATGGTGCGCGGCGGCCGCCATCTCGGCGACCGGGCCTACTTCCCCAGCCATGTCGAGGACGCGGCGGCGGTGCAGGACTTCGACGGCGCGGACGATGCCGCGCCGGGACAGGCGGTGGAGGTCCAGGTGCTGGAGGCCTTCATCGCGCAGCACTACATCGGCGTGCCGGTGCCGTCGGCGCTGATCACCAGCCACCCGGTGGCCCCGCAGCTGGTGGAGGCCCTGTCGCAGCAGGCCGGCAGCCGCATCGCGGCGGTCCACCACCCGCGCGGCCAGCGGCGGGTGTGGCTGGAGATGGCGGCCAAGAACGCGCAGCTGCAGCTCGCCCGGCTGCTGGCGGAGGAGGGCTCGCAGCAGGCGCGCACCCGCGCCCTGGTGGAGGCCCTGGACCTGGCGCCGGACCATCTCGACACCTTCCGCGTCGAGTGCTTCGACATCTCGCACACGGCCGGCGAGGCGACCCAGGCGTCCTGCGTGGTGTTCCACCACCACCAGATGCAGAACCGCGAATACCGCCGCTACAACATCGAGGGCATCACGCCCGGCGACGATTA
>JAGWTH010000053.1 GCA_028868995.1 Burkholderiales bacterium | reverse complement strand
GTGCTGGTGCGCCACCATTACCTGAGCCTGGACCCCTACATGCGCGGGCGCATGAACGACGCCAAGAGCTATGCCGCGCCGCAGCCGCTGGGCCAGGTGATGCAGGGCGGCACGGTGGGCGAAGTGGTCGAAAGCCGCAGCCCGAAGTTCGCGGCGGGCGACAAGGTGGTGGGCATGGGCGGCTGGCAGGAGTACAGCGTCGTCAGCGCCGACCAGCCGGGCATGCTGCGCAAGGTGGACACCACCCACGTGCCGCTTTCGCACTACCTGGGCGCGGTCGGCATGCCGGGCGTCACCGCCTGGTACGGCCTCAACCGCATCATCGAACCCAAGGCGGGCCAGACGGTGGTCGTCACGGCGGCCAGCGGCGCGGTGGGCAGCGCGCTCGGGGCCCTGGCCAAGGCGCGCGGCTGCCGCGCGGTCGGCATCGCGGGTGGCCCGGACAAGTGCCGCTACGTCACGGACGAACTCGGCTTCGACGCCTGCATCGACTACAAGCAGCACAAGGACGCCCATTCCCTCGCCAAGGCGCTCAAGGAAGCCTGCCCCGACGGCATCGACGGCCTGTTCGAGAACGTCGGCGGCATGGTGATGGACGCGGTGATGCTGCGCATGAATGCTTTCGGCCGCATCGCGCTGTGCGGGATGATCGCCGGCTACGACGGCCAGCCCATCCCCATGGCCTATCCGCAGCTGATCCTGACCAACCGGCTGCGGGTGCAGGGCTTCATCGTCAGCGAGCACATGGACGTGTGGCCGCAGGCGCTGCAGGAACTGGGCACCCTGGTGGGCAGCGGCAAGCTGCGCCCGCGCGAGTCGGTCGCGCAAGGCCTCGCCGCCGCGCCCGAGGCCTTCCTGGGCATGCTCAAGGGCCGCAACTTCGGTAAGCAGCTGGTGAAGCTGGTCTGATCTGGCACGAGCGGGACTGCGCAAGCGGTCCCGCTGCGCGATACTCGGGCGACCCACACCCGGGAGGCGCCATGCCCGAGCTCACGCACGAGGTCTTCAACCAGCCGCAGCCGCTGGTCGACTACAACCTGTTCGAGACGAACCGGCCGCTGCGCGACGCGCTGCGCTTCAACGCCCCCGGCCTCGACACCGCGCCGCTGCGCGAACTGGGCGCCCTGGCCGGCAGCGCGCGGATGCAGGAACACGCGCGCCTGGCCAACACGCACACCCCGCAGCTGCGCAGCCACGACCGCTTCGGCCGGCGCATCGACGAGGTGGAGTTCCATCCGAGCTACCACGCCCTGATGGACGCGGCCGTGCAGGCCGGGCTGCACGGCACGCCCTGGGCCGGCGGCACCTCCGCGCACGTGCTGCGGGCGGCGAGCTTCATGCTCTTCACCGAGCTGGAGCCCTCCATCCTTTGCCCCATCTCGATGACTTACGCGGTGACGCCGGCCTTGCGCGCCAACCCGGCGGTGTATCGCGACTGGGGCGCGAAGCTCACCAGCCGCAGCTACGACTCGCGCCCGGTGCCCTGGCGCGACAAGGCCGGCGTGACCATGGGCATGGGCATGACCGAGAAGCAGGGCGGCTCGGACGTGCGTGCGAACACCACCCGCGCCGAGCCGCAGGGCAGGGACGAATGGGGCGCGCGCTACGCCGTCACCGGGCACAAGTGGTTCTTCTCGGCGCCGATGTGCGACGCCTTCCTGGTGCTGGCGCAGACGGCCGGCGGCCTCAGCTGCCTGTTCCTGCCGCGCCTGCTGCCCGACGGCAGCCGCAACGCCATCCACATCCAGCGCCTGAAGGACAAGCTGGGCAACAAGGCCAATGCCAGCTCCGAGGTGGAATTCCTCGGCGCCATCGCCTGGCTGGTGGGTGAGGAGGGCCGCGGCGTGCCGCAGATCCTGGAGATGGGCACGATGACCCGCCTGGACTGCGCCCTGGGCACGAGTGGCCTCATGCGCCAGGCGCTGTCGATCGCCCTGAACCACACCGGCCAGCGCATGGCCTTCGGCAAGCGGCTGATCGAGCAGCCGCTCATGCGCAACGTGCTGGCCGACCTGGCGCTGGAAAGCGAGGCCTCCACCGTGCTGGCGCTGCGGCTGGCGCGCAGTTTCGACCGCCGCGACGACGCGCACGAGGCGGCGCTCGGCCGCCTGCTCACGCCGATCGCGAAGTACTGGATCTGCAAGCGCGGCAGCCATTTCGCCCAGGAGGCGATGGAGTGCCTGGGCGGCAACGGCTACGTGGAGGAGGGCGGCGAGGGCATCCTGGCGCGCATCTACCGCGAGATGCCGGTGAACTCCATCTGGGAAGGCGCCGGCAACATCATGGCGCTGGACCTGCTGCGCGCCCTGCGCAAGGCCGATGCGGCCGCGGCGCTGGCGCAGGAGCTCGCACCGGCCAGGGGGGCCCACCCGGCGCTGGACCGCATGGCCGCGGCGCTGCCCGCGCGGGTGGAGCAGATGGCCACCGAGGTCGAGGCGCGCCGGCTGGCTCAGGACGTGGCGCTCACCGTGCAGGCCGCGCTGCTGCGGCAGACGGCACCCGACGCGGTGTTCCAGGCCTTCTGCGCCTCGCGCCTGGGCGGCGACTGGGGCCAGGCCTTCGGCACGCTCGGGGCCGGCACCGACTTCGACGCCCTCCTGCAGCGCGCGCAGCCGGTGGAGGCCGCATGAGCCGCCGGGCCGCCCCAAGGCGAATCCCGCAGCGCGCAGCGCGGAGGGTAGTCCAGTGAACGACCTGATCCTGCACCACTACGCCAGCTCGCCCTTCTCGGAGAAGATCCGGCTCGTCCTGGGCTACAAGAAACTGCCCTGGAAGTCGGTGTTCATCCCTCCCATCCTGCCCAAGCCGGACGTGGTCGCGCTCACCGGCGGCTACCGCCGCACGCCCGTGCTGCAGGTCGGCGCCGACATCTACTGCGACACGGCCCTCATCTGCGACGTGCTGGAGCACCTGCGGCCCGAGCCCACGCTGTACCCGCCGCACCTCAAGGGCGTGTGCCGCATCTTCGCGCAGTGGGCCGATTCCACGCTGTTCTGGGCCGCCATGGGCTACAACCTGCAGCCCAGGGGGGCGGCCCACGTCTTCGCCAAGGCGCCCCCGGAAGCCGCCAAGGCCTTCGCCGAGGACCGCAAGGCCATGACCACGAACATGGTGCGGCTGCGCCCCGGAGACGCGACCTCGGCCTACCGCTCCTACCTGCGCCGCATCGCCAACATGGCGGACGAACACGACTACCTGTTCGGCATCGACCCCTGCGTCGCGGACTTCGCCGCCTACCACGGCATCTGGTACACGCGCGCGCAGGTGCCGGTGCTGGCCGACATCCTCAACGCGACGCCTTCCGTGGGCGAATGGGCCAACCGCATGCAGGCGATCGGGCACGGGGCGATGAGCCCGCTCTCGTCGGCCGATGCGATCGCCATCGCGCGGGCGGCCGAGCCCGCCGCGCCGGGCACCAACTTGCTGGTCGACAGCGCCTTCCAGGACGACCATGGCATCCCGCTGGGCAGCCGGGTCACGGTCACGCCGGAATCCTTCGGACACGAGGCCACCGAAGGCGAGCTGATCGCCGCCAGCCGCACCCACTACAGCCTGCGGCGCGAGGACCCGCGCGCCGGCGTGGTGCACGTGCATTTCCCGCGCCTGGGCTACGTGCTGCGCGCCGTCGCGCCCGCCTGAGGCCCGCATGGCCCGCGCGCTGGGCTTCTGCCTGTTCGACACGGCGATCGGCGCCTGCGGCATCGCCTGGACCGGGGATGCCCTCGCCGCCGTGCAACTGCCGGAAGCCTCCGACGAAGGCACGCGAAGGCGCCTGCTGCGCTATACGGGGGAGCTCGAGGAGACCGCGCCGCCGCGGTTCGTGTCCGACGCCATCGCCCGCATCCAGGCCCTGCTGGAAGGTGCGCGGGACGACCTCGCGGACCTGCCCCTGGACCTGGAAGCCGTGCCCGGGTTCCACCGGCGCGTCTACGCGATCGCCCGCGCCATCCCGCCGGGCGAGGTGCTCACCTACGGCGAGGTGGCGCAGCGCCTGGGCGAGCCCGGCGCCGCGCGCGCCGTGGGACAGGCGCTGGGGCACAACCCCTTCGCGCCGGTCGTGCCCTGCCATCGGGTGCTGGCCGCCGGCGGCCGCCCCGGCGGCTTCTCCGCCGAGGGCGGGGCGCTCACCAAGCTGAAGATGCTGGAGATCGAGCGCGCGCGCTTCGGCGGGCAGCCCGGGCTGTTCTGAACGGCGCGAGGACGTTCAGAACCACTTGCGCCAGCCCGAGGCGGCCGGCGGCGGCTCGCCCGGGCCTTCCTGGGATCCACCCGCCTGCGGCGGTGGGGCGGATTCCGCTTCCGCGAGCCGGGGTGCGCCCGTGTCGGGCCGCGGCAGGCGGGCCTCCAGCCTTCCCTCCAGCGCATCGAGCCGCGCGCCCAGCGAGCGGTGCACCTGTTCCAGCTGCGTCTGCAGCGTGGCGAAGCGCGAGGCCTCGGCCTGGTCGGCCAGCTGCCGCTGGGTTTCCAGCGCCTTCTGCTGCTGCCGGTAGTCCAGCAGCGACTGCGTGCGCAGGGCGATGGTGGAGGCCAGGAACAGCAACAGGGTCAGCGCCAGCAGTCCCAGCAGGATGAGGCCCAGCGGCGCCTGGACTGCGATCGGGCCCAGGAGCAGGGGGACGGGACGGACGATCTCGGACCAGTTCAGCGCGGCCAGTCCTGCCACCAGCAGGATCGCCACGACCAGTGCGACGGTGCGTGCACGCATGGGCTTGCTCCTTCTTGCTTTCAGGCATTTTCCTACTGTCGACGGCAAGCCACGGCCGCCGGGGCCGGCGCCCGCGCGTATGGCAAACTCGCGCGCCTCACGAGAGTTTTCCCGGCAGTATCACAGTGCAAAAGATCCTGCGGCAGATCGCCGCCGAACTCCGCGTCCGGGAGGAGCAGGTCCGCTCGGCGGTCGAACTCCTCGATGGCGGCGCCAGCGTCCCCTTCATCGCCCGTTACCGCAAGGAGGCCACCGGTGGCCTCGACGACATCCACCTGCGCGAACTGGAAGCGCGACTGGCCTACCTGCGCGAGCTGGAGGAGCGGCGGGACGCCATTCTCAAGAGCATAGCCGAGCAGGGCAAGCTGACGCCCGAATTGCGCGCTGCCATCGAGGCGGCGCCCACCAAGCAGGAACTGGAAGACCTCTACCTGCCGTACAAGCCCAGGCGCCGCACCAAGGGCCAGATCGCCCGCGAGGCGGGGCTGGAGTCGCTGGCCGACCTGCTGTGGGCCGATCCGTCGCGCGATCCCGCGACCGAGGCGGCGGCCTTCGTGAAGGCGGAAAAGGGCGAGGGCGGCGAGGACTTCACCTCCGTGGCCGCCGTGCTCGACGGCGTGCGCGACATCCTGTCCGAACGCTGGGCCGAGGATGCGGCGCTGGTGCAGTCGCTGCGCGAATGGCTCTGGAACGAGGGCCTGCTGAAATCGAAACTGGCGGCCGGCAAGGACGAGAACCACCCCGACGTCGCCAAGTTCCGCGACTACTTCGACTACGACGAGCCGATGGCCAGGGTGCCCTCGCACCGCGCCCTGGCCGTGTTCCGCGGCCGTGCCCAGGACATCCTGGAGGCGAAGCTGGCGCTGCCGGTGGAGCCCGAGCCGGGCCAGCCCTCCATCGCGGAAGGGAAGATCGCGCTGCACCTGGGCTGGAGCCACCAGAAGCGGCCCGCCGACGACCTGCTGCGCAAATGCGTGGCCTGGACCTGGCGCGTGAAGCTGTCGCTGTCCACCGAACGGGACCTGTTCTCGCGCCTGCGCGAGGAGGCCGAGAAGGTGGCCATCAAGGTGTTCGCCGAGAACCTGCGCGACCTGCTGCTGGCCGCGCCGGCCGGCCCGCGGGTGGTGATGGGCCTGGACCCCGGCATCCGCACCGGCGTGAAGGTGGCCGTGGTCGATGCGACCGGCAAGCTGGTCGACACCGCCACCGTCTACCCGCACGAGCCGCGGCGCGACTGGCAGGGCTCGCTTGCCGTGCTCGGCCAGCTGTGCATCAAGCATGGCGTGAACCTGATCGCCATCGGCAACGGCACGGCCAGCCGCGAGACGGACAAGCTCGCCGCGGACCTCGTGAAGGGCCTCGGGCGCGACATCCAGCGCGTGGTGGTGAGCGAGGCGGGCGCCTCGGTCTACTCCGCCAGCGAATACGCCTCCCAGGAGATGCCCGACGTGGACGTGAGCCTGCGCGGCGCGGCGTCCATCGCGCGGCGCCTGCAGGATCCCCTGGCCGAACTCGTGAAGATCGAGCCGAAGTCGATCGGCGTCGGCCAGTACCAGCACGACGTGAACCAGACCGAGCTCGCCCGCACGCTGGACGCGGTGGTGGAAGACTGCGTGAACGCGGTGGGCGTGGACCTCAACACGGCCAGCGCGCCGCTGCTGGCGCGCGTGTCGGGCCTGTCGGCCTCGGTGGCGAGGGCGGTGGTGTCCTGGCGCGAGTCCCATGGCGCCTTCCGCAACCGCCAGCAGCTGCTGCAAGTCACGGGCCTGGGCCCCAAGACCTTCGAGCAGAGCGCGGGCTTCCTGCGCATCCGCGGCGGCGACAACCCGCTGGACATGACCGGCGTGCACCCGGAAACCTACCCGGTGGTGGAGAAGATCCTGGCCCATGCGAACAAGCCGGTGCAGGAGCTGATGGGCCGCGCCGACATGCTCAAGACGCTGCGGCCCGAACTGTTCGCCAACGAGCAGTTCGGCGTGATCACGGTCAAGGACATCCTGGGCGAGCTGGAGAAGCCGGGACGCGACCCGCGTCCGGACTTCAAGGTGGCGCGTTTCAACGAGGGCGTGGAGGACATCGCGGACCTGCAGCCCGGGATGGAGCTGGAAGGCACGGTGAGCAATGTCGCGGCCTTCGGCGCCTTCGTGGACCTGGGGGTGCACCAGGACGGCCTGGTGCACGTGAGCCAGCTGTCGCACAAGTTCGTCAACGACGCGCGCGAGGTGGTGAAGACCGGCGACATCGTGAAGGTCAAGGTGCTGGAGGTCGACCCGGTGCGAAAGCGCATCAGCCTGACCATGAAGCTCGGGACCCCGGCGGGCCGGCGCGACGGGCCGCGCGAGAACCGCTTCGAGGGGGCGGGGCGCGGCCAGCGCGCAACAAACAACCCCGCGATCGGCAGCGCGATGCAGGGCGCCTTCGCCAAACTGCAGGGTTTGCGCAAATAGCCGATAGGCAGGCCGGCCCCGGCACGCCACAATAATGCGCATGTGCCACAGCCCCCGTCGCGGATGACGTCCGAGTCCGCACCGATCCCGGTGCCGGCCAGCGTGCTGTTCCTGCGGATGCGCGGGTGGGCCGGGGAACTCCCGAGCGAACAGGTGCGCCGGCGTGCCCGGCTCGCCGAAGCCCTGCGCGCGGCGCTCGCCTCCTGGTCGGCGGAGCGGCGCGTCGTGCTCGATGCGCCCGACGGCCTGGCCGTCGTGGGCGAGGGCGACCCCGCCACCGCCCTGAAGGCCGCCCGCCTGGTGGCGCAGGACGCCGGGGACGCCGACCTGGGCATCGGCCTGCACCACGGGCCGGTGCGCGCGAGCGGCGCAAGCCCGCAGGACGCGCGCCTGCAGGGCGACGGCATCGACACCGCCGCGGCGCTCGCGGGATTCGCCGGCTCCCATCCCGTGGTCGCATCGCAATCCTTCCGCGACGCCCTGTCCGCGCAATCCCCGCGCGCGGCCGAGGCCCTGCGCCCCGCGGGCGAGGTGGTCGACGAGCGCCTGCGCTCGCACACCCTGTTCGTGTTCGACCCGCAGCCGGCCCGCCGGCGCGCGCTGCGCCGCAACCTGCTGGGCATCCTGGGCCTGCTGGTGCTGCTGTCCGCGGGACTGGCCGGCCGTGAGGCGCGCGAGCGCTACGAGGAGGCGCACCGGCCGGCGGTGCTGGTCCTGGACATCAAGCCCGCGGGTGAGGTCTTCGTGGACGGGGAGCCCAAGGGCAGTTCGCCGCCGCTGGTCCGGCTGTCCGTGCCGCCCGGGCCGCACGCGATCGAGGTGCGCAGCGGACGCCTGCCGCCGCTCGTGACCGACGTGCAGCTGCAGCCGGGCGAGCAGATGGAGTTGAAGCACGTGTTCGTCGCGCCCCCGCCGCCGCGCAAGGCCAGGTCGCAGGCACCGCACCCGCTGACCCCCGGGGAACGGCTGGACCACCTCATCCAGAAGTACCGGTTCTGGTGAGCGCCATGTCCGCCAGCCCGCCGCCTTTCACCCACCTGGGCCGCTACCGCGTCGTGCGGGAGCTGGGCCGCGGCGCCATGGGCGTGGTCTATCTCGCCGAGGACGAGTCGCTGCAGCGGCAGGTGGCGGTCAAGACCCTGCTGCTGCCCGAGGAGGAGGATTCCGCCGAGCGCCGCAACCTGGAGGCGCGCTTCATCCAGGAAGCCAAGGCGGCCGGCGGCCTGAACCATCCCGGGATCATCACCATCCACGACCTCGGGCGCGAAGGCGACTGGCTCTACATCGCCATGGAGCTGCTGGCGGGCACCGAGCTGAAGGACCGCCTGCTGCTGGGCCCCCTGCCGCTGGAGGAGGCGCTGGACATCGCCTCGCAGGTGGCATCCGCGCTGGCCGCCGCGCACGAGCGGGGCGTGGTCCATCGCGACATCAAGCCGGGCAACATCATGCTGCTGCCCGGCGGGCACGCGAAGATCATGGACTTCGGCATCGCGCGCATGAAGAGCTCCGACGTGCGCACGCAAAGCGGCACCATGATGGGCTCGCCGAAGTACATGTCGCCCGAGCAGGTGGGCGGCCACCCGGTGGACCACCGCAGCGACATCTTCTCGCTGGGCTCGGTGCTGTACGAGATGGTCGCGGGCCAGCCGCCCTTCGTCGCCGGGAACCTCGGGGCGCTGCTGCACGCGATCCTGCGGGACGAGCCCGCGCCGCTGGCGCAACTGCGCGGCGAGGCGCCGCCCGCGCTGGAGCAGGTGGTGCGCCGGGCGATGCAGAAGAACCCGCGGGCGCGCTACCAGGACGCGGCGGAGCTGGCGCGCGACCTGGCGCAATGCGTCGCGCTCACGGCCCGCAGCACCGCGGCGCCGGCGGCCCAGGGCGCGGATCCCTATGCCGCCACGGTGGTCGGCGAGGCCTCAGCCGCGACCGAACGCGCGCCCGACGGCCTCGCGCTGTCGCCCCTGTTCGACTCCGGCGCCGCACTGCAGCGCCTGTTGCAGCCCGGGGCCGGCGACCGGCCCGAGGTCCGGCCCCAGCGCCGGCTGGGCTGGCTCGCGTGGACCTTCGCCTACCTGCTGGCCGGTGCCGGCGCTGTCGCCATCGCGCTCGGCTGAGCCTGCCCTGCCTTCTAGAATGCCGCGATGCGAGCCTTGCGCATCTACGCCGGCCCGGTGGCGCGCCAGCACATCGCGGACCACGGCCTGCAACCCGGCGATGTCGGCGTGGTGCCGGCGGCCGCGGGCGGGCCCAAGGGCCTGATCCTCGGTCCCCTGGACCGCTTCCTGTTCGGCGACTGGCTGGCCCGCACCGACCACACCGTCCACCTGGTGGGTGCCTCCATCGGCGCCTGGCGAATGGCCACCGCCTGCCTGCGCGCGCCGGTCGCGGCGTTCGAGCAGCTGGAGCGCGACTACATCGCCCAGCAGCACGAGGTGCCGCCAGGCCGCCGCATGCCCACGGCGGCCCACCTGTCGCGGAGCTTCGCCGAGGGACTGCAGGCCTTCTACGGCGGCCGCGTGCCGGAAGTGCTGAGCCATCCGCGGTTCCGGCTGCACATCGTCACCGCGCGCGGCCGGCACTTGCTCCGGCGCGAGCATCGCATCGCCACGCCGCTGGGCTACCTGGGCGCCTTCGTGAGCAACACGCTGCACCGCCGGGCCATGGGCGCCTGGCTGGAGCGGGTGGTGTTCTCGGCGCCGGAGCAGGGCGCGCCGAGCCCGCTGCCGTTCTCGCCCAGCGACTTCCCCACGCGCCAGGTGCTGCTCACCGAGGGCAACTTCCAGCCGGCGCTGCAGGCCAGCTGCTCGATCCCCTTCGTGCTGCAGGCGGTGCACGACATCCCCGGGGCGCCGCGCGGCGCCTACTGGGACGGCGGCATCACCGACTATCACCTGCACCTGAAGTACGCGAGCGGGCCGGGTGCGGGGCTGGTGCTGTACCCGCACTTCCAGCAGGCCGTGGTGCCCGGCTGGCTGGACAAGGGCCTCAAGTGGCGGCACCGCGCGACCGCCTTCCTGGACCGCATGATCGTCCTCGCACCGGACCCCGAGTGGGTCCACCAGCTGCCCAACGGCAAGCTGCCGGACCGCACCGACTTCCCGCGCTACGCACAGGACCTGCAGGGGCGCATCCGGGCCTGGACCGCCGCGGCCCATGCGAGCCGGCAACTGGCCGACGAATTCGCGCAATGGCTGGAGCAGCCGGCGATCGAACAGGTCGAAGCGCTCTGACCGGGCCGCCCCGCCGCAGCCTTTACAGCGACGTCTCCAGCATCTGGATGTAGTCCTCGCGGCTCGCCTCGCGGGGGTTGGTCTTGTGGCAGTGGTCGGCCAGCGCGCCCTGGATGATCTTGTCGAACGCCTCGCGCTGCACGCCCATGGCCGCGAGGCCGGAGGGCAGGCCGAGGCGGGCATTCATGTCCCGGATCGCCTCGGGGATGTCGCTGCCGGACTTCAGTCCCATGGCGCGCGCCATGCGGTCGAGGCGGTGCTCCTTCTGCACCGAGGGCGCCTGCGCGTTGAAGCGCACGACCGCGGGCAGGAACATGGCGTTGAGGGTGCCGTGGTGCAGGCGCGGGTCGACGCCGCCCAGGCTGTGGCTGAGGGAGTGCACGCAGCCCAGGCCCTTCTGGAAGGCCATGGCGCCCTGCATGGAGGCGCTCATGAGGTTGAGGCGCGCCTCGCGGTCGCTGCCATCGCGCGTGGCCCGCTCGATGTGGGCCCAGCCGCGCTCCAGGCCGTCCAGCGCGATGCCGTCGGCGGGCGGGTTGAAGGCGGGCGCCATGAAGGTTTCCATGCAGTGGGCGATGGCGTCCATGCCCGTGGCCGCCGTGAGCTTCGGCGGCAGGCCCAGGGTGAGCTCCGGGTCGCAGATGGCGGTCTTGGGCACCAGGTGCCAGGAGTGGAAGCCCAGCTTGCGGTGGTCGTCGACGATGATGATCGCGCCGCGCGCCACCTCGCTGCCGGTGCCTGAGGTCGTGGGCACCGCGATCAGCGGCGCGACCTTCTCGGTGATCCTCGGCGAGCCGCCCTCGATGGTGGCGTAGCGGGTCAGCGGCCCGTCGTGGGTCGCGGCGATCGCGACCCCCTTGGCGCAGTCGATCGCCGAGCCGCCGCCGACAGCGACCAGGCCGTCGCAGCCCTGCGCCTTGTACAGGTCGGCGGCGGCGCGCACCGCGGCCTCGGTCGGGTTGGAAGGCGTCTGGTCGAACACGGCGCAGGGCAGGCCGTCGAGCGCGTCCAGCGCCTTCTGCAGCACGCCGGCGGCGCGCACGCCTGCGTCGGTGACCACCAGCGGCCGGGTGATGCCCACCCGCTGGCATTCCTGCTTCAGCAGCCGCACGGCGCCGTATTCGAACTGGATCTGGGTGACGTAGTAGATGAAGGCCATGCTGGGTGTCCCTTACGATGCAGGGCTTCACTGTAAGCCAGCCGCCACCCGCGGCGCAGCCAACCAGGTGACATTCCTTCCGCAGTTTCCCGAACTCACCCCGGCCATGCGCTCGGTGCTGGAACGCATGGCGCGCGCCAGGCACCCGCCCCTGTACGAACTGTCGCCGACGCAGGCACGCGCGGCCTACGAGGCCGGTTCCGGCGTGCTCGAGGTCCCGGCGCCGCAGCTGGCGCGCGTGGCCGACCTGGCGATCCCGGCGCGCGACGGCGCGCTGCTGCCGGCCCGCATCTACGCCCCCTCCACCGCACCGGGCCTGCCGGTGCTGCTGTACTTCCACGGCGGCGGCTTCACCATCGGCAGCATCGACACCCACGACGCGCTGTGCCGCACGCTGGCGGCGCTGTCCGGGGCGGCCGTGCTCTCGGTGGGCTACCGGCTCGCGCCGGAACACCGCTTCCCCACGGCGGTCGATGACGCCTGGGACGCCGCCTGCTGGGTGGTCCGCGAGGGACGGGGCCTGGGACTGGACACCACGCGCCTCGCCTTCGGCGGCGACAGCGCCGGCGGGACGCTCGCGACGGTCTGCGCCACGCTCGCGCGCGACGCCGGTGTCGAGGTGAAGCTGCAACTTCTGTTCTATCCGGGCTGCGCGGGCCGGCCGCAGGCGCCCTCGCACGCTCGCTACCACCAGGGACTGGTGCTGGAGCAGGCGCACATCGAGTACTTCTTCGGCCAGTACATCGCCGACGCCGACCGCGACGACTGGCGCTTCGCTCCGCTGAATACGCCCGACCTGGAAGGCGTGGCGCCCGCCTGGTTCGGCCTCGCCGAGTGCGACCCGCTGGTCGACGACGGCCTGCACTACGCGGATAAACTGCGCGCAGCCGGCGTGCCCGTGGACCTGGAGATCTACCGCGGCGTCACGCACGAATTCATCAAGATGGGCCGCGCCCTGCCGGAAGCCCGGCAGGCGCACGCGGATGCCGCGGCGGCCCTGCAACACGCATGGCAGGCATGAAGAGAGACGATTTCCGGTTCTTCCACAAGCTGCGGGTCCGCTGGGCGGAGGTGGACCTGCAGAAGATCGTCTTCAACGCCCACTACCTGATGTACTTCGACACGGCGGTGGCGGACTACTGGCGCGCGCTGGCCATGCCCTACGAGGAGGCGATGCACCTGCTGCAAGGCGACATCTACGTCAAGAAGGCCACGGTGGAATTCCATGCGTCCGCCCGCCTGGACGACCGCCTGGACATCGGGCTGAAGTGCGCGCGCATCGGCAATTCGTCGATGCAGTTCCTGGGCGCCATCTTCCGCGGCGAGGAGCTGCTGATCACGGGCGAGCTGCTCTATGTGTTCGCCGACCCGGCGACGCAGACCTCGCGGCCGGTGCCGGCACCGCTGCGCGAGATGCTTGCCGGCTACGAGGCGGGCGAGCCCATGCTGCAGGTGAAGACCGGGACCTGGGCCGAGCTGGGCCAGGACGCGGGCCGCATCCGCACCGAGGTGTTCGTCAACGAGCAGCGCATCCCGGCCGACCTGGAGTGGGACGAGGCCGATGCGACCTCCGTGCATGCCGTCGCCTACAACCGCCTGGGCCAGGCCGTGGCCACCGGCCGGCTGCTCCCGGCCGAGGCCGGCATCGCCAAGATCGGCCGCATGGCGGTGCACCAGGTGCTGCGGGGCTGCGGCTTCGGCGAGCAGGTGCTGCGCGCGCTGGCCTACGTGGCGGCGCGCCGCGGCGACCGCGGCATCGCGCTGCATGCCCAGCGCACCGCGCGCGAGTTCTACGCGCGCCTGGGCTTCGAGCCGCAGGGCGCGCCCTACGAGGAAGCCGGCATCCCGCACATCACGATGGCCCGCGCGCTGCCGCTGGCCGGCGCTCCTCAGACGTCGGCGAGCAACGGGTAGGGCAGGGGCAGCAGCTGAAGCGCCGGGCCGCCGGCGCGCTGGACGTGCAGGTCGCCCGCTTCGGCGGCGGCCAGCTGCAGCGACACGATCGCGTCCCAGCCGCCGCCGGGCGCCGGCGCCGCCTGCGCCACCAGGCCGGCCGGCTGCTCCGCCTCGGCGGCCTGGAACACTTCCTGGCCGGCCGCGAGCTCGGCGTCGCAGTGGGCGACGAAGGCTCGGCGCTTGAGCGTGCCGCGGAACTGGCTGCGCGCCACGACCTCCTGGCCGGGGTAGCAGCCCTTCTTGAAATTCACCCCGCCGACCGATTCGTAGTTCAGCATCTGCGGCACGAAGGCCTCCACGATCGCCGCCGTCACGGTGGCGATGCCGCCGCGCACCTCACTCCATTGCCACAGTGCCGGATCGAGCGCCGGCCCGGCCGGCGCCGGCGCCGCCGCCGGCCCGACCCACAGGGACCGGGCCTGGCCGTCGGCGGGATACAGCTGGATGCGCACCGCGTCGCCCTCGCGCGCCAGCGTCCAGGGCGCGGCCGCGGATGACTCGCCCGCGATGCCGTACAGCGCGAACTCGGCGCTCGCGTCGCTGAGCTTTGCCTTGGCCCGCAGCACGAACATCGCCAGGCGCTTGAGCGTGGCCGGCAGCACGTCGCGACTGCACACCAGCAGGATGTCGTCGGCCGCGCGCCGGAAGCCGACGAAGCTGGCCAGCATGCGGCCCTTGGCGGTGCAGAAGGCGGCGAGGCGGGCCTCGTCCGGCCCGAGCAGGGCGAAGTCCTGGGTCAGCTGGCCGTGCAGGAATTTCGCCGCGTCCTCGCCCTGCGCGCGGATCACGCCGAGGGAGGGCAGGGGGGCGACACCGTGGAGGGGATGCGACATGGGCTGAATTATCATGGCCGGGACTTTCCACAGACGTAGCAGGGACGTGCGCCGCCTTTTCCGAACCGTGATCGTGCTGGCCCTGCTGGTCCTGGCCGCTGCCGCAGCCACCGGCTGGTGGTGGGTACGGCAGCCGCTGCGCCTGCCCGGCGACGCCGCCAGCGTCGACCTCTCCATCGAACCGGGCACCCTGCCGCGCGCCGTGGCCCAGGCCGTGCGCGACGCCGGCGTCGACGTCGATCCCCGGCTGCTCTATGCCTGGTTCCGGCTGTCGGGGCAGGGCCAGCGCTTCAAGGCGGGCAGCTACGAACTCGATCGCGGGATCACGCCCCTGCGCCTGCTGGAGAAGCTCGCGCGCGGCGAGGAGTCGATGCGCGCGGTGACCCTGGTGGAGGGCTGGAACTGGCGCCAGGTGCGGCAGGCGCTGGCCCAGGCCGACCAGCTGCGCCACGACACCGCCGGGATGTCCGACGCGGACATCATGACGCGGCTGGGCCGCGCCGGCGAGGTGCCGGAGGGGCGCTTCTTCCCGGACACCTACAACTACTCCCGGGGCTCCTCGGACCTGAAGTTGCTGCAGCGGGCGATGCGCGCGATGGACCGCCGCCTGGCCGACGCGTGGGCGCAGCGCTCGCCACGCTCCGTCCTGAAGACGCCCGAGGAGGCGCTGATCCTGGCCAGCATCGTGGAGAAGGAAACCGGCAACCCCGCCGACCGCACGCGGGTGGCCTGCGTGTTCCAGAACCGGCTGCGCATCGGCATGCCGCTGCAGACCGATCCCACCGTGATCTATGGCCTGGGCGACCGCTTCGACGGCAACCTGCACAAGCGGGACCTGCTGGCCGATTCGCCCTACAACACCTACCTGCGCCCGGGCCTGCCGCCCACGCCGATCTCCATGCCGGGCAAGGCCTCGCTGCTGGCGGCGGTGCAGCCGGCGGACGGCAATTTCCTGTATTTCGTGGCCAAGGGGGACGGCAGCAGCCAGTTCAGCGCCTCGCTGGACGAGCACAACCGGGCCGTCAACAAGTACGTGCGAGGGCAATGAGCGGCTTGTTCATCACCTTCGAAGGCATCGACGGGGCCGGCAAGTCCACCCACATCGACGCGCTCGCCGCGGCGCTGCGCGCCGGCGGCCGCACCGTGGTGCTGACGCGCGAGCCCGGCGGCACGCCGCTGGCGGAGAAGCTGCGGGCCCTGGCGCTCAACGAACCCATGGACGCCCTCACCGAGGCCCTGCTGATGTTCGCGGCGCGGCGCGACCACCTGCTGCAGGTGATCGAGCCGGCGCTGGCCCGCGGCGACGCGGTGCTGTGCGACCGCTTCACCGACGCCACCTTCGCCTACCAGGGCGGCGGCCGCGGCTTCGACCTCGCGGTGCTGGGCACGCTGGAGCGCTGGGTGCAGTCCGTGCCGGCCCTGCCGCCGCCCGGCCTGCGCCAGCCGGATGTCACGGTCTGGTTCGACCTGCCGCCGGCGGTGGCGGCGCAGCGCCTGGCGGGCGCGCGGGTGCCCGACAAGTTCGAGTCGCAGCCCCAGGCCTTCTTCGAGCGGGTCGCGGCCGGCTATGCGCAGCGGGCGCAGGCCGATCCGGCGCGTTTCCTGCGCGTGCCGGCGGACCAGTCGCGCGAGGCCGTCTGGGAAGCCGTGGCGTCGGGCCTGCGCGCGCGGGGGGTGCTGGCATGACGGCGCCCTGGATCCGCGCCCAGGTGCGCCAGCTGCTGGCGCAGCGGGGCCATGCCTGGCTGCTGCACGGCCCGTCCGGCCTGGGCCAGTACGGGCTGGCGCTGGCACTGGCGCGGGCCTGGCTGTGCGACCACCCGACGCCCGACGGCGCCTGCGGCCACTGCGACAGCTGCCACCAGATCGACGTGCGCTCGCACACGGACCTGGCGGTCCTGATGCCCGAGACCGTGATGCTGGAGCTGGGCTGGCCGCTGGGCGAGAAGGCCCAGTCCGACCTGGACGAGAAGAAACGAAAGCCGAGCCGGGAGATCCGCGTGGACGCCATGCGCGACGCGCTGGAGTTCGCCCAGCGCACCAGCGGCCGCGGCCGCGGCAAGGTGGTGCTGGTCTATCCGGCCGAGCGCATGAACCAGGTGACGGCCAACGCCCTGCTCAAGACCCTGGAAGAGCCGCCGGGCGACATGCGCTTCGTGCTGGCGACGGAGGCCGCGCACCAGCTGCTGCCCACCATCCGCAGCCGCTGCCTGGGCCACGCCCTGGCCTGGCCGGCGACCGGGGAGGCGGTGGCCTGGCTGGAGGAGCAGGGCGTCCCGGCGGCGGCCGCCGCCGGCCTGCTGCGGGCCGCCGGCGACCGTCCCGAGGATGCCCTGCGCCTGCACGCCGCCGGCATGGACGCCCGGACCTGGTCGCAATGGCCCAAGGCGTTGGTTCGGGGCGACACCGCGCCGCTGGCCGACTGGAGCCCGGCGCAGCTGGTCGAGGCCTTGCAGAAGCTGTGCCACGACCTGCTGGCCGTGCAAAGCGGCGCCGCTCCCCGTTTCTTTGCCGCCGCCGACCTGCCGGCAGCGGGTTCCGTGCCGGCCCTGACGTCCTGGTGGCGCAGCCTGGCTGAGACATCCCGCACGGTCGACCACCCTTTCAACGCCGGCCTGATGCTGGAAGACCTTGTGGCCCGGGCGAGGTCGGCCCTAAACTCGACCAGCCCATGAGCACAGCCTCCGCCAACGCGCCGCGCCCCAGCGTCATCCAGCTCGCCATCAAGGAGAAGGCGGCGCTGTATGCCGCCTACATCCCGCTGTTCGCGGACGGCGGGGTGTTCATCCCGACCACCCGCGACTACAAGCTGGGCGACGACGTCTACGTGCTGCTGTCCCTGCCGGACGACCCGCAGCGCTATCCGGTGGCCGGCAAGGTCGCCTGGGTCACGCCGCCACGCGCCGCGGCCAACCGCACCCAGGGCGTGGGCGTGCGTTTCCCCTCGGACGACAAGTCCAAGCTGCTCAAGGTGAAGATCGAGGAACTCCTCGGCGGGCACCTGGCTTCCGAGCGGCCGACGCAGACCATCTAGCCGACCACTCCTAGAATCGGGGCATCCTCCCTGCGCCGCCGGCTCGTGCCGCGCGGCGCGCTCGCTTTCGCCATGTTCGTCGACTCCCACTGCCACCTCAGCTTCCCCGAGCTCGCCTCCCAGTTGCCGCAGATCCGCCAGGCGATGGCCGCGGCGCAGGTCGACCGCGCCCTGTGCATCTGCACGACCCTGGAGGAGTTCGAGACGGTCCACGCGCTGGCCCTGGACCACGACAATTTCTGGGCCTCCGTGGGCGTGCATCCGGACAACGAAGGCGTCACCGAGCCCACGGTGGACCGGCTGCTGGAACTGGCGGCCCGGCCCAGGGTGGTGGCCATCGGTGAGACCGGGCTGGACTACTACCAGATGGAGGAGCGCAAGGGCGGGCGCAGCGTGGCCGACCTGGATTGGCAGCGCGAGCGCTTTCGCACGCACATCCGGGCGGCCCGTCGTTGCGGCAAGCCGCTGATCATCCACACGCGCGCCGCCTCCGATGACACCCTGGCGATCCTGCGGGAAGAGGGCGAGGACGGGTCTCCCGGCTCCGCCGGCGGTGTCTTCCACTGCTTCACCGAGACCGCGGAAGTGGCGCGGGCCGCGCTGGACCTGGGCTTCTACATCTCGTTTTCCGGGATCCTGACCTTCAAGAGCGCGGCGGACCTGCGGGAGGTGGCGCGGTCCGTGCCGCTGGAGCGGCTGCTGATCGAGACGGACAGTCCCTATCTCGCGCCGGTCCCGTATCGGGGCAAGGTGAACAACCCGTCCTACGTCCCGTACGTGGCCCGGCAGATCGCCGAACTGCGCGGGATGACGGCGGAGGCCATCGGCGATGTCACGAGCCGCAATTTCGAGCGCCTCTTCACCGGGGCCAGAACATGAGGAAATACTTCAAGATTGCAATTTATCTCATTATGGCAATTGGATTTTCCTTGGCTCATGCCGGCTCCTATGAGGACTTCTTCATGGCCGTCCACCAGGACGACGCTGCGACCATCCAGGAACTGCTGCAACGGGGTTTCGACGCCAACGCGATCGATCCGTCGGGCCGCTCCGGCCTGTTCATTGCGGTCCAGGAAGGCTCCCTGAAGGCCGCCGATGCCCTGGTCGCCTGGCCCAAGACCCAGGTCGAATGGCGCAGCGCCAAGGACGAGAGCCCGCTGATGATGGCCTGCCTGAAGGGCTACACCGACCTGGTGCGCAAGCTGATCGCCCGCGACGCGGACGTCAACAAGCCAGGCTGGACGCCGCTGCATTACGCGGCGACGGGGGGGCGCCTGGACATCATGCAGATCCTGCTGGACGACAATGCCTACATCGATGCCCCGTCGCCCAACAAGACCACGCCGCTGATGATGGCGGCCATGTACGGCACGACGGCGGCGGTGAAGCTGCTGCTCGATGCCGGCGCCGACCCGACGCTGCGCAACGAGCTGGGCCTGTCGGCCGTGGACTTCGCGCAGAAAGGCCAACGCCCGGATGCGGCCGACCTGATCGCCGCGGCGATCCGGGCCCGCCAGCCCAAGGGCACCTGGTGACCTGAATAATACGATGTGTATTATGTCAAATAAATGATGGAGCTCTGTCCATGCCCCAGCTACCTCGCCCCCGCCTGCGCAACAGCACCTGGGAGTTCCCCGTGCACCATATGCGCGGGGGCACCTCCACGGGGCTGGTGATCTGGGATGGCATCGCCCCCAAGGAGGAAGTCCTCAAGGAGGAGCTCCTGCGGCACCTGATGGGCGTGCCGCTGCACGGAGAGTGGCCAGGCAACCGTCAGATCACCGGCCTGGGCCGGGGTCCGGCCACCAGCAACAAGGTCTTCTTCGCGGACGTCGAGGACGCAGAAAAAGGAACTCGCCTGGTCAGCACGCTCGCCCAGCTGGCCGCCGACCACGGCCGCATCGACTGGAGCGTGAACTGCGGCAACATGTCCGCCGCCCTGCAGCTCTGGGCGCTGGACACCGGGATGGTCGCCGGCGCCGGTGCCGGACCCCATTCGCTGGACATCCGGAACACGAACACCGGTGTCCTGACCACCTCGCGCATGGTGGTCGAGGCGGATGGAACGTTCGCCACGGCGGAGATTCCGGGCGTGATGGGACGGCACCCCGCGGTGGACCTGTTCCTGCACCAGCCGGCGGGGTCCAAGACGGGCACCCTGCTGCCGACCGGCAACCCGACCGACACCGTCGGCGGCATCCAGGTCAGCTGCGTGGATGTCGCCGTCCCCATGGTCATCCTCCGCGCGGCCGACCTGGGCAAGACGGGCCACGAGTCCATCCGGGAGCTGTCCGCGGATGCCGATTTCATGGCACGACTGAAGGACCTCTGGGTCGAGGCCGGTTTGAAGATGAAGCTGCGGCGCAAGGACGGCAGCCCGATGACCGCCGACGACCTCGGGCGCAGCGAGACCATCCCCAAGGTCTGCATCGTGGGCGAGTCCCGGGCCGGGGCGGACCTGGCCGTCCGCTACTTCACGCCGCAGACCGCGCATGCGTCACTCGCGGTCTCGGGCGGATGCTGCCTGGCCGCCGCCACGCTGGTGCCCGGCTCCATCGCCCACGAGCTCGCGCCAAAGCACGCAACGCCGCAGTTCAGCGAGATCGGGGTCGACATCGAGAATCCGGCGGGCATCCTGTCCACCACGGTCGTGGCATCGCTCCAGGACGGCGTCCTGTCCGTCCGGTCGGCCGCCTACCGGCGCAGTGCGCAGGTCCTGCTGAGCGGCTTCGCGCCCTTGTACGATGCATCGCCAGCCTTGAAGAACGCCCTGGCGGGCGGCTAGGGCGTGTTAACACTAATTCCAAGGACGGCACGAATGCGCGACACTGCCTGTCATGGAGATCACGCCCGAGCAATTCGCCCGCATCGAACACTGCTTGCCCACGCAACGGGGCAACGTGAGCATGACCAATCTGCAGGTCGTCAACGCCATGCTCTATGTGGCCGAA
>JAGWTH010000014.1 GCA_028868995.1 Burkholderiales bacterium | reverse complement strand
CATGCCCGTCGCCTACTTCAATCGCCTGGGAGTCCCTCGTTTCTCCTGACCTCAACTTCTCGAACCGCCCGGTGCGGACCCGCATGCCGGGTGGTGTGGGAGGGGCCCGATCACCGATCGGCCCCTATCCCGATTCCGGCGCGGGGCTACGCCCGCACACGCACTGACACGAAAGGCGTTACAGCTCGCTGCTAAACTGCGGCCGCCTTCCGCTTCGCAGTACCGATGACCGTTGCCCTCGCAGGACGCGCCCCTGCCACGTTCGAGATCAAGAGCGCCAACCTGCCCCTGGTGGCCCTGCTGCTGAAGTCGGCCGACCTGCCCACCCTGGCGCAGGAACTGAAGGACCGCTTCGGCGAGATCCCCGACTTCTTCGACCACGATCCCCTGGTGATCGACCTGGCGCCGCTGGGTGAGTCCGAGGTGGATTTCAAGGCGCTGGTGAAGCTGCTGAGGCCGTACCGGGTGATGCCGGTGGCGGTGAAGGGGGGTACGCAGGCGCAGATGGCCGCGGCGCTGAAGGCGGGACTGGCGGCGGCGGCTGACGCTGCCCTCGGCCCCACCCTCTCCCAGAAGGAGAGGGAGCCGCTGCCGGAACCCCAACCCGTCGCCGCGCAGGCGCCCACCCCCTTTCCCGCCAGCGCCCTGGTGGTCGACAAGCCCCTGCGCTCCGGCCAGCAGGTCTATGCGCGCGGGCGCGACCTGGTGGTGCTGTCCATGGTCAATCCCGGCGCCGAGGTCATCGCCGACGGCCACATCCACGTCTATGCACCCTTGCGCGGCAAGGCCATCGCCGGCGCCCGCGGCGATGCCGGCGCCCGCATCCTCACGCTGTGCCTGGAGCCCGAGCTGGTCTCCATCGCCGGCGTCTACCGCACCAGCGAGAACGCGCTGCCCGACAGCGTGCGCGGCAAGCCGGCCCAGGTCCGCCTTGCGGACGACAAGCTGGTGATGGAAGCGCTGAAGAACTGAAGGAACCCCATGAGCAAGATCATCGTCGTCACCTCCGGCAAGGGCGGGGTGGGCAAGACCACCACCAGCGCCAGTTTCGCCAGCGGCCTGGCCCTGCGCGGCCACAAGACAGCCGTCATCGACTTCGACGTCGGCCTGCGCAACCTGGACCTCATCATGGGCTGCGAGCGGCGCGTGGTCTACGACTTCGTCAACGTGATCCACGGCGAGGCCACGCTCAACCAGGCCCTGATCAAGGACAAGCACAACGAGAACCTCTCGGTGCTCGCCGCCAGCCAGACCCGCGACAAGGAAGCCCTGACCAAGGAAGGCGTCGAGCGGGTGCTCAAGGAGCTCGCCGACATGGGCTTCGAGTACATCGTGTGCGACTCGCCCGCCGGCATCGAGACCGGGGCGCTGATGGCCATGCACTTCGCCGACGAAGCCCTGGTGGTGACCAACCCCGAGGTCAGCTCGGTGCGCGACTCCGACCGCATCCTGGGCATGCTGTCGTCCAAGACGAAGCGGGCGATCGAGGGCAAGGAGGCGGTCAAGGAACACCTGCTCATCACCCGTTACAACCCGAACCGGGTCGACGCCGGCCACATGTTGTCGCTGGAAGACATCCAGGACATCCTGCGCATCCCGCTGATCGGCGTGATCCCCGAGAGCGAGTCGGTGCTGCAGGCCTCCAACCAGGGCACCCCGGCGGTCCACCTGAAGGGTTCCGACGTGAGCGAGGCCTACCTGGACGTGTTGGCGCGCTTCCTGGGCGAGGACAAGCCGCTGCGCTTCGTCGAAGCGCAGAAGGCCGGGCTGCTCAAGCGCCTGTTCGGAAGGAAGTAAGCGATGTCCCTGCTCTCCTTCCTGCTGGGAGAAAAGAGGAAGACCGCCAGCGTCGCCAAGGAGCGGCTGCAGATCATCCTGGCGCACGAGCGCAGCGGCCGCAACCCGGGCGGCGCGCCGGACTACCTGCCGGCCCTGCAGCGCGACCTGGTCGCGGTGATCAGCAAGTACGTGAAGATCGACGCCGACCACCTGAAGGTCAACGTCGAGCGCCAGGACAACCTGGAGGTGCTGGAAGTCAAGATCGAGCTGCCGGAAAACACCCGCTAGACAGCCCCTGTCAGGAATGACAGGATTGACATCCGGCCCTTGTCAATAGATAAAGCACGGATGAGCAGTAGCCCGGTCCTCGTGCGCGTCGCGCACCGCTACAGCGCGCCCGCCGAGCGCGTGTTCGACGCGTGGCTCACCCCGAACCAGGCTTCCCGCTTCCTGTTCCGCACCCGCACCGGCAACGTCATGCAGTGCGAGATCCATCCCGAGGTCGGCGGCGGCTTCACCGTGATCGACCGCCGGCCCGCCGCCGACGGCGAGGAGAGCGTGTTCGACGTCGTGCACATGGGCAAGTACGTCGAGATCAGCCGCCCGCGCCGCCTGGTGTTCGACTTCAGCGTGCTCACCTACGGCTCCGATGACCACACCCGTGTCACCGTGGACATCGCGCCCATGGGCCCCATGGCCTGCGAACTGACGCTCACCCACGACATGGGCACGAGCGAACACGCACACGCCATGGAGGAATCCAGCCGCAAGGGCTGGACCAACATGCTGGCCCTGCTGGAACGCGAGCTGTTCCCGCGCCGCGTCGGCGTGCAGCTCTAGGCCTTCTCCAGCCAGCACATCGCCTCGACCTTGTTCCCGTCGGGGTCGCGCACGAACGCGGCGTAGTACCGGTCGCTGTACTCCTTGCGCAGGCCCGGCTTGCCGTCGTCCTCGCCGCCCAGCTCCAGCGCCTTGCGGTGGAAGGCCTTCACCTGGTCCTCGCTCGCCGCGGCGAAGCACACATGCGTGCCGTTGCCCGGGTTGGCCGCGGCGCCGTCGTGCGGCAGTTGGATCCAGAACTCCGGCTGCTCGCGCCCGTAGCCCGCACCCTCGTCGAAGTCCATCAAGCAGCGCAGGCCCAGCGTGGCCAGCACCGCGTCGTAGAAGGCCTTGGCGCGCGGGAAGTCGTTGGTGCCGAGGGAGACATGGGACAGGGCATTCATGGGCGCTCCTTGCATCGCAGGAACCGCAAACATAGACCACAAACCCGCCCTCGGTACGGCCGGGCAGCAATGCGGCTCAGGCGCCCAGCGGACTGACCCCGATCAGCAGCTTGTGCGCCCAGAACGCGAACACCGCCCAGGCCACCACCCCGATCCCCACCGCGACTCCTGTCCGGACTCCCTCTCCCCCCTGGGAAGTGGGCTGGGGTGAAGGGCTTCCCGCGGCCCGATCCCGCCCCCGCGCTGCCCGGAAATCCAGCACCGCCCACACGAGGAAGGCGCCGAACAGCACCGTGTCCGCCAGGGTGTTGTTGACGACCAGGTGCGCGAACGCCCAGACCTTCACGCCCAGCACCATCGGGTGCCGCAGCCGGGCCCGGATCGCGTTGCCCGGAACGTAGGCCGCCGCCACCAGCACGAACGACACCAGCACCAACAGCGCCGTCACGTGGCGCAGCCACACCGGAGGCTGCGGCCACAGCACCACCGGCGCGTACCGCGCCAGGTCGAAGCCGACCACGATCAGCACGAAGCCCGCCAGCGACACCAGCGAGTAGGCGCCTTTCCACGTCTTCTCGCCCAGGCGGGGCACGGTGGCGGTGCGCCAGTCCTCCGCCACGATGCGCACGGAATGCGCACCGAGAAACAGCACCAAGCCGGCAATGAGCGTGAGCATCGCGAACCCTTTGTTCGAACCCGAGCGGCGGATTCTGGGTCAAGGCGACCCGGACCCCAAGCCCCCGCCGCGGCAGGCCCCGGATGGCTGTCCGCGGACTTCTTCTTGAATTTTATTGTCAAAGATAGTCGTAGTAGCTAAGGGAGGCCCGCCGCTGTGGACAAGCCGCTTTTTGCCCTGCCGGATCAAGCACTTGCGGCAGGGGCGCGACTGTGGGCAGGCCTGCTTCGGAGCTGTCGCGCGAACTGGGACAACTCCGCCGCCCTGCCGGCCGGTGTGGATAAGCGCCCGGTTGTGCCGGATTGGTCCACAGGCTTGTTCGACCGAAAAAATTTCCGGGATCCCCGATGGATGTCGCACGCGGGCGACGCGCAGCGGAAAGTCCTTGCCAGGATGGTGATCGGCGTGCAGCATCGCGCCCCTCGAGCGGAAGGCTGACGCACACTCCCTCCTCGATGACCGCCCCGCTCAACTACCGCCACCTCTACTACTTCTGGGTCGTCGCCAAGGAAGGCGGCATGGCCCGCGCCGCCGCGCGCCTGGACATGGCGGTGCAGACGGTGAGCGCCCAGGTACGCCTGCTGGAGCAGGCGCTGGGCCACGTCCTGTTCAAGCCGGCCGGCCGCGGCATCGCATTGACGGAGGCCGGCCTGGCCGCCATGGCCCTGGCCGACCAGATCTTCCAGATCGGCGAGCAGCTGCCCGGCGCGGTGCGCGACGCGGCCACCGGCGGCGGCCTGCGCCTGGCCGTGGGCATCTCGGACGGCCTGCCCAAGCTGGTGGTGCGCAACCTGCTGCAGCCCGCGCTGCAGGACCCGCGCGTGCGCCTGCTGTGCCACGAGGACGAGTTCGACCGGCTGCTGGCCGACCTGGCCCTGCACCGGCTGGACGTGGTGCTGTCGGACCATGCGGCCCCGCCCAACCCGAACCTGCGCCTGTACGGCCACAAGCTGGGCGAGGCGCCCATGGGCTGGTACGCGCCGGTGGAGCTGGCCCGCAAGTGCAGGAAGCCCTTCCCCGGGAGCCTGAACGACCTGCCCGTGCTGCTGCCCACGCACCATGCGGCGGTGCGGCCGCGGCTGGACCAGTGGTTCGAGCGCGAAGGGCTGCGCCCGCGCATCGCGGGCGAGTTCGAGGACAGCGCCCTGCTCGCCTCCTTCGGCCGCAGCGGCATGGGCGCCTTTCCTGCCTCACGCTGGTCGCGGGAGGAACTGCTGCAGGACAAGCGCCTGCGCCTGCTGGGCGAGACGCCCGAGGTGGAGGAGCACTTCCACCTCATCTCGGCGGAGCGCCGGATCCAGCACCCGCTGGTCCAGCAACTCCTGCACGCACCGCATTGAATTTCTCCCTCTCCCCTCCGGGCAGAGGGCTGGGGTGAGGGGCGCTCCCCCACCCCCAGCACTCAAGCCACCTGCTGGATCCCCGCGATCACCCATCCCCCCGCGCCACTGCGCGGCTTGGTCAGGTGCCACACCTCGTCCAGGTCCTCCGGCATCGCACCGGGCTGCTCCCGCACGCTGCCCGTGAAGCGCACGCTGACGACATGCCGGTCGCCTTCCTCGGCCACGTCGAGCACCTGCGCCTGCAGCCCGAACACATCGGTCTTCTGCGGCACCGTGCCCCGTTCGACGATCTCTTCGCGCACCGCCTCGAACATCTCCGGTGCCAGGTAGTCGTGCAGCCGCTCGAGGTCGCGCGCATCGTTGGCCGCCTGCAGCGCCAGGAACTGCTCGCGCGCCACGCGTTCGAAGTTCGCGGCGTCGAAGCCCGCCGGGATCTGGCCGACCCGCGTTTCCGCGCCGGCCAGCCCGCCGCCGAGGCGCGAGCCGATCATCGAGCCACCCGTCGCCTGAGGCGCCGTGTCGGCCTGCTGGTGGTAGGCCAGGGGTTGCGGCTCCTCGCGGCGCTGCGTGTTGCCGAACGGCCCGACACCGCCGGCACCTGCCAGCGCAGCGCCCTGCACACCGGCGCGCTTGCGCATCACCAGGCCGACGACGAACAGCACCGCCATCGCGATCAGCGCCATGGTCATCACGTTGGCCAGCGCCTCGCCGAAGCCGAAGTGCGAAGCCAGCGCCGCCAGCCCCAAGCCGGCCGCGAGCCCCGCGATCGGCCCCATCCAGCTGCGCTTGGCGGGCGCCGCGGCGGCTCCGGCCGTGGCTGCCGTGCCGGCCGTGGGAGCGGTCTGCGCGGGCGTGCCGGGCGCGGCACCCGGCGTGGTCTTCGCGGGAGCGGTCACGCTCTGCCGCTGCATCCCGCTGGACTTGCCCCCGCCCAGGCGCTTGGCCTCGGCGTCCAGGGCCGCTGTCATGCCCACGGCGAGCACCAGGGCGAACAGGGCCAATGTCTTCTTCATGAGGGTCTCCTTGCGGTTGAATCGAGCCCGCAAGGTAGCAGGCGCACCCTTCAAGAAAAAGAAGACAAATCCTGCCGATTCCTCAGGAAAATCCGAACCACTCTCAAGGTCCGCCTGGCCCTCCCCGTAGGGTGGCGGTGAGCGCCGAAGGCCGAACCCCACCGCCGCACGCCGAGCGCATCACCCGCCCCGCCGCATCAATCCCACCGCCACCCCCGCCGCCCCTAGCGCCCCCACCGCCGCCGCCAGGTACACCGCATCCAGCCCGGCAAAGCGCGCCAGCGCACCCCCCAAGGGCGGCCCCAGCCCCATCGACAGGTCCTGGAACATCACGTACGCGCCCATCGCCGACCCGCGGCTCTGCTCCGGCGTGCGCCGCACGGCCTCGAGCCCGAAGCCCTGGAAGCCGAGCCCGTAGCCGCCGCCGCCCAGCGCCGCCCCCACCCAGGCCAGCGCCGGATGCGGCGCCAGCCAGATCAGCGCCAGCCCCACCGCCTCGCCCAGCACGCAGAACAGCGCCACGCGCGCTCCGCCCACCTGGTCGGGCAGGTGCCCGAACAGCAGCCGCCCCAGGATGAAGCCCAGGCCCATGCAGGTCAGCGCCAGCGCGCCGCCGCCCCACCCGCGCTGCGCGAACAGCAGCACCTCGAAGGCGATGATCATCGCGTAGCCCATGGAGCACAGCGTCAGGCCCAGGCCGGGCAGCTTCACCGCGCCCAGCACGTGCGCGAAGGGCAGCCGCGGCAGGCCGCTGGGCCGCACGCCCCCGACCAGGCTCGTGAACGCCAGGCCCGCAGCGGCCGCCACCAGCACCGCCGCCGCCACGCCCCCGAAGGCGAAGCGCCCGTAGATCCAGGTGCCCAGCGGCGCGCCCGCCGCCAGCCCGCCGAACAGCGCCACGCCCATCCAGCCGAACACCTTGCCCGCATGCGCCGGCCCCACGCGCACCAGGCCCCAGGCCATGGTGGACGTGATGACGAAGCTCTCGGTGATGCCCGAGAGCAGGCGCGCGGCCAGCACGAGTCCCAGCGACAGCCGCGGGGCCGCGTCCACCAGCGGCACCGACGCGAGGTAAAGCACCCCCACGCCGCAGGCCGCCGCCAGCCCCACCAGCGCCGCCGACTTGGGCCCGCGCCCGTCGGTCATCCCGCCGGCCCACATGCGCCCGAAGAAGGACGACAGGTACTGGCTGCCCATCACGACTCCCACCATCACCGTGCCCTGCCCCAGCGTGTCGTGCACGTGGCGCGGGATCACCGGCAGCGCCATGCCCGTGGCCAGGAAGCCGACGAAGACCGCCAGCATGAAGGGCAGCAGGGGGAGGAAGGCGGACCAGAGGGAGTTGGCGGCCGGCAGCGGGTGCGAGGTGGGCGCGGTCATGCTGGCGGGGAGCATAGCGGGAAGTGCCCGGAGAGCCATGCGGCCTGTTTCGGCACCGGCCAACACCCGCGCTGCCTTGACGCTGGAGCGAACGCCCCGCCAGAATGGCTCGAACCCGCCGAGTTCCCATGCGCAAGCCTGGGCAAGGTGATCCAGGACGCAGGAGTGAAATTCGAATGAACCGGTTCCGTGAACTCGTCGCCACCGAGCGCCCGCTGGTGCTGCCCGGCGCGCACGACGCGCTGTCGGCCCTGTTGATCAAGGAAGCCGGCTTCAAGGCCTTCTTCATCGGCGGCTTTCCTGTCGCGGGCGTGCGCTACGGCATGCCCGACATCGGGCTGGCGGGGCTGCGCGACTTCGCCGACGCCTACCGCGACATCCTGGCGGTCACCGACCTGCCGGTGCTGGTGGACGCCGACAACGGCTACGGCGACGTCAAGAACGTGGTCCACACGGTGCACACGCTGGAGCGCCTGGGCGCGCAGGCGCTGTTCTTCGAGGACCAGGTCAGCCCCAAGCGCTGCGGCCACATTGCGGGCAAGGCGCTGGTGTCCACCGAGGAGATGTGCGGCAAGATCCGCGCGGCCGCCGGCGAGCGCATGAACCCCGAGACCTTCCTGATCGCGCGCACCGACGCGCGCGAGGTGCACGACCTGGACGAGGCGCTGCGCCGCGGCGAGCAGTACCTGCGCGCCGGCGCCGACGGCCTGTTCATCGAGGCGCCGGTCTCGGTGGAGGAGATGGAGCGCATCGGCCGCGCCTTCGACGTGCCGCTGCTGGCCAACATGCTCGAAGGCGGGCGCACGCCGATCCTGCGGCCGGCGCAGCTCGAGGAGCTGGGCTTTCGCATCGTCATCTACGGCATCTCGCTGCTGATGCGCATCACGCGCACCATGCGCGAGACGCTGGCCGACATCGCCAGCGGCGAGCTGCGCCTGTCGGGCTCGGGCGTGGGCTTCGAGGACTACAAGAAGATCGTCGGCATGCCGGCGTGGTCGCGGATCGAGGACGAATACCGCTGACGGCCGGCCCCCTGCAGGGCCGGCCCGCTGACGCCTTCACGCCCGCGGCAGCGCCGGCCGGGTATCCACCTGAAGACACAGCAAAGCTGTCAGCAGCGCCACGGTGATCGCCACGCCCAGCACCGAGCCCACCTGCCGGGTGGCCTGGTTCACCGCGCTGCCGACCGCATAGTGGGCCGCCGGGAGCCGGTTCACCGCCGCCGCGGAGAGGGACGGCAGCACCAGGCCGACGGCGACCCCGCTCATCACCAGTCCCGGCAGCCAATGGCTGGCGTACTGGGGCTGGCTGCCGGGCACGAGCAGGAACCACAGGCTGCTGCAGGCGTACAGCAGCGCACCGCCCACCAGGTAGGGCCGGTGGCCGTGGCGCGTGGCCAGGCGCCCGGTGAGGATGGCGGTCGGCATCACCAGCAGGGGCCCGGGCGTGACCGCCAGGCCGGCCTGCGGCAGGCTGAAATGCCAGACCTTCGTCATGTAGAAGAAGAAGGTCAGGAACATGATCGAGAACGCGGTGCCGAAGGCCAGCGTCGCGACGTTGACGAACCGATAGGTCCGATGATGGAACAGCGCCAGGTCGATCAGCGGCGCCGGAGCGCGGCGGGCCCAGGGGACGAACGCCGCACCGGCAGCCAGTCCGGCCAGCGCGGTGATCGCCAGGGCCGGCTCGCTCCAGTGGGGCGACTTTGATTCGACGATCGCCAGGGTCACCGCGCCCACCGCGAAGATCAGCAACGCCATCCCCACGCCGTCGACGCGGCGTCGCTCGGCCGGCCGGGCCGACTCGTCCAGCAGCGAGGCGCTGCGCCACAGCGCCAGGCCGCCGAGCGGCAGGTTGATGAAGAAGGCCCAGGGCCAGCCGACGCTGTCGACGACGAAGCTGCCGGCGCTCGGGCCGACCGCCGCCGCCAGCCCGCCTACGGCGCCCCAAAGGCTCACCACGACGGTGCGCCGGTCCTGGGGGAAGGCCGCCAGCACGATCGACAGCGAGGCCGGCGTCAGCAGCGCGGCGCCGACGGCCTGCACCACGCGGGCCGCGACCAGCCAGCCGACGCCGGTGGCCAGGCCGCAGGCCGCCGACGCGGCGAGGAACAGGGCGACGCCGAAGCGGAAGACGCGCTTGCGCCCGTGCTGGTCGGCCAGGCCGCCCGCCGGGATCAGCATGGCCGCATACACCACGGTGTAGCCGTTCAACACCCACGACAGTTGCGCCGCCGAGGCATCGCCGAACGCGCGCCGCAGCGCGTCGAAGGCGGCGAACAGCATCGTCGTGTCCAGCGAGACCAGGAAGGTCGCGATGCTGGCGACCCAGAAGACGGGCCAGGGCGAGGCCGGGGCCGTCGGTCGCACGGCCAGGCGTTCAGTGCCGAGCATGCTCAGCTCCCCGCCTGAAGGTACGCGGCCTGATCGGCCGAGAGGCTTCGCTTGACCTGGCGCGTCATCTCGTCGGCCAGGATCTCGTCCAGCCCTGCCTCCAGCCCGTCGAAGGCCGCGCGCACGATCGCTTCGGGCGTTGACTTCGGCATCTCGATGCCGCGCGTGAGGTCGGTGTCGACGAAGCCCATGTGCAGCGCGCTCACCTGCGTGCCCTGCCCGCGCAGCTCGTGGCGCAGGCCGTTGGTGAGGGCCCAGGCGGCGGACTTGGTGGCGCCGTACGCACCCAGCAGCGGCCGGTTGATCCAGCTGGCGATCGACAGGACGTTGAGCATCGCGCCGCCGCCGTGGGCCGCCAGCACCGGCGCGAAGGCCTGGGCCATGCGCAGCATGCCGAAGAAGTTGGTCTCCAGCTGGTGGCGGGCCGATTCCAGCGCACCGTCCTGCAGGAAGCCGCCGGTGGCGGGGATGCCGGCGTTGTTCACCAGCAGGGTCACGTCCCCGCAGTCGCGCGCGGCACGGGCCACCTGGTCGGCTGCGGTCACGTCGAGCCGGATGGGATGCACGCCCGGCAGCGCCACGCCGGCCGGGTCGCGCGCGGCGGCGTAGACCTTGCGCGCGCCGCGGGCGAGGGCCTCGCGGGCGAAGGCGAGGCCGATGCCTCGGTTGGCACCGGTCACGAGGACGACGGCATGGGCGAGTTGCATGGAGGCTCCTGATTCATATGATGGCCGTCATATTTCGGCCGGAAGGACAAGGGCGCGCCCGGCGCGCCCGCGGATGCGGCCTCAGTGCCGCGGGGGCTCGAACTGTTCCAGCAGGAAGGCGCGCGCCGCGGCCAGGTGGCGCCGGCCCTTGGCGTTGTCGCCCAGCGTGCGCGCGATCTGCAGCGCGCCCACCAGCTGGCCGGCGACCACGCCGGCCGTGCCCGCGGGCAGGTCGGCGGGCAACACGGCTTCGACCGTGCCCAGCAGGGAGTCCACGCGCGCCTGCGCGGCCTCGCGCACGGCCTCGCCCTGGCGCGGCAGCTCGGAGGCGAGCGCCGCCACCGGGCAGCCGCTGTCGGGCGACTTCAGGTGCCGGTCGGAGAGGTAGCTGTCCACCAGCGCCTGGAAGCGGCTCAGGCCGCGGGCCTCGCCGGCGTCGATGGAGCGGCGCAGGCGCGCCTGGCTGTCCTGGCCGGCGCGTTCCAGCGCTTCGGCCAGCAGCGCGTCGCGCGAGGCAAAGTGCGCGTAGAAACCGCCGTGGGTGAGCCCGGCGCGCTTCATGATGTCGGCCACCCCCACGCCATGGAAGCCCGCGTCGCGCAGCACGCGCGCGGCGGTGTCGAGGATGCGGTCGTGCGTCAGTTGCTTGCGGTTCGCGGGTGCGGCTTCCATGAGATGCCTCGCCGATTCGGAAAAGCCGAGCGTACCAGCAATATGATGACCATCATATGCACGAGGTCATCCCGGCGGGTCCCCCGCCGGGCGCGGCCCCGCCGCCGCGGGCGGGCTGCTATATTGACCCGCGCCCCTTCGTCCCCGAAGAAAGGACCCGCATGTCCAAGGTCCCCGTTCCCGCGCATCCGCACCAGCGGCGCGAGCCGCTGCCCTGGCAGGCGCCCAAGGCGGCGCAGGACGATCCCGACGCCGCGCGCTGCCTGCGCGCGATCTGCGAGGACCCGAGCTACCGCGAGGCCGACCGCGACGTCGACTTCCTGCAGCACGACGACACGCGCGGCGTGCGGCTGCAGCTGGACTACCTGAAGCCGCAGTTCCTGCTCGAGCAGCACGACATCCGCCACACCATCGTGGTGCTGGGCGGCACGCGCATCGTCGAGCCGGCGGAGGCCGCGCGGCGCGCCGACCGGCTGCGTGCCGAGCTCGCCGCGAAGCCGCAGGACGCCGATCTGCAGCGCCGCCTCTCCGTCGCCGAGCGCGTGCGGGCCAAGAGCCGCTACTACGAGGTCGCGCGCGAGTTCGGCCGGCTGGTCGGGCAGGTCGGCGAGCGGGCCGAAGGCGGCCGTGCGGTGGTGGTCACCGGCGGCGGCCCGGGCGTGATGGAGGCGGCCAACCGCGGCGCCGCCGACGTGGGCGCCAGGTCCATCGGACTGAACATCACGCTGCCGCACGAGCAGTTCCCCAACCCCTACGTGACGCCGGGGCTGTGCTTCCAGTTCCATTACTTCGCGATGCGCAAGCTGCACTTCCTGCTGCGGGCGCGGGCGCTGGTGGCCTTCCCGGGCGGCTACGGCACCCTCGACGAACTGTTCGAGACGCTGACGCTGGTGCAGACGCGCAAGATCCGGCCGCTGCCCATCGTGCTCGTGGGCGAGGACTACTGGCGCCGGGTGGTGGACCTGGACTTCCTCGCCGCCGAGGGCACCATCGACGCGGAGGACCGCGAGCTGTTCTGGTTCGCCGAATCGGCGCAGCACATCTGGGACGGCATCGTCCACTGGTACCGGCAGGCCGGCGAGCCGGTGTTCCCCGTCCACGGCGGCGCCGGCGCCGCCCACGGCGAAAGGAGCACGCGATGAGGATCTCCTTCCACGGCGCCGACCGCGGCGTCACCGGCTCCTGCCACCTGGTGGAGTGCGGGGGCTTGCGCGTGCTGGTCGACTGCGGGCTGTACCAGGGCGGGCGCGAGATCGACGAGGAGAACACGGCGCCCTTCGGTTTCGAGCCCTCGGCCATCGACGTCGTGCTGCTGACGCACGCGCACCTGGACCACTGCGGCCGCCTGCCCCTGCTGGTGAAGCGGGGCTTTCGCGGCGAGATCGTCTGCACCGCGCCCACACGCGAGCTGGCGCGGCTGGTGATGCTCGACGCCGCGCACCTGCAGGAAGAGGAAGCGCGGCACCGTGCCCGCCGGGCCGAGCGGCGCGGGCACGCCCACGAGGCCCAGCCGCCGCTGTACTCGATCCTCGACGCGCTCAACGTGCAGGACGCCTTCGGGCGCGTCGCGCAGTACGACCAGCCGCTGCAGCTGGCGCCCGGCGTGCGGGCCACCTTCGTCGATGCCGGCCACATCCTGGGCTCGGCCAGCGTCCTGCTCGAACTCGAGGAAGGCGGCGAGCGCAGGCGCGTCCTGTTCTCGGGCGACCTGGGCAACGCCGGCCGGCCGCTGCTGCGCGACCCGGCCCCGGCCCCGCAGGCGGACGTGGTGGTGCTGGAGACCACCTACGGCGACCGCCTGCACAAGCCGCTGGGGCCCTCGGTCGACGAGCTGGTCGAGGTCATCGGCGAGACCTTCCGCCGCGGCGGCAACGTCGTCATCCCCACCTTCGCGCTGGAGCGCGCGCAGGAGCTGCTGTTCTTCCTGCACCAGGGCGTGGCGCAGGGGCGCCTGCCGCACGCCATGCAGGTGTTCCTCGATTCGCCCATGGCCATCTCGGCCACCGCGATCTTCGAGCGCTACCCGGGCTGCTACGCGCCGCGGACCGCGCAGATGTTCCGCGCCGGCCAGGATCCCTTCGGCCTGCCGGGGCTGCACTTCACGCGCGAGACCGCGGAGTCGGTGGCCATCAACCGCGTGGTCAGCGGCGCGGTGATCATGGCGGGCGCCGGCATGTGCACCGGCGGGCGCGTGCGCCACCACCTCGTGCACAACCTGCCGCGCGAGCACTGCAGCGTCGTGTTCGTCGGCTTCGCCGCCGAGGGCACGCTGGCGCGGCGCATCATCGACGGCGCCCGCGAGGTCCGCATCTTCGACGAGGAGGTCGCCGTGCGCGCGAAGGTGCACACCATCAACGGCTTCTCCGGCCATGCCGACCAGGCGGAGCTGCTCGCATGGCATGCCGGGGCGCGGGCCGCGCGAACCTTCCTGGTCCACGGCGACGAGCCCGCGATGCAGGCCTTCGCCCAGCGGCTGCAGGGCACGCGGGTGGAGATGCCGGCGCTGGGGCAGGAGTTCGAGCTCTGAACATGACCGAGCCGGCACCGACCCCCGGCCTGCGCCAGCGCCTGCTGAAGCTGGCGCGCAGCCTCCCGGTGCGCATCGTCGTGGGCCTGTACGTGGCCTACCTCCTCGCCGGCTTCTTCCTGGTGAATCCGCTGGCGCAGAAGCTGCTGCCCCGGGTGGGCGAGCGCATGCTGGCCAGCCGGCTCGCCGCGCAGCGCGTGGAGTTCAATCCGTTCACGCTCGAACTGCGGGTGGACAAGCTGACGCTGTCGGAGCAGGACGGCGGCTTCCTCGCCGGCTTCGACCGCCTGTACGTCAACCTGGGTGTCAGCGGGGTGGCGCGCTGGGCCACCCGCATCCAGGCGATCGCGCTCGACCGGCCGCACCTGCACTTCGAGCAGCGGCCCGGCGGCCGCACGAACTGGGACGCCCTGGCCGCCAGGCTGCGCGAGGGCTCGGGCCCGCCCTCGCGCACCGTCGCGCGGCTGCTGATCGACCACATCCGCGTCAGTGACGGCGACATCTCCTATGCCGACGCCGACCGGCCGGGCGAGCCCTTCCGGGTCTCCCTGCAGCCGCTGAACATCACGCTGGAGGAGATCTCGACGCTGCCCGAGGACCGCGGCGATTACCAGCTCTCCGCCCGGCTGCCCGAGCAGGGCGCCACGCTGCGCTGGAAGGGCGAGGTGGGGCTCAATCCCCTGGTGTCGCAGGGCGATGTCTCGCTGGAGGGCGTGCGCGTGGGCCAGCTCGCCGGCGCCTTCGCCGGCCGGCTGCGGGCCGAGGCCTCGGGCACGCTGGGCGCGCAGCTGCACTACCGCTTCGCCATGCTGCGCAAGCCGGACCGGCAGGACGTGCCGTCGGTGGTGCTCACGGGTGCCCAGGTGCAGCTGAAGGACTTCACGCTTGCGCCGCGCGGCGGCCGGGCGCCGCTGCTGCAGCTGCCGCTGGCCCGCATCACGGACGCCTCGTTCGATTCCCTGCGGCGCGAGATCGTGGTGGGGGCCGTGCGCCTCGAAGGCGCGAAACTCGCGGCGACGCGCGACGCCCAGGGCGGGCTGGACTGGGAGGGCCTGTTCGCACCGCCGCCGGCCGGCGCCGCCCCTGCGCCGGCCGCGGGCGGCCAGGCCACCACCGCGCCGTGGACGCTCGCGGTGAAGGACATCCACCTGGCCGGCGGGTCGGCGCGCTGGACCGACCAGGGCTACGAGCAGCCCCTGAGCGCGGCCGCCGAAGGCCTGGAGCTGAAGGCCGCGCTGTCCGGCGAGATCGGCGCGACGGCGCACCTCCTGCTCGGTCCCGTGGAAGCGCAGGTGGGCCCGATCGAAGTGCGCTCCGGGGACGAGGTGGTGGCGCAACTGCGGCGCGCGGCGCTGGCCGACGCCAGCGTGCAGCTGCCGGATAACCGCATCCGCGCCGCGTCGCTCACCCTCTCCGGCGCCCGCGGCACGATCGCGCTGGACCGGCAGCAGCGGCTGAACTGGGCGCAGATCCTGCACAGGAAGGGCCCGGCACCGGCCGCCGCCGCGCCGGCCCCCGCGGCCGGCGCGGCGCCCGACCTCCAGGTCGCGCGCATCGACGTGGACGACTTGGGCCTGCGCATCGTCGACGAGGGGCCGGCCCGGCCGGTGCAGCTGGACCTCGCCGACGGCCGGGTCGCGCTGGCGAACGTCGGCCTGGACCTCGAGCGCGCGATCCCGGTGGAGGCCTCCTTCTCGCTGAAGCAGGGCGGGCGCTTCGAGGCGAAGGGCAGCGTCGTGCCCGGATCGCCCTCCGGGCGCCTGGACCTGCGTCTCGCGGGCCTGTCGCTCAAGCCCTTCGCGCCTTACGTGAACCGCTTCGCGCGGCTGCTGCTGCATTCGGGCACGGCCGGCACCCGCGGCCGGCTCGACTTCGCGCCGGCGAAAGGAGCCCTGGGCGTGCGCTACACCGGCGGCTTCTCGGTGGACGACCTCGCCATCACCGAGGAAGACACGGGCGATGCCTTCCTGGGCTGGAAGAAGCTCTCCTCCGGCAGCCTGGCCGTCTCGCTCGCCCCCGACCGCCTGCACATCGGCGAGCTGGTGGCGCAGGACCCGTTCGGCAAGGTCGTCATCTTCGAGGACAAGTCGCTCAACCTGCAGCGCATCCGGCGCGCGGTTCCGCCGGCGGCAACCCCCGCCTCGCCCGCCCCGGCCGCCGCGCCGGCGCCGGGCGCGGACACCCCTTTCCCCATCGCCATCGACCGGCTGCGCATCGACAACGCCAATGCGGAATTCGCCGACCTGTCGCTGACCCCGCAGTTCGGCACCCGCATGCACGGCCTGGACGGCGTGGTGACGGGCCTGTCGACCGACCCCGCGGCGAGCGCGCAGGTGGAGTTCGATGGCAAGGTGGACGACTACGGCTCGGTGCGCGTGCGCGGCTCGATCCAGCCTTTCCGCGCGACCGAGGCCACCGACCTCACGCTGGACTTCCGCAACCTGGAGATGACGCGCCTGACGCCCTACTCCGCCAAGTTCGCGGGGCGCAAGATCGAGTCGGGCCGGCTCTCGGTGGACCTCGGCTACAAGATCAAGGACCGCCAGCTCACCGGCACCAACAAGTTCGTTCTGCACCAGCTGAAGCTGGGCGAGCGCGTGGACAGCCCCGACGCGTTGAAGCTGCCGCTGGACCTCGCGATCGCGGTCCTGCAGGACAGCAACGGCGTGATCGACCTCGACCTGCCCGTGACCGGCAGCCTGGACGACCCGCACTTCAGCTACGGCGCCATCATCTGGAAGGCGATCGTCAACGTCCTGACCAAGATCGTGACGGCGCCCTTCCGGGCGCTGGGCTCCCTGCTCGGCGCCGACGCGGAGAAGATGGAGGCGATCGGTTTCGACCCCGGCCGCAGCGTGCTGCTGCCGCCGGAGCAGGAAAAGCTGAAGAAGCTGGCCGAGGCGCTGGCAAAGCGGCCCGCGCTCACGCTCACCATCGAGCCAGGCTACGACCCCGAGGCGGATCGCCGCGCGCTGCAGGAAGCCGCGATCCGCCGCCAGGCCGCCGAGGTGGCCGGCGTGAAGCTCGGCGCCGGCGAGGAGCCCGGCCCGGTCGACGTGAACAACTACAAGGTGCAGTCCTGGCTGGAGGACCGCTACGCCGCGCAGGCCGGCAAGGATGCCTACCAGAAGCTGCGCGCGAGCTACCAGCCCAAGGACGCGAGCGCGGCGGCGCGCGCGCTGGACAGCCAGCTCCTCACGCGCCTGGGGCGGCAGTTCGGCACGCGCGACAGCGGCCCGCCCTCGGCCTTCCACGCGGAACTGCTGGAACGCCTGACGCGCGAGGTGCCCGTGGCCGACGAGGCGCTCAAGGCGCTAGCGCAAGCGCGCGCGCAGGTGCTGCGCGAGGCGATCGTGAAGCAGGGGCTGGACGCGGCGCGCGTGAGCATCGGGACGCCGGCGCCGCATGCGGCGAAGGACAAGCAGGTGGCCTGCGGCCTGACGCTGGGGGCGGGGGTGGCCAGCACGCCGGCGCCCGCGCCGGCCAGCTAGAGCGCCATCGCCGGCCGCTGCGCCATGGCCGCGCGCCAGCGCACCAGGTTCGGGTGCTGCTGCTCGTCGGGCTTGACCTTCACCACGCGTGCGAAGTCCACCGCGACGACCGCCGTGATGTCGGCGATGCTGAAGCGCTCGCCGGCGACGAACTCGCTGCCGGCCAGGCGCTCGTCCAGCATGGCGAAGAAGTTGCGCACGCGCGCCACGCCGCGCTGGGCCAGCTCGGGGATCTGCGGGTAGTCGTGGGGCCCGGGCAGCGCGCGGTTCGCCATGGCGGGCGAGCCGTTGCGCAAGGCCTCGGCGATCGCCAGCAGGCCCTCGAATTCGACGCGCCAGTTCCAGCTCGCGATCTGCGCCTTCTCCAGCGGCGTGGTGCCCAGCAGCGGCGGCTCGGGATAGCGCGCCTCCAGGTAGGCGGCGATGCCCGCGTTGTCGGTGAGGACGGCGCCCTCCCCGGTGCGCAGCGCCGGCACCGTGCACTGCGGGTTGATGCGGCGATAGGCCTCGCCCAGCTGCTCGCCGCTGCGCAGGTCGACCTGGATCGTTTCGTGGGCCACGCCCTTCTCCGCCAGCAGGATGCGCGCGCGGCGGGGGCTGGGCGCGGTGGCGCAGTCGTACAGCGTGATCATGCGAGCTTGTCCTGGGTCTTCGTGTCGAAGTCGCCCGCGTCGTGGCGCTCGTGCAGCTGGCTGGCCGGGTCGCCGAAGGTGCGGTTCACCATGCGGCCTCGCCTGGCCGCCGGACGCTGCGCGATCTCGTCGGTCCAGCGCAGCACGTGGCGGTACTCCTGCACCTGCAGGAACTCGCCGGCGCCGTACAGCTGGCCCTTGGCCATGGCGCCGTACCAGGGCCAGATCGCCATGTCGGCGATGGTGTAGTCGTCGCCCGCCACGTAGCGGCTTTCGGCGAGGCGCCGGTCCAGCACGTCCAGCTGGCGCTTCGTCTCCATCGCGTAGCGGTCGATCGCGTATTCGATCTTCGTGGGCGCGTAGGCGTAGAAGTGGCCGAAGCCGCCGCCCAGGAAGGGCGCGCTGCCCACCTGCCAGAACAGCCACGACAGGCATTCGGCGCGCGCGGCGCCGCCCTCGGGCAGGAAGGCGCCGAACTTCTCGGCCAGGTAGACGAGGATCGCGCCCGACTCGAACACGCGCACGGGCTGCGGCCCGCTGCGATCCAGCAGGGCCGGGATCTTGGAGTTGGGGTTGACCGCCACGAAGCCGCTGCCGAACTGCGCGCCCTCGCCGATCGGGATGAGCCAGGCGTCGTACTCGGCGCCGGCATGGCCCAGGGCCAGCAGCTCCTCGAGCATCACCGTGACCTTCACGCCGTTGGGCGTGCCCAGGGAGTACAGCTGCAGCGGATGGCGCCCGAGGGGCAGCTCCTTCTCGTGCGTGGCCCCGGCGATCGGCCGGTTGATGGCGGCGAAGCGGCCGCCGCTTTCCTTGTTCCAGGTCCAGACGGCGGGCGGGGTGTAGTCCGAAGGTTCGGCCATGGGCAGGCGGCTCCGTGCTTGGGCCCGCGCGGGACGCGCGGGCGGCCGCCAGTATAGGCAGCGCCCCGCGTCAGTGCAGGCTGGCCGGCCGGCTGTCCAGGGGGGCGACGAAGGAATTGGGCTGCTGCCAGGCGTTGCGGGCGAAGCCGCTGTCGTACAGGGAGCCGGCGGCGTCCGCATCCAGACCGGAATCGGCCCCGTCGTGCGGATGGCCGGCCGGCCGGACATGGCGGCGCCGCTCGACCACCGAGCGCAGCTTCTGCTGGGCCTGGGAGACGACCGCCTCGTTCCACCGGCGGTCCACCAGGGGCGGCGCATCCTCGCCGAGGAACTCGATGCGGATCTCCGCCGCCGTGGGGAAGTCGCCGGCCTTGACGACCCAGTAGGCGATGCCGCACTGGGACAGCAGGGTCAGCTTGATCTGGCGGTTGACCCGCGAGATGCCCCTGCTCCCGGGCACGTCCACGCAGCCGACCACCTGGCCGTCGTCGCGGCAGACGGTGAAGGTGCAGTACACGCCCCCGAGCAGCTGGTACAGGCGCGCGTTGTCCTCGCCCGAGCGCGGGATGGTGAAGCGCGTCACGGGCGTCTTGACCATGATGTGGTGGTCGGCGAAGGTGCGCTCCAGCCAGCGCCAGACCTTGCGCTCGTCCGAGTTCACCATCCGGCGCGGATCGAGCGGCCAGTACGTGGGCATGCGCCGCTGGTTGCGGTCCGAGCGGCGCGACCACCACAGGCTGAAGAAGATGCCGGCCGGAAAGCTGGCCACCATGAGCAGCCCCAGGACGAAGAGAGGGATATTCATGCGATGCACTCCCGTTTCCAGGAAGCATGCATCCAAGTAACTGATTGCAACAAGAGCCAATTCGGGGGGGCTCCACCGTTCGCTCCCCCGATCCGGCCGTCCGGCGGGCCAGGGGTGCGAGGAGTCAGTTTTCGCCAAGCTGCCGGCGGGCTGGCCGTCACGCGGCGCTCAAGGTTCGCGGGCCAGGCTCAGCTCACGCTCGATCGATGCCTTCAGCGCCAGTACGCCGGGGGCCAGTTCGCGCACCGCCTGCGCGAAGCCATCCGCGGTGGAGATGCTCGCGTTGAGGACGTAGTGCGAGCCATCCACCACCAGCGGGGTGGCCACAGCCACGACTTCGGGCTGCCACGAAGCTGCGCACCAGCCTTCGCGGCTCACGCTTTCCATCGCCGCGCGGACCTCGGGGCCGAGCGCTCTCCACTGCGGACCGCGCATGCGCCGGAAATGCGCGAGCAGGGCCGCGCGACGCGCCTCGGGCGCGCTTGCGAGGTAGGCCCGGCCGAGCGAGGTCAGGTCCATGGGCACGCGCTGGCCGGACACCACCGCCCTCAGCGTCGGCCGGCGGTTGTAACGGATGGACTCCAGGTAAACCATCTCGTCGCGGTCGGGCGCGGCCAGGCCCACGTTGATCCGGCGAGACTCCGCGAGGGCGCGCATGAGGGGGGCGGCGACGGCCAGCACGAGCGAGCCCGAGCGCATGGCATGCGCGAGGCTCAGCACTCCGGGTGCGAGCCGGAACGCGCGTGTGCGAGGGTCGGCCTGCAGCATGCCCGCCCCCACCAGCGTCTGGGTCAGGCGGCTTACCGTGGCGCGAGACAGTCCCGTGCGCTCCGCAAGTTCCGCGTTGCCGAGGAGGGTCGATCCGGGCCGGAAGGCGCGCAGCAGCTCGATGCCGCGCTCCAGCGAGCGGTTCGCGGGCGAGATTCCAGGCTTGGGCGCGCGCAGTGCGAGCGTCGCGGGGGTCCGGGCGGATTCACGGGAGGCCATGGCGGGCAGGGGGGCTGGAGCCAGTGTAGCGGGCGCCGGGTCGCCGATTCCACTCCTTGGAATTCGTGGGGTGCCAATCCGCCCTCGCCTGCCTAAGCTTCCCCCCGTGTTGCCTGGGCCGCCCGGCCTGCAGCCCCATCGTTCAGCCCTCGAGGCAGGAGACCATTCCCGATGAAAATTTCTTTCGGTTGGCTGGTGGCACGGTTCTGCACCGCTGTCGCCCTCGCGGCCTGTACGGCCCCGGCTGCCTTCGCCGCCTTCCCCGACAAACCCGTCCGCCTGGTGGTCCCTTTCGCGCCCGGCGGGGGAACCGACACGATCGCGCGCACACTCGCGGTCGGCATGTCGCAGGTGCTTGGCCAACCCGTGGTCGTCGAGAACAAGCCCGGAGCGGGCACGATCATCGGGTCCGACTACGTCGCCAAGAGCGCGCCGGACGGCTACACCCTGGTGGTGTCGACGTTCGCGCACGCGGTCAACCCGAGCCTGATGCCGCACATGCCTTTCGACACGGCCAGGGCCTTCGCACCCGTGGTGCTGCTCGCACGCGGCCCCAACCTGCTGGTCGTGCGGGCTGACAGCCCCTACAAGTCCGTGCAGGACGTCCTGGCAGCGGCCCGCGCGCAGCCGGCCAAGCTGACCTACGCTTCGCAGGGCAACGGCACCTCGGCCCACCTCGCCGGCGTGCTGTTCGATGACCTTGCCGGCGTGCGCATGCGCCACGTGCCGTACAAGGGCGCCGGCCCTGCCATGACGGACCTGCTGGGCGGGCAGGTCGACATGATGTTCGCCACCGCCGCGGCGGCCACGCCGATGGTCGCGGGCGGCCGGCTGCGTGCCCTGGGCGTCACCAGCCCGCAGCGTTCCGTGGCCATGAAGGACGTGCCCGCCATCGCCGAGGCGATCCCCGGCTATTCGGTGGAGAGCTGGTACGGCCTGTTTGCGCCGGCCGGCACGCCGCCGGAGGTGATCGCGAAGCTGAACGCCGCGGCGAAGGCGGCGACCGACAGTCCGGAGTTCCGCAAGAAGCTGGAGCCCGAAGGCCTGACCGTCAGCGCCGGATCCCCGACGGAGCTCGACACCTTCGTCCGGGGCGAGGAATCGCGCTGGAGCAAGGTGGTCAAGGCCAACCACCTCAAGATCGACTGAAGACCACGCGTCTGCGCACCATGAGCACCTCCCTGATCGACTTGCAGCTCGAAACCGGCATCGCAACCCTGATCTTCAATCGCCCGGACAAGCGCAACGCCATGAGCGATGCCATGCGCAGCGAGTTCGTCGTCGCCCTGGAGCGCGTGGCGGCCGACAAGGCCATCCGCGCCCTGGTGCTCACCGGCGCCGGCAAGGCCTTCTGCGCCGGCGGGGACATCGCCGGAATGGAAAGCCGGTTAAGCGCGCCGGCCGGCGAGGTCGCTTTCAACGGCTGGCATCGCCAGCAGCGCGTGCACCACGCGCAGGCGCTGCTGCACACGCTGCCCAAGCCGGTGATCGCGGCCGTCAACGGTGCCGCGTCGGGGCTCGGTGCCGACACGGCCCTGGCCTGCGACTTCATCGTCGTCAGCGATGCCGCCAGCTTCACCTGGTCCTACATTCACCGCGGCATCGTCCCCGACGGGGGGGGCATGTATTTCCTGCCGCGGCGCGTGGGCCTGCCCCGCGCCAAGGAGCTGATCTTCACCGGGCGCAAGGTCGACGCCGAGGAAGCGCTCGCGCTGGGAATCGCGGACCGCAGGACGAGCGCCGACCGCCTGCTGGCCGATGCGCAGGCCTGGGCGCGGGAGCTCAGCCGGGGTTCGGCGACCGCGCTTGCGTTGGGCAAGACCATCCTGGACCAGGCCTACGAGCTCTCGGCGCAGCAGGTGTTCGCCCAGGGCAGCCAGGCCCAGGGCATCTGCTACACCAGCACCGAGCACCGGGAGGCCGTGCAGGCCTTTCTGGCGAAGTCTGCCGCGGCGAGGCAGTGAAGCCATGGACGCCATCGCCCGACTCCTGAAACCGCGCAGCGTCGCCGTCATCGGCGCCTCCGCCGACCTCGCCAAGACCGCCGGGCGCCCGGTGCCCTACCTGCTCAAGCACGGCTTCGCCGGCCGGGTCTTCCCGGTCAATCCGAAGGTGGACCGCATCGGCGGACTGGAGTGCTACCCGGACGTGGCTTCCCTGCCGGAGATCCCCGACGTGGGCATCGTGCTGCTCGGCGCCGAGCGGGCGCACCAGGCGGTGCGCGACCTCGCCGCCCGCGGCGCGGCGGCGGCCATTGTGCTCGCCAGCGGCTATGCCGAAACGGGTGAGGAAGGCGCACGCCGGCAGCGGCAGCTGATGGAGGCCGCGGGCCCGATGCGGATCCTGGGGCCGAACACGATCGGGCTGGTCAACCTCACCGACTCCATCGTCCTGTCCGCCTCCGGCGCGCTGGAAATGGACCGTTTCCCGAGCGGCGCCATCGGCGTGGTGTCGCAAAGCGGCGGCATTCTCGGCTCCCTGCTGTCGCGGGCGGCGGCCCGCGGCATCGGCCTGTCCAAGCTCGTCTCCACCAGCAACGAGGCGGACCTCGGGCTGGCGGATTTCATGGACGCGCTCGTCGACGACGAGGCGACCAGGGTGATCGCGCTGTACATCGAGGCCGTGCGCTACCCGGAAAAGTTCCGCGCCGCCGCGCTCAGGGCGGCGGCCGCGGGCAAGCCCGTGGTCGCCTTCAAGATCGGCCGCTCGGAGGCGGGCGCGCAGGCCGCCGTGTCGCACACCGGCGCCCTCGCCGGGGCCGACCGCATGTACGACGCACTGTTCCGCCAGACCGGCGTGATCCGCGCGCAGACCTTCGCCGACCTTCTGGACATCCCCGCCGCGCTGGCCACCGGCCGCCGGCTGCGGGGCCAGCGCATCGCCGTCCTCACCTCCACCGGCGGCGCCGGCACCCTGGTGTCCGACAGTCTCGGGGTGTCGGGCTTCGACACCCCCAGCCCGGACGAGGCAACCGGCGCGGCCCTGCGCGCGCTGCAGACCGGCGACCATGCCGCACTCGACCGCAACCCGATCGACGTCACGCTGGCCGGATTGCAGCCCGACCTCCTGCGCGGGGCGATTCAGGCTTTGCTCGCCAGCCCCGGCTACGACGCGCTCGTCGTCGTCGTCGGTGCCTCGGCGCTGGCCATGCCGGAGCTGATGGCCGACGCGATCCGCGCTGGCTTGCCGCTGTCGGACAAGCCGGTGCTGGCCTATGTGAGCCCGCATGCACCCGAGGTGGCCCGCCTGCTGACGCAGCGCGGCGTGCCGGCCTTCGCCGCCGCCGAGAGCTGCACGGCTGCGCTTGCCGGCCTGCTGCAGGCGAGCCGCTGGCGGCCGCCGGCGGCGCCTCAGCCGGTGCCCGCCGTGTCGGTCGACGACTGGCCCGCGGGCTCCCTGGACGAGGCCCAGGCCAAGCAGCTGTTCGCCCGCTTCGGCGTGATCGGCACGCGCGAGATCCCGGTGGAGACGCCGGCAGAGGCGGAACGCGCCGCGCGCGAGTTGGGCGGGCGTGTGGTGTTGAAGGTCCTCTCCGGGAAGATCACGCACAAGAGCGACGTGGGCGGCGTGGCGGTCGGCGTGCCGGCGCAAGAGGTCGGTGCCCGGCTGGCGGCGATGGCCGACGAGGTCGAGGCGAAGGCGCGCCTGCGGCCGCGGCGCTTTCTCGTGCAGGAGATGGTCGGCGGCGGCACCGAGATGATCCTCGGACTGCACCGCGATCCGCTGGGAGCTGCCATCCTGCTGGGCATGGGCGGCGTCACCGCGGAACTGTTCCGGGACACCGCGATGCGCCTGCTGCCCGCGCAGGGCGGGCTTTCCCGCGAGGAAGCGCTGGAGATGGCGCGCGAGCTGAAGACCTGGCCCTTGCTGGACGGCTTCCGTGGACGCCCTGCGGCGGATGTCGAGGCGCTGGTCGACGCGATTGTCGCGTTCTCCCGCCTGGCCGCCGGGCTGGGCGACCGGCTGGTGGAGGCCGAGATCAATCCGTTGTTCGTGCTGCCGCGCGGCCAGGGCGTGCGCGCCGCCGACGGCGTCGCCGTGCTGCGCTGAGGCCATTGCGTCCGGGGACAGGCGGGCGCCCCTGGAAAACCACGATGGCCCGGGCGCCGGCGCTCGCATACACCCGGGGCGGGCACCGTCGCCCCGGCGCGGATCCCGTCACCGAGGAGGACTCCCGATGGACCCGTCCAGCGAGCGCCTGGCGCGCTGCTACACCGGCGTCGTGCACGACGTCATGCGCGCCATGGGCCTGCGCGACTTCACGCTGCCGGCCGAACTGCGGCCGCTGCTGCCCGAGCGGCGGCTCGCCGGCCCGGCGTTCACCATCGACGGGCGCGTGGACCCGCGGGCCGACCCGCACGAGACGCTGCTCGCCTGGACCGGCCTGCTGTCGCAGGCCCGGCCGGGCCACCTGTGGGTGTGCCAGCCCAACGACCGCGTCGTCGCGCACATGGGCGAGCTGTCGGCCGAGACGCTGAAGAACAAGGGGGTCCTCGGCTGCGTGGCCGACGGCTACGTGCGCGACGTCGACTTCCTGCTGGCCATGGGCTTCCAGACCTGGTCGCGCGGCTTCACGCCGCGCGACATCGTGGGCTACTGGCTGCCGCGGGCGGTGGAAGTGGACATCCGCATCGGCGACGTGATCATCGCGCCGGGCGACTACCTGCTCGGCGACCGCGACGGCCTGGTGCGCGTGCCGCGCGCGCGCATCGCCGACGTGCTGGAGCAGGCGGAAACGGCGATCGCCACCGAGAACAAGGTGCGCACCGCCATCCTGGGCGGGATGGACCCGCAGCAGGCCTACCAGGCGTGGGGCAAGTTCTGAGGCCGCGGGGCCCGGGCGCTCACCCGGCCCCGTGGCACTTCTTGTACTTCTTGCCGCTGCCGCAGGGGCACAGGTCGTTGCGGCCCGGCTCGGGCGCCTTGCGCACCGGGTCGATGCGGGGGCCGAGGCTGCGCCACATCTGGCGCAGGTCGTACACCGCCCAGATGGCCGCGGCCAGCGCGTCGAGCCGCTCGTGGCTCACGCTGGGCGGGCCGTCCTCGCGCAGCATCGACACCGCGGGCTCGCCGCTGTCGCCCTCGGCGAGCACCGAGATGTCGCGCAGCGACTCCTCGAGCATCGCCGCCGCGTCGCCGTCGCGAGGCGCCGCCCAGTCGTCGGGCCAGCTGTCCACGGCGTGCAGGAAGCCCAGGGCCCAGAGCTGGGCGTAGGCGGGCAGGTCGGCGAGGTCGCCCTCCTGGCGTTGTTCCGCGGGCAGGTCCAGGATGGCCCCGCGCGTGTCGAGCGCTTCCGGCTGGTAGGTGCGCTCGTCCTCCAGCTCCTCCACCGGCGCGTCGAGCGCGGTGGCGATCTCCTGCCAGCGGCGGCGCCAGCGCCAGACGAACTCCATGTGCTCCATGGGCCGGAAGCCCTCGCCCAGCAGCACGGGCCAGTACTCCTCGGGCGGCACCTCGCGCCGCATGCACACCAGCGCGGCCAGGAAGCCCTCGCAGAATTCCCATTCGGGGATCGCCTCGTCGGACTCGCGCATCCAGTCGAGTTCGGCCTCCAGCGCGTCGAAGTCTTCGGGGGTCAGCGGGCCGGGGGCGGTGGCGGGGGAGTTCATGGGGCGGGGGCGGCAGGCGAAGGCAGGGGCCGGATTATCCGCCGCGCTCAGGCCTTGCCGAAGACCAGCGTCGCGTTGGTTCCCCCGAAGGCGAAGGAGTTGCTGATCGCGTGGCGCAGGTCGGGGCGGCGCGCCCCCTGTCCCAGGACGTGCGCGAAGCCCTCGCAGGCCGGGTCGACGTCGGCCACGCCCTGCGTCGGCGGCATCTGGCCGGTGCGCAGGGCCTGCACGGTCCACAGCGCCTCCAGCGCGCCGGCGGCGCCGAGCAGGTGCCCGTGGGCCGCCTTGGTGGAGCTCAGGCCCAGCGCCGGCGCCGCGTCGCCCCAGACCTGGCGCAGCGCCTCGCATTCCACGGGGTCGCCGGCCACGGTGGCGGTGCCGTGCGCGTTGCAGTAGCCGATGTCGGTCGGCGCCAGCCTGGCGGCCGCGAGGGCCGCGCGCAGGGTCGCCGCCTGGCCATGGGCGTCGGGGTTGGTCAGGTGGGCCGCATCGCAGCGCACGGCGCTGCCCAGGAGCCAGGCCCGCGGCGCAACCGGCGCGCGCTGCGCATCCTCCGCCCGGCGCAGCACCAGGAAGGCGGCGCCCTCCCCCAGGACCAGGCCGCTGCGGCCGCGCGCGAACGGCCGGCAGCTGCGCCCGACGTCCTCCTCGTCCGGCGGGGCGAGCGTGCGCAGCGCCTGCCAGGCCGCCACGGTGCCGCGCACCAGCAGCGCCTCCACCCCCCCCGCCAGGGCGACGTCCACCTCGCCGCGGCGCAGGGCGTGCGCCGCCTCGGCGATGGCCACCGCGCTGGAGGCGCAGGCGACCGCGTAGGTGAGCACCGGCCCGCGGATGCCCATGCGCAGGGCGATCACCGCGGCCGCGCCGTTGACCATGCCGGCGGGCACCGTGAGCGGCGGGATCCGGGCGCCCGCATGCAGGGCGGCATAGCCCTGGTCCATCGTGCTGGCGCCGCCCATGCCCGTGCCGAGGTACAGGCCGACCCGCTCGGGATCCTCCCAGGCCTCCATGCCGGCATCGGCCATCGCCTGGCGCGCGGCCACCAGCGCCATCTGGCTCACCCGCTCGGTGCCCACCTGCTGCAGCTTGCCGAGGAAGGGCGTGACGTCGAAAGTGGACCGCGCCGCCGCAATGTCGGGCAGTCCCTCGAAGCCCATGCGCTGCACGGCGCTGTCGCCCTGCAGCAGGCGGTCCCAGGCGCCGTCCACCGTGTTGCCCAGGGGGCTCACGAGCCCCATCCCGGCGACGCCGATGCGCTGCTGCGTGCCGCCCACGGCTCAGGCGTTCCCGGTGGCGCGCAGCCCGTCGAGCAGTGCCGCCAGCTCGCGCAGGTTCGTCACGCTGGAGACCGCCGAGTCGGGCACCTCCACGTGGAAGCTGTCCTCGATGGCGAACATCAGTTCGGCCAGCGTCAGCGAGTCGAGGTCGTACTGGGCGAAGGGTGCGTCGGGGTCGATCGCGGACGGCTCCACGCCGAACTGCTGGTGGATGAGTTGCTTGAGGCTGTCGATGGAATCCATGGATGCGGACCGCGTTGGAAGGAGGGAGCGGCGGGCGCCGATCAGGCGGCCGCAGCGGCGAGGGGGTGCAGGTTCGCCACGAGGCAGGCCGTGGCGTGGGCCGCGAGCCGGTCGGCCACCTGCTGGCGGTCGTTGTCGGCGGTGATCATGTGGTAGCTGTTCTCCAGCACCGCCATCTGCAGCAGCTCGCCGGGGGCGTCCGACAGCGCCGCCTCCACGCTCGCGAGGCTGCAGATCTCGTCGTCCCGGGCGTGCAGCACCATCGTGGGCAGGCTCAGCCGCGCCAGCCAGGCGCGCGCGTTGCGCGAGATGCGCTCGCTCTCGCGCACGACCTGCAGGGACACGCGCGGCGGCCCCACCAGGGTGGCGTCGGCGCCGGCCATCTGCTGCCGCACCCATTGCCGCAGCCGCTCGTTCTTCAGGCCGTAGGGCGGGCGTTCGCGCATGGAGAAGCGCTCCTCCAGGCCCAGCAGGTAGGCCAGGGAGCGGAACCGGTACCACCAGGGCAGCGCCCAGCCGTCGTAGGCGACCAGGGGCGACAGCAGCGCCAGCCCCCGCACGGACGGGGTCGCGCCGCGCGCGCCCAGGCCCAGCGCCAGCATCGCGCCCGTGCACAGGCCGCCGAGCACGAGCGGCCCATGCCGCGCGGCGACGGTGTCGACCGCCTCGCCGGCGGCGTCCACCCAGTCCTGCCAGCGGGAGCGCCGCGGCAGCGTCGCATGGCTGTAGCCGCGGATCTCCGGCGCGTGCAGGGTGATGCCCCGCCGGCGCAGCGGGTGCGCGAGCAGCCCGAACTCCTTGGGCGTGCCGGCCAGCCCGTGCAGCAGCACGAGGTGGCGGGGCCACGGGTCGGGAACGTCTGTGGGCGTGCGGGAGGGTGAAGGAGCGGGCTGATGAGCCACAGACGGGGCCGGGACGGATCGATGAGGGCCGGATTGTTCCGCGCCGACCCTGAGCGGCGACTGACCGGGGCGCCGGCGGCTGCCGGCCTCCACTCAGCTTCCGTTCAGATCCATTGTGTCCAATGCAGTCGGTACCGTGTTTCCTTTCATTCCACAGGAGTTGTTCGTGCGTTCTTCCCTCTTCGCCGTCGCCGCTGCCGCGGCGCTGCTTGCCGCCTGTTCCACCGCGCCGAAGGTCGCTCCCGTCGCGACCGCACCCGCGGCGCAGCCCGCCGCGCCCGTGGCCGTGGCGGCGCCGCCGCAGGCCGCGCCGAAGCCGGTGGTGCCGGCCTACCTGGACCCGTCGAGCGACATCGCGCGCAAGCGCAGCGTCTATTTCGGCTACGACGACAGCGCGATCCGCAAGCAGGACCAGGGCACGGTGGAACTGCAGGGCCGCTACCTGGCCGCGCACCCCGGCGTCTCGGTGCGCATCGAGGGCAACACCGACGAGCGCGGCGGCGCCGAGTACAACCTGGCCCTCGGCCAGCGGCGCGCGGACGCCCTGGCCCGGGCGCTGCGCATCTACGGCGTGAAGGACTCCCAGATGGAGACCGTCAGCTGGGGCAAGGAGAAGCCGGTCGCCCCGGGCCACGACGAGGCCGCCTGGGCGCAGAACCGCCGCGCCGACGTGGTGTACCCGTCGCATTGAGCGGCGGCAGCTACCGCGCCGCGGCCTGCCGCAGCAGCTCGTAATCGGGCTGCGTCCTGGGCGTCATCGTCTGGCGGAAATGACAGTAGAAGCCGCCACCGACGTAAGCCGGCAACGGCGTGGTGTAAGAGAAGAAACGGGAGATGAGTTCGGCGCGGACGGCCGGGTCCGAGGGGATCGTCTTGCCCCAGCCGAACTCGCCGAAGCCGACCTTGGCGTTGGGAAAGCGCTGGGCGAGGCCGGAGAAGATGCCGTCGATCTCGGCCTGCGTGAGCCGGTGGCCGCCGTTCTCGTCCTCGTAGTAGCTCACCAGGACGTAGTCCAGGCCCGTGCGCAGCGGGTCCCCGGCCGGGATGTTGGCGTCGATCCACGGCAGCATGTCGTACCCGGGGGTCGGCGGGTTCTCGTAGTAGAAGGTCACGGCGGTCTTCTTGCCGTAGGCCTTGGCGGCGTCGTACATCGCGCGGATCTTGCCGACGGGATCCGGCCCCACCCAGTTGCCGTTGACCTCGTTGCCCACTTCCCAGATCGGCGCGCTGCCCTGCAGGGCCGCCAGGTACTGCCGGGCGCGGTCGCCGGCCTGCGCCGCGGTGAGCTGGTCCATCACCGAGGAATCCAGGGGCTGGGCCATGACGTCGGCGACCGCGGCGAGCTTGCCGACGGAATCGACATAGTCGGCCGGCAGGGTGCCCAGGTCGAGCACGACCCGCACCGCGATGCGCCGCGGCAGCGAGGCCAGTGCGTCCACCTGCGCGGCGGTGCCGGTGTTGGGGTCGTCGGTGGTCACGGCCAGCAGCGGCCAGCCGGCGGAGCTGGGAGCCACCGGGGGGGTGGTGCTCACCGCGCTGCTGCTGCCGCCGCAGGCGACCAGGATGGCGGCGAGCAGGAGCAGCACGAACAGGCGTACGCGCTCGGAGAGGACCTTGCGCGCGGAAAGCGGGGATTCAGCGGTGGCGGCCAAGGGGACACGGGGCTGGAGCCAGCAGCCATTGTGGCGGGCGGCCGGGCCCTCGCGGCCAGGTAGTTAGGCGGGCACGCAGGCTGGTAGTTGCTGCGGGGTCGGCCGGCCGCGCGGGGGCTCAATGCACGACGAGGTCGATGTTGGCCACCAGCGCCGCGTCGATGGTCGAAGTGGCGCTCAGGCCGATGACCACCGGGGACACGTAGGGGCCGGTCACGGCCGTGTCGATCACCACGCGGGACGGACTCACGGCCGTCTCGGTGATCGCCAGCCCGCCGTAGTAGACGGTCGTGCCGTTGCCGAACAGGGGACTGCCGTCCACGCTGAAGGCCCAGTCGACGGGTTCGGTCGCGTCCAGCTCGATGGACTGCCCCGCGACCAGGTCGATCGTGCCCAGGGTGCCCGGCACGTAGGTGGCGGTGAGCGGCTGTCCGCCGACCACGGCGTTGATCCCGAGGGTCACGTTGTCCGTGCCGCCGCCGCACGCGGCGAGCAGGAGCGTGGAGGCCGCGAGGGCGAATGCCAGCGCGCCCCTTTTCAGTCCGCTTCGGGCGGTGGCGGGCCGGCGATCGGGAAGGTGTCGAGGCTGCATGGTCGTCCTGCGAGTGGTTGCAGAGGAATCGTGCAGGGGACACGCTGAACCGCGAGTGAACGCGGCTGCAACAAGTTGCACGCCTGGCCGCAGCGGCCGGCCGCCGACCGCAAGGTGCCTAGCCCGTCGAGACGAGCTTCCAGAGCGACTCGGCCACCTGGGCCATCTCCGCGCGCTGGCGATAGAGCCGGATGTCGACGGGCACCTGGTGGTCGCCATTGCCCGCATCCACCAGCCTGCCGGCGCGCAAGTCCTCCGCCACCAGCGTCTGCGGCAGCCAGGCCACGCCGCGGCCCTGCAGCGCCATCGTCCGCAGCAGCGCGCCGTTCACGGCCGTGAAGACGATGGAGACCGGGTGCATCGGCTGGTCGCCCGGGCCGGGCGCGAACACGGCGCGCAGGCGGTGGCGCAGGATGCGCCCCAGCGCCGAACCCTCGCCGTAGGCCAGGACGGGCAGCATGGTGCCGTCGCCGACCCGGTGGAGAGGGCGGCCGGCGCCGTCAGGCGCCGTGACGGGCACCAGCACGTCCCCACCGAGCCGCGCCACCGGGTAGCCGCCTTCGTCGAGCCGCCCGGTGGAGCCGTCCGCGCCGTAGCACAGCACGAACTGCACGCGCCGCTGCAGCATCAGCTCCTCGCAGCCCTGCATGGAATCGGACACGGTCTGCACCGGGCCCATCCGCAGTGTCTCCTCCAAGCCCGCCAGCCAGCGGGGGAAGAAATGCAGGGACAGCACGTGCGTCGCGGCGAAGCGCAGGCTGGCGGCGGCCTCGTCGTGGGCGGCGTGCGCCTTGATGCGCGCCGCTTCGAGGGCGGACAGCACCTCCTTGAGCAGCGGATGGAAGCGCTTGCCCGCGGCCGTCAGTTCCACCGGGTGCGCGCTGCGGTCCACCAGGTCCACCCCCACCCACTCCTCCAGCGAGCGGATGTGGCGGCTGAAGGCGGGCTGGGCGATCGCCCGGGCTTCGGCGGCGCGCGAGAAATTGCCGGTGTCGGCGAGGGCCAGGAAATCCTCCAGCCATTCCATGTCGAGCGGTCGGTTGCCAGGGCCCATGCAGCTGCGCGCGAAAGATACTTGTATGCGATTCGAGTATTGGACCCGATCCGGGGGGCGGGCGGAAGATCCGGCCCGTTCCAGCTTCCCCAGTCCACGGAGACGTCCATGCCCTCCATCGCCAATTACCGCGGCATCATCCCGGCCATCGCCTGCCCCTTCACGCCCGACCACCGGATCGACGAAAGCGCGCTGCGCAGGCTCGCGTCCTGGCTGGCCGGCCACGACGGGGTCGTCGCCGTGATGACCAACGGCCACACCGGCGAGGTGTTCTCCCTCACGCCCGCCGAGCGGGCCGAGGTCACCCGGATCGTGGCCGACGAACTGAAGGGCCGCCTGCCGGTGGTGTCGTCCATCGTGTGCGAGGGCCTCGCGGAGGCCGCCGCCCACGCCCGGGCCGCCCGCGAAGCCGGCGCCGTCGCCCTGGACGTGATGCCGCCGCACCACTGGCTGCGCTTCGGGTTCACCTCCGGCCACGCGCTGCAGTACTTCGAGGCGATCCACCAGGCGGCGCCCGACCTGGACCTGGTGTGCCACGTGTATCCGGCCTGGACCCGCGCGGCCTATTCCTCCCAGCTGCTCGCCGAGCTGGCGCGCCTGCCCTACGTCCAGGCGTTCAAGGTGGGGCAGCGGGACATGAACAAGTACGCCCGCGACATCCAGGCGATCCGCGCCGCCGACGCCTCCAAGGCGATCCTGACCTGCCACGACGAGTACCTCCTGGCGTCCATGGTCCAGGGCGTCGACGGCGCGCTGGTCGGCTTCGCCACCTTCATCCCGCAGCTGATCATCGACCTGTGGCGGGCCGTGCAGGCCGGCGACCTGAAGAAGGCCATGGCGATCCAGGCGGTCATCACCCCGCTGAAGGACGCCGTCTACGGCGCCGGCGAACCGACCGGCGAGGCGCATGCGCGCATGAAGGCCGGCATGTACCTGGCCGGCGTCCTGGCCGACCCCACCGTGCGCCCGCCCACCGAGGCGCCCAACCGCGCCGAGATGGACGCGCTGAAAGCCGCCACGCTGCAGGCGGGCCTCCTGGCCCGCTGATCCCCATCACTTCATCCCACCAGGCAGGAGACAACCGCCATGCAACGCAAGACCTTCCTGCGCGCCGCCCTCGCCGCGGCCGCCCTGTCCGTCGCCACCACCTGCGCCCTGGCGCAGTCCTACCCGAGCCGGCTGGTGCGCATCGTGATCCCCTTCCCCCCGGGCGGAACGCTGGACACCTTGGGCCGGGCGCTGGCGCAGAAGCTCAGCGTCCAGATGCACCAGCCCATCGTGGTGGAGAACCGGGCCGGCGGCAACGGCATCATCGGCGCCGACGTGGTGGCCAAGGCGCCGGCCGACGGCTACACGCTGCTGTTCAACGCGTCCACCTTCACCACCGCCCCGATGACGATGAAGTCGGTGCCTTACTCGGTCACCCGGGACTTCACGCCGATCGCCCTGGTCGCGAAGGCGCCCCTGTCGGTGGCCGTGAACAAGAACCTGCCGGTCGACGACATCCCGTCCCTGATCGCCTACGCCAAGGCCCACCCGGGCAAGCTGACCTTCGCCGTGGGCTCCATCGGCTCCGCCGGCCACCTCTCGACCGAGCTGCTGCGCAAGGCCTCGAACATCGAGTACACGGTGGTCCCCTACAAGGGCACGGCACCCGCGTTCCAGGACCTGATCGGCGGCCAGATCGACGGCTTCATCGACCCCATCCTCGGCTCGCTGCAATACCGCAAGGCCGGCATGCTGAAGGTGCTGGCCGTGACCTCGGCCGCGCGCGCGCCCAGCCTGCCCGACGTGCCCACGGTGGGCGAGACCCTGCCTGGTTACGAGTTCTACAGCTGGTACGGCCTGTGGGCCCCGGCGAACCTGCCGGCCGCGATCACCCACAAGCTCAATGCGGAGGTGAACCAGGCGCTGGCCGCCAAGGACATGCGCGACATGTTCATTCCGCAGGGCCTGCTGCTCACGCCGGGCAGTGTCGAGGACTTCGTGAAGTTCCAGAACGACGACATGGCGCGCTCGCAGAAGATCGTCACCGAGGGCCACATCCATGTCGAGTGAGCCGGCGCCGCCCGGCACGGCGGTGGTGACGGGCAGCAGCAGCGGCATCGGCCGCGCCATCGCCGAACACCTGCTCGCGCAGGGCTGGCGGGTGCGCGGCCTGGACCTCGCGCCGGCGACGATCGTCGCTCCGGCGTTCGAGGCCGTCCCGCTGGACCTGTCGGACACCGCAGCCATCGCGCGCAGCGCCGCTCGCCTGGAGGACGCGCAGGCCCTGGTGCATGCCGCCGGCGTGCTGCGGGTCGGGCCCCTCGGCGACCTCGATGTGGCCGCGGGCGAGCTGATGTGGCGGCTGCACACGCAGGCGGCCATGGTGCTGGCCGACCTCATGGTGCCGCGCATGGCCGAGCGCCGCAGCGGCCGCGTGGTCCTGATCGGCAGCCGCGTCGCGCAAGGCATGCCTGGCCGCAGCCAGTACGCCGCGACCAAGGCCGCCCTGGTGGCGCTGGCCCGCAGCTGGGCGGCCGAGTGGGCGGCGCAGGGCGTGACAGTGAACGTCGTGTCCCCCGCGGCGACGCAGACGTCGATGCTGCAGGACCCCGCGCGCGCTGGCAGCGCCCCGCGGCTGCCGCCGATCGGCCGCCTCATCCAGCCGGCGGAGATCGCCGCGCTGGTAGCCTACCTGCTGTCGCCCGCCGCGGCAGCCATCACGGGACAGGACATCGCGATCTGCGGCGGTTCGTCCCTCCCCCGCTAAATCCCGCGAGCACCCCAAATGAAGATCGTCAACCTCCTCGAATCCACCCGCCCGATCCAGTCCGACATCCGCAATGCGTTCATCGACTTCTCCAGGATGACGCTGAGCCTGGTCGCGGTGGTCACCGACGTGATCCGCGACGGCCGGCCCGTGATCGGCTACGGCTTCAACTCCAACGGCCGCTACGGCCAGGGCGGGCTGATCCGCGAGCGCTTCGCGCCGCGGCTGCTGGAGGCGGACCCCGCATCGCTGCTGGACGAGGCCGGCGGCAACCTGGACCCGCACAAGTGCTGGGCCTGCATGATGACCAACGAGAAGCCCGGCGGCCACGGCGAGCGCTCGGTGGCCGTGGGCACCATCGACATGGCGATCTGGGATGCCGTGGCCAAGATCGAAGGCAAGCCCCTGTACCAGCTGCTCGCCGAGCGCTACGGCAACGGCACGCCGAACCCGCGCGTCTTCGTCTATGCGGCCGGCGGCTACTACTACCCCGGCAAGGGCGTGGAGGGCCTGCAGCGCGAGATGACCAGCTACCTCGAACGCGGCTACTCGGTGGTGAAGATGAAGATCGGCGGCGCGCCGCTGGCGGAGGACTGCCGCCGCATCGAGTCGGTGCTGAAGATCCTGGGGCCGGGCCAGCAGCTTGCCGTGGACGCCAACGGCCGCTTCGACCTGCCCACGGCGGTGGAGTACGCGCGCGCGCTGTCGCAGTACCCGCTGTTCTGGTACGAGGAGGCCGGCGATCCCCTGGACTACGAGCTGCAGGCGAAGCTGGCCGAGGTGTACCCGGGCTCGATGGCGACGGGCGAGAACCTGTTCTCCATGCAGGACGCGCGCAACCTGATCCGCCATGGCGGCATGCGTCCCGACCGCGACTGGCTGCAGTTCGACTGCGCCCTGAGCTACGGCCTGGTGGAGTACCTGCGCACCCTGCGCATGCTGCGCGACTACGGCTGGTCGCCCAGCCGCTGCATTCCGCACGGCGGGCACCAGATGTCGCTGGCGATCGCCGCCGGCCTGGGCCTGGGCGGCAACGAGAGCTACCCGGACCTCTTCCAGCCCTACGGCGGCTTCCCCGACGGCGTGGCCGTGCGCAATGGCTACGTGGACCTGCCGCCCCTGCCCGGCATCGGCTTCGAGGGCAAGTCGGACCTGATCGCGGAGATGCGGGCGCTGGCGAAGTGAGGGGGAGTGAAGTGGGCTGAGCCGGGCTGGTGGTGGCGAGGGAGGCCTGCATGGGGGTCGATCTCTGCCGTCCCACTGCCTGCGTGCGACGGCTGCCTCAGGGCCAGTGGCTATTGTGTCCAGCGCGGTCTTCGCCCAGACTCGGCTGCAAACTCAAGAGCTTCCAATGGCCACATTCGTTCTCGTTCATGGAGCCTGGACAGGCGCGTATGGTTTTCGCCATGTCCGCAAACTATTGCAGGCGCAGGGCCATGACGTCTTCACGCCATCGCTCACCGGCATCGGCGATCGGGCGCACCTCACAAGCCCGATGGTCGACTTGCGCATGCATGTGCGCGACGTGGTCAATCTCGTTCTGTACGAGGACCTGAAGGACATCGTGCTGCTCGGCTTTTCGTACGGTGGCTTCGTCGTGAGCGGCGCGCTCGAACACATCGCGCAGCGCGTGGCGCACCTGGTGTACCTGGATGCGTTCGTGCCCGAATTCAGCGGCCAGAGCGTCAGCGCATTCGTCCGTGGACCCGGGCAGCCGGCTGTGCAGCTCAATGAACCCTGGCAGTTGCCAGCGCCGGAGCGCGATTTCGATTCACCCGAGGAGGGGCGTTGGATTTCGGATCGCCGCTCGCCGCAGCCCATGGCCACCATGACCGGACCGGTCTTTCTTGCGAAGCCAATCGAAGATCACCCGTTCACCCGCACGTACATCAAGGCCACCCGAAATCCTCCGGCCGACGTCGCGCTGGCCGCGCTGGAGCGATGTGCGGTACGCGCACGCTCGTCGAGTGCCTGGCGCTACCACGAGATCGCGACCGGCCACATGGTTGCGAGTAATCGCCCCACGGAACTGGCGGAGCTTCTTTCATCACTGGTAAGAGTGTGACGCGCCAGTTCGCGCTGAGTCGGGGCGTGAACTCGACCCGAGGGCTGGTCTCGGCCATGATCTGCCGTCGTCGGGATTCCGGTCGGCGGCGAGCGCGTGCATTTCGTTACGTCCTCGGCCTGTCGCCGCGTCGATTTCGCGCAGCTTCATTCGTCATGGAAGGCCAGGCGTGCGTCTCAATGTCGCGACCACGGCCTGCATCCAAGATCTAGGAGCACCTCATGAAGAACTTTCTCGCGGTTTTCACGGGCACCCCGGAGGCGACCGAACGGTCAGGTTGGAACGCGCTTAGCGAATCGGCTCGAACCGAGCGAACGAACGCCGGCCTCCAGGCGTGGCACGCCTGGATGGAATCCCACAAGAACCAGCTCGTGGTTGCAGGCGGCCCGATCGGGAAAACGAAACGCGTGTCAGGCAGCGGGATCGCTGACGCCCGGAACAACATTTGTGGGTACGTCGTCGTGGCCGCCGAATCGCACGAAGCCGCTGCCAAGCTGTTCGAGAGACATCCTCATTTTTCGATCTTCCCCGGCGAAGCCGTGGAGGTCATGGAGTGCTTGCCCGTACCGGGAGCGTGAACTGGAAGGCAGCCTGAGACGTCCGCAACCGGCCAGGAGCAGAAGTACACTTTTCCAGGGACGACATCATGGGACTCCTGACCTTCTGCATCAACGTCACGCTGGACGGCTGTGTCGACCACCGGGAAGGCATCGCCGACGACGAGACGCATGCCTTCTTCACCCGCCTCATGGACGAGAGCGGGGCGATGCTCTGGGGTCGCCTCACCTACGAGATGATGGAGAGCTACTGGCCGGCGGTCGGCCGCGGCGACGTGGAGGCGCCGCCGGCAGTCCGGGAGTGGGCTGTCAAGCTGGAGACCAAGCCGAAGTACGTGGTGTCCTCGACGCGCCAGGACTTCCACTGGACCAACACGCACCACATCGGCGGCAATCTTCGCGCATGCGTCCAGGAGCTCAAGGACGCCACCCCCGACGGTGTGCTCCTCGGCAGCGGCAAGCTCGCGACCGAGCTGGACCGGCTGGACCTGGTCGACGAGTACACGCTGCTCGTGCACCCCAGGATAGCCGGCCACGGCCCAACCCTGCATGAAAGCGGGCTGCCCGCCACGCGACGCCTCGAGTTGATCTCCGCGAAGCCGCTCCGCAACGGCGCGGTCGCCATTCGATACCGGCGGGCGGGCTGAGTGGAGAGGCAGCGGGTGGCCGGACAAAGTGCCACCGAATCCGCTCGTCCCGCGCGCGGGGGCTATGCCGGCGCCAGTCTGCCCGCCGGGCGGAACCCATCCGGAGTCGCGGGCGTGTTCCGGCGCGGTTGAGGCCCGCCGGGGCGCCGCCCCTCACGCCCCCAGCAAATTCCTCTGCACCCGCAGCAGGTGCTCCATTGCCGCCTCGCGCGCCGCCCCCGTGTCGCGGCTCTTGAGGGCCTGCACCAGCCGGCGGTGCTCGGCCTGGTATTGCAGGCGGCGTTCGGGCGTGACGCTGCGCTTCTTCAGCACGCCCCATTCGCCCTGGCTGCGCACCTCGTTCATCAGCCGGAACACGTTGGCGACGAAGCTGTTGTGCGCGGCCCCGGCGATCACCTCGTGCAGCATGCCGTCCCAGTGCTCGAACTCCTCCAGCGTCGTGGCCGCCTCGGCGCGCTCGCAGCAGGCGTCCATGCGCTCGAAGTCCGCCGGGGTGGCGTTGCCGATCACCATCTCGATGATCGCGGGCTCCAGCGCCAGCCGCGCCTCCATCAGCTCGGAGGGGCTGGTCTGGCGCACCGGGTCGCCCGACGCCAGCGCGCTGACGGCGGCGGCGGCCCGCTCGGTCACGTAGGTGCCGCTGCCCACGGTCTGGGTGATGGCGCCCAGGTCCTTGAGCTCCTGCAGCACGCGGCGCACGCTGGTGCGGCTGATGCCGAACTGCTCGCACAGCTCGCGCTCGGTCGGCAGGCGGTCGCCCGCGCGCCAGCGGCCGGCGCGCAGGCTGGCCAGGATGAATTCGCGCAGGCTGGCCGCTGTGCTCACGAGGTCCCTCCGTCGGTTGAACCAAATCATACCAATCCGGCGCCCGGGTTCTCGATGCATCGCCCTTGGACGCCGGGCCGGATTCGCCTATGATCGCGGCGAACTTGGTATTGATTGGTATTTTTCTTCGACCAATCGCCGCATCCTGGAGACTCCCTTGCGCATCGCTACCTTCGTCGCCGGCGGCCGCCGGCAGGTCGGGCAGGTTTCGCCCGACGGCCAGCAGGTCACCCCCTTCCGGCTCTCCCCCGAGGCCGCGCAGCGCGGCGCCCTGCCGCTGGTGGAAGCCGCCGCCCGCGGCGAGGCCCTGCCCGCGCTGGAGCCGGCCGCCCTGCCGCTCGCCTCGGTGAAGCTGGAGGCGCCCGTGCCGCTGCCGCGGCGCAACCTCTGGTGCGTCGGCCGCAACTACCACGCCCATGCCAAGGAGCTGGCGACCTCCGTCTTCAAGGACAACTCCGCCAACGTGATGGAGTGGCCGATCGTCTTCACCAAGGTGCCCGAGACCGTGATCGGCCCGACCGACACCGTGGCCCTGCCCGGCGCGGCGATCTCGCAGCAGATCGACTACGAGGCGGAGCTGACCATCGTCATCGGCCGCGGCGGCAAGAACATTTCCCAGGCCGACGCGATGAAGCACATCTTCGGCTACACGATCGTCAACGACGTGACCGCGCGCGACGTGCAGATGCGCCACCAGCAGTGGGACATGGGCAAGTCCTTCGACACCTTCTGCCCCATGGGCCCGTGGATCGTCACGGCCGACGAGCTCGACGGCCGCCACACCCACGTGCGCTGCTGGGTCAACGGCGAGCTGCGCCAGGACGCCCGGACCGAGAACATGATCTTCGACATCCCGACGCTGATCGAGACCGTCTCGCGCGGCATCACCCTGCTGCCGGGCGACCTGATCGCCACCGGCTCGCCCGCCGGCGTGGGCATGGGCTTCAAGCCCCCGCGCTACCTGGCCTCCGGCGACGTGGTGCGCATCGAGGTCGACGGCCTCGGCTCGATCGAGAACCGGTTCGCCTGAAACGCCGCCTCCCCGTGCCCGGTCGCACGCCGCGAGAAGCGTTCGCCGGGTCCCAACCCACCATCGGAAGACCAGAGGAAGACACCATGCCCATCGCCCGCCGCCCCGCCCTGAAACTGCTGGCCGCCGTCCTGGCCGCCGGCGCCGCCGCCGGCGCCTTCGCGCAGAGCGACTATCCCAGCCACCCGGTGAAGATCGTCGTGCCCTTCGCCGCCGGCGGCCCGGCGGACAACTACGCGCGCTTCCTCGCCCAGCGGCTGACCGAGTCGCTCAAGCAGCCCTTCGTCGTCGAGGACAAGCCGGGCGCCGGCTCGGTGATCGGCACCGACGCCGTCGCCAAGTCGCCGGCCGACGGCTACACGCTGCTGATGATGTCCAACACGCACACGGTCAACGAGACCCTGATGCCGCACAAGCCGTTCAAGCTGATGACCGACTTCGTGGGCATCGCGCCGGTGAACTACTCGGACCTGATGCTGGTGGTCAACCCGAAGGTGCCGGTGAAGACGCTGGCCGACCTGATCGCGCTGGCGAAGTCCAAGCCGGGCAAGCTGACCTATGCCTCCTCCGGCACGGGCACGCCCTACCACATGGCCGGCGAGCTGTTCAAGCACATGGCCGGCGTGAACATCGTGCACGTGCCGTACAAGGGCAGCTCCGGCGCCCGCACCGACGTGCTGGGCGGCCAGGTCGACATGATGTTCGACGCGGTCACCACCATGGCGCCGCTGGCCAAGGAGGGCAAGGTGCGCGCGCTGGCCACCACCGGCACCACCCGCGACGGCGACCTGCCCACCGTGGCCGAGACGGTGCCGGGCTACGAGGCCACCATCTGGCTGGGCCTGATGGCGCCCAAGGGCACGCCCCAGGCCATCGTGGAAAAGCTCAACGCCGAAGTGCGCCGCATCGTGGCGCAGCCGGACGTGAAGGAGATGTGGGCCAAGCAGGGCGCCACGCCGATGTCCATGAGCACCGCGGAGTTCACCAAGTACCTGAACCAGGACATCGCGAAGTGGGCGACCATCGTGAAGATCTCGGGTGCCAAGCAGGACTGAGGACGTGAGCGCCGACTTCGCGTTCACGCTCAACGGCCGGGCGACCCGCGTGCGGGCCGAGCCGACGCAGCCGCTGGCCGGCATCCTGCGCGACACCTGCGGCCTGCAGGCCACCCGCGTGGGCTGCGGTCTCGGCCAGTGCGGCAGCTGCACGGTGCTGGTGGACGACGAGGCGGTGCGAGCCTGCGAAACCGCGGTCGAGGCCGTCGCCGGCCGCGCCGTCACCACCCTGGAAGGCCTGGGCAGCCGGGACGCGCCGCATCCGCTGCAGGCCGCCTTCATCGAGGAGCAGGCGCTGCAGTGCGGCTTCTGCACCAGCGGCATGCTGATGCGCGCGGCGGCGCTGCTCAAGCGCAACCCGCATCCCGGCGAGGACGAGATCCGGCAGGCGCTGCACGACAACCTGTGCCGCTGCGGCGTGCACAACCGCGTGGTGCGCGCCGTGCGCAAGGCGGCCGGCGCATGACGCAGGCCGCCGTCCCGGAAAGCCTGCGCAAGCATCCGCGCCTGCGCCAGTGGCTGCAGCCCGGGCCCGACGGGCGCATCCGCGCCACCCCGGGCAAGGTCGACATCGGCCAGGGCATCTCGCACGCGCTGCGGTTGATCGTTGCGGAGGAGTTGCAGGTCGACCCCGGGCGGGTCGAGATGGTGCCGCCGTCGACGCGCAAGAGCCCCGACGAGGCGGTCACTTCCGGCAGCCTGTCGGTGCAGCATTCCGGCACGGCGCTGCGCCTGGCTGCGGCGCACCTGCGGGAGGCCTGCCGCGAGCGCTTTGCGCGGCGCGTCGGGGTGCCTGCGGCGAGCGTGACGCTGGCCGCAGGCCTGTTCAGCGCCGGCAGCGAATGCGCGGGCTACGCCGAGCTGGCCGATGCGGCCTTGCTCGACGCCGAGGTGGATCCGGTGCACCTGGTGCCGCGCGCCGGCCGGCCCTCCGCGCTCGGCGCCCGGGGCCGCGAGGACATCGCGCAGAAGGTCTTCGGCGAGTTCCGCTTCATCCACGACCTCGCGCCCGAGGGCCTGCTGCACGGCCAGGTGTTCCGCCCGCGCACACTGGACGCGCAGCTGGACGAGGCTGCCTGGCTGCGCCTGCAGCCGCGCGTGGAGGGCATCGCCGGCGTCGTGCACGTGGTGCGCGACGGCCTGCTGGTCGGCGTGCTGGCGGAGAGCCAGCATGCGCTGGCCCAGGCGGCGGAGCGCGTCGCCTTCGCCACGCTGTGGCAGGGCAGCGCCGAAGTGCCGCAGCCCCACGAGGTGGCGCAGTGGCTGAAATCGCAGCCGCTGGACAGCACGGTGGTGCAGCAGCGCGGCGATGCGCCCCCGGCGGGCGCCCGCGTGTTCCGCGCCGAATACGGCCGCGCCTGGCTGCAGCATGCGTCGATCGGACTTGCCTGCGCCCTCGCGCAATGGACACCCGAGGGCCTGCAGGTGTGGAGCCACTCGCAAGGCATCTTCAACCTGCGGCGCGACCTCGCGCTCGCCTTCGGCCTGCCCGAGGCTTCCGTCACCGTCACGCACGCGGAAGGCGCGGGCTGCTACGGCCACAACGGCGCCGACGACGTCGCCTTCGACGCCGCCTGGCTCGCGCGCCAGGCGGGCGGCCGGCCGGTGCGCGTGCAGTGGACGCGGCAGCAGGAGATGGGCAACGCGCCGCTGGGCCCCGCGATGACGGTGGACGTCGAGGCCGCGGTGGATGACGCGGGCCGGCTGGTCGCCTGGAAGCAGGAGGTCTGGAGCCAGGGCCACGGCACGCGCCCCGGCCGCGGCGCCACGCCGGCGCTGCTGGGGGCCTGGCAGGTCGCGCAGCCCGCGCCGGTGACGATGGCCGTGAATGCGGCGCTGGCGGTCGGCGGCGGCTCCGAACGCAACGCGGTGCCACCGTACGAGGTGCCGCGGCTGGAGGTCCTGAACCACCGCGTGCTGGCGATGCCCCTGCGCGTCTCGGCGCTGCGCGGCCTGGGCGCGCAGGTGAACGTGCTGGCCGCCGAATCGATGATGGACGAGATCGCCCGCGCGCTCGGGCGCGACCCCCTCGCGTACCGGCTGGAGCACCTGGCGGACGAGCGCGCGCGCGCCGTGCTGCAGGAAGCCGCGCGGATGGCCGGCTGGGGCCGGCCCGGGGAGCGCGCGGTGGGCGTCGGCCGCGGCCTGGGCTTTGCCCGCTACAAGAACACCGGGGCGTACTGCGCGGTCGTCGCCGAGGTCGAGGTGCAGGAGCAGGCGCGGGTGCGCCGGCTGTGGATCGCGGCCGACGTGGGCCTGGTGGTGCATCCGGACGGCACGCGCAACCAGGTCGAGGGCGGCGCCATCCAGGCCGCGAGCTGGGCGCTGCGCGAGGCCGCGGACCTGGGGCCCGAGGGCGTGCGCTCGCAGGACTGGGCCTCCTATCCCATCCTGCGCTTCACCGACGTGCCGCGGGTGGAGGTGGACCTCATCGACCGCCCCGACAGCCCCTCGCTGGGCGCGGGCGAGTGCAGCATCGGCCCCACGGCCGCGGCGATCGCCAACGCGATCGACGATGCGCTGGGCATTCGCATGCGCGTGATGCCCTTCACCGCCGACAGCCTGCTGCGCGAGGCGCAGCGGCAGGGCGACTGATTTCGAACGACGGAAAGAGAACGACAAGTGACCGTAGTGAACGTGTTGAGCGGCGGCGCCGCCGCGGCGGTGGTGCGGGGCGTGCAGGCGCAGTTCGAGCGCGAGACCGGCGCCACCCTCCAGGGGACCTTCAGCGCGGTGGGCGAGATGCGCGACCGCCTGCTGGCCGGCAGCCCCTGCGACGTGGTGATCCTGACGAAGCCGCTGATCGCGCAGCTGGTGGCCTCCGGCCACGTGGTGCCGGGCAGCGAGCGCTCGCTGGGCCTGGTGCGCACCGGCGTGGCGGTGCGCGCGGGCTCGCCGCATCCGGCGATCGGCGACCGCGCGCAGCTGGCCGCCGCCTTCCGGGCCGCGCGCGAGATCTACTACCCCGACCCGCAGAAGGCCACCGCCGGCATCCACTTCATGAACGTGCTGAAGGCGCTGGGCCTGGACCAGGAGCTGGCCCCCGCGCTGCGGCCCTTCCCCAACGGCGCCACCGCGATGGCGCAGATGGCGAAGTCCACCGAGCCCGCCGCGATCGGTTGCACCCAGGAGACCGAGATCAACTACACGGCGGGCGTGGAGCTGGTCGGCTCGCTGCCCCAGGAGTTCGAGCTGGCCACCGACTACACGCTGGGCGTGTGCACGGCGGCGGGCGACCCGCCACTCGCGCGCAAGCTGGCCGAACTGGTGGCCGGCCCCGCGTCCGAGGCGATCCGGCGCCAGGGCGGCTTCGCCTTCTAGGTCCCGGCGCACAATCGGGCGCCAAAGAAGGAGAAGCACCATGTCCGCAGGCTCGACCGCCGCCCCGTCCCCCTTGCCGCCCGTTGGCGTGATCGGCCTCGGCGCCATGGGCCGCGGCATGGCCGCCTCGCTGCGCCGGGCCGGCTACCCGGTCCACGTGGCCGACGTGCGGCCCGAGGCGGTGCAGTCCTTCGTCGCGGAGGGCGGCGTGGCCTGCGACGGCCCGGCCGACCTGGCGCGGCGCTGCGAGGTGGTGGTGAGCGTGGTGGTGAACGCCGCGCAGACCGAGGACGTGCTGTTCGGCGCCGGCGGCGCGGCCGCCGCCATGCGCCCGGGCAGCCTGTTCGTCATGTGTTCGACGGTCGATCCCAACTGGTCGGCGGCGCTGGAAGGCCGGATGGCCGAGCGCGGCCTGCTGTACCTCGACGCGCCCATCTCCGGCGGCGCCGCCAAGGCGGCCTCGGGCCAGATGACCATGATGACCGCGGGCCGCCCCGAGGCCTACGCCAAGGCCGGCGGCGCGCTGGCCGCGATGGCCGCCAAGGTGTACCGGCTCGGCGATCGCGCGGGCAACGGCAGCAAGGTGAAGATCATCAACCAGCTGCTCGCCGGCGTGCACATCGCGGCCGCCGCCGAGGCGATGGCGCTGGGCCTGCGCGAGGGCGTGGACGCCGCGGCGCTGTACGAGGTGATCACGAACAGCGCGGGCAACAGCTGGATGTTCGAGAACCGCATGGCGCACGTGCTGGCCGGCGACTACACGCCGCTGTCGGCCGTCGACATCTTCGTCAAGGACCTGGGGCTGGTGCTCGACACCGCGCGCGCCACGAAATTCCCCCTGCCCCTGTCGGCCACGGCGCACCAGATGTTCATGCAGGCCTCCAGCGCCGGCCACGGCCGCGAGGACGACGCGGCGGTGATCAAGATCTTCCCCGGCATCACGCTGCCGCCGGGCAAGTGACCGGCGCGCGCGGCGCCCAGTGATTCCCTAGTTCGCCTGCGCGCCCGCGGGCTCGACGCCGCGCAGGGTGTCCGCATAGGTCGCAGCGTGCGGCCCGCCGATCGCCACCGCGCGCTGCGCGGCCCGCAGCGCCTCGTGCCGGCGGCCCAGGTCGGCCAGCACCTGGGCGAGGTTGTTCCAGGCGTCGCCGGACTCCGGATGCTCGCGCGTGGCCTGCTCGTAGTGCGTGCGGGCGGTGGCGAGGTCGTGCCGGCGGTAGGCGGCGTTGCCCAGCGCGAGCCGCGCGAACAGGCTGTCGGGCCAGGCGCGCAGCGCCGTCTCGTAGGCGCGCGGCGCCAGCGCGGGCTGCACGCGCTCGAAGGCCGCGGCAGCGGCGACGTAATCGGCTTCGCGCGCCGTGGCGGGCAGGCGGTCGGGCGGCAGCGCCACGAAGGCCCAGCGCCCCGACCGTGCCCAGCTGCGGTCGAAGGCGGCCAGCGGCATCACCAGCCGGCGCACGGTGCCGGAGCGCAGCACGAGCGTGCGCTCCGCGAGGTCGTAGCCCACGACCACCGCGTAGTGCCACTGCGGCAGCAGCGGCAGGCCCACGTCCTGCAGCACCACCACCGGATGGCCCGCGGCCACCTCGCGCAGCAGGTCGTCGGGATCGTTGCGCAGCACGTAGGGCACGGCGCCCGCGCGCCGCGACGCCCCGAGCAGCTCGACCTGCAGGCTGCCCTGGCGCTGGGGCAGGTAGACCTGGTCCACCAGCTGCGCCGGCGTGCGCTCCAGCCCCACGGCCTGCAAGGCGGTGGCGAGGGCGGCGGGGCCGCACTGGTGGTCCTCCTGCGGGAGGAAGGGCACGGCCGTCAGTTCCGCCCGCGCGGGCGCGACTCCACGGCCGTACTCGGGCCCGGGCACCGAGGCGCATCCCGCCAGCGCCGCCAGCACGACCGCCAGCAGGCCCGCGCGCCAGCGCGCCGGCTTCGCCGCCGCCGAAGACCTCACACCACGACGGCGACGAGGATGGCCACCAGCAGGATGATGATGATGTCCTGGTCGCTGAGGTTGCCCCCGGCCGGCAGGGCGTCGATGCGCTGCGCCAGCGCATGGACTTCGGAATCGCTGAGCGACGCGACGCGGCCGCCGGCGACCAGCCCGCTCACGCCCATGGCCTGGATCCGTTCCTTGACGTCGGCGCGATCGAGGAAGGACTGCACCTTCGCCCGGTCCTGATCGACCTGGCTCTGGCTGCCCAGGGCATCGGTGTCGACGATCGCCGCCCGCGCGAACGGCACCTGCCCGGCGAGCGCCAGGGCCAGCGCGGCCGCGATGCCCCGGGAGCGAAGAAGACCTCTTGCTTTCATGGTTGCATCCTCCAGAACGACGCAACATCCTATGAAGCCGCGGGGCGCTATAGGTTGGTACGAATGTAACAGTTGACGCGACATGCACCAGGTCCGCGCCATGCCCGCCAAGACCCTTCGCCGGCGGCGCCTCGCCACGTGCCTCATACTCGGGCTTTATCCGGGGGTCCTATGAGCAAAGAATGGAACGCCGCCGTGGCCGCAGCCGAGGCGGCGGCACAGCAGAGACAGACCGCCGAGGAAGCCGCGCACGAGCGCTTCGCCGCGCTGCGCGCCGAGATCGAGGCCGCCGGCCGCGGCGAACAGGTGACCGACACGCCCGAATTCCGCGAGTGGATGGCAGCGCGACACGCCTCCGACGAGGCCTGGGGCGCCTGGGCGATGGCCATGGACGCCAGGCCGGCTTCCTGACGCCGCCAGCGCGCGGATCGCAAACCGGTTAAGATGCTTGCGCTAGACGTTCAAAAGACCGTTCATCCCAGGTCTCTCTTCTTCCCGCTGCCGCCCTCGTGCCGGCCAGCCGCAGTCGAATCCCCGATGCTCCTCTTGGCGTTCTGCACCGCCGGCTCTTTCTGCCGTGCGGTAACTTTTCCCATAGGAATATCGAAATGAGCGCTACCACCCAGACCGGAACCGTCAAATGGTTCAACGAGAGCAAGGGCTACGGATTCATCACGCCGGACGACGGCGGCAAGGACCTGTTCGCCCACTTCCGTGAGATCCAGGGCGGCACCGGCTTCAAGACCCTCGCCGAGAACGCGCGCGTCCAGTTCACCGTGACGCAGGGCCCCAAGGGCCCGCAGGCCTCCGGCATCGTCACGCTGGGCTGATCCCGCCCCCGGGCCGCTGCCGGCGTCACGCGCCGCGCGGGGGCCGGCTTCCCGGGAGGGTGTAGAGCGACACCCTCCTCGCGCCCCTCATCGGGCGCTCTCTATCGCCGCGGACTGGCTCCGCGGCCCTTCGTCGCCATCGCCCTGCGACACCCCTTCTCCAGCCCTCCCGTTCGCCGCCTCGCAGCGCGGCGCGGAGGACCCATGGCGCTGGAGCGCCTGCCCGGCGGCCCATCGGCCGCCCGGTCCGGCATGCAGTTCACAACAAGACATCACCATGCAACAAGAATTCGACCACCCGCTCCACGAGGGCAAGTACCGCATCTCGCCGCTGGTCAAGACACTGGAGGACGGTTGGTTCGGCTGCTCCGTGTCGATCCGCTCGGGCTCCGGCCGCGGCATGACCGACCGCGTGCTACGCCTCACGCGCCTGTTCCGCGATCCCGGCGCCGCCGCGCACTATGCGCGCTCCGAGGGCCTGCAGTGGGTGGGCGCCACCGGCGCCCCCGCCCTGGCCTGAGCGCCGCGCCCGCGGCTTGCGTCAGCAGCCGTCGCGGCAGCGGAACTGCTGCGCGCCGGCCACCTTGAAGGCCGCCAGCCGCGAGCGCGGCATGTGCCGGCCGCACAGGAAACAGCTCATCGTCCCGCCGTACGGTCCGGGGAACGCGGTGCCGGTCGACTTCGACTCGTAACGCAGCCCGCCGTCGCGCACCTTGGTCTTGACCTCATCCTTCATGGGGGGGCTCCGCCGTCCCGGACTCCGGGGGAGCGTTGGTGGCCGGAGGCGGCGGTGGTGCGTTCCGGCGGTTCGCCTTCTCCTCCTTCTTCCGCTTCTTCTCGAGCTCGCGCTGCCGTTTCTCGAATGCGTAGTTGGGCTTGGCCATCGGGGTCTCCGGTCGGACAGGGGCGCAAGGCCTGTGGTTGCTCGGGGCCGCTGCCTGCGGCAGGGCCCGGTTGGGCGCGTCTGTGATCCCATCCTATCCCATGCGGCCCGCGTGGCGGCGGAGCCTGAAATATCATCCTGCGCTGATATCGAAGGACCCGCCCCATGGACATCGCCCAGGCCGCGCCGGCCACCCGCCCCGACAAGCCCCTGCCGATCGACAACGAACTGGACCTGCTCGCGGGCCTGGTGCCCCTGGCCGGTGCGCGGCTGGTCGAGGCCGGCTGCGGCAACGCGCGGCTGGCGCGCGACCTGCTGGCGCGCTTCCCCGACGCCAGCGTGGTCGGCATGGAGGTCGACCAGCGCCAGCATGCGAAGAACCTCGCGGCGCCGCAGCCCGGCCTGCAGTTCGTCGAGGCGGGCGCCGAGTCCATCCCCTTCCCGGACGCCAGCTTCGACGGCGCGCTCATGCTCAAGTCGCTGCACCACGTGCCGATGGAGCGGATGGCCGACGCGCTGGGCGAGATCGCGCGGGTGCTGCGTCCTGGCGGCTGGCTGTATTCCTCGGAGCCGGTCTACGCCGGCCCGCTCAACGAGATCGTGCGCCTGTTCAACGACGAAGGCGTGGTGCGCGCCGCGGCCCAGCGGGCGCTGGACGCGGCCGTCGCCTCCGGCCGCTGGCAGCAGGCCGTGGTCGTGCATTTCGAGACGCCGGTGCGCTTCGCCGACTACGCCGACTTCGAGCGGCGCATGATGGACGTCACCTACGCGGAGCGCCACATGGACGCGGCCACCCGCGAGGCCGTGCGCACGCTGTTCGAGCACCACATGGCGCCCGGCGGCGCGCGCTTCACCCGGCCGATGCTCGTGCGCCTGCTGCGCCTGGCGCCGCGCTGAGGCCGGCCAGCGGCCCGCAGCCGGCTGCCTACAGCTCGCTCGCGTCCTTCTCGAGGTGCGCCTTGATCACCAGGCGCACCTGGCCCGCGGCGGTGCGCTGCAGGTACACGTCCAGGGCGTCGCTGGTCCAGGTGGCGTAGTCGCCCTCGGGCCCGCGCGAGGCGAGCTCCGGGCCCCAGGCGTGGCGGCCCCAGGCGAGCAGCGCTTCGAAGGCCTGCGCGCCCGCGTCGGCGGAGGCGAGGTATTCCACGCGTTCCAGCCGATCGTCGGCGAAGAAGAAGGTCGGCGCCAGCGCGAGGCCCGCGACATCGACCGCCGGACCGGACCATTTCCCGACCAGGCCGCCGGCCAGCCGGGGCGGGTGCCGCACCGGCACGAGCACGGGCTGGGCCAGGCGCAGCTCCTGCGGCGACATGCCCAGCGCCACCCCGCCCGGCAGCGCCTGCGCGCCGGCGGCGCGCGCGAGCAGGAGCAGGCCGGCGCACAGCAGCGCGGCACGCACGGTTCGGGGGATCGCCAGGCCGGGGATTCGCATGAGGGGCCAAAGGATAGCCCAGGGGCGCGGCCGCCCGGCGTGACGGACAATCCGCCCGTCACATCGCGATGGGGGAGAGCATGGATTTCAGTGCTGTCGACGCCGCGCTCCAGTCCTGGGTGGACGGCGAGCGGCTGGCCGGTGTTTCGTATGCGGTGCTGCGCGGCACCGAGGTGGTGGCCCGCCGCTGCGTCGGCTGGGCCGACCGCGAGGCGGGCGTCCCGATGCGCGACGACCACCTGTTCCGCATCTTCTCCAACACCAAGCTGGTGACCAGTTGCGCCGCGCTGCAGCTCATGGAGCAGGGGCGCTTCGGCGCCGACGACCCGATCGGCGAGTACCTGCCGGCGCTGCGCCAGCTGCGCGTGCTGCGCCCGGGCGCGACCTCCCTGGACGACACGGAGCCGGCACGCGAGCCGGTGCGCATCCGCCACCTGCTGACGCACACCGCGGGCTTCACCTACGGCTTCCTGCAGCCGGACGCGCCGATCGCCAAGGCCCATGCCGCCGCCGGCATCCTCGATCCCTCGCGCGACCTGGGGCAGATGGTCGAGGCGCTGGGCGGGCTGCCGCTGCTGTTCCAGCCGGGCAGCGCCTGGAACTATTCGGTGGCCACCGACGTGGTCGGCCGCCTGGTGGAGGTGGTGAGCGGCCAGCGCCTGGACACGTATTTCCGCCGGCACATCTTCGAGCCGCTGGGCATGCACGACACCTTCTTCGAGGTGCCGCAGGACCAGCTGGGCCGCCTCGCGGCGCTGTACATCGGCAACCTGCGCGAGCCCTCCGCGCCGGGCCTGCGCCGCGCCGACCACCTGCCCTTCGAAGGCGCGTACCGCCGGCCGGTGGCGCGCCTGAACGCCGGCGGCGGCCTGGTGTCCTCGCTGGACGACTACCTCGCGCTGGTGCGCGCGCTGCTGCACGGCGGCGCGCCGCTGCTGAAGCCTCGGACCATGGAGCTGGTGTGGAACAACCAGCTGCCCGAGGGCCTGTGGATCGGCTGCGCCGGCATCCCGGGGGTGGAAGGCCGCGGCCACAGCTTCGCCGGCTCGGTGACGGTGCATACCAGCGCGGCCGACCCGGCCAGCGTCGAAGGCGAGCTGCAATGGGGCGGCCTGGCCGCGACCAAGTGGTCGATCTCGCCGCGCGAGGGCCTGGCGCTGGTGCTGATGACGCAGCGCTACATGGGCTCGGACCAGCCGTTCTGGCCGGAGTTCAAGCAGGCGGTGCGCGCGGCGCTGCGCTGAGCGGCCCTCCTCACTGCAGGTTCATCCCGAGCGCGACCTGCTGCACGCAGCCGATCGCGCGCTCGGCCATCGGCGAGGGCGTGCGCCGGGCCAGCAGGACGATGCCCATTTCGGAATGGATCTGCGGCAGGTCCCGCACCTGCAGCGGCACCAGGGTGCCCGCCTCCAGGTCGGCGCGGCAGCTGGCCTCCGACACCGCGATCAGGGTGTCGGTCGTGAGCGCCAGCTGGCGCAGCAGGGCGACGTCGTCGCACTCCAGCGCGAGCAGCCGCGCCTCGCCCTCCGCGCCGCCGACCAGGCGCGCGACCTCCGCCCGGGTGCCGTCGGGCCAGCGCGTGGAGGCCACGCCGAAGGCCAGCAGGTCCTGCAGGCTGCAGTCCCGGCCCGCGAGGGCATGGCCGGCCCGGGCGAACACCCGCGTGAGCTGCCGGCCCGCCGGCAGGACGACCAGCCTGGCGTCGGGCTGCAGGCCGCGCACGTCGCTCACGAAGAACTCGATGTCCTCGGCGCACAGGCGATCGAGCAGCAGCTGCCAGTTGTTCATCTCCACGCGCAGGCCGACCTGCGGGTATTGCAGCCGCAGCTCGCGCAGCACCACCGGCAGGAGGGTGGCCGCCGGCAGCGGGCCGGCGCCGAAGGCCGTGTCGCCCAGCCGGCTGTCGCGGTAGAGCTGGACATCGCGCTGCAGGCTGCGCGCGTCGAACAGCAGCCGGCGCGCGCGGTCGACCAGGAACAGGCCGGCCGGGGTCGGTTTCACCTGGCCCGACTCGCGGTCGAACAGTTTCATGCCCACCAGGCTTTCCAGCAGCTGGATGCTGCGGCTGAAGGCCGGCTGACTCAGGTGGACCCGCTCGGCGGCCCGCGCGAAGTGACGCTCCTCGGCGAGCGCGACCAGGTGGCTCAATCGCTTGAGGTCGACCATGACCAATGCTGTGAGCGCATCGCGCGGATGTCAACAACGCATTGGACGCGTCATGCCGCCATGTGGGGTAATTCACGGTTCGCCGCCGGGGCCGCGCCCCAGCCCGTCTTCGCTTCCTTTTCCCGCTTCCGCCCGACCCTGCCTGTCCGCCGCCGGCGCCGCCGGCCGGCCCTTGTCCTCCTCCCGTTCCCGCCATGCTGTCTGATGCCCTGCCCGGGTCGCCCCCGTCCGTGCGCCTCGTGAGCGCGAGTTTCTGGCCCGCCGCGGGCTCGCCCCTGGGCCACCTGCTGGCACTGCGCCAGCGCCTGCTGCAGTCGGCCCAGGCGCGCGGCGTGCGCCTGGCGGTGCTGCACCGCGCGCAGTGGCTGGTGCTGTGGATCGAGGGCACGGCCGGGGCGGTGGAGTCGGCGTGGCAGCGCATCCAGCGCGACCCCGAACTCGAGGCCAGCCGCATCCTGCACCGCAGCGAGGGGCCGGGGTGGCTGAGCGAGCCCGTGCACATCGCGGCGATCTCGCGGCGCGAGGAACCGCTGCAGCTCGCCCGGCAGCTCGCCGCGCTGGCCGACCAGCCGCATGCCGAGGTCGAACCGTCGCGCCTGTGGCAGCAGCTGGCGGCTCCGGCCGCCGTCGAGCCCTGCCGCACCGTGGTGCTCGCCAGCGCCCAGGAGCACGACGGCATCGACCTGCTGCGCCAGGTGGCGCACGCGCACGGCAGCGCCGTCGCCTACCAGCGCTTCGCCGGCGCCGACCCGGCCCAGATCGACAGCGGCGCCGCCTACACCGACATCCTCGCCGGCTGCGGCTGCTGCACGCGCCTGCACGTGCTCTCGCGGCGCTGTCTCGGCCACGCGCTGGTGCGCGACGGACTGCGCGAAGTGAGCGACGTCATGCTGCTGCTGGGGTCCCGGGCGGCCTCCGCCGCGCGGCTGGCCGAATCCCTGTTGCCCCTGCTGGCGGAGCGCGGAGGCGCCGTGCGCGTGCACCTCGCCGGCCGCGAGGCGGCGGGCCTCGCCGAGGTCGAGGGCCTGCTGCGCGCGCAAGGCGCCGCCAGCGCGATCCTGCCCTGCCTGGCCGGCACGCCCGACGAGGAAGCCCGGGCCCTTTCGCAGGCCCTCGCCGCACCCGCACGGGCGCCGGGCGAGCGCTGCCTCCTGTGGGACCGCGCGGGCGTCGCCCTCGCGGCCTGAGCGGGAGACGTCACGGCGCGGCGGCCGCGCGCCACTCGTCCACGTAGGCCTGCATCGCCTCGCGCAGGTGCGAGCCGATGCAGGCGTAGTCGGCGTCGTCCAGGTTGGCCAGCGACACGCGAACGGACCAGGGCGGGCCGCCGAAGCCGCCGCCGTGCAGCAGAACGATGCCCGATTGCTCCGCCAGCCGGAAGACGAAGTCCACCGGCTCGTGGTGGGCGCACAGGTGCGCGAAGAAGGCGTCGCCCCAGGAGCGGCGCGCCCAGGCTTCCAGGTCCAGGGTGACGTAGTACCAGGCGCGCTCGGGGTCGTCGGGCGGCGGCGGCAGGCCCAGGCCCTGCCACAGCAGGTCGCGCCGGTGGCGCAGGATGCGGATCGTGGCGTCGCGGTACGCGTGCTTCGCATCGAGCAGGTGCGTCAGCGCGAACAGGGCCATCTGCACCTGCTGCGGCGTCGACAGGCCCGCGGTGTGGTTCAGCGCCACGTCGCGGCTGTCGGCCACCATGCGGTCGATGAAGCGCAGGCGCTGCGGCGCCAGCGTGAGCGAGCCGTAGCGTCGTGCCAGCCGTTCGCTCCATTCGGGCGGCAGGCGCGCGATGCGGCGGTCCATCACGTTGTCCTCGTGCACCGCCACCACGCCGAGCCGCCAGCCGGTGGCGCCGAAGTGCTTGGAGAAGGAATACACCCCGATGCAGTTGGCCGGCAGGTCGGCCAGCAGCGAGCGGAAGCCCGGCACGAAGGTGGCGTAGACGTCGTCGGTCACGATGACCAGGTCCGGATTGCCCTCGCGCACGGCGCGCATGATCGCCGCGCGCTCCTCGCCGCCCAGCGCCTGCGAGGGCGGGTTGCTCGGGTTGACGCACACCAGCATGCGGATGGACGGGTCGGCCAGCTTCGCCAGCTCCGAGGGCGGGAAGTGCCAGGTGTCGGTGCCGTCGCTGCGTACGGGCACGGCGTTGAGCGCCACCACCTCGAAGCGGAAGCGCTCCAGCGCCGTGATCTCCAGGTATGGCGTGAAGATCGGCTGCAGGATGGCGACGCGGTCGCCCGCCGCCAGCAGGCCGTTGCGCTGCAGCGAATCGAACACGTAGCACATGGCGGCCGAGCCGCCCTCCACCGCGAACAGGTCGAAGCGCCCCGGCGGCGGCGCGCCGCCGCACAGCTCCTGGTGCAGGTAGGCGTGAGCGATGCGCTCGGCGTGCGGCAGCATGCGGTCGGGCGAGGGGTAGTGGTCGCCGACGACGCCGTCGGCCAGCTCGTGCACGAAGGCATCGGCCTCGAAGCCGAGCGAGCCGGCGCCGAAGGCCAGCACCGCGCGCAGGAAGGGCGCGCCGGGCTCCTCGGGATGGGCGTCGAGGAAGCGCTCCAGGTGCGCGGCGATCCCCTCGCGGCGCGGCAGACCCGCGAGCAGGCCGTCGTCGCGCGTGGCGCGGCAGGCCAGCAGCGCGAAGCGCCCCAGCAGGAAGAAGGCCTCGCGCGCCTCGGTGGCAACCCAGTTCGGGTTGCCGCGTCCCGCATTGAGCAGGGTGCCCGCGGACTGGCGCGCGCTCTCGCCGGCCAGCGCGATCAGCACGTCCTTCAGCTCGAAGGGCGACAGCCGCGCCAGTGCCTGCTGGCGCGCGCGCGGCGTGGGGACCATCTCGGCGGACATGGGGACCTCCTCACCTGGCCGGGACCTCGTGGCGAAGACTAGCAAAGTCGCGGTGCGGCGTGGTGGACAATCGGGCCACCCATGGGAAGGATTCCGGAGCTGAGGCAACGCGCCGCGCGCCTGCGCCGCAGGCTGCTCGCGACCGCGCGCCGGCCGATGTTCCGCCAGGGCCTGCGCGACAGCCGCGCGCTGTCGGTCGGCATCGGCGCCTGGGGCCTGGTGGCCGGCGTGGCGATGGGCAAGAGCGGCATGGGCATCCCGCTGGCGATCTTCATGTCGGTGCTGGTCTCCGCCGGCTCCTCGCAGATCGCGGCCCTGCCCCTGATCTCCGGCGACGCGCCGATGTGGGTGGTGTGGGCCACGGTGGCCTGCGTCAACCTGCGCTTCCTGGTCTTCAGCTACCAGTACCGCCCGTACTTCGGCCACCTGCCGCGCCGCCGGCGCGTGGTCATGAGCTACTTCATGGGCGACACCACCTTCGCCGCCTTCCTGCGCCGCTACCCCGACCCGAAGCGCGAGCCCGGCCAGGTCGACTACTTCCGCGGCGCCGCCCTCGTCAACTACGGGTCGTGGCAGGTGGCGGTGATCACCGGCATCGTCGCCGGCCACGCGATCCCGCCGGAGTGGGGCATCGGCTTCGCCGGCACGATGGCGCTGCTGGCGCTGGCCTGCAGCCAGCTGCGCAGCCGATCGACCTGGGTCGCCGCGGCCGTCGCCGCCTGCGCCGCGGTGGCCGCGTACGGCCTGCCGCTGCGCCTGAACATCGTGGTGGCGATCGCCGCCGCCGTGGCCGTGGGCGTGCTGGCGCAGCACGCGCGCATCGACACGGCGCGCTGAAGCGAGGCGAGGGACATGAGCAAGCTCGAGATCTTCTTCACCACCCTGGGCATGGCGGCGGTGACGCTGCTGTTCCGCGCCTTCTTCCTGCTGCCCGAGCGCGAGCTGCCCATGCCGCGCTGGCTGCGCGAGGGCCTGCGCTACGCGCCGGTCGCGGCGCTGCTGGCGGTGGTGACGCCGGAGATCGTCATGACGCAGGGGCACCTGATCCGCACGCTGCGCGACGCGCGCATCTTCGGCGCGCTGGCGGGGCTGGGCTTCTACCTGTGGCGCCGGGACCTGTTCGGCACGATCGTCTGCGGGACGGGGGTGATGCTGGCCGTGCGGTTCGCGCTGGGCTGGTAGGGCCTGGGCTGGCTCATCCGCGCCCGGGTCGCGCGTCCGGGCCGCGCTTGACCTCCATCAAGAAGCGGGCCCGTCGCGATGCCATAGTGGGCCGAGGTCGCGAGATGCGACGCCCATCCATGGCCGGGCGCAGGGGTTCCCCGAGCGCTCGAGAAAGGCAGGCAGGACGATGAAACCGACCGGACTCGCTCATCGGGCGCGGCGCGGGTTGCTGGCGCTGGCGGTGGCCGGCGTGGCACTCGGCACGGCCGGCACGGCGCTCGCGCAGCGGCACCCGCCCCCGCAGCGCTGGCACGGCGACATCGGCCGCTTCCAGCAGCACGACTGGCCGCTGTGGCGCAGCGGCCGCTGGGTGCACGGGCCGCACGACGGGCGCGTGGGCTGGTGGTGGGTGGTGGGCACCGGCGTCGCCGCCTACTGGTACTTCTACCCGGCGCCGGTGTACCCGTACCCGAGCCCCTGGGAGCCGCCCCCGCCGGTGATCGTCACGCCGCCTCCCACGCAGTACTGGTACTACTGCGAGGCGTCGAAGAGCTATTACCCGTACGTCGCGACCTGTCCCGGCGGCTGGGTCCAGGTGCCGGCCACGCCGGCCGGCGAAGCGCCCGTGCCGGCCAGATAGGAGCTGCCATGCTGATGTCGACCCCCAGACCCGTCGCCTTCCTGTTCGCCGCCCTCGCCGTCGGCGGTTCGCTCGGCCTCACGGGCTGCGCGGAGATGCCCACCGGACCCACGGTGGCGGTGATGCCCGGACCGAACAAGCCGTTCGAGGTGTTCATGCAGGAAGACCGCCTGTGCCGCGAGTGGGCGGCGCACTCGATCGGCCAGCCCGGCCACGAAGCGGCGGCCCAGTCGTTCCTGCGCTCGACGGTCGCCGGAGCGGCGATCGGCGCCGTCGCCGGAGCCCTGGCCGGCGGCGATCGCGGTGCCGGCACCGGCGCGGCCATCGGCACGGCCATCGGCGCCGCGGGCGGGGCCAACGCCAGCGCCTACACCGCGGGCAATGCGCAGCGCGCCTACGACATCGCGTACCAGCAGTGCATGTACACCAAGGGCAACGCGGTGTCGACCTATCCGCAGCCCGGCTACTACTACCCGCCGCCGCCGCGGCGGTGAGCCCGGGGCAGGGTCAGCGGCTGATCCTGTGCCGCCGCAGCCGCTGGAGGAACAGCATCGGCAGCAGCGCGAACATGTTGTAGCCCGGCACCAGGAACGCGAGCCCGAAGGCCGCGGCCGTGCAGGCCAGCGTGACCACTGCCTGCGCCACGGCATCGCGCGCGGCATCGGCGTCCGGCCAGGCGGCCAGGGGCGGGTGGGCCCGCAGGTAGAGGCTGCGGGCCGCCTGCGTGCCGGCGAGCACGCACAGGTGGGCCGCGTAGACCATCGACCCGGCGGCGTGGTCGCCGTGCGCGCCGATCAGCCCCGTGGAAAAAGGCAGCAGGCTCACCAGCGCCAGCCGCAGCAGGCCCAGGCGAAGCAGCATGCCGTCGACCGTGGTGGTCACGCCCAGGGCCCGGGCGTCGCCGATCCAGAAGACGGCGAGCACCCAGAACGAAAGCAGCCAGGTGAGCAGCAGCGGCCACAGGGCGGCGAGCGCCGACCAGAGGGCCGCATCGGTCACGGGGTCCGGCAGCGCGGGGAGCTTGAGTTCCAGCACCAGCAGCGTCATCGCGATGCTGTAGACGCCGTCCTGCAGGCCGGCGAGGCGGTGCTTGTCGATGGCGGCGGTCGGGTGCGGGAGGGAGGCCATCGCGAAAATCTAGCATGCGTCGGCCGGCGGGATCGGCAGGCCGGCGCCTCGCCCCCTCACCCCATCGTCAGCACCATCCTGAACTTCACCGCCCCCGACTTCAACCTGGCATAGGCCGCCTGCGCCTGTTCCAGCGGCAGGGTCTCGATGCGCGGGCGGGCGCCGACCAGCACGCTGAAGTCCAGCGCCCGCTCGCATTCGTAGGGCGAACCGGTGATGGAGCCCAGGATGCCGCGTTCACCGGACACCATGGCGCCGGTGGTCACGGCCAGCGGGTCCTTGCCGGCGCCGAGCAGGACGAGGCGGCCTTGCGGCGCCAGCGCGGGCAGCAGCGCCGACACCGCGGCGCCGTCGCCGATGGTCGACAGGATGGCCTGCGCGCCGCCCAGGGTCTGCAGGCGGGCGGTGGCGTCCTCCTGGCGCGTGTCGATGTAGACGTGCGCGCCCAGCGCCAGCGCATCGTCGGCGATGTCGGCGCCGCGGCCGATGGCGACGACCTCGAAACCCATCCTGCGCGCATATTGCAGCGCCATGTGGCCCAGGCCGCCGATGCCCAGCACCGCGACCCGGTCGCCGGCCTGCGCCCCGCACTTGCGCAGCGCGTTGAAGGTCGCGATGCCGGCGCACAGCAGCGGCGCCGCTTCCTCGGAGCCGAGTTCGTCGGGGATGGAGACCAGCGCCGTGGCCCGGGCCAGCATCATTTCCGCGTAGCCGCCGTCGCAGCTGGAGCCCACGAAGGGCTGGTCCAGGCACAGCTGGAACTGCCCGCGGCGGCACTGCACGCAGGCGTTGCAGTGCCCGCCCAGCCGCCCCACGCCGACGCGCTGGCCCAGCTTCCACATCGCCGGCACGCCCGGGCCCATCGCGGCGATGCGGCCCACCACCTCGTGGCCCGGCACTCGGTTCGCGCCGGGGCGCGCGCGCTCGATGTCGCCCGCGTCGGCGCCGCAGACGCCGCAGGCCTCCACCTCGATCAGCACCTCGCCCGCGCCCGGCTGCGGCACGGGGCGCTCCACGAGTTCGAGCGTGCCCGGCGCGGACACCTGCATGGCGCGGTAGCTGGTCTTCATGGCAATCCTTCATCCACGACGCATCGATTCTCCATGGAAAGACGGAGACCTCCATGGGCCGACTCCGGGTAGTCTCCCGCCATGGACTCCCTCATCGCCGCCTCGGCCCGCGCGCTTGCCGCGGGCGATGCGCTGGGCGCGCTCAAGCGGGTGGCGCTGCGCGAGGACCCGCCCGCGCTGGCGCTGCGCGGCATCGCGATGGCGCAGCTGGGCGAGCTGGCGGTGGCGCGCGATCTGCTGCGGCGCGCCGAGCGCGCCTTCGGATCGGGCGAGGAGCTGGCCCGTGCGCGGTGCCGCGTGGCCGAGGCGGAGGTGGCGCTGGCGCTGCGCGAACTGGCCGGCCTGCCGCACGCGCTGGTCGCGGCCGTCGCCACGCTGGAGCAACACGGCGACCGCGCCAATGCGATGCATGCGCGCCTGGTGGCGGCCCGCCAGTACCTGCTGCTCGGGCGCCTGGACGAGGCCGCGGCGATGCTGGCGGAGGTCGACCCGCGCGGCCTGCCCGCGGCGCTGGCTGCGGTGACCGACCTGGCCGGCGCCGAGCTGGCGCTGCGCTCGCTGCGCCTCGCTCCCGCGCGGGCGGCGCTGGCGCGCGCGCACCAGGCCGCGTACCGCGCGGGCGTGCCGGCGCTGATGGCCGAAGTGGCCGAGGCCCGCGCATCGCTCGACCGCCCCGCCGCGCGGCGGCGCACGGCCGCCGGCGAGCAGACGCTGCGCCTGGACGAGGTCGAGGCCCTGCTCGCCTCGGACGCGCTGGTGCTCGACGCCTGCCGCCGCGGCCTGGGCCACGCGGGCGCATGGCAGCCGCTGGCGAGCCGGCCCATCCTGTACGCCTTGGCGCGGGCGCTGGCCGAGGCCTGGCCCGGCGCCGCGCCGCGCGACGCGCTGATCGCCACCGCCTTCCGCACGCGCCGCCCCGACGAGACGCACCGCGCCCGGCTGCGCGTGGAGATCGGCCGCCTGCGCGCGCTGGTGAAGGGGCACGCGGGCATCGAGGCCACTCAAGACGGCTTCGCGCTTCGGCCGCAAGGCAGCGCCGAAGTGGTGGTGCTGGACCCGCCCATCGCCGGCGAGCAGGCTGCGCTGGTGGCCCTGCTCTCCGACGGCGCCGCCTGGTCGACGTCGGCCCTGGCACTGGCCGTGGGCTCCAGCCAGCGCACGGTGCAGCGCGCGCTGACGCAGCTGCACGCGGGCGGCCAGGTGCGGGCCATCGGCCAGTCGCGCTCGCGCCGCTGGCTGGCGCCGCCGCTGGCCGCTTTCACGACAATCTTGTTACTCCCGGGTTCGCCGCCGGGTGCGTAGAGTGCCTTCACCGCGCCGAAAGCCGGCGCCGAAAGGAACCCCGCGATGAGCAACCCCAGCGACAAGCCCCAGGCCGCGGCCCGCCAGGCCGAGGTGGTGCGCGAATACGGCCCCTTCCCGGGCGTGACCAAGGTCGGCGGCGTGAGCTACGACGGCCGCCACGTGTGGGCCGCCACCGGCGCGCGGCTGGTGGCGATCGACCCCGGCAGCGGCGAGGTGGCGCGGGCGATCGAGCGCGCGGCCGATGCCGGCACGGCCTTCGACGGCAAGCACCTGTACCAGATCGCCGATGCGCGCATCGACAAGGTCGACCCCGCCACCGGGCAGGTGCTGGCCAGCATCCCCGCGCCCGCCGGCGGCGGCGACTCGGGCCTGACCTGGGCCGAGGGCAGCCTGTGGGTGGGCGACTACCGCGGCCGCAAGATCCACCAGGTCGACCCCGACACCGGCGCGATCCGCCGCACCATCGAGTCGAACCGCTTCGTCACCGGCGTCACCTGGGCCGACGGTGAGCTGTGGCACGCCACCTGGGAGGGCGACGAGAGCGAGCTGCGCCGCGTGCACCCGCAAAGCGGCGAGGTGCTGGAGCAGCTGGCCCTGCCGCCCGGCGTGAACGTGAGCGGACTGGAGTCCGCCGGCGCGGACCTTTTCTACTGCGGCGGCGGCGGCACCGGCAAGGTGCGCGCCGTGCGGCGCCCCCGCAACTGACCCCGGCTCGTCGAGCCAAGGAGCCCACCATGACCCTGTTCACTTCGCAGGCCGGCACCGCCGACCACCCCGTCGTTTCCGACACCCGCTGGCTCGATGCGCGCCGGCAGCTGCTGGCCCGCGAGAAGGAGCTGACGCGCCTGCGCGACCAGGTCGCCCGCGAGCGCCGCGCCCTGCCCTGGCGGCGGCTGGCCAGCGACTACGTGTTCGACACGCCCGAGGGCCGGCGCACGCTGGCGCAGCTGTTCGACGGGCGCCGCCAGCTGGTGGTGCAGCACTTCATGTTCGGCCCCGACTGGGAGCAGGGCTGCCCCAGCTGCTCGTACATGGCCGACCACAGCGACGGCATGACCATCCACCTGGCGCAGCGCGACATCGCCTTCGTGGCCGTGTCGCGCGCGCCGCTGGAGCAGATCGAGCGCTTCCGCCGCCGCATGGGCTGGCAGTTCCGCTGGGTCTCGTCGCACGGCAGCACCTTCAACCGCGACTTCCACGTGAGCTTCACGCCCGAGGAGCTGGCCACCGGCACGGTGGACTACAACTACGGCCCCAGCGCCTTCCCGGCGGAGGAGGCCCCGGGCGTCAGCGTGTTCGCCCGGGACGACGCGGGCGCCGTGTTCCACACCTACTCCACCTTCGGCCGCGGCGTGGAGGTGATGATGGGCGCGTACCAGCTGATGGACCTGACGCCCAAGGGCCGCGACGAACGCGACGTGCCGCACAAGATGGAGTGGGTGCGGCACCACGACCGCTACCAGCCGCAGCCGGCGGCCCCGGCCGCGCGGGCAGCGGGCGGGTGCTGCCACGCCGAAACATGAGAGCACCGCTGGCCACGCCACGGCGGCGTGGCCGACGGCTCAGCCCTGCGACGCCAGCCACTCCTGCAACGAGCTCACGAGCGCCGGCAAGTCTTGCTGGATCGTCCGGTAGAGAACCTCGTGCTCGACCTCTTCGTACCCATGGGCGAGGATGTTCCTCAGGCCGATGACGCGCGTCCAGGGTACGCCCGGAATCGATGCCGCTCGCGCCGTGTCGATGCGCTTGGCTGCCTCGCCCAGGTTGATGAAGAGCTTTTCGCAGGCCAGGCACCGCAGGCGGTCGGCCAGAAACGCGCCCACTTCGACACCGTCGGCCAATGCCACGAGCTCACGCGCGGCGTCGAGCATGTCCGCGACGTAGGCGGCGGTGCGGTCCATCCTTATTGGTAGATGGGCCGCAGCTGCGGCTCGATCGCCCTGCGGCGCCAGGGGTTGCGCAGGATGGAGGGGAAAGCCAGGTCGATGCGACGACCATCGAACACCCGCGCCAGCTCCTCCTGCATGTCCACCAGCGCGAACCCGCTCGGCGCCTGACCGGGAACGAATTCGACCAGGAGGTCCACGTCGCTGTCGGGCCGCTCAGCCCCAACGGCCGCCGAGCCGAAGAGGCTCAGGCGACGGATGTGGTACCGCCGGCAAATGTCGGCGATCTTCTCCCGCTGGACTGGAAGCAGCTGCATGCGGGCATTATCCCGCTCGGACCTGCCGCGCGCCAGCACCTATCGGGCGGCATGCCCCTCGCTCAATAAAGCCGCCCGCACGCCCAGGTCGGCGGCCTCCACGGCGCCGGCCAGGTAGCCCGGGAACTGCGGCGACCACTCGCTGGCGATGCCGACGATGCGCCCGCGCCAGGGCCCCGAGGGCACGCCGGCCGGCGGCGCATCCGCGTGCTCGCCGCCGCCCTGCAGGTCCGCGGCGGTGGCCGTGAAAGGGTCGCTCGCCCAGTCCTTGAGGAACTCCGCCTGCGGCAGCGCCGCCCGCGGGCCGAACAGCCGCGCGAGCTGCGCGCGGCAATGCGCCCGCAGCACATCCTCAGGAACGCTGCTGCGCACCTGCGCGGGCAGCCCGAGAAAGCCGAACAAGGCGGCGCCGCCCGAAGCGGCGGACGCATCGTGGATCTCCGCCATGGGCCCGCAGGCGCTGCGCGCCTCGCCGGACAGGCCCTGCTCGCGCCAGAAGGGCGTGTCGTAGACGGCGAGGTACTTGGCGTGCGGCGCCATCCACGTCGCCGTGCCCCGCCACGCCCGCGCCAGCGCCTCCGGCAGCGCGGGCGCGAACTGCAGCGTGGTGGCCGCCAGGCGCGGGGGCAGCGCCAGCAGCACCTGCCCGGCGCGCAAGGAAGTGGTTTGCCCGTCGGCGGCCACGACCTCCAGGTCGACCTGCGCGCCACCGCAGGCCAGGCGCCGCACCGTGTGGCCGGCGAGCAGGCGCGCCGGGTCCAGGCGCCGCTGCAGGGCGGCCACCAGCGCACCCATGCCGCCCGCCAGCCGCATCGAACGCGGCGAGGAGAGATAGCCCCGCGTGCGCATGGCCGGCGCATTGGGCGAGCGCTCCACCACCATGTCGCCCGCCTCGTGCTGCGCGAAGGAGGCGAGGCCCAGGTCGCGCACCAGGTGGTCCAGCTGCGGCTGCAAGGCGGGCCAGAACCACGTCGGCCCGAGATCGAAGGCATCCGCGCCGCTGGAAGCCGCGTCGATGCGGCCGCCCCAGCGGGGGCGGGCTTCGATCAGGAGGTAGTCGTGGATGCCGTGCTGTTCGAGCAAGTACGCCGCGTAGAGGCCGGCGAGGCCGCCGCCGAGGATGGTGAGGCGGGTTGGGGGCATTGAACAGTGTTCCGGGGCGATGGGAGTATGTGATCGGGCTGCAGGGGTGGGGCACTTTGGAGTACTTTCCGCCTTATGACCCGGCCGCCAATTCGTACAGCACTTGGGGACCTTGTCCCTTGGTGGCTCATCAGACATAACCTGCGCTGATAAGCTCCGACTTTTCAAACCACGGACGTATGGTCGATATTGTGGATCCGAAAGTCCGGAGCCAGATGATGGCCGGCATACGTGGTCGAGATACTAAGCCGGAGATGCAGGTCCGTCGGGCCCTCCATCTCAGGGGCTTCAGATTCTCTCGAGCTCCTGTTCGCCTCCCAGGGCGCCCGGACGTTGTGCTGACGCGCTGGAAAGTTGCCGTCTTTGTGCACGGATGCTTCTGGCATTTGCATGGCTGCTCACTCTCCAAGCTTCCAGAAAGCAACTCGCAGTTCTGGCAACGCAAGCTAGCAGGCAATGTGGAGCGCGATGAGCTGGTGGCTCTGACACTAATTTCGTTGGGTTGGAGAGTTGCGATAGTCTGGGAATGTGCGCTCAAGGGCATACGAGCGCAGGCGAGCTTCGACGCGGCAATGGATCGTCTCGCGGCCTGGATTCGAAGCGATTCGAGGGAGCCGGCGCTGGAAATCTCTGGAGATGTGGGCTGACAATTCGCGTCCTGCAGTGCGTCGTCCCCAATTCGGATAGTTGCGACCCGCCATGGCTTGGCAGACGTGTCCAAGTATCGGTGCGTACCGCCGATCTGTGCTGCCCAACCTCGACGCGCAGCATGGTCTCGTCGGATCAAATCAATTCCAAGATCTTCTGGACGTCGGCGACGTTAAGAGAAGGCAGACTCCCTACGTCGATGGTGTACCTTATGCCCGAGACGCCTGGCGGCGGAACATAGTCATCGGGCAGTCTAGGGAACGAACCAACAACCTCGAAGACGTGGACGTCGCGGAATGTGAAACGCAGCAGAGATCCGGTTTGCCGTAGACCTTCGTGCCATCCGAGCTTTGCCAGCTGTGACTCAAACACGTCAATGGCATGACCGTCGTTGCCAAGCTTCTGACGAATTTCATCAACGCGGTCAGCCAGCGTCTCTTCACCACCCAAGGAGCGCTCCAGAAGGATGCTCACCATGAGCAGGCGCTTGCCACCAGGAGCCCGGAGCTGATCAACGCGTGAGATCTCGTGCTTCGGCTCGGAGCGAGTGGTCGTTTTCACCTCTATGTGGACACCCCGCCCCACGAAGTCATGGCGCTCACTGTCGGGACCGCTCCAGAGATGGCAGATTCGCGGTCCGACAGTAGAGAGCAGCACGTTTGAAAGAACCCACAGTTCACCGAACAATCCGATCTGCTCTGCTTGGCTCAAATCAGGAACAATTGGCCGCAGCGCAGAACGCATTTCGTCGATGATTTTTTCGACCGCTATTGCCGGATCGCGCCCCTCGACACGGATTGCATACACCACTTTGTTCGCGATCAGCGTAAGCAGCTCCTCGTGGTGGCTCCGTGCCGAGACGTCTAGCCAAGTACGGTCTCCTTCGACCACACGAACCTGGATACTCTGGAGGTCCGGCGGCAAGCTCGAGGGGGCAGCATCGACTGCTATATACAGATGCAGCCGCCCATCTGACGTGATTCCGAGGAGGGCCTCCTCGAAATCGTCCGCCACCGATTCACAAACAGCCTCATGGTGGGGACGCGTCTCGCGGAGATCTGCCCAACGATCGGACGTGACGTCACTCATGAATTAGTGCCCGGTTTCCAACGAGCGGGCGCCCTTCATCACTTGTTCGAGGTAGCGACAATGCGATGCCAAGCACTGCCTGCGTTGGCGCCCGAAGCGGCTCCGGATCTAGCGGATAAAGCAACAGCAGGCCTTGCGTGGGAGGGCGATCCTCGCGCATCGCCTTCGCGCTGAACCCCGAGCCCGCCCGGTAGTTCTCGGGACCCCCGTGCAGGTCCACACCCTCATGGCGCGGGTCGATGAGGATGCCGATCGACTCGGAGGCTTGCTGCGAGCGGTGGACAAGCCCAAATGGGCGGCCTCCCAAGAGCACTTGCCGGTCGCGCTGCGGGTTGGCAACGAAAACAGTCCAGGAAATGAGCTCGCCCACCGCCACGCGCTCCATAATCCAGTCGCTTATCTCTGCACCCTGGAACGCGATGCTGTTTGGGTGCCCCTCGTAGCGTCGCAGGAACAGCGCTACGTCTTCAGGTGGGACGTCGTGTGCTATAGCCCCGCCATGCGCGTCTTGGGTTGGAGGATGCAGGCGCAGCAGATCAGACGCTAGTTCAAGGTTCCGCGCCAATGCATCGCCGTTGTGCAGCGGGAACAGGATTGTTTGAGGATTCTCTCCCGACCACGAGCGGGCGTCCTCGGCGAGCATCTTGCTTTTGTTCTTGCTCGTAAGAAGCAGCTCGGAATGGGCGCGCATTCGAATTGCCATCTCGTCGGGCCGCCGACCGGCCCTGTTCAGCGCCGTGATCGAATCCCGCAGGGACTCCTCAACCAAAGCCAGCTCTACAAACCACTCGGCGATACCTTCGGTTGTCCAAATTCGAATCAGATCTTCATAGCCAGAGCGAAAGCCGTACCAACGAGCCATTTGAAGCAACGAGTCGGCCAGAGTGGTGGTTCGCAAGAAGTAGGCGATGGTGAGCCCTTCAAGCGTGAGCCCGCGGGACAGTCGATTGCCGCCGACGGCGACGAGCTGCCGCCCAGGTTTATGGTCGTAGTCCAGCTCGGCACCTGTGGTGCTATTGAGAACAGTGACCTCAAGTCGTGCGAGATTGGTGATGGCCTCTGCGACGACGACTTCCTCCGCCACGGGTAGATCGACTGCACCCAGACTGGCCAGCGTGGCAATCATCATGTGCCGCAGCACGCCCGGCTCAGCCTTTTCGTGGTGGAACCACGCACGGATTTGCTCCTCGATGGCAGCGCCGATACGCATCTGATCGCGTTGGAGCTGGGACACATGCACCAGCATCGTATGTGGCTTGTCTTTCTGCCCTCGCAGCAGCCTAATGGCGCCGACCATTGCGAACGTCAGCAAGGCGTCCGAAAGCGATTGGGGTAGATCGAGCGGCCCATGAGCCACGACGGCCTCTCCCTTCTTACGTCGCCTGGGCTTCAACGCTCTCACATCTGCATCATCAACCGGCCGAAGGACATCGCGTCCCCGGGCGCTCACGCCGAACAACTCCTCGGTTCCCGTGTAGCCGTCCGGACGCGGAAGCTGGATGACAAAATCCTTAGGAAAGAGGTCCGTGCCAACGACGCTGTCGCTTGCGTCGGGATCAATAAGAATGTTCGCGAACGGTGTTGCCGTGTAAGCAATGTAGGTCGCCCGGGGGCACTTGTTCAGGATGTCTCGGATGAGTGCGTTGGTCAGTGACGGCGCGGTATCCTCGTCCGATGCAGTCTCCTCGTCAACGCTCGGATCTCGTCGATTTCCGCGCGTGTTGATCGAGGCTTGGTCGGCCTCGTCGTCGATCAGCAGCATAGGGACTTCTGCGAGCCGACCCTCAAGCTTTTCGAGCCACTGGTTGAGTCGCTTCAAGATCGGTGTGATCTTTTTTGCGACGATTAGCACTGTCCCAGCGGAGGCGAAGCCATCGGCCACGGGCGGCTCGTGGAAGTCAGTGCTCTCGTCAGTAAGTGTGATCCAGTCGGTGCCGACCTCTACCAACTCACGATTCAGCCGTCGCTGCGTCTGATTGCGAAGGGAGTCGTGGATTCCCGAGAGCACTACGATGAGCCGGTAGCCAACGTCAGCTGCACGCGCGGCGACGGCCGTGAAATTTGCGGTCTTGCCGGATTGGACATACCCGACCACCAGCCCACGGCACTGAAAATCGGAGCGCGAGATCGGAGTGGTCTTCGAGATGATTCGAAGCGATTCCTCTGCAACCGACGCTATCTGGTGGGAGTTCCACTTAGGCTGGCCCTGTAGGTACGCCTCGTGTCGGGACCAGTTCGACCACGTCGTCCCGTCGGTCCAGAGCGTGAGCCTGGGCCTCAAGGCAAAGGCACTCGGGCCCCTAACTTGCATCAAGACTCGCCCGTCAATAGCTTAGGCACGCCAGCGGTCTCAAGCACTCGGAGAAACTCGGAAAGTGCTAACTTGGCCTCGCTGTCCTTATCGATGGCCTGAACGAGGGCGACCAACTGGGGCACTCGCGGTGTGATCTCAACGTGCTCACCTCCGAACCCAATCTTCCGCTCCCACGCCACCGGGCCGGTGCTGACCAAGCGAAGCGCTGGCCGGTCCTTCCTGAGAGCTGGGGTGGGGGTAAATCCTATGGAGGGGTTTGCGCCGAAGCCTCCGATCAAGTTCGGTTCGTTGAAGCTCGGTGCGGGGGATCCAGGGCCGGTAGTGCTGGGCGCGGCACCGCTGCCACCGCTGGCCGGCGGTGTTTTTGCGCGTCGCGTCTTCTTGTCGTACCGGCTGCGAGCCTCCGCTCGCGGTGCCTTAAGAATCTCCTTCAGTCGCTCGGAGACGGCGACGGGCAAGCGGATGAGCTGCTTGCTGATGTCAACCTGCAGCGGCTCGTCGGCGAGCCGGTCGAAATCGACAGCGACGCGAAGAAGCTTTGTATGTTCGTCTTTTGCAAACAAGTCCTCCCAACCGCCCCATTTGATCAGGCGGTCAAGGCGGTAGAAGTAAAAGCCTTGCGCGTCGTTCGCCCGCCCATTCAGCGTCAGTCGATCCTTTTCAACACGTCGATCCTCGGGCGACAGCGGTTTGAGGTACTCCTCCAACTCGGCCTCGTTCGGTGTGACGACCGCCCGAACAGACAGGATGGCTGCCTTCTCCCCTTCAATCCCGGGGAGTTCAATTCGACGTTCGTCGAAGACTTTAGCAAGCGGGTGTCCAACTGGATTGTTCGGGCGCAGCGGATCTCCGTTAAGTCGGATGACTACCTTCTCCCGTCCAGGAACTTTGCCCTCCAAGTACCGGTGGAAGACCAGCTCCAGGTGGTCCCTAATCGCGGCCAGCTCCAAGGCGTATGGCGAGGCTCCCTTGCCCTTGATCGGCTCCATCGATGGTCGCATCTGAGTCAGAAGGACCGCAGTGCCTGATTCACCCAGCTTGACCGCACTGGAGTATTGAGGCGCGACGGCGCTATTCAGCAACTCCCAACGCCGCGTCTTCGCGAGGTGATCCTTGTCCCAGGTGAGAACGCTCTGATTTTGACCCGTGGCCTTCGCCACCACCGTGAGGCGATCTGCCTGCGACCAAGCGGCGCCCTTGAGTCCGTATCCGAACTTGCCAAGGTCCGCGTTGTCGTACTCGCGCTGATGCCCGATCTTCATGGCGTCGCGTAGTCCCTCGGGCGTCATCCCCACGCCGTCATCACGAATACACATCCATCGCCCGCCCTCGTTCGGGTTGGGGAATGTGATATCGATCTCTCTGGCCTCGTGAGAGAGGCTGTTGTCAACGAGGTCTGCAACTGCACTGGGCAGGCTGTGGCCGGCGCGCGCTAGGATTTTGAACAGACCGAGCGGATCGGGTGGAACCTCGTCGTTATCTGCAGTCTGAGTGGCAGATTTGGGCGTCACGTGCATAGTTTCGGCCTTCTCGAATAGTTGCCCGAAGTTCTCCGCGAGCACGGATTGGCAGTAGGCTCCTTCGTCGCCGTACAAAGCCACCATCGCGGCTTGGGCCAAGCGAGCGCTTTCGCCGTGGTTCACAATGGCCGCGTAAGCACGATGATCGGTTGGTACGACCACCCACGACGCCTTCGCGGGTGTTGTCCCGGAATCTACGACCATCGCGAACAGGACGCCCGGGTCGACATATCGGTAGTAGGGCGTGGTTGGGCAGTCACCCTCAAACCGCCAGTTCTTGTGCTGCCGCTTGAGCCATGACGCAACTTCCACGACGGTCTTTTCGTCCTCGAGACGCCTGCAGTCAATGGCGATTCGATCAGAATCTTTCGCAGCCGGAAATACCCTGTCGACAACGTCCCAGTCAAAGTTGATGGCACGCTGCTTCGCGCGTTCCTTCCCCTGTCGGCGATATTCGTGAAACATGCCAAGCTCGGAATGGGTAAGGAGCCGTAGGATTGTGAATTTCACAATGACCCATCAGTTGTCGTGATCTGTGACCGGGACAGGCCAAGCAGCGCGACGCGCATGTCCGGCGTTTCGGGCGCTCCCAAGCTCTCCCGTATTCCGCGCGCGATGGCATAAGCAAACAGCGGCGGCACAGCGTTACCGATCTGCTTGAAAGCGGGATTCATCGAGCCCTTGAACACGAAGCCATCGGGGAAAGATTGGAGCCGGGCGGCCTCACGTACCGTAATCGTGCGTGCCTGCTCGCTGTCAAAGTGAATATGTGAGTACGAATCTTTGCCGAGATGAGCCATCAAGGTTCGCACAGGCGCGTCGGCACGAATCTTCCACCACTTGTTAGGGAACTTGGTCGGGTCATAGGGGATGCGCCAAGAAGCGATGAACTCGCTTACGTCCGAGTTGCGGCCGTCAGTCGGTAGGCCACGGCGCTTCCGCTGGCTCAACCACGCAGCGATCTTCCGCTCTACGTGAGCATGAATCTGCGGGTACTCCCACCCAGGCTGCACCTCCGCGAAGATTTTGTAGTCGCGTGGCAAGCAACGAAAAACGTGGCCTGTCGTCCCTTTGGTGGCGAAACCAAACCACTCCCGCATCAGCCGGGAGTAAGGAGTGGTCGGCTTGGTTCTGGTGTAGTCGACGGGCTCAGACGGGTCCTTTGCGCCTCGGCGTATCTGACCCGCACGGAGCATTTCCTGCGCATAGAGCGGCGGGAGATCGGCGAGCGCCTCGGACGCCGAAGTCGCGGGGACGGCCGATGGTGCCGGATCAGCGATCCAACGGTGATGCTCGGACCCCTCCATTTTCAGCACGCGCCGCGCGGCGTTTTTGGAGCTGATATAGCCGGAAGGCAGATCTATGTGGTGAGTAGGTGTTGGGAAGCGCGGCTCGATGCCAGTGGCACGATGGAAGCCAACCAGAATCATCCGCTCTCGCATCTGCGGCACCCCATACCATGCAGCGTTGAGCAGCGTATAGGCGACTTCATAGCCTTCCTCGGCGAGGCTCTTTGAGACCAGCTCTGCGACATTGTTGCCGCCGTGGTTGAGTATGTCCGGAACGTTTTCCATGAGTAGCGCCACCGGCTTGGTGGCGCGGATGAACGCGACGTACCGTTGCCAGAGGCTCACGCGGCCGTCGACGAGGAACGCCTGGTCGGCACTGACTTCCTCCCGGCGGCGTGCCTGCTCACGCAGCTTGGCACGGCCTACGCGGGCGAAAGCTTGGCACGGCGGACCACCGACCAACACGTCGATTTGGTCGTCAGTGGCGCCATTGAGCTCCAGGTCGGCGAAGACCGTCTCGGCAGTCTCGGTGACCGCATCGCGTGGAACGTGGTGCCCTGGCCGATCGCCGCCGGCAGAGCGTGTGCCGAAGTTCGCTCCATGGGAAAGCGCGGCCCAGCGATCGTTTTCCACCGATGCGACTGGCGTAAAGCCTGCTGTGAGGAATCCGAGCGAAATCCCGCCACAGCCTGCGAACATATCCATATAGCGGATTGGTCCGCCGCTCTGGATGCGGGCGAGTTTGCTGCGAATTAACGCATCCTCAGCGTTAAGGACGAGTTGCGACTTTCGATGGGAAGCTGTCAGGTCCGGGCAGGACACGGGGGGCTTTTCTCGCGCCGTCTCAGGGGGCGTGCGGGACGCATAAGGCGGACATCCGATTTCTCTCATTACCAACTTTGCTCAAGGGCAACCAACTTGGACAAGCGTTAAGGGGTCTACGACAGATCTGCTGATGAACTGTTCCGCCGATCTTGGGAAAGCGTATGCCTGTCGCGGCATCTAGCGTGTCGAGTCGAAAAACGTCTACATGAGACCGGAGTCGGGCTGGCGCCTACGGCCGAAGGGAGAGTGTAGGTCGGGCCAAGAACCGAGAAAAGAGACCTCTCCGGACCAAGCATCTGGCTAAACCCGAAGACCACGACGTGAGATGTCCGGCGTCGAAGGCGAGAATGGCCGGCGTTCGTCGTGCGCTCTTCATTCCTGGTTGCCTCGCGGGAACGCCCCTTCCCATCGAACACGGTTACCGCCGAATCTCTCCAGCCGGGAGTGCGACCGAAGGAACTATACGCGTGATTCTCCTTCGCCTAAAGACCCGGATGCGTGTGAGCTGGGGATCGTTGGCATTGGGTAGTCACGAAGACGATTCGGACGAGGAAGAGCCCCGAAGGCTAAATTGAGTTTCCTGGCCGAACGTCGTTTTGGCCATCTCCGTAGCCCTTTCGGTTACGAAATTCGGTGACCCTGACCACCCCACCTCACCCCAAAAACCTCTCCACCAACTGACTCCAAAACGCCGCCCCATACGGCAAATTCCGGTCATCGAAGTCATACCGCGCGTTGTGCAGCCCACGCCCGCCATCGGCCGGCCCGTTGCCGATGCGCACCAGCGCGCCGGGGCAGCGCTGCAGCATGTAGGCGAAGTCCTCGCTGCCCATGGAGGGCGGGAAGTTCACGTCCACCGCGTCCGGGCCCACCAGGTCCCGGGCCACTTCGGCCGCCAGGGCCACGGCATCGGGCGCGTTGACCAGGACGGGGTAGCCCTCGATGTAGTCGATCTGCGCCTGCACGCCGTGGGCCTGGGCGATGCCGGTGATGATGGACGTGATCCGCTCCTTGAGCAGCGCCCGCACCTCCTGCGAGTACGAGCGCACGCTGATGCCGATCTCGGCCTCGGCCGGGATCACGTTCAGCGCATCGCCTGCCCGCAGGCGGCCGACGGTCACCACGGCGGATTCGGCCGGGTCCACGTTGCGCGCCACCACGGTCTGCAGGCTGGTGACGATGGCCGCCGCCGCCACCAGCGGGTCCACCGCCAGGTGCGGGCGCGCCGCATGGCCGCCCACGCCGGTGATCTTCACGAACACCCGGTCGCCGGCCGCGGTGAATGCGCCTGCGCGCATCGCGAACCGGCCCTGCGGCAGGCCGGGGTGGTTGTGCATGGCATAGACCGCGTCGCACGGGAAGCGCTCGAACAGGCCGGCCTCCACCATCGCCTTGCCGCCGCTGTCGAAGCCGCGCTCCTCCGCCGGCTGGAAGATCAGGTGCAGCGTGCCGCTGAAGTGGCGGTGGCGCGCCAGGTACTTGGCCGCGCCCAGCAGCATGGTCATGTGCCCGTCGTGGCCGCAGGCGTGCATGCGGCCCGGCGCCAGGCTGGCGTGGGCGGCGCCGGTGGCTTCGTGGATGGGCAGCGCGTCCATGTCGGCGCGCAGGCCCAGGCGGCGCGTGCCCTGCCCTACGCGCAGGGTGCCCACCAGGCCGGTGCCGGCGATGCCGCGGGTGACTTCGTAGCCCCACTCCTGCAGCCTGGCCGCCACGAAGTCGGACGTGCCGTGCTCCGCGAAGGCCAGCTCGGGGTGCTGGTGCAGGTGGCGCCGGATGGCCACCAGCTCCTGCTCGTAGGGCAGCAGCTGGTCGATGCGGGTGTAGGTGGTGGTGGGGCCGTTCGCCGTCATGCCAGCGGACCGCGGTACAAACCCCGTACCGGGTCCGGCGGCACGATCATACGGCCAGCGGCCGGTCCTCGCTGGTCACGGGCGCGGGCGGGTCATGCCTTGGGGGGCATGTCCACGCCCGGGGCCGGGGGCGTCGTCAGCGCCGCGTGCGGCAGGCTTGCAGGTCGCTGGGGCGGCTGTGGCGAAGTCGACCGTTCGGTCGTGGAGGCGCTGCGTCCCAAAGCAAGCGGGGCACGAGCCTCGCAGCCCGTGCCCCGCAGGAGCCTGTCGGTCTTTCGGTCTGTAGTTTCCAACATGAACTGCTATTTGCGGCCCAATGAAATCAAGTAGTTGTGCACGAATTATGAGACGCGAGGAAGTCTGCGTCTCATAACTATTGCTACGTCGCAGACAGCAAGTCCTGGGCGGGTCTCTTGGCTTGGGTTCACTAAGGCTGCTGAGCAATTTCCTGCGGCCAGTCAGCTGGTCAGAGGGGATCTGATCCGCCTCGGTGCGTGGCCCTGCTCTTTGTCCTCAGTGCTGGATCTACCAAGCATTGATCGAGGGTTGTGCGAGCGGCCATCAACTGTTGGTGAACAGTGTGGTCGGGCAACCCTTGAATCGTGAATCCCGCCTGCGCCAGACGATGCAGCACATACCCTGCATCTGGGAAGTTCAGGACCCGAGCTGCTTCCGCCACCGAGATCTGTCCTGCACTGACGGACAGCAACACTTGCCCTAACTGATCTGCAGTGATCTGATGTGCGGGTTCTCCGTGTCCGACGCACGCCAAGAACGCTGAAACCAGCCCATCCAGCGATCCACCGTTCGTTGCGACGAACTCCTTGGCCTTGGCCAGGTCAGCCTCTTCGATTTCAAACTCGACGGTTACCCTGCTCATGTGATCCTCGTTGCAGCAGCGCCCAGTCGCATCGTGCGGCAACTTGCTTGTCTTGCCAACCCACTGGAGTGCACGCGTTGCAGGGTGTCTCCGCCATGTGTCGGCGACTAGGGCCGGATCACGCAGGAGACGCAGGGTTCAGGCGCGGATGGGTCTCTTCACCCGCGGCCCAGAGAAGAGCGCCGGACGCGAGCATGCTGGCGGCCACAAACCAGAAGGCGGACTCCATCTGGCCGGTGAAGCGCGCCGCGAGCCCCAGGCCGAGGGCACCGAAGCCGTAGCCGAGGTCGCGCCAGAATCGGTAAATGCCAATAGCCGTTCCGCGCCAGGACGGATGCGAGATGTCCGCCACCGCGGCCGAGAGATTCGGATAAAGCAGGGCCATGCCGAAGCCGGAGACGGCCGCCGAGGCGGACCACCATGCCATGCTTTCGCCCAGAGTCATGGCCGCCACGCCCGCGCCGCAAATCCACATGCCCCAGACGTTGAGCAAGTGGCGACCGATGCGATCCGACAGCCTGCCGGTGAAGAGCTGGGAGAGCCCCCAGGTGAAGCCGTAGAAGCCGATCACCCAGCCCACGTTGGGCAGGCTCAGGCCCTTCTGGTAAAGGAAGGCGGGGTAGAAGACCCAGACGAGCGCGTCGACGAACTTCTCGACAAGGCCAGCTTGGCTCAGCGCCATGAGGCGCTTGTCGCGCCAGCTCATGAGTGCGAACACCTCCCGCGTGGAGGGGCGCTCGGATACGCCTTCGGGATAGCGCGGACGCAAAGCCTGGGCCAGCCCAGGCGCGTGCTTGGCCGCCTCGGCCTTCGCCCACGGCAGTGTGTCTTTGACCCAGAGCTGGGTCAGCGCGATGGCGAGCAAGATCACCGTCAGGCCGAAGACCAGGAGGCCTTCGCGCGCGCCCAAGCGCGATGCGATGTAGGCGGTCGCGATGCCGGCGGCGGC
>JAGWTH010000013.1 GCA_028868995.1 Burkholderiales bacterium | reverse complement strand
GCGCAGCTCGGGCTGGCCGATCAGGATGATCTGCAGCAGCTTGCGCTCGCTGGTCTCCAGGTTGGTCAGCAGCCGCAGCTGCTCCAGCACGTCGGGCGCCAGGTTCTGCGCCTCGTCGATCACCAGCACGTTGTGGCGGCCCGCGGCATGGGCACGCAGCAGGAAGTCGTTGAGCGGGTCGAGGTGGTCCTTGACCGTGGCCGGGCGCTGCGCGGGCGCCCGCACCTCCACGCCGAATTCGTGGCACACCGTCTCCAGCAGTTCCAGGACGGTGAGCTTGGGATTGAAGATGTAGGCCAGGTTGCAGTGCGGCGGCACCTGGTCGAGGAAGGAGCGGCAGACGGTGGTCTTGCCGGTGCCGATCTCGCCGGTCAGCAGCACGAAGCCGCCGCCGCCCTGCACGCCGTACAGCAGGTGCGCCAGCGCCTCGCGGTGCTGCTCGCTCATGAACAGCAGCCGGGGATCCGGCGCGATCGAGAACGGCTCCTGCTTCAGCCCGAAAAAGGCGGCATACATGCCGCCAAGGATAGCGGATGCCGGCGCGCCCTCAGGCGGGGGCGAGCGCCGTGCGGCGCGCCCTCCGCACGTTGAAGGCGCTGGCGACCAGCAGCAGCTGCAGCGTGACCAGGACCAGCCAGACGCCGCGGAATCGGCCCTGGTCCATCAGCGCGCCGAACACCAGCGGCGCGATCGCCTGGCCCACGTCGAGGCCCGAATAGACCACGCCGTAGACGCGGCCGGTGGCGTTCTCCGGCGTCGAGCGCTTGACCAGCAGGTCCCGCGAGGGGGAGGCGATGCCGCTGGCGAAGCCCATCGCCCCGAACAGCACCGGCACCACCGCACCCGGCACCGCGCCGAAGCCGATGGCGAGCGCGAACAGGGCCGCCACGCCGAAGCCCGCGGCGACCACCCGCTCGCAGCGAGCGGGATCGGAAGCGAGGAAGCCGCCGACGAACACGCCCCCGGCGCTGCACACCATGTAGCTGGTGACGCAGACGGCGACCAGGGCCAGGGGCATGTCCAGGAGGTGCCGCGCCGCCATCGGCGCGAAGGTCTGCACCCCCGTGAGGACGCCGGCGTTCAGGAAGAAGAAGGCGAAGCACATCCAGACCGCCGGGATGCGCAGGAAAGCCAGGTTGCCGGCCTCGGCCGCGGCGCCCGCGCCCGCGGCCCGCGGCACCGGCTGCAGCTCCAGCGTCGCGCGCCGCAGCCAAAGCACCACCAGCACGGCCGTCGCGATCGCCCCGGCCGCGGCCAGGGCCACGCGCCAGTGGAAGGCAATCGCCAGCGGGACCACCACCGCCGGGCCCAGGGCCCAGCCGAGGCTGCCCGTGATCCCGTGGACGCTGTAGGCATGGCCCAGGCGGCGCGGGCTCACCTTGCGATTGAGCAGCGTGTAGTCGGCCGGGTGGAACACGCCATTGCCCATGCCCGCCACCACGGCCAGCAGTGCCAGCGCGCCGTAGTTGGGCGCGGCGGCATAGCCGAAGGCCGCCACGGCCACCAGGGCGAGCCCGCCGAACAGGATGGGACGCGGCCCGAAGCGGTCGACCAGGAAGCCCGAGGCCGTCTGCACGCCGCAGGAGACGACGAAGAAGATCGTCATCAGGAAGCCGAGCTGGGTGTAGCTCACGCCCAGCGCGTCCTTGAGCCAGGGGAACAGGGGCGGCAGGATCAGCTGGCTGAAGTGGCTCACCATATGGGCCAGGCCCACCAGCCCGATGACGCCCGCATCCTGCTTCAGCGGGGCGGGCGGGGCGACGGTCGCGGAAGTCATGGGCCGCATGCTACGTCCCGCGTACGGCTTCCGGAATGCGACGGAACGCCAGGGATCGGCGAAAATCCGCCAATGCCCCGGCCGCCCCGCTCCGTCGTCCCGCATGCGGACGTCGACCTGTTCCGGCCGACCCGCGCGCGGCCGGTGCGGGTGCGCTCGCGCGCGCTGGCGGCCGACGCGCACTTCGAGCCGCACCGGCACGCCTGGGCCCAGGTCGCCTACTGCGCCAGCGGCATGCTGCAGGTGAGCGCCGCCGCCCCGGGCAGCGCCAGCGGCGAGGTCACCTACATCGTGCCGCCCTCGCGGGCCGTGTGGATCGCGCCGCACGCCCTGCATTCGGTGCACGTCCTGGAAGCCGCGCAGTTCCGCACGCTCTACATCGACGCCTCGGTGGCGCCGCCGCACTGGAGCGGCTGCCGCGTGCTGGTGGTGTCGCCGCTGCTGCGCGAGCTGGTGCCGGCGCTCGACGCCCCGCGTCTGCCCCGCCCCCGCGAGGAGCTGCTGACCGCGCTGCTGCTGGACGAGCTGCGCGGCGCCGAGACCCAGTCCCTCGGCGTGCCGCTGCCGCCCGAGGACACCGGCGACCGCAGGCTGCGCGCGCTGTGCGAAGCCGTGCTGCGCGCGCCGGCCGAACGCGCGACGCTGGCGCAGTGGGCAGCGGACGTGGGCGCCAGCGAGCGCACCATGGCCCGCCTGTTCCGCGAGCAGCTCGGCACCAGCTACGGGCGGTGGCGCCAGCAGGCGGTGCTCGCGCACGCCCTGCCCCTGCTCGCCCGAGGCACGCCGGTGGGCCAGGTGGCCTTCGCCAGCGGCTACGCCAGCGAGAGCGCCTTCACCGCGATGTTCAAGTCCGCCATGGGCCAGCCGCCCAGCCGCTTCCAGCCGCGCGCCGCGGCTTGAGCCTCACAGCGCCGCGCGCAGCACCAGGCCGGCGGCGACCAGCAGCGACAGCACGCCGAAGCCCTGCTGCAGGCGCGGGCCGCCCAGCCGCTGGGCCCACACGCGTCCGAGGGCCTGGCCGGCGATGGCCCCCAGCGCGAACGGGGCGCCCACCTGCCACAGCACCTGGCCATGCCAGGCGGCGAGCGCGGCGGCACCGGAAGAGACGAGAGCGATCACGCCCATGGAGGTCGCGACCACCGCCTGCATGGGCAGGTCGGTGAACAGCATCATCGCCGGCACCAGCACGAAGCCGCCGCCCACCCCCAGCAGGCCCGACATCAGGCCGGTGAGCGCGCCGGTGGCGGCCAATGCCAGCGCGCACGGCGCCGTCCAGTGCAGCCGGCCCACCTGCAGGTCGAGGCGGCAGGGCACCTCGTCACGACGCTCGGCCCGCGTGCCCTTGAGCTCCCGGGCGGCCTGGCGCAGCGTGCGCGCGGCGGCGATGACCAGCACCACGGCGAACAGCATCGTCAGCGGCCGCTCCGGCACCCGCTGCGCGAGCCACTGGCCCAGCGGCGCCATCACCAGGCCCGCCGCCGCCATCACGCCGGCGGCACGGTAGCGCAGCGCCCGCCGGCGCCACGCCAGGAAGGCGCCGAGGCCGGTCGAAATCGCGACGGCGAGCAGGCTGATCGGCGCGGCCTGCGCGAGCGGCAGGTGCAGCGCGAACAGCAGCATCGGGACGGCGAGGATGGCGCCGCCGGCGCCGGTGAGCGCCAGCACGAGCCCGACCCCGAGGCCGAGCGCGCACGCGAGCAGGAACGTCAGCATGTCTATTCCTCCGCCCGCAGCGCCGGCGAAACCGGCTGCGCGGCCAGCTCGTACACGGCCATCCCGGCGAGCATCGCCAGCGTGAATACGAGCGCCTGCCAGTGGCCGGCACCGAGCGCGACCAGTGCCGGGCCCGGGCAGAAGCCGGCCAGGCCCCAGCCGGCGCCGAACACCAGGCTGCCGATCACGACGCGCCGGTCGACGTCCCTGCGGGTGGGCAGGTGCATGGCGCCGCCCAGGAAGGCCGTGGTCCGGCGGCGGGCCACCGCGAAGGCGCCGATGCCGACCAGGATGGCGCCGCCCATCACGAATAGGAGGGACGGATCCCACAGGCCGGTGACGTCCAGGAAGCCCTGGACCTTGCCCGGGTCGGTCATGCCGGCCAGGATCAGGCCGAGGCCGAACAGGAGGCCGGCGAGGAATTCGAAAAACCGGTGCATGCGCGCTCCTTCAGCCGGCCACGTGGCGCAGGACGAACACCGCCCCGAAGCCCGTGCCCATGAAGGCCAGGGTGGCGACCAGCGAGCGGGGCGACAGGCGCGACAGCCCGCAGACGCCATGGCCGCTGGTGCAGCCGGAGCCGAAGCGGGCGCCCCAGCCGACCAGCAGGCCGGCAGCGACCAGCAGCGTGGGTCCGGCGGCGATGCGCGCGGCGGCCGGCAGCGCGAACAGCGACCACACCGTCGGCGCGACCAGCATGCCGGCCAGGAACGCGAGGCGCCAGCCGGCGTCGCCCGGGCGCGGGCGGACCAGGCCGCCGATGATCCCGCTGATGCCGACCACGCGGCCGTTGAGCAGGATGAACATGGCGGCGGCCAGTCCCAGCAGGAGGCCTCCCGCGAGGGATTCCCAGGGCGTGAAGTGGGCGAGGTCGAGGGTCATCGGCGGGTCTTGGGGTCGTGGGATCGGGAAGGCTTGGCGCAGAACTGGGCGTACAGGACTTCGAGCAGGGCGAGCGCCTGGGGGCTGGCCACGCTGTAATAGATGTTCTTGCCCTCGCGCCGGGTTACCACCAGCTGTTCGTCCCGCAGCACCGCGAGCTGCTGCGACAGGGTCGGCTGCACGATGCCGGTGACCTCCTGCAGCTCGCCGACATTGCGCTCGCCGGCGGCGAGCTTGCACAGCAGCAGCAGCCGGTCGGGATTGGACAGGGCCTTCATCAGCGCGCAGGCCGTCTCGGCGGCGCCTCGCAGCGCATCGAAGTCGACGACTTCACTCATGGTGGGAATTCCTGGGCAGGGAGGGGATCATTTTATCGATTGATATAGTATCCAGAGCCCCACGCCAACCCTGAGTCCTTTCCTCCTATGCGTCCCCTGGTGCAGTCCTTCTTCGACCCCGTGACCGGGACCGTAACCCACGTCGTCTACGAGAAGCCGGGCGCGGCCTGCGCGATCGTCGACCCGGTGCTGGACTACGACCCGAAATCGGGCCGCACCGCGACCGGCTCCGCGGCCCGGGTGGCGGCCTTCGTGCGCGAGCAGGGGCTGCAGGTCGAGTGGATCCTCGAAACCCATGCGCACGCCGACCACCTGAGCGGCGCGCCGTGGCTGCGGGGCGAGCTGGGGGGCCGCGTCGCGATCGGCCGCGGGATCACGCGGGTGCAGGACGTGTTCGGCCGGCTGTTCAACCTGGAGCCCGGCTTCGCCACCGACGGCCGGCAGTTCGACCACCTGTTCGCCGACGGCGAGGCCTTCCGGGTGGGGGACCTGCAGGCGCAGGCGCTGGCCGTGCCCGGCCACACGCCGGCCTGCATGGCCTACCGGGTCGGCGACGCGGTGTTCGTGGGCGACACCCTCTTCATGCCGGACGTGGGAACGGCGCGCTGCGACTTCCCCGGCGGCAGCGCCCCCCAGCTGTACCGCTCCATCCGCCGGCTGCTGGAGCTGCCCGGCGACACCCGCCTGTTCGTCTGCCACGACTACCCGCCGGTGGGCCGCGAGCCGCGCTGGGAGAGCAGCGTGGCGCAGCAGCGCGCGGGCAACATCCACGTGCGCGACGGGGTGAGCGAGGAGGAGTTCGTGGCGATGCGCACCGCGCGCGACGCCACGCTGGCCATGCCCACCCTGATCCTGCCCTCGGTGCAGGTCAACATCCGCGCCGGCGCCCTGCCGCCCCGCGAAGCCAACGGCGTGGCCTACCTGAAGATCCCGATCGACGCGGTCTGACGGCCGCCCGCCCGCGGCGGGCTTGATCCACCTCAACGCGGGCGGTCCCGCCCGCACCCATCCTCGCCGCATGCAGCGGCACGGATCCGGCGGCCTTCGCCCCCCCCTCGGCTTCAGCGCCTGCCCTTGCGCCGGGCCGGGGCGGCGGGCGGCTGGGCGCTGGCGGCGAACATGCGCCCGGCCTGGGCCGTGCGCTCGTGCTGGCGCACGATGTTGCCGCACACCAGGTCGCACAGGTCGAACACCGACGGGTCGGCGATGCGGTAGTAGACCGACGTGCCGCGTGCCTCGCGCTCGAGCAGTCCCTGGTGGGTCAGGAAAGCGAGGTGGCGCGAGATGTTGGCCGCGGTGTAGCCTGTGAGCTGGGCGAGGTCGCCGACGTTGTGCTCGCCCGCGCGCAGCAGATTCAGCAGCTGCAGCCGCGTCGGCTCGGACAGCGCCTGGAAATACGCCGCCACCTGCTCCAGCGCTTCGGGAGGAAGTCCTTGCATGGGAAAGGAGGGTCTTGCGGGACCCCCATCATGCCGCAGGGAAGCGCCCTCGTCGCCGGCGGGATGGGAAAAACAGGTTACCACTTGCATAATTAGCTGATTAGCTAAATAATACACCCAAGCCACACCGATTTCCAGGAAACCCCATGCGAACCCTCCGCTCCCCGCGCCTCGCCGCCGCCGCCGCGGTCACGGCCGTGCTGGTCGCCGCGGCCGTGCTGGCCGCGGGCCACCGCGCCGCCGCCAGCCCCGCGGCCGCCTCCTCCCTCGCCACCGCCACCGTCGCCTCCGGCGGCGGCACCGACCAGGCCGCCTACGACGGCGTGGTCGAGGCCGTGCGCCAGACGGTCGTCGCCGCCCAGGTCGCCGGCGCCGTGGTCGCGCTGCCGGTCAAGGCCGGCGACCGGGTGCAGGCCGGCCAGGTGCTGCTGCGCCTGGACGCGCGCGCCGCCGAACAGACCGCCGCCGCCGGCGACGCCCAGGTCCGCGCCGCCCGGGCGACGCAGGAGGCCGCCACCCGCGAGTTCGAGCGCCAGAAGCAGCTGTTCGCCAAGAACTACATCAGCCAGGCCGCCCTGGACCGGGCCGAGGCGCAGTACAAGGCCGCCCAGGCCGAGGCCGCCGCGCAGCTGGCCAACGCCGGTGCCGCCCGGACCCAGTCCGACTTCTACGTGGTGCGCGCACCCTACAGCGGGGTGGTGGCCGAGGTCGCGGTCGTGCTCGGCGACATGGCCCTGCCCGGGCGCAAGCTGCTCACGGTCTACGACCCCGCGGCCCTGCGGGTGACCGCCTCGGTGCCGCAGACCGTCGCGGCCCGGCTGGCCCCCGACGCCCAGCCGCAGGCCGAGATCCCCGGCACCCCGGGCCGGATCGCGCCGACGCACGTGCAGCTGCTGCCCACCGTCGACCCGGCGACCCACACCCAGGAACTTCGCCTGGACCTGCCCGCCGGGCAGGCCGGCCTGACCCCGGGCGTGTTCGCGCGCGCCTGGCTGCCGCTGGCCGGCGCCGGCGAGGCCCGCCTGTTCGTTCCCGCCGCCGCGGTGGTGCGGCGCGCGGAGCTGACCGCCGTGTACGTGGTCGGCGACGATGGCCGGCCGCTGCTGCGCCAGGTGCGGCTGGGCCGCGCCGAGGGCGACCGCGTCGAGGTCCTGAGCGGCGTCTCCGCTGGCGAGCGCGTGGCGCTCGACCCGCAGGCGGCGGCGCGCATCCGCTGAAGGCCGCGCCATGACGGAACAACGCCTGGGCATCTCCGGCCGCATCGCCGCCGCCTTCCAGTCGGCGCAGATCACGCCGCTGCTCGCGCTGGTCGCCCTGCTGCTGGGCATCTTCGCCGTGTTCGTGACGCCGCGCGAGGAGGAGCCGCAGATCAACGTCACCATGGCCAACGTCCTCATCCCGTTCCCGGGCGCCTCGGCGCGGGACGTGGAGCAGATGGTGGCCGCGCCGGCCGAACAGGTCCTGGCCCAGATCACCGGCGTCGAGCACGTGATGTCCGTGTCGCGGCCCGGGCTGGCGGTCATCACCGTGCAGTACAAGGTCGGCGTGCCGCGCATCGACGCTCTCGTGCGCCTGTACGACACGATCAACTCCAACGCAGACTGGCTGCCGCGCGGCCTGGGCGTGGGCCAGCCGATCATCAAGCCCAAGGGCATCGACGACGTGCCGATCGTGACGCTGACGCTGTTCGCGCGCGACCCGAACCTGGGCCCGTACGACCTGGAGCGGGTGGCGCACTCCATGGAAACCGACCTCAAGCGCGTGCGGGGCACGCGCGAGGTCACCACCGTGGGCGGCCCCGGCCGCGGCGTACTGGTGGAGCTGGACCCCGCACGCATGGCCAGCGCCGGCGTGACGGTGGCCGACCTGCGCCAGGCGCTGATGTCGGCCAACCTCGGCGCGCCGGTCGGCGACCTGCTGGCCGACAACCGCGCCGTGGCCCTGGAGGCCGGCCCCTTCCTGCGCGACGCGCACGACGTCGGCCAGCTGGTCGTGGGCGTGCATTCCGGGCGCCCCGTTTTCCTGCAGGAGGTCGCGGCGGTGCGCGACGGTCCCCTGCCCGCCCAGCGCTACGTCTGGCACGGCGTCGCCGGCAAGGACGGCGGCGAATACCCGGCCGTCACCTTGGCCGTCACCAAGAAGCCGGGCGAGAACGCCATCGACGTCGCCGAGGCGGTGATGCAGCGCGTGGGCGAGCTGCGCAACACCGTGATCCCGCAGGGCGTGGGCGTGGCCGAGACCCGCAACTACGGCGCCAGCGCCAACGACAAGGCCCAGAAGCTGATCCACAAGCTGATGTTCGCCACGGCCTCGGTGGTCGCCCTGGTGTTCTTCGCCCTGGGCCGGCGCGAGGCGGCGATCGTGGGCAGCGCGGTGATCCTGACGCTCACGGTGACGCTGTTCGCGTCCTGGGCCTGGGGCTTCACGCTCAACCGGGTGTCGCTGTTCGCCCTGATTTTCTCGATAGGCATCCTGGTGGACGACGCCATCGTGGTGGTGGAGAACATCCACCGGCACCAGGCACTGCACCCGGACAAGACGCTCGTGCAGCTGATCCCGGGCGCGGTGGACGAGGTCGGCGGGCCGACCATCCTGGCGACGCTGACCGTGATCGCCGCCCTGCTGCCCATGGCCTTCGTGACCGGCCTGATGGGCCCGTACATGAGCCCGATCCCGATCAACGCCAGCATGGGCATGCTGCTGTCGCTGGCGATCGCCTTCGTGGTCACGCCCTGGCTGGCCCGCCTGTGGATGAAGCACCCGCCGCACGGGACCCACGGCAGCGCGCTGACCGAGAAGCTGGGCGCCCTGTCCGAGCGCGTGTTCCGGCCGCTGCTGGACGACCGCGCCGGCGCGCGCAACCGCAAGCTGCTGGGCGCGGGCGTCGCCGCCCTGATCGCGGTGTCGCTGGCGCTGCCGGCCCTGGGCCTGGTGGTGCTGAAGATGCTGCCCTTCGACAACAAGTCGGAGTTCCAGGTGGTGGTCGACATGCCCGCCGGCACGCCGGTGGAGAAGACGGCCGCCGCGCTGCGCGAGATGGGCGCCTACCTCGCCCAGCAGCCGGAGGTGACGGACTACCAGGCCTACGCCGGCACGTCCGCGCCGATCAACTTCAACGGCCTGGTGCGCCAGTACTACCTGCGCTCGGGCGGCGAGGTCGGCGACCTGCAGGTGAACCTGGTGGACAAGTCCCGCCGGCACGAGCAGAGCCACGCCATCGCCACCCGCCTGCGCCCGCAGCTGCAGGCGATCGGCAAGCGCTTCGGCGCCAACGTCAAGGTGGTCGAGGTCCCGCCCGGCCCGCCGGTGCTGTCGCCCATCGTCGCCGAGATCTACGGTCCCGAGGCCGAAGGCCGGCGCGAGGTCGCCAAGGCCGTCCGCGCGGTGTTCGAGAAGACGCCGGGCGTGGTGGACGTGGACGACAGCAGCATCGCGGCGGCGCCGCGCAAGCTGCTGCTGGTGGACCGCCGCAAGGCCGCCCTGCTGGGCGTGCCGCAGCAGGCGATCGTGAGCACGCTGCGCGCCGGCATGGCGGGGGAACAGACCGCCTACCTGCATGACGGCACCAAGTACCCGGCCGCGGCGGTGCTGCAGCTGCCGCCCGACCGCCAGGGCGACCTCGACGCGCTGCTGCAGCTCGCGGTGCGCGGCGCCGGCGGCCAGCTGGTGCCGATCCGCGAGCTGGTGACGGTGAGCGACACGGTGCGCGAGCAGCCGGTCTACCACAAGGACCTGCTGCCGGTGAACTACGTCGTGGGCGACGCGGCCGGCAAGGTGGACAGCCCCCTGTACGCCATGTTCGGCATGCGCGGCGCGGTGCAGGCCTTGCGCACGCCCAACGGCGGGACCCTGGCCGAGTACTTCATCCACCAGCCCTCCGAGGCCTACCGCGACTACGCGATCAAGTGGGACGGCGAGTGGCAGATCACCTACGAAACCTTCCGCGACATGGGCGCCGCCTACGCCGTGGGCCTGATCCTGATCTACCTGCTGGTGGTGGCCCAGTTCGGCTCCTACCTGGTGCCGCTGATCATCATGGCGCCGATCCCGCTCACCATCGTGGGCGTGATGCCGGGCCACGCGCTGCTGGGCGCCCAGTTCACGGCCACCAGCATGATCGGCATGATCGCGCTGGCGGGCATCATCGTGCGCAACTCCATCCTGCTGGTGGACTTCATCCGCCTGCAGGTGGCCGCGGGCATGCCGCTCAAGCAGGCCGTGGTCCGCTCGACCGCCACCCGCGCCCAGCCGATCCTGCTGACCGGGCTGGCCGCCATGCTCGGGGCCTTCTTCATCCTCGACGACCCGATCTTCAACGGCCTGGCCATCTCGCTGATCTTCGGCATCCTCGTGAGCACGGTGCTCACGCTGGTGGTCATTCCGCTGCTGTATTACGTGGCCTACCGCAACCGCCCGGAGGCCATCACCGCCCAACCCAGACCTCAAGGAGCTTCCTCATGACCTCTTGGCGCCTCGTCCGCCTGTTCGCCGGCACCTTCATCCTGCTGTCGCTCGCGCTGGGCATCCCGGGCAGCCCGCTGTTCGTGAGCCCGTGGTGGCTGGCCTTCACCGCCTTCGTGGGCCTGAACCTGCTGCAGAGCGCGCTCACGCAGTGGTGCCCGCTCGAGATCATCCTGCGCAAGCTGGGCGTCCAGAAAGGCTGCTGAGATGCGACTGAAGCCGACGCTGCTCGCGCTCGCCCTCGCGGCCGCGCTGCCGGCGGCCGGGGCCATGGACCTGCTGGACGTGTGGCGCGCCGCCGCGGCGCACGACCCTGAATTCGCCGCTGCCCGCGCCGCATACGACGCCGGCGAGGCCCGCCGCGCCGAGGGCGATGCCCTGTGGCGCCCCACCGTGGCCCTGCAGGCGGGGGCGGCCTATGCCACCCAGGAGAACTCGATCCGCGGCGCGCAGTTCTCCGCGCCCGGCTTCGGCCGGAGCGCCGGGGTGGACTTCAACACCTCCGTCACCGGCGGCATCAGCACCCGCTACGGCCTGTCGCTGCGCCAGCCCCTGTACAACCGGGAACTGGACGCTCGCAAGCAGCAGCTGAAGCTCGCCGCCGGAGCGGCCGGGGAGGAGTGGCGCGCGGCGCAGCAGCAGCTGATGCTGCGGGCCGCGCAGGGCTACTTCGACGTCGTGCTGGCCGCCCAGCAGGTGCGGCTGCTCAAGGAGCAGGAGCGGGCCGTGGAGCAGGCCCGGGTGGAGGCCGAGGACCGCTTCCGCATCGGCGACCGGCCGGTCACCGACGTGCACGAGGCGACCGCCCGTGCCGATGCCCTGCGAGCCCAGCGTCTGGCCGCCGAGAGCGAGCTCGAGATGCGGCGCACCCAGCTGGCCGACCTGATCGGCCAGCCGGTGCAGGGCGAACTCGCCGCGCCGGCCGCCTCCGGCACGGCGCCGCGGGAGCCGCTCGACCCACTCGACGCCTGGCTCGCCCGCGCCGCCAGCGACAACCCGCAGGTGCTGATGGCCCGGGCGCAGGCCGCGAGCGCCGAGCAGGAGATCCGCAAGACCTCGACCGCCCTGGCCCCCACCGTGGACCTGGTGGCCCAGGTGGGCCGCGACTACCTTTCCGGCAGCGGCGCCTACGGCAACGCCAGCAACGCCGCCAACCAGGCGGCGCTGGGCGTGCAATTGAACATTCCGCTCTACACCGGCGGCATGCGGGGCGCCCGCAACACCGAGAACGAAGCGCTGGCGCGCAAGGCCCTGGCCGACCTGGACCGGGCCCGGCTGCAGGCGCAGCAGCAGGCACGCGCCGCCTGGCTGGACCTGTCGGTGGCCCGCAGCCGCATCACCGCGCTCGAGAGCGGCTGGCGCGCCAGCCTCGCGCGCCTGGACGCGACGCGCGTCGGCCTGCAGGCGGGCGACCGCACGACGCTCGACCTGCTGAACGCCCAGAACGACGCGGCGGCGGCCGAACTCGCGCTGCTGCAGGCCCGCGTGCAGCAGGCGATGCAGCGGCTGCGCCTGGCCGCCGTGGCCGGAGCACTCGACGAGTCGCGCCTGGCCGCGGTCAACCACGAACTGGCCGCGCCCCCCGCGACCCGCTAGAACGTTTTCACCCCCCAAGGAAAGGAAGGAGACCCCCATGGCCCACATCGTCGTCCTCGGCGCCGGAACCGGCGGCATGCCGGCAGCCTACGAGCTGCGCGAAAAGCTCGGCAAGCAGCATCGCGTCACCGTGGTGAACGCGGTCGACTACTTCCAGTTCGTCCCGTCCAACCCCTGGCTCGCGGTCGGCTGGCGCGAGCGCAAGGACATCACCTTCCCGATCCGGCCGGCGCTGGAGCGCAAGGGCATCGAGTTCGTGGCGCAGCCGGTCAAGCGCATCGATGCCGCCGGCAATGCGCTGGAGCTCGCCGACGGCAACCGCCTGGCCTACGACTACCTGGTGATCACCACGGGGCCGAAGCTGGCCTTCGAGGAGGTGCCGGGCTCCGGCCCCGAGGGCCACACCCAGTCCATCTGCACGGTGGACCATGCCGACAAGGCCTACGGGCAGTACCAGGACTTCCTGGCCAACCCCGGCCCGGCCATCATCGGCGCGATGCCCGGGGCCTCCTGCTTCGGCCCGGCCTACGAGTTCGCCTTCATCTTCACCCGCGACCTCGAGAAGCGCAAGCTGCGCAACAAGGTGCCGATGACCTTCGTGACCTCGGAGCCCTACATCGGCCACCTGGGCCTGGGCGGGGTGGGCGACTCCAAGGGCATGCTGGAGTCCGAGCTGCGCAACCACGACATCAAGTGGATCTGCAACGCCAAGGTCACCAAGGTCGAGGCCGGCAAGATGTTCGTCACCGAGATGGACGACAGCGGCCAGCCGAAGAAGGAGCACGAGCTGCCCTTCCGCTACAGCATGATGCTGCCCGCGTTCAAGGGCGTCGACGCCGTGGCCGGGGTCGAGGGCCTGTGCAACCCGCGCGGCTTCGTGATCGTGGACGAGCACCAGCGCAGCAAGAAGTACCCCAACATCTTCTCGGCCGGCGTGTGCATCGCCATCCCGCCGGTGGAAGCCACGCCCGTGGCGACCGGCGCGCCCAAGACCGGCTACATGATCGAGACCATGGTGACGGCGATCGTGCACAACATCGCCAACGAGCTGGAAGGCAAGCCGGCCGACGCGAGCGGCAGCTGGAACGCGATCTGCCTGGCCGACATGGGCGACACCGGCATGGCCTTCGTCGCGCTGCCGCAGATTCCGCCGCGCAACGTGAACTGGTTCAGCAAGGGCAAGTGGGTGCACATGGCCAAGATCGCCTTCGAGAAGTACTTCCTCTACAAGATGAAGAACGGCTCCTCGGAGCCGATCTACGAGAAGTACGTGCTCAAGGCGCTGGGCATCACCCGGCTGACCGAGCGACGCTGAACCGGCGGCTCCTCCCCTCGCGCCGGTGGCCATCGAGCGCAGCGCCGGCCTGCTGATGTACCGGCGCACCCCCGCGGGCCTGGAGGTGCTGCTGGCGCATCCCGGCGGGCCGTTCTGGGTCCGCCGCGATGCGGGAGCCTGGACCCTGCCCAAGGGCGGAATCGGCCCGGGTGAGGAGGCGCTGGCGGCCGCCTTGCGGGAATTCCGCGAGGAAACCGGCTTCGCCAGCGCACCGCCCTTCCTGCCGCTGGGCGAGCTGCGCCAGCGCAGCGGCAAGCGCATCGTGGCCTGGGCCTTCGAGGGCGACGCCGACCCGGCGCGGCTGGCGAGCAACCCGTTCGAGCTGGAATGGCCCCCGCGGTCGGGCCGGCGCCGGACCTTCCCCGAGGTGGACCGCGTGCAATGGTTCGGCCTGTCCGAGGCGCGCGGCCGGCTGGTCCCCGGCCAGGCGCCCTTCATCGACGCGCTGGAACGGCAGCTGCGCGGCTGGCCGCCCGCGGCCGGCTGACGCTGCCGCGCTGCCGGCTTGTCGCCTGCGCGGCTTGCGCCCGGCGGCGCAGCACGGATACTCGGCGGCTGCTATCGGAGGTCGCATGGAAATCAGAGACAAGGTCGTGGTGGTCACCGGCGCGGCGAGCGGCATCGGCGCCGGGCTCGCCCAGCGCTTCGCGCGCGAGGGCGCGCGCGCCGTCGTGGTCGCGGACGTGAACCTGGAGCGCGCCCGGGGCGTGGCGGCGGGGATCGGCGCGCAGGCGCTGGCGCTGGCCTGCGACGTCAGCCGCGAGGCCGACATCCAGGCCCTGGTGCAGGCCACGCGCGAGCGCTTCGGGCGCATCGACGCCTACATCTCCAACGCCGGCATCCTCGGGCGCATGGGCGGCATCGAGCTGGAGGACCCGCTGTGGGACAGCATGTGGAAGATCCACGGCATGGCCCACGTGTGGGCGGCCCGGGCCGTGGTGCCGGAGATGGTCGGGCGCGGCGAGGGCTACTTCCTGGTCACGGCCTCGGCGGCGGGCCTGCTGAACATCGTCGAATCCGCGCCCTACGGCGTGACCAAGCATGCCGCCGTGGCCATCGCCGAGTGGCTGCGCATCGCCTACGGCCGCAAGGGCCTGCGCGTGTCCTGCCTGTGCCCGCAGTCGGTGCAGACGGACATGACGCGCGACGGCACCGGCTCGGCCGGCATCAACGGCGTGCTCACGCCCGAGCAGGTGGCCGAGGTGGTGGTGCAGACCATGCGCGAGGAGCGCTTCCTGGCGCTGCCGCACCCCGAGGTCGCGAAGTACTTCCTGGCCAAGGCGCAGGACTACGACCGCTGGCTGGGCGGCATGCAGAAGCTGTACGCCCAGCACATGGACCCGCCGGCCGCCTGAGCCCTGGGGCGACCCGCCCCCGGCTTGACCCAGGGCAAGACCCTGGCGCCGGCGGGTTTCGACAATGGCCGCATGGGCAAGAAGTTCCCGATCCGGCCGGCGCATCCCGAGCGCACCTGCTGGGGCTGCGACCGCTACTGCGCGGCCGACGAGATGATCTGCGGCAACGGCACCGAGCGCACCCAGCATCCCTCGGAGCTGTACGGAGACGGCTGGGAGAGCGAGGGCCTGGACCCGCTGCGGCCGGCCGTGGAAGAATCCGCGCAACAGCCGCCCCCGCCCTGACGCCATGCCCTTCTTCCGCAGCTCCGAGGTCTGGGTGGTGGAGTTCACCTACGAGGGCCGTCCCCGGCGCTGGTTCAAGGCGCTGCCGCAGGGCACCGATGCCCCTGCGGCCATGCGCGAGCTGCTCGAGGAGCTCTACGGCCAGCATGCCCGGCTCGGCGAAGTCCGGCCGGCCACGCCGCAGGAGGAACTCGACTACGTCCAGGGACGCCTGCCGCAGAACGTGCTGTGCCCCAGCGGCCGGGCGCCGCGCAGCGCCAGCCGGCCGCCCGGGGCCGGTTCCGTTTGACCCAGCGCAAGTGACCGGGGCCGAGGCGGGTTAGCTTTCTGCCGCCTGAGAGGAGTTGCACATGGACCTGCTCGACTGGGCGCGCGGACCGCTGCTGGCCGCCGCGATCGTGATCTTCGTCGCCGGCTGCGGCTGGCGCCTGTGGAGCCTGCTGCGGCTGCCGCGGGCGCAGGCCCACGGGACAGCCCGCCACGGCTTCGGCACCGCCGCCGCGGCGCAGGCGGCGCTGCGCCGCTTCTCCGTGCCGGCCGGCTTCTCGCCGAGCTCCACGCTGGTGACCTTCAATCCCTACCTGTTCCACATCGGGCTGGCGGTGGTCTTCTTCGGCTACGCGCCCCACATCGCCTTCGTGCGGCGGCTGACGGGCCTCGCCTGGCCGGCCGCGCCCGATGCCGTCATGTACGTGGCCGCAGGCGTCACGATCACCTCGCTGCTGCTGGCGCTGCTGTTCCGCCTCACCGACCCGGTGCTGCGCCGGATCTCGCGCGCCGACGACATCCTCAGCTGGACCCTCACCATGCTGCCGCTGCTCACCGGCATGGCCGTGGTGGGCGAGCCCTCCTCCTCGCTGCTGGCCAGCCACGCGCCGGTGTACCGGGTCCCGCTCGCGGTGCACCTGGTGAGCCTGGAGCTGCTGCTGGTGTGGTTCCCCTTCGGCAAGCTGATGCACGCCTTCCTGTTCCTGCCGGCGCGCATGCAGCTCGCCACCTACTTCGGCCGCCGGGGAGTACGCGCATGATCGACATGAACGTCTTCCACGGCTTCCTGGAAGCCATCCGCCACCTGCCCGAGATGGCGCAGCCGCCGCAGATGGGCGACGCGCAGCGCGTGGAACGCGCCAAGGCCGTCATGCGCGCCAAGATGGACCGCGGACTCGCCCTGGACCTGGAGGCCTGCGTGCACTGCGGCTACTGCTCCGAGGCCTGCCATTTCTCGCAGTCGACCGGCGACCCGAAGTACGCGCCGAACCGCAAGCTGGACCTCCTGCGCCGCTTCCATGCGCGCGAGACCTCGGCCTTCGCGCCGGTGAAGCGGCTGTTCGTGCGCGACATCACGGCCGACGACCTGCGCGAGTTCCAGGAGCTGTGCTTCGACAGCTGCACCGAGTGCGGCCGCTGCAGCATGGTCTGCCCCATGGGGATCAACACCGCCCGCGGCGTCAACGTGATGCGCGAGGCCCTGTACGAGGCCGGCCTCGCGCCGCTGGAGCTGACCGCGGTGGCGCAGGAACAGGCCGGGCGCGGCACGGTGTTCGGCGTCGGGCCGCAGGAGCTGCGGCAGGCCGTGGAGGCGATCCGCGCCGAAGGCATCGCGGTGCCCCTGGACGAGCCGCAGGCCGACGTGCTTCTGGTGACCACCGTCATCGACGTGCTGCTGTACCGCGACGCCTTCGCCGCCACCGCTCGCATCCTCAACCACCTGGGCCTGCGCTGGACGCTGCGCAGCGCCGGCTTCGAGGCGGCCAACTTCGGCCTGCTGGCCGGCAGCGAGTCGCTGCAGGCCGAGGCCAGCCGCCGCCTGGTCGACGAGGCCCTGGCCATCGGCGCGCGCACGGTGATCCTGCCCGAATGCGGCCATGCCTACCCGGCGCTGCGCTGGGATGCGACCCGCGAGGACGGCAGCGCCCTGCCCTTCGAGGTGCTGGCCGTCTCCGAATTCGTGGGCCGCGAGGTGACGGCGGGACGCCTGCGCCTGCGTCCGTCCAGCGACCGCGGCACCTACACCTACCACGACGCCTGCAAGCTGGCGCGCCACGGCGGCGTGATGGAGGAGCCGCGCGCGGCGCTGAAGGCGCTGGGGGTGGATTTCCGCGAGACCGAGCCCACCGCCCAGCGCAACTGGTGCTGCGGCGGGGGCGCCGGAGCCTTCCTGATCAACCGCGCCGGCTCCCTGCGCCACCAGGCCTGGGAGATCAAGCGCGAGCAGATCGAGGCGACGGGTGCGGCCACCGGCGCCGACACCGTGGTCGTGTCCTGCGCGAGCTGCCGGCTGAATTTCATGGCCGGCGCCGAACAGGACGCCTGGCCGGTGCGCATCGCCAGCCTGGTGGAGCTGGCCGCGCAGCAGCTCCCCGTGGACGCCTGAGGGCCGGGAGAGGTCCCGGGCGCCGTCAGCGCCGGGGCGCGTGGGGCTCGACGTCGGTGACTTCGGCCAGCCGCCCGCGCAGGTCGGCCGCGGCATCGGCACGCGGCGTGCGGCTGCCTGCCGGCCGGGACCGGCGCATCATCTCCGCGAAGGCGCCGCCCGGGCCCATGCGCATGCCGAACGGCGCCACGGGCCGCCCGGTGAGGCGGCCCCAGAGGGCACGCACGGACCACAGCGCCAGCAGCACCGCGACCACCAGCAGCACGCTGGCGGTAAACACCAGGCCGGCGACGAGCAGCACGGCGCGAAGGAGGAGGTTCAGGATCAGGGGCATGCGGCTTCCATTGTGGGCCCGATCGAAAAGGCCGGGGCGGGCCCCGGCCTTTTCCACTCGGCTTACGCGGTCTGCGCCTGGCGGGGCGCGCCCTCGGCGTGCCCGAAGTGGAAGACGCCGGGCGCGCGCACCGGGTCGACCTCCACCGGGATCGTGCTCTTGGGCGGGTAGCGGCCCTCGAGGATGAGCCGGGACAGCGGGTTCTCGATGCGCTGCTGGATGGCGCGCTTGAGCGGACGCGCGCCGAACACCGGGTCGAAGCCGACCTTGGCCAGTTCCTCCAGCGCCGCCGGCGTCACCTCCAGGTGCAGGTCCATCTTCGCCAGGCGCTGCTCCAGCACCCGCAACTGGATCTTCGCGATCTGCGCGATGTTCTGCGCGTCCAGGCCGTGGAACACCACCGTCTCGTCGATGCGGTTGAGGAACTCGGGACGGAAGTGGTTCTTCAGCTCGTCCCACACCGCCTCCTTCACCTCCTCGTAGGGCTTGCCTACCATCGCCTGGATCATGTGCGAGCCGATGTTGGAGGTCATCACGATCACCGTGTTCTTGAAGTCCACGGTGCGGCCCTGGCCGTCGGTAAGGCGGCCGTCGTCCAGCACCTGCAGCAGCACGTTGAACACGTCGTGGTGCGCCTTCTCGACCTCGTCGAGTAGGATCACGCTGTAGGGCTTGCGGCGCACGGCCTCGGTCAGGTAGCCGCCCTCCTCGTAGCCCACGTAGCCCGGGGGCGCGCCGATCAGGCGGGCCACGGAGTGCTTCTCCATGAACTCGCTCATGTCGACGCGGATCAGGTGCTCCTCGCTGTCGAACAGGAAGTTCGCCAGCGCCTTGCACAGCTCGGTCTTGCCGACACCGGTGGGGCCCAGGAACAGGAACGAGCCGGTCGGGCGGTTCGGGTCCGACAGGCCCGAGCGCGAGCGGCGGATGGCGTTGGCCACCGCGGCGATCGCCTCGTCCTGGCCGACCACGCGCTCGTGCAGCTTGGCTTCCATCAGCAGCAGCTTCTCGCGCTCGCCCTGCATCAGCTTGGACACCGGGATGCCGGTGGCACGCGCCACCACCTCGGCGATCTCCTCCGCGCCGACCTGGGTGCGCAGCAACTGGCGCTTGCCGGCCTTGCCCTTCTCGCTCTCCGCGTCCTGCGCCTCCTTCAGCTGCTTTTCCAGCGTCGGCAGGCGCCCGTACTGCAGCTCGGCGACCTTGTTGAAGTCGCCCTTGCGCTTGAGCTCCTCGATCTGGAACCTGACCTTCTCCATCTCCTCCCGGATCTGGGCGCTGCCCTGGGCCGCGGCCTTCTCGGATTTCCAGACCTCCTCGAGGTCGGAGATCTCCTTTTGCAGGCGCAAGATCTCGTCGTTGATCAGGCCCAGGCGCTTGCGCGAAGCCTCGTCCTGCTCCTTCTTCATCGCCTCGCGCTCGATCTGCAGCTGGATCATGCGCCGGTCCAGGCGGTCGATCGCCTCGGGCTTGGAGTCGATCTCGATCTTGATCTTGGAGGCGGCCTCGTCGATCAGGTCGATGGCCTTGTCCGGCAGGAAGCGGTCGGTGATGTAGCGGTGCGAGAGCTCCGCCGCGGCGACGATGGCCGGATCGGTGATGTCGACGCCGTGGTGGGCCTCGTACTTGTCCTGCAGGCCGCGCAGGATGGCGATGGTCGCCTCCACGCTGGGCTCGCCCACCAGGATCTTCTGGAAGCGGCGCTCCAGGGCGGCGTCCTTCTCGATGTACTTGCGGTATTCGTCCAGGGTGGTGGCGCCCACGCAGTGCAGCTCGCCCCGAGCCAGCGCCGGCTTGAGCATGTTGCCCGCGTCCATGGCGCCCTCGGCCTTGCCGGCGCCCACCATGGTGTGCAGCTCGTCAATGAAGACGATGGTCTTGCCCTCGTCCTTGGCCAGCTCGTTCAGCACGCTCTTGAGGCGCTCCTCGAATTCGCCGCGGTACTTGGCGCCTGCCAGCAGCGCCGCCATGTCGAGCGACAGCACGCGCTTGTCCTTGAGCGTCTCGGGCACCTCGCCGGCGACGATGCGCTGGGCCAGGCCCTCGACGATGGCGGTCTTGCCGACGCCGGGCTCGCCGATCAGCACGGGGTTGTTCTTGGTGCGGCGCTGCAGGACCTGGATGGCGCGGCGGATCTCCTCGTCGCGGCCGATCACCGGGTCGAGCTTGCCCATGCGGGCGCGTTCGGTGAGGTCCAGGGTGTACTTCTTCAGCGCCTCGCGCTGGCCCTCGGCTTCCGCGGAATTCACGTTCTGGCCTCCACGCACGGCGTCGACAGCCGCCTCCAGGGACTTGCGGGAGAGACCGTTCTCCCGCCCGATGCGGCCGATGTCCTGCTTGGTGTCGGCCAGGGCCAGCAGGAAGTTCTCGCTGGCGATGAACTGGTCGTTGCGCTTGAGCGCCTCCTTCTCGGCCCCCTGCAGCAGCGCGGCGAGGTCGCGACCGACCTGGATCTGCTCCTGGCCCTGCACCTGCGGCAGCTTGTGCATGGCGCCCTCGGCGGCCGCCAGCAGGCCCGGCACGTTGACGCCGGCGCGCTGCAGCAGCGCGCGCGGCCCGTCTTCCTGGCGCAGCATGGCCACCAGCAGGTGGGCCGGCTCGATGTAGGCGTGGTCGTTGGCCAGCGCCAGGCTCTGGGCGTCGGCCAGCGCCTCCTGGAACTTGGTCGTGAGTTTGTCGAGTCGCATGAAATACTCCGTTACGGCCCAGATAGGCCTCGCCGGCCGCTTTTCAAGTCCGCACTGTAGGGCGCTGGCAGGCCCGGCGGGGCTGACTAGAATCAACTGCATGCAGATCCACCAGATGTCGGTCACCTACCTGCCCGAGCAGGACCGCATCCTCATGCGCATCAACACCACGGAAGGCGACGAGATGCGCATGTGGCTCACCCGGCGGCTGATGGTCGGGCTCTGGCCGCTGATGACCCGGATGCTCACCGAGCACCTGCTGAAGCTGGAATCCGCCGGCGCCTCGCTCTCGGGCGCCAACCCGGAATTGAAGAAGATGCTGGCGGAATTCCGCAAGGAGGAGTTCCTGCAACACGCCGACTTCGAGACGCCCTACAAGGAAGGCCAGCACCGCCTGCCCCTGGGCGAGGAGCCCCTGCTGGTGACCGACGTGGACGCGACGCCCCTGGCGGGCGGGCCGCTGCGGCTGAACTTCAACGAGCGGGCAGCCAGCGGCGACGCCAAGCCGCGCAGCTTCCAGCTGGAGATGCAGCCGAAGCTGGTGCAGGGGCTGATGCACCTGCTGGAGCAGGCGCTGCAGCAGTCGCAGTGGCGCGAGCCCTTCGTGCCGCCGGCGGCCGCCGAGCCGGCGGCGGACGACGGCAGCAGCCGGCCGCAGTACCTGAATTGAACCCCACCGACGGCCTTCGCCTCAGCCGGCCGCCTTCTCCAGCGCGAACCCCGCCACCTTCTTGTAGTCGTCGGAGATCCGGCGCAGTTCCTCCTGGCTCACGAGGTCGTCGATGGTCCCCGGGAACGGCCGGCCGCCGCTCAGCTCGTCCGCCTTCATGATGATGAAGTCGGGCGGCACCGTGCGGTTGGTCTGCACCACCCTCGCCGTGGCCGGCAGCCGCAGGTCCTGGTAGCGCTGCAGCGCCGCGAGCGGGTCCCCAGCCTCGGCCAGCAGCCTGGCCAGGGCGGCCGCGTCCAGCAGCGCCTGCGCGCTGCCGTTCGAGCCGCGCGGGTACATGGGATGGGCGGCGTCACCCAGGAAGGTCACGCGCCCGAAGGTCCAGCGCGCGACCGGATCCTTGTCGACCATGGGGTACTCGAGGATCTCGCGCGCCCCGGCGATCAGCGCGGGCACGTCCAGCCAGTCGAACTTCCAGTCCCGGTAGACAGGCAGGAAGTCCTCCAGCCGGCCGGGCTTGTTCCAGTCGTTCCGGCCCATGTCGGCGTGGCGGATCTCGGCCACCCAGTTGATCAACTGGTTGCCCTGCCCGTCGACGTTGTCGACGATGGGGTAGATCACCATCTTGCCGGTGTCGATGGAGCCGATGCGCAGGTAGCTCCTGCCCGTGAGGATGGGCTTGTGCACCGTCACGCCGCGCCAGGTGTTGATGCCGGCGAAGGCGGGCTTCTCTTGCGGGTAGAACTGCCGGCGCACTGCGGAATTGACGCCGTCGCAGGCGATCACCACGTCCGCCTGCACCGCCGGCCGCGCCCGGCCCTGGCCGTCCTGGAAGGCCAGGGTGACCTGCGCCGCCTCCTGCTGCAGGCCCACGCAGCGGTGGTCGAGGTGCAGGCGGCCCGGGCCCAGCCGCTGCAAGGCCGCCCGGAACAGCACGCCGTGCAGCTTGCCGCGATGCATGCCCAGTTCCGGCACCTCGTAGCCGGCGTGGCGGCCGCGCGGCTCGCGGTAGATGAACTGGCCCCAGCGGTTGAAGAAGACGCTTTCCAGGTTCTCGATGCCCAGCGGCTCCAGCTGCGCCTGCAGCCCCAGCGCCGCCAGCTCGCGCATGGCGTGCGGCAGCAGCGTGATGCCCACGCCCAGCTCGCGCACCTCGGGCGCCGCCTCGTAGAGGTCGCAGGCGATGCCCCGCTGGTGCAGGCCCAGCGCCAGCGCCAGGCCGCCGATGCCGCCGCCGACGATCGCGATGCGCATCATTCCGCCTTGATGTGGGCAGTGCGGATGACGTTCGCCCAGCGCTCGGCGTCGCGCGCGACCAGGCGGCGGAATTCCTCCGGCGTGCTGGTCGCCGGATCCATGCCCTGGGCCTGGAAGGCCGTGCGCACTTCCGGCGTGGACAGGATGTCCTTCAGCTCGTGATTGAGCTTGAGCACCTGGTCCGCCGGCGTGCCGGGAGGCGCGAAGATGCCGTACCACATGTCGACGTTGACGTCGCCGGCCTTGGCCTCCCTGAGCGTCGGCACGTCCGGCAGCAGGGGATGACGCTTCTCGCTGCCGATGGCCAGGGCCACGAGCCGGCCGGCCTTCACGAAGGGCAGCGCCACGTGGATCGGCAGGAACATGGCGTCCACCTGGCCGCCCAGCAGGTCCTGCACCGCGGGCGCACTGCCCCGGTAGGGGATGTGGGTCAGGTACACGCCGGCCGTCTGCTTGAACAGCTCCATGGACATGTGGTGCGGCGTGCCCACCCCCGGGCTCGCGTAATTGAGCTTGCCCGGCTTCGCCTTGGCGGCCGCGACCAGGTCGCCGACGGTCTTGAAGCCGGCGGACGGCGGCGCCACCAGGATCAGCTGGCCCCAGCTGGTGAGCGTGACCGGCACCAGGTCCTTCACCGGGTCGAACGGCAGTTGCGGGTACAGGGCCTTGTTCATGACGAGGGTATTGACGCTCACCAGCAGCGTGTTGCCGTCGGCCGGCGAGCGCACCACGAACTCGGTGCCGATGTTGCCGGAGGCGCCGGCGCGGTTCTCGACCACCACCGGCCGGTGCAGCCGCTGGGACAGCTGGGGGGCGACCGTCCTGGCCACGAGGTCGATGCCGGTGCCCGGCGTGAAGGGCACGATCAGCTTGAGGGGGACCGAGGTCGGCGCCTGGGCCGCGGCGGCCAGGCTGCAGAAGGCGAGCACGGCGGCGGCCGCGCGAATCAGCAGTTTCATTGACTTTCCCGCTTGCGAGTTGGCATGCTAACGATTATGGCGGGCCGCCGCCGAGGCACAATCCGCACAGACCCCAAGGACCCCGACGACCGTGCCCGCCCCGCCCAAGATGCCTGCCAGCCTCACCCGGCTCTATGCCCGGCCCGGCTTCCTGCTGCGCCGCGCGCACCAGATCTCCGCCGCCGTGTTCGAGGATGCCTGCCGGGACCTGGCGCTCACGCCGGCGCAGTTCGGCGCCCTGACGGTGCTGCAGGCGCATCCGGGCCTCGACCAGTCCAGCCTGGCACGGGCACTGGGCTTCGACAAGGTCACGGTGCTGCGCGTGCTGCGCGGCCTAGAGGCCCGCGGCCTGGTCCGACGCGGCCCGGGCGAGGCGAACCGGCGCACCGTCTCGGTGTCCCTCACCGCCGAGGGCGAGCAGGTGCTGCGCCTGGCCCAGAAGCCCGCGGAGCGCGCCTACCGGCGCCTGATGGGGCCGCTGGACGCGCTGCAGCAGGAGCAACTGCTGGACCTGCTGCAGCGGCTCACGGACGGCCTGGAGGACGAGGCGCGTGCCGCCTTCGTGCCGCCGCGGGCGCACCGCCCGCCCGACTGAATCGGGCGCGGCTCCGGTATGCTCGTGGGATGACCCGACTGCCCGCCCCCCTCCATCCCTTGCGCCGCCTGATCCTGGCCGGCCTCGTCTCCCTCGCTGCCGGCCTGGCCCACGCCCAGGCCACGCAACCGATCCGCATCCTCGTGGGCTTCCCGCCGGGCGGGGGCTCCGACGCCATCGCGCGCATCCTGGCCGACAAGCTGAAGGACCAGCTCGGCGCGCCGGTGGTGGTGGAGAACCGCGCCGGCGCCGGTGGCCAGATCGCCGCGCAGGCGTTGAAGGCAGCGCCGGCCGACGGGCACACGCTGTTCCTGAGCCACGACCACACGATCTCCATCCTGCCGCTGGTGACGAAGAACCCCGGCTTCGACCCGGCCACGGACTTCGTGCCGGTCGCGGGCTTCGCCACCTTCGCCAACGCGCTCGCGGTGTCGGGCGGCACGCCGGCGAAGTCGCTGGCCGAGTACGTGCAGTTCGTGCAGGCCCACGGCGGCAAGGACACCGTGGGCGTGCCCGCACCCGCCTCGATCCCCGAGTTCCTGGTCGGCCTGGTCGGCGCGAAATACAAGCTCGACCTGCAGGCCGCGCCCTACCGCGGCAGCGCGCCCATGATGCAGGACATGCTGGGCAACCAGATCCACGCCGGCGTCGGCTCCATCCCCGACTTCATCGAGAACCAGAAGGCCGGCAAGCTGCGCGTCGTCGCGGTGATCGGAGCCAAGCGCCAGGCCATCCTGCCGGACGTGCCGACCTTCGCCGAGCTGGGCTTCAAGGACCTGGACGACCTGCCTTACTACGGGCTGTTCGCGCCTGCCGGCACGCCGGCCGCGGTGCTGGAACACTACAACCAGGCGCTGGCGAAGGTGGTCTCGATGCCCGACGTGCGCGAGAAGCTCACGGCCATGGGCCTGACGGTGGCCTACCAGCCGCAGGCCGCGTTTGCTCAGCGGGTGAAGACCTACACGCAGACCTGGGAGAAGATCATCAAGGCGAGCGGGTTCCAACCGAAGTGACAAAAGCGGCCCGCGGGCCGCTTTTCTTTTTCGCTCAGGAGTTGCTGCTCGCGATGCCCCAGCGCTGCAGGGCCGCGTCGTCGGCGACGCGGGCATCGACCCAGCGCTCGCCTTCCGGGGTGCGTTCCTTCTTCCAGAATGGCGCCTGCGTCTTCAGGTAGTCCATCAGGAACTCGCAGGCCCGGAAGCTCTCGCCGCGGTGGGCGGAGGTGACCACCACCAGCACGATCTGGTCGCTCACCTGGAGGGGCCCCACGCGGTGGATCACGCGGGCGGCGCGGATGTCGAAGCGCCGGAAGGCCTCGTCGATCATCTGCTCGATGGCCTTCTCGGTCATGCCCGGGTAGTGCTCCAGCTCCAGGGCGCTGACGGCGCTGCCGTCGTTGCGGTCGCGCACGGTGCCGATGAAGCTGCAGACGGCGCCCACGCCCGGGTCGTCGCGGCGCAGCGCGGCGATCTCGGCGGCGACGTCGAAGTCCCCGGACTGGATGGAAACGCGGGGGTTCATGCCCTGCCCCTCAGCCACCGGTGACGGGCGGGAAGAAGGCGACCTCGCAGCCTTCGCGCAGCGCCGCGGATTCGTCACTCATGGCCTGGTCCAGCGCCATGCGCACGGCCCGGCCGCGCGCCAGCGCCGAAGCATAGGGCTCGCCGCGCGCGATCAGTTCGTCGCGCAGCGCGCCCAGGGTCTCGCCGCGGGCCTGCAGTTCCTCGCCGCCCTGCCCGATCGCCTCGCGGATCGAGGCGAAGTAGCGCACGCGCACCTTCATGCGAGCAGCTCCGCCAGCGGCAGGAAGCGCACGAGGTCGCCGCGTGCGATCGCCTGGCCGCCGGGCACGTCGATCAGGCCGTCGGCCCACACCGTGGAGGTGAGGACGCCCGAGCTCTGGTTGGGGAACAGCTCCAGGCCGCCCTCCGCATTGCGGCGGGCCCGGAGGAACTCCCGGCGCCGGTCCGGCCGCGGCCAGTCGAAGTGGGCGGGCAGGTGGACGGCCTGCGCCTCCAGGCGCGTGGCGCCCTGCAGCTGCAGCAGGAAGGGCCGCACCAGCAGCAGGAAGGTCACGAAGCTCGACACCGGGTTGCCGGGCAGGCCAATGAAATAAGTGCTGGAGCCCTCCCCCGCCTGGCGGGGGAGAGTCGGGGAGGGGGTACCGTCATCTGCACGAGCCGTGTTGCCGCGGCTGGATTGCTTCGCAATCCAGCCAAAGGCGAAGGGCTTGCCGGGCTTCATGGAGATCTGCCACAGGTCCAGCGCACCGAGCTGCTGCACGGACGGCTTGATGTGATCCTCCTCGCCGACCGACACGCCTCCGCTGGTGAGGATCAGGTCGTTGCTCGCCGAGGCGTCGCGCAGGGCCTCGAGGGTCGCCTCGCGGCGGTCCGGCACGATCCCCAGGTCCTGCACCTCGCAGCCCAGGCGCGCGAGCAGGCTGCGCAGGAAGAAGCGGTTGGAGTTGTAGATCGCACCCGGGCGCATGGCCTCGGGCGCGACCTGGCCCGGCATCACCAGCTCGTCGCCGGTGGAGAACAGGGCCACGCGCGGCCGCCGCGCCACCAGCAGGCGGTCGCGGCCGATGCTGGCGGCCAGTCCCTGGGCGGCCGGGCCGATGCGCTGGCCGCGCGCCAGCACGGTGCTGCCGCGGGTGATGTCCTCGCCGCTGCGGCGGATCCACTGGCCGGGTTCGGGCACCCGCAGGATGCGCACGCGGCCGTCGTCCAGCGCCTCGGTGTCCTCCTGCATCACGATCGCGTCGGCGCCGGCCGGCACCGGGGCGCCTGTGAAGATGCGCGCGGCCGTGCCGGGCTGCAGCGGCTGGGCGGCGGCGCCGGCGGGGATGCGCTGGCTCACTGCCAACGGCACGCCCTCGTCGGCGATCTCGGCGCTGCGCACCGCGTAGCCGTCCATGGAGCTGTTGTCCTGCGGCGGCACCTGCAGCGGCGACACAAGGTCCTCGGCCAGGACGCGACCGTCGGCCTCGAAAGTGGCGACGCTCTCGGTGCCGGGCAGCGGCCGCGCCTGCGCCAGCAGCGCCACCAGGGCATCGTCGAGGGAACGCAGCGGGGCTCGGGGAGCGTTCAAGCGTATTTCTCCGCGTCGTAGTCGAACCGGTCGCCATTGTCGACGAGCCACTGGGCGACCGCATCGGCGTCGTTCAGATCCAGCACCGGCCGCAGGGTGGACTGGGGCAGCCTCTCGGACGCATCGGTGGCGATGGCGACGACGAAGTCGTCGTCGGGATAGCGGGCCGGCTTGCCGGCCTCGGGCCGCCACACCTCGATCTTCAGCAGGTCGCTGTTCTTGAAGCCCTCCACCAGGACCCAGTCAACGCCGTCGTAGAGCTCGGACAGCAGGTGGTGGACGGTGAGCTGCGCCGGTTGCTCGAACTCGCGCATGAGGGCCAGCCGCCGGTCCGAGGCGGCAACCACCTCGAAGGCCCCGGCCTCGCGGTGGCGCCAGGTGTCCTTGCCGGGATGGTCGATGTCGAAGTCGTGGTGGGCGTGCTTGACGACCGACACCCGCAGGCCCCGCAGCTTGAGCGCCGGGATCAGGCGCTCGACCAGCTGCGTCTTGCCCGAGCCGGAGTAGCCCGCGAAGCCGACGACCTTCATGCGCAGTGCGCGGCGATGAACTGCTTCACCTGCTCCGCGTCCGCCGGCAGCACCGTCACCCGCTTGGGGAGGTCCTCGATGCCCGCGAAGCGCGCCGGGCGCTCGGGCCCGCGGCCCAGGGCCTCGACGATGGTCGCGGCGAACTTGATGGGCAGCGCCGTCTCCAGCACGATCATGGGGATGCCCGGCTGCACCTGTTCGCGCGCCACCTTCAGGCCGTCGGCCGTGTGGGTGTCGATCATCGTGCCGAAGCGCTGCCAGGTGTCGCGGATGGTCGCGAGCCGGTCGGCGTGCGTGCTGCGGCCGGAGGCGAAGCCATAGCGGTCGCGCGCCACCAGCGCGGCATGCGACAGGTCGAACTGCCCCTTGGCGGCCAGTTCCTCGGAGAACAGGTAGCGCACGCGGGCCCCGTCGCGCTCCAGCAGGTCGAACACGAAGCGCTCGAAGTTGCTGGCCTTGGAGATGTCCATGGAGGGGCTGGAGGTCTCGTAGGTGTCCCGGGCGCCGCGTACGCGGTAGACGCCGGTGCGGAAGAACTCGTCCAGCACGTCGTTCTCGTTGGTGGCCACCACCAGCTTCGCGATCGGCAGGCCCATCATGCGCGCCACGTGGCCGGCGCAGACGTTGCCGAAGTTGCCCGATGGCACCGCGAAGCTCACCCGCTCGTCGTTCGACCGAGTGCCCTGGAAGTAGCCGGCGAAGTAGTACACCACCTGGGCCACCAGCCGCGCCCAGTTGATCGAGTTGACCGTGCCGATGCGGTAGCGGCGCTTGAAGTCGTGGTCGTTGGACACCGCCTTGACGATGTCCTGGCAGTCGTCGAACACGCCCTCGATCGCGAGGTTGTGGATGTTGGCGTCCTGCAGGCTGAACATCTGCGCCTGCTGGAAGGGGCTCATGCGCCCGTGCGGCGAGGTCATGAAGACCCGCACGCCCTTCTTGCCGCGCATCGCGTATTCGGCGGCGCTGCCGGTGTCGCCGGAGGTGGCGCCCAGGATGTTCAGTTCCTCGCCGCGGCGGCCCAGCTCGTACTCGAACAGGTTGCCCAGCAGCTGCATCGCCATGTCCTTGAAGGCGAGCGTGGGGCCATTGGACAGGGCCTCCAGGCAGACGCCCGGCTCCAGCGGCTTCAGCGGGACGATCTCCTTCGTGCCGAACACCTCCTCGGTGTAGGTCTTGCGCACGAGCGCCCGCAGGTCCCCGGCGGGAATGTCGTCGATGTACAGCGACAGGATCTCGTAGGCCAGGTCCGCATAGGACAGCGTGCGCCACTTCCCGAGCGTGGCGGCGTCGACCTGGGGATAGCGTTCCGGCAGGTACAGGCCGCCGTCGGGCGCCAGTCCTTCCAGCAGGATCTCGCAGAAGCGCTTGCGGTCCGGGTGGCCGCGCGTGGACAGGTAAAGCATGGTCCTCGTGGCCTCAGGCGAGTTCTTCCTTGCGGATGCGCACAATGGGGGCGAGCACGGTGGGCAGGCTCTGCATCTGCGCGACCACCCCGTTCATGGTGCCCTCGCGCACGCCGTGCGTCAGCAGGATCAGGTCGGTCTGGGTCGAGCCCTGGCCGCCCACGGCGGAGGCCTCGCGCTGGATCATGGCGTCGATGCTGATGCCGGCGCCCGCCAGCAGGCTCGCCACCTTGGCCAGCACGCCGGCCTGGTCGGCCACGCGCAGTCGCAGGTAGTAGCTGGTCACGACCTCGCTCATGGGGAGGATGGGCTCGTCGCTCATCGCGTCCGGCTGGAAGGCCAGGTGCGGCACGCGGTGCGCGGCGTCCACGGTGTGCAGGCGTGTCACGTCCACCAGGTCCGCGATCACGGCGCTGGCCGTGGGCTCGCTGCCCGCGCCCTTGCCGTAGTACAGGGTGGTGCCGACGGCGTCGCCCTGCACCATCACGGCGTTCATGGCGCCTTCCACGTTGGCGATCAGGCGCCTGGCCGGCACCAGCGTCGGGTGCACACGCAGCTCAATGCCCTGGTCGGTGCGCTTGGTGATGCCCAGCAGCTTGATGCGGTAGCCCAGCTGCTCGGCATAGCCGATGTCCACGGCCGACAGCTTCGTGATGCCCTCGACGTAAGCACGGTCGAACTGCACCGGCACGCCGAAGGCGATGGCGCTCATGATGGTCGCCTTGTGCGCGGCGTCCACGCCCTCGATGTCGAAGGTGGGGTCGGCCTCGGCATAGCCCAGGCGCTGCGCCTCCTTCAGCACCACGTCGAAGTCCAGGCCCTTGTCCCGCATCTCCGACAGGATGAAGTTGGTGGTGCCGTTGATGATGCCGGCGATCCACTCGATGCGGTTGGCCGAGAGGCCCTCGCGCAGCGACTTGATGATGGGGATGCCGCCCGCGACCGCCGCCTCGAACGCGACCATCACCCCCTGGGCATGCGCCGCGGCGAAGATCTCGGTGCCGTGCACCGCCAGCAGCGCCTTGTTGGCGGTGACCACGTGCTTGCCGGCGGCGATGGCCTCCATCACCAGCTGGCGGGCGATGCCGTAGCCGCCGATCAGCTCGACGACGATGTCGATGTCGGGGTTGGCGATGACTTCGCGGGCGTCCTTCACCACCTTGGCGCTGTGGCCGACCACGGCCTGCGCGCGCGCGGCGTCGAGGTCCGCGACCATGGTGATCTCGATGCCGCGGCCGGCACGGCGCCGGATCTCGGCCTGGTTGCGTTTCAGGACGTTGAAGACACCGCTGCCCACGGTGCCGATGCCCAGCAGGCCGACTTGGATGGCTTTCATGAATTTCGTTTGCGGTAGTGGTCGAGGAAGCGCGCGATGCGGTTGACCGCCTCGCGCAGGTCGTCCTCGTGCGGCAGGAAGACGATGCGGAAATGCTGGTTGTCCGGGTAGTTGAAGCCCGAGCCCTGCACCAGCATCACCCGGGTCTCCTGCAGCAGCTCCAGGAAGAACTGGCGGTCGTCCTGGATCGGGTAGATCTTCGGGTCCAGGCGCGGGAACATGTACAGCGCCGCCTGCGGCTTGTTGCAGGTGACGCCCGGGATGGCGGTGATCATCTCGTGGGCGAGGTTGCGCTGCCGCGCGAGCCGCCCGCCGGGGCCGACCAGCTCGTTGATGCTCTGGTAGCCGCCCAGCGCGGTCTGGATGGCCCACTGGCCCGGGACGTTGGCGCACAGGCGCATGTTCGAGAGCATGGTCAGGCCCTCGATGTAGTCGGCGCCCGCCTTCTTGTCGCCCGAGACCACCAGCCAGCCGGCGCGGTAGCCGCAGGAGCGGTAGCTCTTGGACAGCGAGTTGAATGTGAGCGTGAGCACGTCTTCCGACAGGCTGGCCAGGGCGGTGTGCTTCACGCCGTCGTACAGCACCTTGTCGTAGACCTCGTCGGCGAAGATCACCAGGCCGTGCTGGCGGGCCAGCGCCACGATCCCGCGCAGCAGGTCGTCCGAGTAGAGCGCGCCGGTCGGGTTGTTGGGGTTGATGACCACGATGCCCTTGGTGGCCGGCGTGATCTTGCGGCGGATGTCGTCGAGGTCGGGCATCCAGCCGTTGGCCTCGTCGCACATGTAGTGCACCGGCGTGCCGCCCGACAGCGCCGTGCAGGCGGTCCACAGCGGATAGTCGGGCGAAGGCAGCAGCAGTTCGTCGCCCTCGTTGAGCAGCGCGTTGGTGGCGATGGCGATCAGCTCGCTGGCGCCGTTGCCCAGCCAGACGTCGTCGAGCGTCACGCCCTGGATGCCCTGCTGCTGGGTGTAGTGCATCACCGCCTTGCGCGCGGCGAAGATGCCCTTGCTGTCCGAGTAGCCCGCCGAGTTCGGCAGGTTGCGGATCATGTCCTGCTGGATTTCCTCCGGCGCATCGAAGCCGAACGGCGCGAGGTTGCCGATGTTCAGCTTGATGATCTTGTGGCCTTCCTCCTCCATCTGCCGGGCGGCGTCCATGATGGGGCCGCGGATGTCGTACAGCACGTTGGCGAGCTTGGTGGATTTCTGGACGGTCTTCAAAGGCCCTCCGCGAGGCGGTGACGAGAAGTGAAACCTATAATTTGACCATAACTCCGCCGTGCGGCCGGCCGCCGCCGCGAATCCCTGCCCTTCCCGGTTTCCCCTTGAAGCTCCAGCCCGACCAGTCCGACGCGCAGACCATCAGCGGCTACGGCCCCGGCTGGGTGGGCGTGGGCGCCGAGCGGATCGCGCACAACGTGGTGCTGGGCTCGCGCGGCGAGCGCTTCGCCTGGGCCGCGAGCTTCGAGGACCTGGGCCCCGAGCATTTCGAGCAGCTGGCGGCGCTGCGGGTCGAGGTCGTGATCTTCGGCAGCGGACCGCGCATCCGCTTCCCGCGGCCCGCCTGGATCGCGCCGCTGGCGGCGCGGCGCATCGGCATCGAGACCATGGACACCGCGGCGGCCTGCCGCACCTACAACATCCTGGCGCAGGAAGGGCGGGAGGTCGCGGTGGCCCTCCTGCTCGATCGGGCGGCCTGAGCCCGCGGGCGGCGCGGGGCCGTTTCGCGGTAAAATGCCACACTGCGGCCGGCCCTGCGCGCAGCCTGCCGCCCATGCGCAGACTGTCACACAGAACCACACACCCGCATCAGGACCCTATGGCGATCGTTGTCAACAAACCCCTCCCAGAATTCGAAGCGAACGCCACCGGCGGCCTCAAGGTCACCAACACCTCCCACCTGGGCCAGATCGTGGTGCTGTACTTCTATCCGAAGGACAACACCCCCGGCTGCACCACGGAGGCCATGCAGTTCCGCGACAAGTACAAGGACTTCGTCAAGGCCGGCGCCGTGGTGTTCGGCGTCTCGCGCGACAACATGAAGTCGCACGACGAGTTCAAGGCCAAGCTGGAGCTGCCGTTCGAGCTGATCGCCGACACCGAGGAAAAGATGTGCCACATGTTCGGCGTGGTGAAGAACAAGATCATGTACGGCAAGAAGGTCAAGGGCATCGAGCGCAGCACCTTCCTGGTGGGCGCCGACGGCATCCTCAAGCAGGAATGGCGCGGCCTGAAGGTGCCGGGCCACGTCGACGAGGTGCTCAAGGCCGTCAAGCTGCTCAAGAAGGCCGCCTGAGCCGGGCTTGCCGGCTATGACGCGCTGGAGCAACAGCCGGCCGGCCGCCATTGTCCCGTCACGCGCGGCATGCATAATGGACTCATGCCGTTGATCCCGACGCCACGCGTCATCACCTGCAGCCCCGAAGAAGCCGCCCGGCCCGCCAGGCGGCTTTTTTGTTTCTCGCCCACCTCATCCGGAAGCCGTACCCCTCATGCCCCTGCCTCCCGCCCCGACCAAGCGCGCCGCCATGCTCCCGCCGGAAGCCTTCGAGGCCCCGGCCCGTTCCTCGCACAAGGCGGCGCGAAAATCGGAGCTGCCCGCCCCTGAGGGTCGGCTCGCCGCGCTCGCGCAGGCGGAAGACGAGTTCGACCTGCGCGCGGGCGGGGGCGACGTGCAGCCGGGCACCTACGACCACGACATCGAGACCTACCTCGACGAGCCGCAGCCGGCGCGCAAGAAGAAGGACGTGAGCGTCCCGGCGCCGCAGCCCAGGAAGAAGAAGGCCACCGGCCCGTCCAAGCTGTTCGTGCTGGACACGAACGTGCTCATGCACGACCCGATGAGCCTGTTCCGCTTCGACGAGCACGACATCTTCCTGCCCATGGTGGTGCTGGAGGAACTGGACGGCCACAAGAAGGGCACCACGGAGGTCGCCCGCAATGCCCGGCAGGCCAGCCGCTCGCTGGACCAGCTCGCCAGCGCCCAGGGCGCCGACATGGCCAGCGGCCTGCGCCTGGACAGCACCGGCCACAAGGAATCGGGCGGCAGCCTGTTCTTCCAGACCATGCCGCTGTCGTCCACCGGGCTGCCGCTGGGCCTGCCGGCGGGCAAGGCGGACAACCAGATCCTCGGCGTGGTGCAGGCGCTGCAGGAAAAGCACGCGCCGCGCGAGGTGGTGCTGGTGTCCAAGGACATCAACATGCGCGTCAAGGCGCGCGCGCTGGGCCTGCACACCGAGGACTACAAGAACGACAAGACGCTGGACGACCTGGACCTGATGTACCCGGGTTCGCTCGCCCTGCCGGTCGATTTCTGGTCCAAGCACGGCAAGACGGTGGAGAGCTGGCAGTCGGGCCAGCACACCTTCTACCGCATCAGCGGGCCGATCGTGCCCAGCCTGCTGATCAACCAGTTCGTCTATTTCGAGGCCCCGGGCGAGCCCAGCCTGTACGCGCGGGTGATCGAGATCCGCGGCAAGACCGCCGTGCTCAAGACCCTCAAGGACTACGGCCACCTGAAGAACGCCGTCTGGGGCGTGACCACGCGCAACCGCGAGCAGAACTTCGCGATGAACCTGCTCATGGACCCCGAGGTGGACTTCGTCACCCTCACCGGCACCGCCGGCACCGGCAAGACGCTGATGGCGCTGGCCGCGGGCCTGACGCAGGTGCTGGACGAGCGCCGCTACACCGAGATCATCATGACCCGCGCCACCGTGAGCGTGGGCGAGGACATCGGCTTCCTGCCCGGCACCGAGGAGGAGAAGATGGGCCCGTGGATGGGCGCGCTGGACGACAACCTGGAGGTGCTGGGCAAGACGGAAAGCGGCGCCGGCGAATGGGGCCGCGCCGCGACCAACGAGCTGATCCGCTCCAAGATCAAGATCAAGAGCATGAACTTCATGCGCGGGCGGACCTTCCTGAACAAGTACGTGATCATCGACGAGGCGCAGAACCTCACGCCCAAGCAGATGAAGACGCTGGTCACGCGCGCGGGCCCGGGCACCAAGATCATCTGCATGGGCAACCTCGCGCAGATCGACACGCCCTACCTCACCGAGGGCTCCTCGGGCCTGACCTTCGCGGTCGACAAGTTCAAGGGCTGGCCGCACAGCGGCCACATCGCGCTGGCGCGCGGCGAGCGCTCGCGGCTGGCGGACTTTGCCAGCGAGGTGCTCTAGCGACGATGCGGCCGCCGGGCGGCGGCCGCCTCAGAAGTCCGCGTGGCCGGTGGCCAGGTTCTCGAACTTGGTCAGCTGCTTCAGGAAGGCCAGCTTCACCGTCCCGGTGGGGCCGTTGCGCTGCTTGCTGATGATCACTTCCGAGACGCCGGGCTCCTTGGAGTCCTTGTTGTAGTAGTCGTCGCGGTAGATGAACATGATGACGTCGGCGTCCTGCTCGATCGCGCCCGACTCGCGCAGGTCGGACATCATGGGGCGCTTGTCGGTGCGCGACTCCACGCCGCGCGACAGCTGCGAAAGGGCGATCAGCGGGCAGCCCAGCTCCTTGGCCAGCATCTTCAGGCCGCGCGAGATCTCGCCCACGGCGGTGGCGCGGTTCTCGTCGCTCATGCCCGAGGACACGCTCATGAGCTGCAGGTAGTCCACCACGATCAGGCCCAGCTTGCCGCCGCACTGGCGCGCCAGGCGCCGGGCGTTGGCGCGCAGCTCGCTCACGGTGAGGCCAGGCGTCTCATCGATGTGCAGGGAGATGTTGCGCAGCTTCTCGATGGCCTCGGTGAGACGCGGCCACTCGTCGTCGGTGAGCTTGCCGGTGCGCAGGTGCCCCTGGTCGATTCGGCCGATCGAGCCCACGATACGCACCGCCAGCTGCGAGGCCCCCATTTCCATGGAGAACACCGCCACCGGCAGGCCCTCGTTGAGCGCCACATGCTCGGCAATGTTGACGGCCAGCGAGGTCTTGCCCATGGAGGGGCGCGCCGCCAGGATGATCAGGTCGCCGGCCTGCATGCCGGAGGTCATGCGGTCCAGGTCGTAGAAGCCGGTGGGCACGCCCGTGATGTCGTTCGGGTTGTCGGCCATCTCCTGGACGCGGTCCAGCAGCTGCACGACCAGGCTGTCCATGGACTGGAAGCCCTGCTTCATCCGGGAGCCTTCCTCCCCGATGTTGAAGATCTTCTGCTCGGCCTCGTCCAGGATCTGGTCGACCGCCCGGCCCTGGGTGTTGAAGGAGGCAGTGGCGATCTCGTCGGCCGCCGAGACCAGCTTGCGCAGGATGGAGCGCTCGCGCACGATCTCCGCGTAGCGGCGGATGTTGGCGGCGCTGGGCACGTACTGCGCCAGCGAGTTCAGGTAGGGCAGCCCGCCGATCTCCTCCGCCTTGCCCTGGGATTGCAGCGCCTCGAACACCGTGATCACGTCGGCCGGGCGCGTGGCGTTGACCAGGCCACCGATGGCCGAGTAGATCAGCTTGTGCTCGTAGCGGTAGAAGTCGCCGTCAACCAGGAGGTCGCCCACCCGGTCCCAGGCGCCGTTGTCCAGCAGCAGGCCGCCCAGAACGCTGGACTCGGCCTCCAGGGAATGCGGCGGCACGCGCAGCTGCGCCACCTGCCGGTCGCGGGGAAATTCGTCTTCGACGGGACTCAGGACGGCGGACATGGACACTCTCTTCGGATCGGATTGTCGCCCGGACTGTGGGAATGTCCAGTGACAACCCTGTGGGTATCCCGGCGGGAAGCTGTGGAGAACGCGGGACAACCCAGCCAAGAAAAAAGCCGCCCGGAGGCGGCTTTCCTGAAGGCGGGAGGGCCTTACGCCGTCTCGCCGTAGACGGTCACGTTGATGTCGACCACCACGTCCGTGTGCAGGGCCACGGAAACGGTGCTGTCGCCGACCATCTTGATCGGACCGTTGGGCATGCGCACCTGGGCCTTGGCCACGGGGAAGCCCATCTTGGCCAGTTCCTCGGCGATGTCGAAGTTGGTGACCGAGCCGAACAGGCGGCCGTCCACGCCGGCCTTCTGGGTGACCTTGACGGTCTGGCCAGCCAGCTTCTCGCCCTGGGCCTGCGCCTCGGCGAGCTTGGCGGCGGCCTGCTTCTCCAGTTCGGCGCGCTTGGCTTCGAACTCGGCCTTGTTGGCCTCGGTGGCGCGACGGGCGCGGCCCTGCGGGATCAGGAAGTTGCGGGCGTAGCCGTCACGCACCTTCACGATCTCGCCCAGGTTGCCCAGGTTGACGACTTTCTCGAGCAGGATGACTTGCATGGCTACTTCCTCAGATGCGGTGCTGGTCGGAGTACGGCAGCAGGGCCAGGAAGCGGGCGCGCTTGATGGCGGTGTTCAGCTGGCGCTGGTAGATCGCGCGGGTGCCGGTCAGGCGCGCCGGGATGATCTTGCCGTTTTCGGAGATGAAGTCGCGCAGGGTGTCGATGTCCTTGTAGTCGATCTCCTCGACGCCGGCGACGGTGAAGCGGCAGAAGCGCTTGCGCTTGAACAGCAGCGACTGGGTGTTGCGCTTCGGACGCTTGTCCTTGTTGAACTTCTTGAACGTGGCCATGGTGGCTCCTGGTCAGTCGAGGACAGCGCTGGAGGTCTGTCCCCGAGGTCTATGAAAAATTCGGATCTTGCTGGAACGACTGGATGTGCAGGACCGGGTGCTTGCCGTGGCGGGGGGCGGCCAGGAAACCGGTGAACCGGAATGCACTGCCGACCGGCTGCCTGGCGAGCGTTTCCGCATCCGTCCCGAAGGCCACCGCCCTGATCTCCACCCTCACCTGCCGCTGGGAGCCCGCTTCGCGGGCTTCCGACTCGTGTTCGAGCCGCAGGTCGAGGGCCGGAAGTCCGGCCGGCGTGTAGCGCAGGGCCTGGGCCTCGGCGATACGCGCACTCAGGATCGTCTGGTTCACACCCGGCGCGTGCCGGTGATCAGGCCTGGAACTCCGCCTGCTGCGCCTTGCGGGCTTCCTCGCGCTCCACGGTCTTCATCATGGAGGACGGGCCGGTGTCGGCCTTCTTCTTGACCACGGTCAGGTGGCGCAGGACGGCATCGTTGAAGCGGAAGGCATGCTCCAGCTCACCCATCACGGCCTGGTCGGCCTCGATGTTGATGCACAGGAAGTGGGCCTTGGCGAGCTTGTTGATCTGGTAGGCCAGCTGGCGGCGGCCCCAGTCTTCCACACGATGCACCTTGCCGTTGCCGGCGGTGATCATGCCCTTGTAGCGCTCCAGCATGGCCGGAACCTGCTCGCTTTGATCCGGGTGGATCAGCAAGACGATTTCATAGTGACGCATCATGACTCCTTGTGGGTCGACGCGCCGCGTGGGTCACGCGGCGCCGGTTGCAGCCGCCTCCCGGCGTCGGGACCGGAGGTCACACTTCCAGTCGGGGAGTGCGGCAAGGGAAAGCCTGCGATTATAGCCTGGTGCGGGCCGGGCTGCCCGGGGCCGGGATCGGCGGTCCTCAGCGGGGCTTGAGGACGGCGTCGAGCCGGGCGAACTTCAGGGGCCCGACGGCGGTGCGGATGCGCGGGGCGAGCGCCTCCAGCTCCTCCAGGCTGGCCGCGGCCTCGACCGCCAGGTTCAGGTTGCCCCACTTGCCGCCCAGCTCGGCCGTGAGCTGGGTGGCGATCCCGTAGGCCTGGTGGTAGCGCTCCCGCTCCAGGGCGCCCAGGCCGGAATCCGGAAAAGGCGGCTCGCCCGGAGGCGGCTCGGCCACGAGGCCCAGGGCGACCAGCCGCTCGAGGTCGTCCCGGGTGACGCCGCCCGGCGACGTGGCCGCCAGGACCTCCTCCAGGGAGCGCTGCCCGTCGAACAGGATCAGGGCGGCGCGCTGGCGCGGCGACAGCCCGCTGTGGCGGTCCTTCAGCATCCGCAGGCCGGCTTCGGTCTTCGACAGGGTCATGCGCACCTCTTGCATGCTGCGTGCCCCGTCCAAGAAGAAAGGCCCGCACGGGGCGGGCCTTTCCGCGCGACGGTGACCGCGTCAGCTTAGTCGTGGGCGTAGATATCCACGTCCTTGGTTTCCCGGATGAACAGCATGCCGACGACGAACGTCATCGTCGCCACCACAACGGGGTACCACAGGCCGTAATAGATGTCGCCGGTGGCCGCCACCATGGCGAACCAAGTGGTGGGCAACAGACCGCCGAACCAGCCGTTGCCGATGTGGTACGGCAGGCTCATGGAGGTGTAGCGGATGCGCGTCGGGAACAGCTCGACCAGCATGGCCGCGATCGGGCCGTACACCATGGTCACCAGGAGCACCAGGAACACCAGGATGGCCAGCACCATGCCCGTGTTCATCTTGTCCTTGGCGGCCGGCGTGGTCAGGCCCGCGGCCTTGGCGGCGTCGCCCACCTGCTTCTTGAAGTCGGCCAGCGCCTTGGCGGAGTCGGGCGCAAAGCCGTGGCGCTCGGCGTTCAGCGAGAGCGTCGGCGCGGTGAAGACCTTGTCGCCCAGCGTCACGGTCGCCGGCGAGCCCGCCGGCGCCGCCTTGTTCTCGTACGGGATGTAGGACTGGGCCAGTGCGCGCTTGGCGACGTCGCAGGACGAGCGGAAGTCGATCTCGCGCGCGATCGGGCTGCCCTGGAACGAGCAGGTGGCGGGATCGGCGGTGACGGTCACCTTGCTCGCCTGCTGCGCGGCCGCCAGCGCCGGGTTGGCCGCCTCCAGCAGCATCGGGAACACCTTGAAGTAGCTGAGGGCGGCGATCAGGCAGCCGGCCATGATGATGGGCTTGCGGCCGATCTTGTCCGACAGCGCGCCGAACACGATGAAGAACGGCGTGCCGATGACCAGCGATCCGGCGATCAGCAGGTTGGCCGTCGTGATGTCCATCTTGGCCATGGTGGTCAGGAAGAACAGCGCCTGGAACTGGCCGGTGTACCAGACCACGGCCTGGCCGGCGGTCAGGCCCAGCAGCGCCAGGATCACGATCTTCAGGTTCTTCCACTGGCCGAAGGATTCCGCCAGCGGGGCCTTGGAGGTCTTGCCCTCGGCCTTCATCCTCTGGAAGGCGGGCGACTCGTTCAGGCTCAGCCGGATCCAGACCGAGACCGCCAGCAGCAGGACGGAAACCAGGAAGGGGATGCGCCAGGCCCATTCGTTGAAGGCCTTGGGGTCGACGCTCTCGCGCACGCCCAGGATCACCAGCAGCGACAGGAACAGGCCCAGGGTCGCGGTGGTCTGGATCCAGGCGGTGTACGCGCCGCGCTTGCCGTGCGGGGCGTGCTCGGCCACGTAGGTGGCCGCGCCGCCGTACTCGCCGCCCAGCGCCAGGCCCTGCAGCAGGCGCAGGGCGATCAGGATCACCGGGGCCGCGATGCCGATCGACTTGTAGGAGGGCAGCAGGCCGACGATGAAAGTCGACGCGCCCATGATCAGGATGGTGACCAGGAAGGTGTACTTGCGGCCGATCATGTCGCCCAGGCGGCCGAACACGATGGCGCCGAAGGGGCGCACCAGGAAGCCGGCGGCGAAGGCCAGCAGCGCGAAGATGTAGGCCGAGGTGGGATCGAGGCCCGAGAAGAACTGCGCGCCGATGATGGCGGCGAGCGAGCCGTACAGGTAGAAGTCGTACCACTCGAACACCGTGCCGAGCGACGACGCGAAGATGACTTTCCTCTCCTCGCGCGTCATGGGCCGGTTGACGGCGTCCGTCCGTCCCGCGCCTTTGGCGGCTGTTGCCATGCTGTCTCCTCTTGTATCAAATGGGGAGTCCGCAGTGTTGAAAGGCGCACTGACGCGGGGCTGACACGACGCGCGCCGCCCTCCTAGGGCAATCCCTAGGTTCGGCGACCGGCGAGCAGGCTCACGCCCCAGGTCACAGCGAAGCCCAGGGGCACCCCGAAGACGGCCGCCGACAGCGGCTGGATACCGAACCACAGCTGCTGGCCGGGCGGCAGGCCCACGAAGGCACGGAAACCCGGCGAGTTGGCCAGCATGTAGAAGATCGTGATGCCCAGCCCGGCGACCATGCCGGCCGTCGCGCCGGTGCGGTTGGCGCCGCGCCACAGGATGCCCAGCAGCATGGCCGGCACGAAGGCGGCAGCCGCCAGCGAGAAGGACGCCGAGACCAGGGACAGGATCTCCGCGGGCTTGGTCGAGGCGACGACGGCGGCCACCAGCGCCACGGCCATCAGGGCGAACTTCGACAGGATCACCCGCTGCTCCGGTCGCAGCTGCGGCTTCACCTCGTGGCAGAAGATGTCGCGCACCAGGGCGTTGCTGATCGTCAGCAGCAGGCCGTCGGCGGTGGACAGCGCCGCCGCCAGCCCGCCGGCGGCGACCAGCCCCGAGACGACATAGGGCAGTCCGCCCAGCTCGGGCGTCGCGAGCATGATGATGTCGGCGCCCAGTCGGATCTCGCCCCACTGCAGGATGTGGTCGCCGTTGACGTCCGCCACCGAGATCAGCGACGGATCCACCTTGGCCCATTGCGCGATCCAGGGCGGCAGCGCGTCGAAGCTGCTGCCCACCAGGTTCTGCATCACCGAGTACTTCACCAGCGCCGCCAGGGCCGGGGCGGCCAGGTAGACCAGTGCGATGAAGACCAGCGACCAGGCCACCGAGGAGCGCGCCGCCGCCACGCTGGGCGTCGTGTAGTAGCGCGTGAGCAGGTGCGGCAGGCCGGCGGTGCCGACCATGAGGCAGAACATCAGGGCCAGGAAGTTGCGCCGGGTGAGGTCGAAGGCCTCCTGCTGCGCGGGCGAGCCCTCCGGATCGCCGGCGAAGGGCTGGCTGTGGCGGGGGATGCCGCCCAGGGGGCGGGCGCGCTCGTAGCTTTCCTGCATGGCCCGGGTCCACTGCTCCCGGGCCGTGGCGGCGTCGCGCGGCACGGCCGCGAGCGCGCGGCTGGCCTCGAACACCAGGTCCGAATCGGCGCCCAGCTGCTTGAGCTGGCGCACGCGCTGCTGCGCCGCCGCGCGCTCCTGCGCGAGCGCTGCGTCCACGTCCCGCAGGCGCGCCTCGTAGTCCCGGGCGCGGCGCAGGAAGATGGCCTCAACCTGCCGCTCCGCCGGGTCGCGTGCGATCCGCTCCTCCAGCGCGCTGATCTTCTGCAGCCGGGCGCCGTACACCAGGGGAGCGGCCGGCTGCCCCAGCTGCTTGTAGGACAGCCACGAGACCGGGATCAGGAAGGCCAGCAGCATCACCACGTACTGGGCGACCTGGGTCCAGGTGATCGCCTTCATGCCGCCCAGGAACGAGCAGAGCAGAACGCCGCCCAATCCGAGCATGATGCCGATCTCGAACTGCACGCCGGTCAGCCGCGAGGCGATCAGGCCGATGCCGTAGATCTGCGCCACCACGTAGACGAAGGAACACAGCACCGCCGCCAGTGCCGCGACGATGCGCGGCCAGCGGCCGCCGAAGCGCAGCCCGAAGTAATCCGGGACGGTGTAGAGGTTCAGCTTGCGCAGGTGCGGCGCGATGAGCAGGGCCACCAGGCAGAAGCCCCCGGTCCAGCCCAGCACGTAGGCCAGCCCGCCGGCCTGGCCCTCGCTGCCGCCGTAACCCTGCAGGTACAGGCCGCCGGCCATGCTGATGAAGGAGGCGGCGCTCATCCAGTCGGCGGCGGCGGCCATGCCGTTGTACAGCGGCGGGATGCGCCGGCCGGCCACGTAGTACTCCTCCGGGTCGGTGGTGCGGCCCCGGATGCCGATCACCGCGTACATCATCACCGTGGAGAACAGGAAGATCGGCCCCAGCCAGAATCGCGACAGGCCCCGGTGCTCGGCCCAGGCGAGCAGCCCGAGGAACAGCAGGAACCCGGCGACGAACGAGACCAGGATGCGGCGGACGCGCCGCTCGTAGGGGCTCACCGGCGGGCCTCAGGCACGGTCGGCCTCCTGCGGGCCGGCGTCCTGCGGCTGCAGCCGCTTCATGGCCCAGGCGTAGGCCACGACGATCGCGATGTAGGCGAGCAGCGCGCCCTGGGCCGCGAACCAGTAGTCGAACGGCCAGCCGAAGACCGTGAACTCCAGGTCCCGGGCGAAATAGACGGGAAAGAAGCTGACCGCCGCCCAAAGGGCCAGCAGGCCCAGTTTCAGGGCCAGGACACGAGGCGGCGGCGGCGCGGTGGACGGCAGGTCATCCATGGGTGGATCATCGCACCGCCGCCGCGCCTCGCCCCTCGGTGTTTCGCCGAGGGGCCGGGCGCGGTCAGCCCGCCAGCTTCTGCCAGGTGGCGATGACGCTGTCGGGATTGAGCGAGATCGACACGATGCCCTGGTCCACCAGCCACTGGGCGAAGTCCGGGTGGTCGCTGGGCCCCTGGCCGCAGATGCCGACGTACTTGCCCTGCTTCACGCAGGCCTGGATGGCGCGCGAGAGCATGGCCTTCACGGCGGGATCGCGCTCGTCGAACTCCGCGGCCAGCAGTTCCAGGCCGGAATCGCGATCCAGGCCCAGCGTCAGCTGCGTGAGGTCGTTGGAGCCGATCGAGAAGCCGTCGAAGTAGGCGAGGAACTCATCGGCCAGGATGGCGTTGCTGGGGATCTCGCACATCATGATCACCTTCAGCTCGTTCTCACCGCGCCTGAGGCCGTGCTCGCCCAGCAGCTGCGTGACGCGCTCGGCCTCGTTCAAGGTGCGCACGAAGGGCACCATGACCTGCACGTTGGTGAGGCCCATCTCCTGGCGCACCCGCAGCAGCGCCTCGCACTCCATGGCGAAGGCCTCGGCGAAATCCTTGCTGAGGTAGCGCGCGGCACCGCGGAAGCCCAGCATCGGGTTCTCCTCCTCCGGCTCGTAGCGGCTGCCGCCGATCAGCTTGCGGTACTCGTTGGACTTGAAGTCCGACAGGCGCACGATCACCGGCTTGGGCCAGAAGGCCGCGGCGATGGTCGCCACGCCCTCGGCGACCTTGTCGACGTAGAAGGCGCGCGGCGAGGCATGGCCGCGGGCCACCGACTCCACCGCCTTCTTCAGGTCCGCGTCGACGTTCGGGTAGTCCAGGATCGCCTTCGGGTGGACGCCGATGTTGTTGTTGATGATGAATTCCAGCCGCGCCAGGCCCACGCCCTCGTTGGGCAGCTGGGCGAAGTCGAAGGCCAGCTGGGGATTGCCGACGTTCATCGCGATCTTGGTCTTGATCTTCGGCATCTCGCCGCGCTGGACCTCGGTGACCTCGGTCTCCAGCAGGCCGTCGTAGATGAAGCCGGTGTCGCCCTCGGCGCAGCTGACCGTGACCAGGGTGCCGTCCTTCAGCGCCTCGGTCGCGTCGCCGCAGCCGACCACGGCGGGGATGCCCAGTTCGCGGGCGATGATGGCGGCGTGGCAGGTCCGGCCGCCCCGGTTGGTGACGATGGCGCTGGCGCGCTTCATGACCGGCTCCCAGTTCGGGTCGGTCATGTCGGTCACCAGCACGTCGCCGGCCTGCACCTTGTCCATCTCGGAGACGCCATGGACGATGCGCACCGGGCCGGTGCCCACCTTCTGGCCGATGGCGCGGCCCTCGGCCAGCACGGTGCCCTTGCCCTTGAGCTTGTAACGCAGCTCGGACTTGCCTTCGGACTGGCTCTTCACCGTCTCCGGGCGCGCCTGGAGGATGTACAGCTGGCCGTCGGCGCCGTCCTTGCCCCACTCGATGTCCATGGGCCGGCCGTAGTGCTTCTCGATGACCAGTGCGTAGCGCGCGAGCTGCTCGACGTCTTCGTCGGTCAGCGAATAGCGGTTGCGCTGCTCCAGGGGCACGTCCACCGTCTTCACCAGCTTGCCGCCGCGGGCCTTCTCCTCGTCGGAGCTGAACACCATCTGGATCAGCTTGGAGCCGAGGTTGCGCCGGATCACGGCCTTCCTGCCGGCCTCGAGCATGGGCTTGTGGACGTAGAACTCGTCCGGGTTCACGGCGCCCTGCACCACCGTCTCGCCCAGGCCGTAGCTGGAGGTGATGAAGACCACGTCCGGGAAACCCGACTCGGTGTCGATGGTGAACATGACGCCTGCGGCGCCCAGGTCCGATCGCACCATGCGCTGCACGCCGGCCGACAGCGCCACGTGCTCGTGGGCGAAGCCCTTGTGCACGCGGTAGCTGATCGCGCGGTCGTTGTAGAGGGAGGCGAACACCTCCTTCATCTTGTGCAGCACGTCGTCGGCGCCATGCACGTTGAGGAAGGTCTCCTGCTGGCCGGCGAAGGACGCATCGGGCAGGTCCTCCGCCGTGGCGGAGGAGCGCACGGCGAAGCTGGCGTCGGGGCTGCCGGCGGAAAGCTTCGCGAATTCGGCGCGGATCTCCTGCTCCAGCTGGGGCGGGAAGGGCTGCTGCTCGACCCAGCCGCGGATCTCGGCACCGGCGGCGGCGAGCGCCCGCACGTCCTCGGTGTCCAGGGTGGCCAGCCGCTCGCGGATGCGCTGGTCCAGGCCGCCGTGCTTGAGGAACTCGCGGAAGGCATGGGCGGTCGTGGCGAAGCCGGTGGGCACGCGCACGCCGTGGGGCAGCTGCGAGATCATTTCGCCGAGGCTGGCGTTCTTGCCGCCGACCACCTCGACGTCGGTCATCCTCAGGTTCTCAAACGGAACGACCAGGGCGGTCGCGCTGAAACGGGCAGACATGGAAGGACTCCGGAAGTTGAAAAACGGTCTGCGCGCGGGCGCATGGCGCGGTGCCCCGCCGCGGGGCTTTGTGCTTGTTCGAATGGGCTGCGGCGGGTCATCGGCGCGGGAATTCGGATAATGTCCGGAATTGTAGGCGGGGCGGGCCCTTCGCGCCCTGCCCCGTCAGCCTTCCGACCACCATGCACACCCGCACCGTCTTCTTCGTCTCCGATGGCACCGGCATCACCGCCGAGACCTTCGGCAACGCCATCCTGGCCCAGTTCGAGTTCAAGCCCCGGCATGTCCGACTGCCGTTCGTCGACACGGTCGACAAGGCCCACCAGGTGGTCCGGCAGGTCAACCACACGGCCGAGGCGGAGGGCCGGCGGCCGGTGGTGTTCACCACCCTGGTGAACGTGGAGGTGCTGCAGGTCATCGAGGAAGGCTGCAAGGCCATGGTGCTGGACATGTTCGGCACCTTCGTGCGCCCGCTGGAGATCGAGCTGGAGATGAAGTCCAGCCACCGGGTGGGCCGGTTCGCGGACATCAGCAAGAGCAAGGAATACCACGACCGGATCGAGGCCATCAACTTCAGCCTGGCCCACGACGACGGCCAGTCCAACGCCGACCTGCAGCAGGCCGACGTGATCCTGATCGGCGTCAGCCGCAGCGGCAAGACGCCCACCTCCCTCTACCTGGCCATGCAGCACGGGCTGAAGGCGGCCAACTACCCCCTGATCCCGGAGGACTTCGAGCGCCGCCAGCTGCCGCCGGCGCTGGTGCCGTACCGCAAGAAGATCTTCGGCCTCACGATCCAGCCCGAGCGGCTGAGCGAGATCCGCAACGAGCGCCGGCCGAACTCGCGCTACGCCTCGCTGGAGAACTGCCGGCAGGAAGTGGCCGATTCCGAGGCCATGATGCGCCGCGAGGGCATCCGCTGGCTGTCGACGACCACCAAGTCGATCGAAGAGATCGCCACCACGATCCTGCAGGAGATCCGGCCCGAGCGGCTGGAGTATTGACCCGCCACCGACGCGCCCGCGGATGGCGCGATAGCCCGCACCTAAGCCCGTGATCCGTCCTTTCAATGGGGAACGGCCGGGAAAACCCGTACCATTCATAGGCGCGATTCATTGAGAACGCCGAATTTATAGAGGAAAAAAATGTCCCTGATCAACACCCCCGTCCAGCCGTTCAAGACCGAAGCCTTCCACAACGGCAAGTTCGTGCCCGTGAGCGACGATTCGCTGAAGGGCAAGTGGTCCGTCCTGATCTTCATGCCGGCGGCCTTCACCTTCAATTGCCCGACCGAAGTCGAGGACGCGGCCGACCACTACGCCGAGTTCCAGAAGCTGGGCGCCGAGGTCTACGTCGTCACCACCGACACGCACTTCTCGCACAAGGTGTGGCACGAGACGTCTCCCGCCGTCGGCAAGGCGAAGTTCCCGCTGGTGGGGGACCCGACCCACACGCTGACGAATGCCTTCGGCGTGCACATCCCGGAAGAAGGCCTGGCCCTGCGCGGGACGTTCATCATCAACCCGGAAGGCATCATCAAGACGGCGGAGATCCACTCCAACGAGATCGCCCGCGACGTCAAGGAGACCCTGCGCAAGCTGAAGGCGGCCCAGTACACCGCCGCGCACCCGGGTGAAGTGTGCCCGGCCAAGTGGAACGAAGGCGCCAAGACCATCGCTCCGTCGCTGGACCTGGTCGGCAAGATCTAAGGGCGTTCAATTCAAAGAGTCGCAAGCGACTCTTTAAAGTGGCCTGATCAGTGCACCGAAGACCGGCAAAGCCGGATCTTCGGCGCAAGAGGGACCACGCTGCATGCTATTCCACGTGGTCCACGGACCGCTGGCGGAAGGAACGGCCTCGGGAGCCACGAGCGCCCGGGGCCTTGCTTTTCCTGATCACCCAACACGCATTCCGAGGAACTCGTCCCATGCTCGACGCCAACATGAAAGCCCAGCTCGCCGCCTACCTGGAGCGCATGACCCAGCCGGTGGAGATCGTCGCCTCGCTCGACGACACGCCCGCCTCGGCCGACATGCGGGCGCTGCTGCGGGACATCGCGGAGGCTTCGCCGCGCGTGAGCGTCACGGAGTCCGCCGGCGGAGCGCAGCGCACGCCCTCGTTCCAGGTCAACCCGCCCGGGCGGACCAACGGCCCGCGCTTCGCCGGACTGCCAATGGGCCACGAATTCACCTCGCTGGTGCTGGCCCTGCTGCAGGCGGGCGGGCATCCGCCCAAGGTGGAACAGGCGCTGCTGGAGCAGATCCGGGCGCTGGACGGCGACCTCGACTTCGAGGTCTACGTGTCCCTCACCTGCCACAACTGCCCGGACGTGGTGCAGGCGCTGAACCTGATGGCGGTGCAGAACCCGCGCATCCGGGCCACCATGATCGAGGGCAGCCTGTTCCAGCGGGAGATCGAGGAACGCCAGGTCATGGGCGTGCCCGCCGTGTTCCTCAACGGCACCCTCTTCGGTTCCGGCCGCATGAGCCTGGAGGAGATCGTCGCGAAGGTCGACTCGGCCGCCGGCGAACGCGAGGCCCGGAAGCTCTCGGGCCGGGACCCGTTCGACGTCCTGATCGTGGGCGGCGGACCGGCCGGCGCCGCGGCCGCCGTCTATGCCGCCCGCAAGGGCATCCGCACCGGCATCGCCTCCGAACGCTTCGGCGGCCAGGTGCTGGACACCCTGGGCATCGAGAACTTCATCTCCGTGAAGGAGACCGAGGGGCCGAGGTTCGCGCTGGCGCTGGAGGAGCACGTTCGCCACTACGACGTGGACATCATGAACCTCCAGCGGGCCAAGGCGCTGCGCACGGGTGAACTGGTCGAGGTGGAGTTCGAAAGCGGGGCCACGCTGAAGGCCAGGACCGTGATCCTCGCCACCGGCGCGCGCTGGCGCAATGTCAACGTGCCCGGGGAGCAGGAGCTGAAGAACAAGGGCGTGGCCTACTGTCCGCACTGCGACGGGCCGCTGTACAAGGGCAAGCGCGTGGCGGTGATCGGCGGCGGCAACTCCGGCGTCGAGGCGGCGATCGACCTGGCGGGCATCGTCCGCCACGTGACGCTGGTCGAATTCGACACGAAGCTGAAGGCCGACGCTGTGCTGCAGGACAAGCTGCGCTCGCTGACCAACGTGGACGTGGTGCTGAACGCGCAGACGACGGCGATCACGGGCACGGACAAGGTGGACGGGCTAACCTACCAGGACCGCGCCACCGGCGAGGAGAAGCGCGTGGACCTGGAGGGCGTGTTCGTCCAGATCGGGCTGGTGCCCAACACGGAGTGGCTCAAGGGCGCGGTGGAGCTGTCCCGGTTCGGCGAGATCATCGTCGACGCCCGGGGCCGGACCTCGCTGCCCGGCGTGTTCGCCGCCGGCGACTGCACGGCGGTGCCGTACAAGCAGATCATCATCGCCGCGGGCGACGGCGCGAAGGCTGCGCTGGCCGCCTTCGACCACTTGATCCGCAGCTGACGGACCGCGTGAAGACGGCGGGGGCGAGCTCCCGGCTCAGCCCCAGCCCAGGGCCAGCGCCACCCGGTAGGTCACGAAGGACGCGAGATAGGCCAGCGCGAACAGGTAGCCGGCCATCACCAGCGCCCACTTCCAGCCGCCGGTCTCGCGCTTCACGGTCGCCAGGGTCGCCATGCACTGCGGGGCGAAGACGTACCAGGCCAGCAGCGACAGCGCCGTCGCCAGGCTCCAGCTCTGGGCGATGATGGGAGAGAGCGCCTGCGCCGTGTCCTTGCCCGTGGCGGACAGCGCATAGACCGTGCCGAGCGCGCTCACGGCCACCTCGCGCGCGGCGAGGCCGGGCACCAGCGCGATGCTGATCTGCCAGTTGAAGCCGATCGGCGCCAGCAGCAGCGACAGCCCGTGGCCCAGCAGGCCCGCCAGGCTGTATTCGATCGCGGGCCGGGTCGCGTCCGCCGGCGGCGCGGGGAAGCTGGCCAGGAACCACAGGGCGATCGTGAGCACCAGGATGATGGTGCCCACGCGGCGCAGGAAGATCACGGCGCGCTGCCAGAGGCCCAAGGCCACGCTGCGCAGGTGCGGCCAGTGGTAGGTGGGCAGCTCCATCATCAGCGGGCGCACCAGCCCGCGCGCCGTGGTGCGCTTGAGGATCCAGGCCACCAGCAGGGAACCCAGGATGCCCGCGAGGTACAGCACGAACAGCACGAGGCCCTGCAACTCGAAGCCCGCGACCTGACGCGCCGGTATGAAGGCGCCGATCAGCAGCGCATACACCGGCAGCCGCGCCGAGCAGGTCATCATCGGCGCGATCATGATCGTCACCAGACGGTCGCGCGGGTTGGCGATCGTGCGCGTGGCCATGATGCCGGGGATGGCGCAGGCGAAGCTGGAGAGCAGCGGGATGAAGGAGCGGCCCGACAGGCCCACGCCGCCCATGATGCGATCGAGCAGGAAGGCCGCCCGCGGCAGGTAGCCCGACTCCTCCAGCACCAGGATGAAGAAGAACAGGATCAGCACCTGCGGCAGGAACACCAGCACGCCGCCCACGCCCGCGATGAGGCCGTCGGTGAGGAAGCTGCGGATATAGCCCTGCGGCAGCAGCGCGCCCACCTCGCCGCCGAGCCAGTTGGTCGCGTCCCCGATCGCCGCCATCGGCGCCTTGGCCCAGGCGAACACCGCCTGGAAGACGAGGAACAGCAGCACCGTCAGCAGCACCGGCCCGAAGACGGGATGCAGCACCACGCGGTCGATGCGGTCGCTCATCAGGTGCGGTGCCACCACGTCCAGGCCCAGCCGCTCGAGGATCATGCGCACGCGCTCGTGGTCGGGCAGTTCGTCGCCCGGCGGCATGGGAACCGGCATCATGCTGGTGGTCGGCTGCCAGATCTCCGGGCGCTCCAGCAGCGCCCGCAGCGCCGCGTCGCCCTCGCCCTGCACGGCCACCGTGCTCACCACCGGCACGCCCAGCTCGCTGGCCAGCGCGTCGGGGTCGAGGCGGATGCCGCGGCTGGCGGCCAGGTCCGCCATGTTCAGCGCCACCACGCAGGGCAGGCCCATGCGCTTGACGCCCAGCACCAGCCGCAGGCCGCGCCGGAGATTGGTCGCATCGACCACGCAGACCACGAGGTCCGGCCGCTTCTCGCCCCGGGCCGTGCCGTGCAGCACGTCGCAGGTGATGCGCTCGTCGGGCGAGCGCGGATGCAGCGAGTACGTGCCGGGCAGGTCCAGCACGCGCACCGTCTTGCCCGAGGCCAGCGTCAGCCGGCCTTCCTTGCGCTCGATGGTGACGCCGGCGTAGTTGGCGACCTTCTGGGTGCTGCCGGTCAGGCGGTTGAACAACGCGGTCTTGCCTGCGTTGGGATTGCCCACCAGGGCGGCGAGCCGCCCCGTGGGGTGCAGGTGGACGACGGCCTCGTTCACCGCGCCACCCTCCGCGCTGCGCGCTGCGGGATTCGCCTTGGGACGGCCCGGCGGCTCACTGGACTACCCTCCGCGCTGCGCGCTGCGGGATTCGCCTTGGGACGGCCCGGCGGCTCATGCGGCCCGGCCGCCGGTACCCTCGATCCGGATGCAGGCGGCCTCGGCGCCGCGCAGCGCGAAGGTCGACTGGCCGACCCGCACGACCAGCGGGTCGCCCCCGGGGAAGCCGCGCGTCATCACCGTCACCTGCTCGCCGGGATAGAAGCCGATCTCCTCCAGCTGCCGTGCGCGCTCGGGTGCCTGCGGGTCGGGCAGCACCTCGCGCACGACGAAGGAATGGCCCAGCGGGGCCTGGTCGAGGCGCGCGCGCGCAGCGGCCGCCTCGGGATGGGAAAGGGTCTCGCGTTGCATGGCTCGGGACTGGATTTCCTCCATTCTATATTGCAAATACGAGGAATTCGCATTTAAAATGTAAAGCCCAACCATTCGGCCAGCCAGACGGCGCCCACGGCGCGCCAGCCAGCCTTCCAACCACCCGGTCCGTCCCGCGCGGACCCTGCCTGGAGGCTTTCAATGGCGCTGCCCGCGCGACCCCTTTCCGAACCTTCCCTGCTCCCGCTCGGGGCCTTCCTGCTGGCCGCATCCGCCGGCGCCTGGGCGCAGAGCGCGCCCGAGTCCGGCCGCACGCTGTCCACCGTCGTCGTGCGCGACCAGGCCGAGGTCCCGCAGACGAAGAACGAGCTGCGCACGCGCCGCACCCGCATCGGCAAAGGCGACCAGGAACTGCGCGACATCCCGCAGACCGTCACCGTGCAGACCGAACGCCTGATCGACGACCGCAACCTCGACGACTTCCGCGAGGTGCTGAAGTCCACCGCCGGCGTGAGCTTCCAGGCCGGCGAGACCGGCGAGGAAGACATCCGCCTGCGCGGCTTCTCGCTGGAGCAGGCCGGGGACATCTACCGCGACGGCCTGCGCGACGGCGCCCTGTACGAGCGCGATACCTTCAACGACGACCGCATCGAAGTCCTCAAGGGCTCGGCCTCCATGCTGTTCGGCAAGGGCTCGACCGGCGGCGTGGTCAACCAGGTCAGCAAGCAGCCCTTCATGATGAACCAGCACGAGGTGGACTACACCCTGGGCACCGGCCGGGAGAACCGGCTGACGGGCGACTTCAACTTCGTCACCGGGGAGGACGCCGCCTTGCGGCTGAACGTCATGGCGCACGATGCCGACAACGGCGGCGCCGGCACGCGCAAGCAGGGCATCGCGCCCACCTACCGCTGGGGCATCGGCACGGCCGACGAGTTCTCCGCCGGCCTGTACGTCCTGAACGTCGAGAACCGCCCGCTCTACGACCATCCCTGGATCCTGGGCAACGGCAACGGCGGCAAGCTCCTGCCGACCCTGCCGGCGGGCCGCTACTACGGCCTCGCCAACGACCACCTGGACACCGGCGCCGCCTACGGCACCCTGTCGCACGTCCACCTCTTCGAAGGCCACGATGGTCAGCTCAGGACGACGCTGCGGCATGGCCGTTACCAGCGCGACCTGCTCGCCAGCGCCATCTCGTTCGCCACGCCGCAGACCTTCGCCACCCTGAACGACGCCACCGTCCTGGTCCGCAGGCCGAAGGCGCGCGTGGGCGAGAGCGACCTCACCCAGCTCGCCAGCGACTACTCGGGCGCGTTCACCGACGGCGGCGGGCGACGCCACGCGGTGCTCGCGGGCATCGACCTGTACCGCGAGGAGGCCAGGCGCAACAACAACGCCACCGCGGGCCTCGCGCCCTCTCCCACCACGCTGGTCGGCACGCCCGACGACGGCGCGGTTCGCCCCGACACGCGAGCGCCGCTGCAGTTCACCACCTACAGTGCCCAGGACCTCGGCCTCTACGCCCAGGACACCCTGGCCCTCACGCCGGTCGTCAAGCTGGTGGGCGGGGTCCGCTTCGACCGCTTCAGCGCGTCCTACAAGGCTGTGAGCGGCGCCGAGACCAGCGCACGCGACGAGAACCTCTGGTCGCCGCGCCTGGGCCTCTTCTACCAGCCGGATGCCTTCGCCAGCTACTACATCTCCTGGGGCACCTCGTACAACGTCTCGGCCGACACCTACCAGTTCACCCCGTCCGCGCCGTCCAGCCCGCGTGCGGCCAACACCCCGGCCGAGAAGAGCCGCAACCTCGAGGTCGGTGGCAAGTGGGAGCTGTTCGGCAAGAAGGCCCTGCTCGGGATAGCGGCCTTCTACAGCGAGAAGTACAACGAGCGCAACACCGACCCGGACACCGCCGCCACGCAGGAACTGCTGTCCGGCCGGCGCCATGCCACCGGCCTGGAGTTCAACCTGGCCGGGCGCATCAACCCTCGCTGGGACGTGTTCTTCAACCACACCTGGATCCCGGACGCGCGTATCGACGAGAGCAACGTCGCGCTCAACGCGGCCGGCACCGGCGCACAGGTGCAAGGCGACCGTCCGGGCCTGACGCCCAGGCACAGCGGCAGCGTGTGGACCACCTACCGCGTGCTGCAGCCGCTGCGCCTGGGCGTGGGCCTGAACTGGCGCGGCGAGCAGCAGCCCGATGGCGCGCGCCACGTCACTGCCCCCGGCTTCGCCACCGTAGACGCGATGGCGGAATACACTTTCAGCGATCGCTGGTCGGCCAGGCTGAACGTGACCAACCTGGCCGACAAGCTGTACGCCGACTCCCTGTACCGCGGCTTCTACGCACCGGGCGCGCCGCGCCGGGTGGAGCTCACGGTCAAGACGATGTTCTGAGGCCCCATGCTGCTGCACCTGAAGAGCCTGCTTCGCCCCGACGAGCTCACGACCGCCCGGTCGCTGCTCGGCGACGACGCCCCCTGGGTCGACGGGCGCGGCAGCGCGGGCGGGCAGGCCGTCCACGAGAAGAACAACGAGCAGCTGGCGCAGGACAGCCCGCAGGCGGCGCGGCTGCGCGAGCTGGTGCTGGCGGCACTGCAGCGCGACCCGGTGTTCTTCGCGGCCGCCCTGCCCCGCCGGATCTTCAACCCCATGTTCAACCGGTACCGCGGCGGCAGCAACCACTATGGGGCGCACATCGACGGCGCGGTGCTGCAATCGCGCCAGCCGGCGCAATGGGTGCGCACCGACCTGTCCTGCACCCTCTTCCTCGCCAACCCGGGGGACTACGACGGCGGTGAGCTGGTCATCCACGAGCCCCAGGGCGCGCAACGGGTGAAGCTGCCGGCCGGCGACCTGGTCGTCTATCCCGGCTCCACGCTGCACGAGGTGACACCGGTGACGCGCGGCGCGCGCATCGCCAGCTTCTTCTGGGTCGAGAGCATGGTGCGAAGCCCGGAGCAGCGCCGGCTGCTGCTCGAGATGGACATGGCGCTGGTGAAGCTGCGCGCGCGCACCGATGCGAACGCCCCCGAGCTCGTGCAGCTCACGGGCACGTACCACAACCTGCTGCGGATGTGGGCGGACACCTGAAGTCGCCCGCCTTGCAGGCGCTGCCGCCCGACATCACCTGCGCCGGCGATTACGAGCCGCACGCACGGGCCGCACTCGGCGCGGAAGCCTGGGCCTTCCTTTCCTCCCACGCCGGAACGGGGCAGACCGTGCGCGCCAACCGGCAGGCGTGGGACGCCATCGCGCTGCTGCCGCGCGTGCTGCGCGGTGTCCGCGCGATCGACACCGGCAGCCAGCTGTTCGGCCGGCCGCTGCCCTGGCCCGTGTTAGGCGCGCCGATGGCCTTGCAGCGGCTCGCGCATCCCGACGGCGAAGTCGCACTGGCGGTGGCGGCCTCCGCGCTGGGCGCAGGGCTGGTGCTGGGCAGCCAGTCCAGCATCCGCCTCGAGACCGTGGCGAGCGCCTTCGGTCCGGCGAGCGGCCGCGGGCCGCTGTGGTTCCAGTTGTACCTGCTGCCCGACCGCGGCGCGACCCTGGACCTCGTGCGGCGGGCGGAGGATGCCGGCTGCGAGGCGCTGGTGCTGACCGTGGACGCCAGCGCCCGGGCGGCCCGGCCGCAGCGGCTGCCGCCCGGCATTTCCGCCGTCCATGTGCCCCCGCAGAGCGAAGGCGCGACCTCGTTGCAGGAGCTGCTCGCGCGGGCGCCGACCTGGGACGACGTGGCCTGGCTGCGCGCGCACACACGGCTGCCGCTGGTTCTCAAGGGCGTGCTGCATCCCGGGGATGCACGCGAAGCGCAGCGCCAGGGCGTGGCCGGCCTGATCGTGTCGAACCACGGCGGCCGCGTGCTGGACGGGGCCGCGGCGACGGCGGCAGCGCTGCCGGCCATCGCCGATGCGGTCGCCGGCACCCTGCCGGTCCTGGTCGATGGCGGCATTCAGCGCGGCACCGACGTCCTCAAGGCGCTCGCCCTCGGCGCCAGCGCCGTCCTCGTCGGACGGCCGCTGCTCTGGGGCCTGGCCAGCGCGGGGGCCGCCGGAGTGGCCCATGTCCTGCGCTTGCTGCGCGACGAACTGGAACTGGCGATGGCCCAGTGCGGCGCCGCGGCGCTGCCGGCGATCCGGACCGAACTCCTTGCCCTGCCGCAAGCGGGAGCTCGATCTTCGGGGTGGTTGTAAATGCGAGCGATTCTCATTTATACTGGGGCATGACCTGCATCCCCACCCTGTTCGGCAGCCTGATCCTGGTCCTCGCCGCTGCGCATTGGGCCCTGCGCTGACGGGTCCCGCGCCCACTATGCTGCCGAGATGAGCGCCCAGACGCTGCCGTTCCCGACCCGCTCCCGCCGCAATCTCGCGATCGCCGGCGGCGTGGTGGCGACCCATGCCCTCGCGCTGTGGGCCCTGCAGGCCGGCCTGCTGCGCCGCCCGGCCGAGGTGGTCGTGCCGGTCGAAGTCCTGGGCGAGGTCCTCCAACCGCCCACCCCCAGGGTGGAGCCACTGCCGCCCAAGCCGCCGCAGCCCGTCGCGAAGCCCGTCGCGCCTCGCCAGGCCGTGACGCCACCGCCCCCGACCCCGGTCACTGCCGCCCCGGAGCAGCCGCCGGCACCTGTGGCCCCGGCGGGCACGGCCCAGCCACAGCCCGCGCCCGCCCCGATCGCCGCGCCGCTGGCCACCGCCCTCCCCGCCCCGCCGGCACCGGCGCCGGTGGAGCCGCCGTCGACCGACGCCGCCTACCTGCGCAACCCCAAGCCGGCCTACCCGCCCATGAGCAAGCGCCTGGGCGAGCAGGGCAAGGTCATCGTGCGCGTCCTGATCGGCGTCGACGGCACCGCGCTCGATGCCCGGGTCCGGGATTCGAGCGGCTACGACCGCCTCGACCGCGCCGCGCTGGAGACCGTGCGCAAGTGGCGCTTCGTCCCCGGCCGGCGCGCCGGCGTGCCCGAGGCGATGTGGTTCAACGTCCCCTTCAATTTCGTGCTGGAGTGAACAAGGAATGAATGCTGAATTCGGCCTCGCCCACCTGTGGGAGCAAGGCGATGTCATCACCAAGGGGGTCGCCCTGATGCTGCTGGGCATGTCGCTCGCCTCCTGGATGGTGCTCGTGATCAAGGCCCTCGACCTGCGGCGCCACGCGCGCGAGTCGCGCAGCATCGAGAGCTTCTGGCACGCGGCCGATTTCGCCGACGGCCTGAGCAAGCTGGGCACCGACCCGTCCAACCCGTTCCGCGCGCTCGCGCTGGAAGGCCGCGAAGCGGCGGCGCACCACAACGCGCAGCCGCAGCTGCGCGACTCGCTGGGCGCGAGCGAATGGCTCACCCGCGCGATGCGCAACTCGATCGACGAATCGACCGCTCGCCTGCAGGCCGGCCTGGCGGTGCTCGCCTCCGTGGGCTCCACCGCGCCCTTCGTGGGCCTGTTCGGCACCGTCTGGGGCATCTACCACGCGCTGCTGGCCATCGGCACCGCCGGCCAGGCCACGATCGACAAGGTGGCCGGCCCGGTCGGCGAGGCGCTGATCATGACCGCGCTGGGCCTGGCGGTGGCGATCCCCGCGGTGCTGGGCTACAACGCGCTGGTGCGCGGCAACAAGGGCGTACTGTTCAAGCTGAACCGCTTCGCCCACGACCTGCACGCGTACTTCGTCACCGGCGCGCGCGTGTCCGCCGGCGACGCCGCGAAGGTGATCGCGATGAAGAAAGAGGCCTGAACATGGCCTTCGGAACCCAGGACGATACCGACGACGTCATGAACGAGATCAACATGACGCCCCTGGTGGACGTCATGCTGGTCCTGCTGATCATCTTCATGATCACCGTGCCGGTGATGAAGGATTCGGTGCGGATCGACCTGCCGCGCGCCAGCGCCCAACCGCAGGATGCGAAGCCGCAGACCATCCGGCTCGCGGTCGACGCCCAGGGCCGGTACTGGTGGAACGACACCCCGGTCGGCGACGACGAACTGCCGCGCCTGCTGCGCGTGGAGGCCGCCCGCGAGCCGCAGCCGGAACTGCACATCCGCGGCGACCGGGACGCGCGCTACGAACGCGTGGCGCAGGTGATGGCGGCGGCCCAGCAGGCCGGCCTGCACCGCATCGGCTTCATCACCGAACCGAAGGCCCCATGACGCAGCGCGACAGCCCCCTGCCCTCGCGGCACGCCGACAGCGCCGCATCGCGGCCCGGTGGCGACCCGCAGGGCGCCACGCGCCACGCCCCGCTGCCCAGCGAGGACCTGCTGCGGGGCCGCCGCATGGTGGAGATCGCGCACAACGGCGAGGTCTACCGCCTGCAGGCCACGCGCCTGGGCAAGCTGATTCTCACCAAGTGAATCGGGGATTCCTCCGCGCAGAGGAGGTGCGCCTCACAGCCCCAGCGCGGCGATGCCCGCGCGGGCGATCTGCGCGTCCTCGCCGGACTTCACGCCGCTGACGCCCACGGCGCCGATGCAGTGCCCGTCCTTCATGATGGGAAGGCCGCCTTCCAGCATGCCCTGCAGCGCGGGTGCGCTCAGGAACGACATGCGGCCGCCGTTGATCACTTCCTCGTAGCTGCGGCTTTCGCGACGGCCCAGCGCCGCCGTGTGCGCCTTGGCCGGAGCGATGTGGGCGGACACCGGCGGGGCGCCGTCCAGGCGCTGCAGCCACAGCAGGTGGCCGCCGTCGTCGACGATGGCGATGGTCACCGGCCACTGGTTGGCGAGCGCCTCCGCCTCGGCGGCGGCGGCGATGGCCTTGACATCGGCGAGTTCGAGCGCAGATCGGGTCTTCATGGGGATGCTTTGTGCTGGCGGGAAAGGGACAAGCATAGCCGCCCGCGCGCGGCTTGCCGTCAGGTCGCGGGGAACCGCCCTAGAATGCGCCCATCTAACCGTCGACAAGGCACAGGAGAGCCGCCAATGAACGAACCGATCCAGACCCTTCCCACCTACGGCTATGCCGCCGCGGCCACGCTGGAGCAGCGCCAGAAGGTGATGCGCAACACCTACTGGCTGCTGGCGCTGAGCCTGATCCCCACCGTGCTGGGGGCCTGGGTGGGCGTGACCACCGGCATCACCCGCAACCTCACCGGCGGGCTGGGCCTGATCGTCTTCCTGGGCGTCGCCTTCGGCTTCATGTTCGCGATCCAGAAGACCAAGGATTCCGCCGCCGGCGTGGGCGTGCTGCTGGCCTTCACCTTCTTCATGGGCCTGATGCTGTCGCGCCTGGTCGCGCTGGTCCTGGGCTTCAAGAACGGCCCCGGCCTGGTGATGACCGCCTTCGGCGGCACGGCGGCCGTGTTCTTCGTGATGGCTTCGCTGTCCACGGTGATCAAGCGCGACCTCTCGGGCCTCGGCAAGTGGCTGTTCGCCGGCGCCCTGGTGCTCGTGGTCGGCAGCATCGTCAACGTGTTCCTGGGTTCCTCTCTGGGCATGCTGGTGATCAGCACGCTGGCGATCGCGATCTTCAGCCTGTACATGCTGTACGACCTGAAGCAGATCGTCGACGGCGGCGAGACGAATTACATCAACGCCACGCTCATGCTTTACCTGGACCTGTTCAACGTGTTCCAAAGCCTGCTGGCCCTGCTGGGGATGACGGCCGGCGAAGAGTGAACCGGCGCCCCGCGCCGCTCAGAGAAGAAAAGGCCCGCGCGAGCGGGCCTTCTTCTTGGCTTCACGCGAGCTCGAAGACCGCTATGGACTCCACGTGCGCCGTGTGCGGGAACATGTTGACCACCCCCGCCGAGAGGCAGCGGTAACCCGCCTGGTGCACCAGCAGCCCGGCGTCGCGCGCCAGCGTGGCCGGATTGCAGCTGACATAGACGATGCGCTTCGGCGGCATCCATCCGCCGCGCAAGGAAGGGTCCTGGTGCAGGTCCGCCAGCGCCTTGGCCAGGGCGATGGCGCCCTCGCGCGGCGGGTCCACCAGCCAGCGCTCGGCCGCGCCGTCGGCCACCAGCTGCTGCGGCGTCATCTCGAACAGGTTGCGCGCCAGGAAGCGCGCCGGCGCCAGCGGCCGCGCCCGGGCGGCTTGGTTGGCCGCGTAGTTCTCGCGCGAGCGCGCCACCAGCGCCTCGCTGCCCTCGATGCCCAGCACCTCGCCGGCCTGCGTGGCCAGCGGCAGGGTGAAATTGCCCAGCCCGCAGAACCAGTCGATCACGCGCTCGCCCGGATGCACCTGCAGCAGGCGCACCGCGCGCTCGACCAGCACGCGGTTGATGTGCGGGTTGACCTGGGTGAAGTCCGTGGGCCGGAAGGGCATGGTGATGCCGAACTCGGGCAGCGTGTAGGCGAGCTCGGGGCCGCCCTCGTCGAGCAGGCGCACGGAATCCGGCCCCTTGGGCTGCAGCCACCACTGCACCCCGGCGTCCGCGTGGTCGCGGGCGAACGCGCGCAGTTTCGCCAGGTCGCCCGCCGACAGGGGTTCCAGGTGGCGCAGCACCAGGGCCGTCACCCGGTCGCCGCAGGCCAGCTCGATCTGCGGGCAGGTCTCGATGGCGTCCATGGACCCGATCAGGGCACGCAGCGGCAGAAGCAGGTCGCTCACATGCTTCGGCACCACGTGGCATTCACGGATGTCGGCCACGTAGCGGCTCTTGCGCTCGTGGAAGCCCACCAGCACCGTTTCCTTCTTGCGCACGTGGCGCACCGAGAAGCGGGCCCGCCAGCGGTAGCCCCAGGCCGGGCCTTCGATGGCCGGCAGCAGGGTGTCGGACCGGACCTTGCCCAGGTGCCAGAGGTTGTCCTCGAGCACCCGCTGCTTGATCGCCACCTGGGCCGAAACGTCCAGGTGCTGCATCTTGCAGCCCCCGCAGGCGCCCTCGTGCAGGCCGAAGTGCGGGCAGCGCGGCCGCACGCGCAGCGACGACTCCCGGTGCACCTCCACCAGGGAGGCCTGCTCCCAGTTGTTCTTCCTGCGGTGGACGTTCGCGCTCACCCATTCGCCGGGCAACGCGCCGTCGACGAACACCACCTTGCCGTCGGGACGGCGGGCCACGCCCTGCGCCTCGATGTCGAGCGATTCGATCTGAAGCCAGCCCTGCGGATGCGGGTCGGCTGCCTGCCTGTCTGTCATCCCCCGATTGTCTCAGGGACGGAGGTCACTCCCAGGCAGCCAGGTATTCCTGCCAGTGCGGCTCGTTGCCGGACAGGTCGGCCAGCGCCTGCTTCACCAAGCCGATCTCCTGGTCGTACTCGGCCTCGGTGAAGCCCCCGCGCATCTTCTGGAAGCGGCAGTACAGCAGGTAGGTGTTCATCACGTCGGTCTCGCAGTAGCGGCGGATGTCCTCCAGCTTGCCGTCCAGGAAGGCCGGGTAGACCTGCGAGCCGTCCATGCCCAGCTTGCCCGGGAAGCCGCACAGCTTGGCCATCGCATCCAGCGGCGCGTTGGCGCGCGGCTGGTACATGGCCAGCAGGTCCATCAGGTCCAGGTGGCGCATGTGGTAGCGGCTGATGTAGTTGTTCCACTTGAACTCGCGGTCGTCCTCGCCCAGGTCCCAGTACCTGGACGCGACCACCCCATGGCGCAGGCCGCGGTAGTGCAGCACCGGCAGGTCGAAGCCGCCGCCGTTCCAGCTCACCAGCTGCGGCACGTGCTTCTCGATGGCGTTGAAGAAGGTCTGCACCACCTTGCCTTCGCTCGCGTTGTCGCGGTCCACGAAGGAGTGCACGCGCAGGCCCTCGGCATTGCGGAACACGCAGCTGATCACCAGCACCCGTTGCAGGTGCAGCGGCATGAAGTCGCTCTGGCCGGCGTGCTTGCGCTCCTGCAGCCAGGCGGCGTAGACCTCCGCATCGGTGGCACCGGCCGGCGCATCGCGCAACTGCCGCAGGCCCGAGACGTCGGGGATGGATTCGATATCGAAAACAAGTACAGGCCACGCCATGGCGGCACTGTAGCAGTGCCGCCGCACCGCCCCTAGAACAGCGAGTCGCGGTCCACGCCGCTGCGCGCCATCTGGCGCTTGAGCTTGACGAGGGCCTCGTTCTGGATCTGCCGCACCCGCTCGCGCGTGAGGCCCAGGCGGTCGCTCAGCACCTCCAGCGTCTCCGGCTCGCGCTCGTGCAGGCCGAAGCGGCCCTCCAGCACTTCCTTCTCGCGGTGGGACAGGGAGTCGACCCAGCCGGCCACCAGGCGCTCGACCTCGTGGTTGTGGGTGACGCCGGTGGGGTCGAGCGCGAGTTCGTCGGCCATGAAGTCGGCCAGGGTGTGCTCGTCCTCGGAGCGGTCGACCACGGCGTCGAGCGACCGGGGGGCCTCGGCCATCGCCAGCAGTTCGGCGACCTCCTGCACGTCGCGTTCGAGCAGCGCGGCGACATCCTCCACCCGCACGGCCTCGCCATCGCCCCGGCGCGACGCCATGAAGGCCGGGTCGTTCTCCAGCGCTCGGCGGGCCCGCAGCACCTGCTGCAGCTCGCGCACCACGTGCACCGGCAGCCGGATGACGCGGCCCTGGTTCATCACCGCACGCTCCACCGCCTGCCGGATCCACCAGGTGGCGTAGGTGGAGAAACGGAAGCCCCGCTCGGGCTCGAACTTGCCGATGGCGTGCATCAGGCCGAGGTTGCCCTCCTCGATCAGGTCGGACAGCGGCACGCCGCGGCCCAGGTAGCCCTTGGCGATGCTCACCACCAGCCGCAGGTTGTGCTCGATCATCGACTGCCGCGCAGCGAAGTCGCCGGCGCGCGCGCGCACGGCGGTCTCGTACTCCTGTTCGGCGGTGAACAGCGTGGTGCGGCGCACGTCTCGCAGGTACAGCGTCAGCGTGTCGCTGCTCTCGCCGGACAGGTCGCCGGCAGCCTCCTGCGGCGGCAGGCCCGGCGCGGCTTCGCCGGCCGCCGCGTCCGGCTCATCCATGGAAACGCTGTCCGCATCCCGGCGGGCCCCTGCAGGCGTCGGCGAACCGTGCCCGTTGCGCCGCCCCATCGCTACCTCGGTGGCAGGTACCGGGTGGGATCGACCGGCTTGCCCTGCCGGCGGATCTCGAAGTGCAGCTTCACGCGATCGGCATCCGTCGAGCCCATCTCCGCGATCTTCTGGCCCTTGCGCACCGTCTGGTCCTCCTTGACCAGCAGCGACTGGTTGTGCGCGTACGCGGTGAGGTAGGTGTTGTTGTGCTTCAGGATGATCAGGTTGCCGTAGCCGCGCAGTCCCGCTCCCGCGTACACGACGCGGCCGTCGGCCGCCGCGAACACCGGGTCGCCGGCGCGGCCGCCGATGTCCACACCCTTGTTCTTCGCCTCGTCGAAGCCGGCGATGACCGGATCGTTGCCGTTGGTGGGCCAGGTCCAGGCGACCTGGTCGTCGGTGCCCGCGGACGCTGCCGGCGAGGCCGCGCTGGCGGGCGCCGCGCTGGCGGTCGCGGCACTGGATGGAGCCTGCGCCGCCGACGCGGCCGATGCCGGCGGCGCGGAGGCTGCCGGCACGGCCGATGCAACCGCGCCGGTGACAGGCGCCACCACCCGCAGCACCTGCCCCACCTCGATCACGTTGGGGTTGTCCAGGTTGTTCCAGCGCGCGATGTCACGCCAGTTCTGGCCGGTCTCCAGCGCGATGCGGATCAGCGTGTCGCCCGGGCGGACGGTGTAATAGCCCGGCTTGCCGGCATTCTCGGCACCGGGCAGCGCGGCCCCGGGCGAGGCCGGGAGCACGGCGACCGCCCCCGGACGCCCGCCCGAGCGGTCTTCTACCGGTGCGGGCAGCCGGCGCGACGAGGCGCAGGCCGCCAACAGGGCGCAAGCCGCCACGAGCCACAGCCACTTCAACGCGCGCTCGCGCCACTGCATTGTGTTCATCCTCATGCGATGCCCGATTTTAGGGGGACAAAGTGAACGCCCTCAAGAATCGTCCGGGCGAGGCGTCCCGCGCTCTTCTCGATGACGACCAGCGCCTGCCGCCCCTGCGGCATCACCATCGGCGCGACGATGCGACCGCCGTCGGCGAGCTGGTCGGTCCAGGCCGGGGGCACGGCCTCGCCGCCCGCGGCGGCGATGATGCCCGCGTAGGGAGCGCCCTGCGCGAAGCCGGCCATGCCGTCGCCGAACAGCAGGTGCACGTTGCGCAGGCGAAAGGGCCGCAGGTTCTCCCGCGCGCGCTCGTGCAGGCCGCGCAGGCGCTCGATGGTATAGACCTCGAAGGCCACCTGGCTCAGCACGGCGGCCTGGTAGCCGCAGCCGGTGCCCACCTCCAGCACGCGCCCGAGGCGCCCGCCGGCGCCGGCGGGCGCGGCCAGCAGCAGCTCGATCATGCGCGCCACCACGCTGGGCTTGGAGATCGTCTGCCCGAGGCCGATCGGCAGGCTCGTGTCCTCGTAGGCCTGGTTGACCAGCGCGCTGTCGACGAAGCGATGGCGCTCGACGGCGTTCATCGCCGCCAGCACGCGCGCATCCGCGACGCCCTGCGCGGCGATCTTCTCCACCATGCGGGCGCGCACGGCATGCGAATCGAGCCCCAGCCCGGAGGGAACGGCGGCGCGCGGCGCGGCGACGGCGGCCGGGGCCTTGCGCGCGGGCTGCGCAGGCGGCACGGGCCCGCCGGGCAGGCGGGCCGGGAAGCCGGGCCGGCGCGTCATGCCTTTTCCTCGCCCGGCGGCAGCTGCGCGGCCGCCTGCGCCCAGTAGCGCAGGGCGTCGTGGTCGGTGAGGTCCACCTTCAGCGGGGTGATGGTCGGATGGCCCTGCAGCGAGGCGTGGAAGTCGGTGCCCTCGGCATCGTCCTTGGGCAGGCCCGCGCCGCCGATCCAGTACATGATCTCGCCGCGCGGGCTGGTCTGCGAGATCACCTGGTCGGCCGCGTGGCGGCGGCCCAGGCGGCTGACCTTGTAGGGCTTGAGCTCCCCGTAGGGCCGGTTCGGGATGTTGACGTTCAGCAGCCAGGGGGCTTCCTGCGCCCGATGGTGCGCCACGAGGTACTGCACCAGCTCGCGCGCCTTGCGCGCCGCCGCGTCCAGGTGCGACCAGCCTTTCTCGACCTGGGAGAACGCGATGGCCGGGATGCCGAACAGGTAGCCCTCCATCGCCGCCCCGACCGTGCCCGAGTAGATGGTGTCGTCGCCCATGTTGGCGCCGTTGTTGATGCCGCTGACCACCAGGTCGGGCTTGTAGCCCAGCAGGCCCGTGAGCGCGACGTGCACGCAGTCCGCCGGCGTGCCGTTGACGTAGCGGAAGCCGTTGGCGGCCACGTTGACGTAGAGCGGCGCATGCAGCGTGAGCGCATTCGACTTGGCGCTGTTGTTGTGCTCCGGCGCGACCACCTCCACCTCGCCCAGGTCGCGGATCGCCTCGTACAGGGCCACGATGCCCGGCGCCTGGTAGCCGTCGTCGTTGGAGAGCAGGATCCTCATGCCCGGGGATTGTAGGGGCCGGTCACGGCTGGGACACGGCCGGCGCCGCGCCCTTGCCTATGATCGGGCCCCAACAAGGAGACCCGCCATGCATGCTTGGCTTTGCGAGAACCCCGTCGGTGTCGACGCGCTGCAGTGGAAGGAGCTGCCCACGCCGCAGCCCAAGGCCGGCGAGGTGCTGGTCGAGATCAAGGCCGCCAGCCTCAATTTCCCCGACCTGCTGATCGTCCAGAACAAGTACCAGCACAAGCCGCCCCTGCCCTTCGTGCCCGGCTCCGAGTTCGCCGGGGTCGTGGCGGCGGTGGGCGAAGCCGTGACGCAGCTGAAGGTGGGCCAGAACGTCGCCTGCCTGGCGGGCACCGGCGGCTTCGCCACCCACACGATCGCACCGGCCGCCCTGTGCATGCCGCTGCCGGCGGGCTTCCCCTTCGTGGACGCGGCCGCCTTCATCATGATCTACGCCACCTCGCACCACGCGCTGATCGACCGCGCGCAACTGAAGGCCCGCGAGACGGTGCTGATGCTGGGCGCCGCCGGCGGCGTCGGCACGGCGGCGATCCAGATCGCCAAGGCGGCGGGCGCGCGCGTGATCGCGGCGGCGTCCACCGACGAGAAATGCGCGCTGTGCCGCTCCATCGGCGCCGACGCGACCATCAACTACACGCAGCACCCGGTGCCCAACTCCTTCCGCGAGGCGGTCAAGGCCGCCACCGACGGCAAGGGTCCCGACGTCATCTACGACCCGGTGGGCGGCGACTTCGCCGAGCCCGCCTTCCGCTCCATCGCCTGGCGCGGCCGCTACCTGGTGGTGGGCTTCGCCGCCGGCCCCATCCCCAGCCTGCCGCTGAACCTGGCGCTGCTCAAGGGCGCGTCCATCGTCGGCGTGTTCTGGGGCGACTTCGCCCGGCGCGAGCCGAAGGCCAACGCGGCGATGATGCAGGAGCTCGCGCAGTGGTACGCCCGGGGCCTGGTCAAGCCGGTGATCGACCGCACGATGCCCATGGGCGAGCTCAAGGCAGCCTACGCCCACATGGGTTCGCGCGCGGTCAAGGGCAAGCTGGTGCTGGTCAACCCCTGAGCCCTGCCGCGCTCAGGCTATAATCGCGGGCTCACGGTGGCTGTAGCTCAGTTGGTAGAGTCCCAGATTGTGATTCTGGTTGTCGTGGGTTCGAGTCCCATCAGCCACCCCACCCCTCCTCGCTGCGCTCGCTGAGCCCTGGTTCTCCCAGGGCGACGGGCCGTGGCCCTCCCTCGGCGCGACGAGCCTGGCGAACCCGGCGCCAGGCCCCTCCGCCCGTCTTCCTCTCCCGATCGCTGCGGCGCCTTGCGGGTTTGCACGGCCTGGCCCGCCATGCAGCGTAATTCCTATTGTTGTGCTCGTAAGGGCTCCCTAGACTCGCGCTCGCCGGTCCTCGCAGGACAGGTGGGCCGGCCTCTGACCCTATAGCTACTAGAAAAGGAGACCCCAATGTCTGCAGTTCTCGAAGGAAATCCCCAGGGGGGCCCCCCCGGAGGGATCCTCTCCAAGGATCGCATCGTCGCGGGCCCGCGCTTCAACCGGTGGCTCGTTCCGCCGGCGGCACTGGCCATCCACCTGTGCATCGGCATGGCGTACGGCTTCAGCGTGTTCTGGTTGCCCATGACCAAGCTGCTGGCCAGCACCGACGCCGCCGCCTGCGCGAAGCAGTCCCTCCTGTCCGAGATGTTCACCACCAGCTGCAACTGGTCGGTGCCCGCGGTCAGCCTGACCTTCACGCTCTTCATCGTGATGCTCGGGGTGTCGGCGGCCCTTTGGGGCGGCTGGCTCGAACACGCCGGCCCGCGCAAGGCCGGCTTCATCGCCGCCCTGTGCTGGGGCGGCGGCATGGTGCTCGGCGGCATCGGCGTCGCGATGCACCAGCTCTGGCTGCTCTGGCTGGGCTGCGGCATCCTGGGCGGCGTGGGCCAGGGCCTGGGCTACATCACACCGGTGTCCACGCTGATCAAGTGGTTTCCCGACCGCCGGGGCATGGCCACGGGCTTCGCCATCATGGGTTACGGCGGCGGCGCGATGATCGGCGCGCCGATCGCCGTGGCGCTCATGAAGCACTTCGGCGCCACAGGGGGCGGTGGCGGGGTGGCCGACACCCTCATGGCCATGGGCGTGCTGTACTTCGTGGGCATGTCGGCCGGCGCCTTCGGTTTCCGCGTCGCGCCTACGGGCTGGAAGCCCGAGGGCTGGAACGCCCCGGCCGACACCGGCAAGGCCATGATCACGCGCAATCATGTGCACCTGGACAAGGCCTGGAAGACGCCGCAGTTCTGGCTCATCTGGGCCGTGCTCTGACTGAACGTGACCGCCGGCATCGGCGTGATCTCCATGGCTTCGCCCATGCTGCAGGACGTGTTCGGCGCCGGCCTGATCGGCGCGGATCCCACGGCCACCATCACGCCCGAACAGAAGGCCGCCATCGTGGCCGCCGCGGCCGGCCTGGTGGGCCTGATCAGCCTGTTCAACAGCGTGGGCCGCCTGTTCTGGGCGTCCGTGTCGGACCACATCGGCCGCAAGAACACCTATTACACGTTCTTCGTGCTGGGCATCGCCCTGTACTGCCTGATGCCGACGCTGGGCCACGTCCACGCGGCCGGCCTGTTCGTGATCGTGGTCTGCGCCATCCTCACGATGTACGGCGGCGGCTTCGCCACCGTGCCGGCCTACCTGGCCGACATGTTCGGCACGCAGATGGTGGGTGCCATCCACGGCCGGCTGCTCACGGCCTGGTCCGTGGCGGGCATCCTGGGACCGGTGCTGATCGCCAACATCCGCCAGGCCCAGATCGACGCCGGCGTGGCCCACACCCTGGTCTACGACCGCACGCTCTACATCCTGGCCGGCCTGCTGGCCGTGGGCTTCATCTGCAACCTTCTGGTCAAGCCCGTCGCGCACGAGCACCACATGACGGACGAGGAGCTGGCGCGCGAGCGCGGGCTGCAGCACGAGGCCGCGGCCGCCGCCTCGGCCGGCTCCGAGTCCGCGGCGCGCGGCGCGTTCGGCACCGTTGGCGTGCTGGCCTGGCTGGCTGTCGGCGTACCCTTCCTGATCGGCGTGTACATCGCCCTGACCAAGGCCGCCGGCCTGTTCCACTGACCGGCGCTGCGTTCGCCTGACCGGGCGGGCGGACATCCCTCGGGATGCCGCCCGCCTTTTCCTTGCGGACTACTTCGCCGAACCTTCCTTGGGCTTGGGCACGTCGATCTGGACCTTGTACCGGTCCTTCAGCACGTCGTAGTAGGCGAGCGTCTCGGCCATGCCCCAGGCGCGGTTGTACTGCTCCAGCTCCTGCTGCGCCTGCGCCGGCGAGGGCGTCTCGCGCGGCAGCACCTTGTCGACCTCGACCACCGCATAGCCGTCGGCGCCCAGGTCCACGCCGACCAGGGCCGGCAGCCTGGCCGGGTCCGCGCGCAGGGCGGCGTCGACCACCTGGCCCGGCTGCTTGGCCTTGTCCTGCCGCGACACGGTCAGGGGCGCGGACAGCTGCGCGCTCGCCGGGGCGGCCTTCCAGGCCGCGAGCTTCGCCTCGCCGTCCTTGCGCGCCAGCTCCGCGGCCTTGCGGGCGATCACCTGCTCGCGCACCTGCGCCTTCACCTCCTCGTAGGGACGGGTGTGCGCGGGGCTGTACTTCACGATCCGGCCGGACGCCAGCTGGTTGGGGCCGAACTCGACGGCCTCGGTGTTGCGCTTGTGCTCCAGGGTGTCGGGGGAGAACAGCGCCGACAGGAACTTCGCGCTGGCCAGCGGGCCGGCCGCGCCGGGCTGCGGCGTGCGGGTGACGCCCTGGGCGGTGCGGATCTCCAGCTTCAGCTTGTCCGCCGCGGGCTGCAGCGAGTCGGACTGCTCGTACACCGTGTTGGTGAAGGATTCGGCGGCGTCGGCGAACTTCTTCATCGCCTGGTCCTTGCGCATCTGGGCCTCCAGCTGCGGCTTCATCTCCTCGAAGGTCTTGGGCTTGTCGACCTTGATGCCGGTGAGCTCGATGATGTGGTAGCCGAACTCGGACTCGACGACGTCGCTGATCTCGCCCGTCTTCTTCATGGCGAACACGGCGTCGGCGAACGGCTTGGTCATGGCGCCGCGGGTGAAGTAATCGAGGTCGCCGCCGTGCGGCGCCGAGCCCGGGTCCTGTGAGTACTTCTTCGCCAGTTCGGCGAAGCTCGCCGGGTTCTTGCGCACCTGCGCCAGCAGCTCCTCCGCCCGCGCCTTGGCCTTGGCCTTCTGCTCGGGGGTGGCGTTCTTCGGCACGGCGATCAGGATGTGGCTGGCGCGGCGCTCCTCGGGCTTGGCCGCGAGCCGGGACGCGTTCTGGTCGTAGTAGGTCTTGAGGTCGGCCTCGTTGACGACGATGCCCTTTTCGATCGAATCCAGGTCCAGCACCGCGTACTGGATGTCGGCCTGCTCGGGCGCCTGGAACAGCTTCACGTTGTCCTGGTAGAAGGCCTGCAGCTCGGCGTCGGTCGGCTCCACCTTCGCCTTGTAGTCGGCCGGATCGAAGCGCGCCACCCGCACCTCGCGCCGCTCGAAATAGCTGGCCAGGGACACGTTCGCCTCGGCCGCCGGGGTGAAGGCCGATCCGGCCACGCCGCCCAGCACCTGGCGCAGCGCGATGTCGTTGCGCACCGAGTTCTCGTACATCTCGGGGGACATGCCGCGGGCGGCCAGGAGCTGGCGGTAGCGCTCCATGTCCAGCCGGCCGTCGGGGCCGCGCAGGGCGGCGATCAGCGGGCTGGACTCGAGTTCGCGGGCCACGCGCTGGTCGGACACCAGCAGGTCGGCATGCCGGACGGCCGCCTCCATGACCCGCTCGCGCACCAGGCGGTCCAGGGTGCCGTAGCGCGCCTCGGGGCTGTCGAACAGCTTCGGGTCGAGGTTGGGCATCTGCGCGCGCATCTGGTCCGCCTGCGCTCGGTGGGCGTTGTCCCAGTCCTGCTGGGTGATTTCCTGGCCGTCCACCTTGGCCACCGTGGCCCCGCGCTCGTGCATGCGGTTGTAGCCTTGCAGGCCGAACAGCACGAAGGACGGCACGATCAGCAGGAACAGCAGGAACTGCATGACCTTCGTGTGCTTGCGGACAAAATCGAACATGGTTGCGTGACTCGGGGTCGGAAAAAACAAAAGGCGAACCGCGGTTCGCCTTTCATGGTTGGTGGGTGCTGACGGGATCGAACCGCCGACCTACGCCTTGTAAGGGCGCCGCTCTACCGGCTGAGCTAAGCACCCCACCGCGGGTTCCGTTTCAGTTCAGCGCATCCTTGAGCGCCTTGCCGGGACGGAACTTGGGTACCTTGGCGGCCTTGATTTTAATCTGGGCGCCGGTGCGGGGATTGCGGCCGCTGCGGGCGGCGCGCTTGCCGACCGCGAAGGTGCCGAAACCCACGAGCGACACCGAGCCACCTTTCTTCAGGGTGGTCTTCACCGCGCCGATCATCGACTCCAGCGCGCGCGTGGCCGCGGCCTTGGAGATGTCGGCGTGCTTGGCGATGTGCTCGATCAGTTCAGTCTTGTTCACAGGGGCCCCTCTTGCAGGTGTTGTCTCGACGCTTGGTCCAAAAATTTGTCTCCCGTTCCCGGGGCGCGCGTGGCGGGCGTGGCGGGAAGGGGAGACCGTGCGGGCGGCCTGGCGGCCACTGGCGTCGATTAGAGAACAGCGCCGCGAGGGGTGTCAATACGGCATGCGGCAATACAACAGGCGGCCGGGCATACTGCGCGAAAGCCGGCCGCGGTTCGCGTGGCCGGCCCTCGCGCGGCATGCGGGCAGGCCCCCATGCTGCACTGCCGCGCCGCGTCAGAGCGCCTCGGCGATCGCCCGGCCCAGGTCGGTGGTGCTCGCCTTGCCGCCGATGTCCGGGGTGCGCGGCGCGCCCGACTTCGGGTCCAGGACGGCCTCGATCGCCCGCACGATGGCGTCGTGAGCGTCCTTGTGGCCCAGGAACTCCAGCATCATCGCGCCGCACCAGATCTGGCCGATCGGGTTGGCGATGTTGCGGCCGTAGATGTCCGGCGCGGAGCCGTGCACCGGCTCGAACAGCGAGGGGAACCTGCGGTCCGGGTTGAGGTTGGCGCTGGGCGCGATGCCGATGGTGCCCGTGCAGGCCGGCCCCAGGTCGCTCAGGATGTCGCCGAACAGGTTGCTCGCCACCACCACGTCGAAGAAGTCCGGCCGCTGCACGAAGTGCGCCGTGAGGATGTCGATGTGGAACTTGTCGGTCTTCACGCCGGGGTATTGCTTCGCCATCTCGGCGACGCGCTCGTCCCAGTAGGGCATGGTGATCGCGATGCCGTTGGACTTGGTGGCGCTGGTCAGGTGCTTCCTCGGCCGCGACTGCGCCAGCTCGAAGGCGAACTTCAGCACGCGGTCGACGCCGTGGCGCGACATGATCGTCTCCTGCATGACGATCTCGCGCTCGGTGCCCGGGTACATGCGGCCGCCGACGGCGGAATACTCGCCCTCGGTGTTCTCGCGCACGATGTACATGTCGATCTCGCCCGGCTCGCGCCGGCTGCCGTCCTTGCGCACCACCGGGGCGACGATGCCGGGCATCAGGCGCGCCGGCCGCAGGTTGACGTACTGGTCGAACTCGCGGCGGAACAGCAGCAGCGACTGCCACAGCGAGGTGTGGTCGGCGATCTTCTCGGGCCAGCCGACGGCGCCGAAGAACAGCGCGTCGTGGCCGCCGACCTGGTCCTTCCAGTCGTCGGGCATGTACTGCCCGTGCTTCTCGCAGTACTCCCAGCTGGAGAAGTCGAAGTGGTCGAACTGCAGGGCGATCCCGAACTTGCGGGCGGCGGCGTCCACCACGCGCACGCCCTCGGGCATGACCTCCTTGCCGATGCCGTCGCCGGGGATGACTGCGATGCGTTTCTTGCTCACGGGGTGCTCCTGAAGAAGGTGAAGGATTCGTCGAGCAGAAGGGCCGGGGCCTCTTCCGCGATGTAGTGGCCGCAGGGCAGGCTGCGGCCGGAGAAATCGGCGGCGTACGGACGCCACAGCGCGGGCACATCGAAGCAGCGACCCACCGCGCCGTGTTCGCCCCACAGGACGCGCAGAGGCTGGGCGAGCCTGCGGCCGGCGTCGAGGTCGGCCTGGTCGTGCTCCAGGTCGATGCCGGCGCCGGCGCGGTAGTCGGCGCAGATGGCCCCGGCCGTGCCGGGGATGGCCGCGCAGCGCTCGTATTCCGCCAGCGCCTGCGGCGCGAACGCCGCCAGTCCCGCATGGCGCGCGCCCATCACGGAGCGCACGTAGCGGGCTGGATCCGAGGCGATCAGCGCCTCGGGCAGCGGAGGCGGCTGGATCAGGAAGAACCAGTGCCAGTAGGCGCGCGCGAAGGCCTCGCCGGTCGCGCGGTACATGGCGAGCGTGGGCGCGACGTCCAGCAGCAGCAGGCGCCCCACCGCATCGGGGTGGTCCAACGCCAGCCGGTGGGCCACCCGCGCGCCACGGTCGTGGGCCAGCACCTGGAAGCGCTCGTGGCCGAGATGGCGCATGACGGCCAGCGCGTCGCTTGCCATGTCCCGCTTGCTGTAGGCCGCCGAGCGCTCGCCGGCGGCGGGCCGGCCGGAGTCGCCATAGCCGCGCAGATCCATCAGCACCACGGAGAAGCGCCCCGCCAGCGCGGGCGCAACGCGATGCCACATGGCCAGGCTCTGAGGATGCCCGTGCAGCAGCAGCAGCGGCGTGCCCTGCCCCGCTCGCCGCACGTTCAGGGCGACGCCGTCGCGCGTGAGGCGCAGGGATTCGAAGCCTTCCAGCATGGCGGCGATTCTGGCACCCGGCCCGGCGGCACGCCAGCAATAATCCGGCAAGCGATTCTTGCCGGAACGGAAGCAATGCAACCCCACCTCGACCGCCCCGACCTGGAGCTGCTGCTCGCGATCCGCGAGCATGGCAGCCTGGCCGGCGCCGCCGCGGCCGCGGACGTCGTGCCCTCGGTGATCACCAAGCGGCTGGCGGCCCTGGAGGCCCGCGTGGGGCTCCAGCTGTTCCAGCGCACCACCCGGCGCGTCGTGCCCACGCCCGAGGGCGAGGCCCTGTGCGAGCGCGCCCTCGGCCTGCTGGCCGGCTTCCAGGCCATGGAGGCCGAGCTGCAAGAGCGCCACCGCGAGCCGGTGGGCCGCATCCGCCTGGCCGCCACCTTCGGCTTCGGCCGCCTGTGGCTGGGCCCGGCGCTCGCGGAGTTCCAGCAGCGCCATCCCGGGCTCGAAGTGCAGCTGCAGCTGACCGAGCAGCTGCCGGACCTGGCCGTGGAAGGCTTCGACGGCGCGGTCTGGCTATGGGCGGTGCGCGGCCCGCGCGCGAGCGAATGGACCGGCCGGCGCCTGGCGCGCAACCAGCGCGTGCTGGTCGCGTCGCCGGACTACCTGCGCCGGCGCGGCACGCCGGCCAGCCCGGAGGAACTCGCCGCGCACGACTGCCTCGTGGTGCGCGAGAACGAGCGCTTCGACGTCTGGCGCCTGCAACGCGAACGCGACCGCGGCGAACTGCGGGTGCGCGTGGGCGGGCCGCTTTCCAGCAATTCCGGGGAACTGGTGCGCGACTGGTGCCTGGCTGGCCACGGCATCATGCTGCGCAGCCTGTGGGACATCGCCGGTGCGCTGGACAGGGGCGAGCTGGTGCGGGTGCTGCCTGCCTATGCGATGACCGACGCCGACATCCACTGGCTCGCGCCGCACACCGCGCGCACGCCCCGGCGCATCCGCCTCCTGGTGGACTTCCTGGCCGAGCGCTTCCGCGGGGAGCCGTGGAAACTCAGCGCTTCGACGAGCGCACGACCAGGCTCACGCCCACGGCGGTGAGCGCCATGCCGGCCACGATCAGGGCCGTGATCGGTTCGCCGAACAGCACCCAGGCCATCAGGGCGGTGGTCGGCGGCACCAGGTACATCAGGCTGGTGACCGAGGTCGCGGCGCCGCGCTGGATCAGCAGGTACAGCAGCGAACTGCCGCCCAGCGTGAGGCCCAGCACCGACCAGGCGACCGCGCCGGCCAGCTCCCGGTTGAACGCGCCGTCGGCCAGCCACCAGCGCATGCCCTCGTGCTCCAGCCCGGCCAGCGGCAGCGTCACCGCGAAGGCCGCGGCCAGCTGCACCAGGTTGGCCGTGCGCACGTCGCAGGGCTGCACGAAGCGCTTCTGGTAGAGCGTCCCGGCCGTGATGGACACGAGCGCGATGAGGTCGAAGCTCAGGTTGACGGCGTTCACCTCGCCCAGGCCCAGCTTCTGCCAGACCACCAGGACCAGGCCGGCCAGCCCCAGGCCCAGGCCCGCCCACTGGCGCGCCGCCACCCGGCCGCCGCGCAGGGAGATCCAGAGGGCCGTCAGCACCGGCTGCAGGCCCACCAGCAGCGCGGCCAGCCCCGCGCCCATGCCCGCCTTCACCGCCGCCCAGACCCCGCCCAGGTAGCCCGCGTGCATCAGGATGCCGGTGACCGCCAGGTGGCCCAGCTGGCGGCGGTCGCGCGGCCAGGCCGCCCGCGACACGAGCGCCCAGGCCAGGAAGGCGCCGACCGACAGCAGGTAGCGCAGGGCCAGGAACTTCATCGGCGGCGCATGCGGCATGCCGTAGCGGGCCACGATGAAGCCGGTGCTCCAGATGCCCACGAAAACGGCGGGCATGGCACGCACCAGCGAGTCCTGCCGTCCGGCCACCGCTGCGGTCATCTCGTCACCTCTTCACGCGGCTGCGGATTTCCGGCAGCGCCTTGCGCAGGTAGTAGACCATCGACCACACGGTCAGGATGGCCGCGATCCAGATCAGCCAGGTGCCCCAGAGGTGGGTGTCGATGGCCCCAAACAGCCTGCCGTCGAACAGCAGGAAGGGGATGGCCACCATCTGCACGGTGGTCTTGATCTTGCCCAGCATGTGCACGGCCACGCTCCGGGAGGCGCCGATCTGGGCCATCCATTCCCGCAGCGCCGAGATCGCGATCTCCCGGCCGATGATGATCAGCGCCACGAACACGTCGGCGCGGCCCAGGTGCACCAGCACCAGCAGCGAGGCGCAGACCAGGAACTTGTCCGCCACCGGGTCGAGGAAGGCGCCGAAGGAGGAGGCCTGGTCCAGCTTGCGCGCGAGGAAGCCGTCCAGCCAGTCGGTCGCGGCGAAAACCACGAACATCACGGTGGCCACCAGGTTCTGCAGCCCGGGCGCCAGCCCGAGGTAGAAGACCCCCACCAGCAGCGGGATCGCGACGATGCGCGTCCAGGTCAGGAGCGTCGGGACCGTGAAGAACATGGGACCCGATTGTGCATGAGGGCGATACGGACTTTCGGGTGCATCGGCAGCCGCGGCGGGCGATCAGTGCAGCGCGCGGTAGATTTCCTCGGCCAGCTCGCGCGAGATGCCCTCCACGCCGGCGATGTCCTCGACGCTGGCGGCGGCCACGCCGCGCACGCCGCCGAAGCGCTGCAGCAGGCGCGCCCGCTTCTTGGCGCCCACGCCCGGGATCTCCTCCAGCTGGCTGCCGCCCACGCGCACCCGGGCGCGGCGGGCCCGCATGCCGGTGATGGCGAAGCGGTGGGCCTCGTCGCGGATCTGCGCCACCAGCATGAGCGCCGCGGATTCGCGGCCCAGGTACACCTTCTCGCGGCCGTCGGCGAACACCAGCTCCTCCAGGCCCACCTTGCGGCCCTCGCCCTT